>NZ_CP049156.1:2673569-3341961 GCF_011493005.1 Caballeronia sp. SBC1
ACTTGGAATTGACAGCGGCAGTGGCGCACAAGCAAAAACGCCACGGCGCAAACCGTGGCGTTTTCAGTATCGAAGCTTTCGCTACGCTCAGGTTGTTGCGTCCCTTACGACCTTCGCAATGCTTTCGGCGTGCGCGACCGCATCCGCTTCCGACGCGGCTTCCACCATCACTCGCAGCACTGGCTCCGTTCCCGACGCGCGGATCAGCACCCGGCCATGCGATTCCAGCGCGCGCTCGGCGCCCGCAATCGCCTGCTTGATGGCGCTGCTGCTCTTCCAGTCGGCGTCCGGACCCATGCGCACGTTGATCAGCTTCTGCGGGAACAACGTCACGCCGTCGAGCAGGTCGGCTAACGGCTTGCCGCCGCGTTTTATTGCCGCAAGCACGAGCAGCGCCGAAACAATGCCGTCGCCCGTGGAGTGCCGGTCAAGTGACAGGATATGTCCCGACCCTTCCGCGCCCAGCATCCAGTTGTTCTCTCGCAGCTTTTCGAGCACGTAGCGGTCGCCTACGGCCGCGCGTACGAACTGCACGCCGGCCTGCTTCAGCGCAACCTCTACCGCCATGTTCGTCATCAGCGTGCCGACAGCGCCATCCACGTGCCCATCCGTCGCAATGCGATCCTTGACCAGCACATACAGCAACTCGTCGCCGTTGTAGAGCCGTCCCGAGGCATCAACGACCTGCAGGCGATCCGCATCGCCATCAAGCGCAATGCCGATATCCGCACGATGCTCCTTCACCGCGCGCACCAAAGCGTCGGGCGCTGTGGCACCCACGCCGTCGTTGATATTGAAGCCATTCGGCGACACGCCGATCGTCACCACTTCCGCGCCCAGCTCGTGGAAAACCTGCGGCGCGACGTCGTACGCGGCGCCGTGTGCGCAGTCGACCACCAGCTTGAGACCGTGCAAATCGAAGCTGGCCGGGAACGTACTCTTGCAGAATTCGATGTAGCGGCCACGAGCGTCGTCCAGCCGGCGCGCCTTGCCCAATAGTTCGGACGGTGCACAGGACATGGGTTCGTCAAGTTGCGCTTCAATCTGCAACTCGACTTCGTCCGGGAGCTTATTGCCATCGGCGGAGAAAAACTTGATGCCGTTATCGTAGTACGGGTTATGCGATGCGCTGATCACCACGCCCGCCGCCAGGCGCAAGGCCCGCGTCAGGTAGGCGACGCCCGGCGTGGGCATCGGGCCGGCCAGCATGACATCGACGCCCGCCGCCGAAAAACCCGACTCCAGCGCCGCTTCCAGCATGTACCCCGACACCCGCGTGTCCTTGCCGATCAGCACCGTCGGACGGCTGCCCCGCTGAGCCCATTGATCGGCTCCCGCCAGCACTTTTCCGGCCGCATAACCGAGCCGCAACACGAAATCAGGCGTGATCGGAGCGTCACCGACCTTGCCGCGAATACCATCTGTTCCAAAATATCGACGTGCCATCGTTTCGTTCTTATCCTTGCGCAAAAATTAAACGCGAACTGTGAATTCCAATATTTTCAAGGTAGCGCAATGCGTGTGCCGTCAAAATGCCGCTCATTGAGTCGGGTTGTGCGCGGCACGCACCGCGTGCCATACCTTCAATGCATCGGCAGTCGCCGCGACGTCGTGCACGCGCACAATAGCCGCGCCTCGCTCGGCCGCGCACACCGCCGCCGCCACGCTCGCCGCTATGCGCTCGACCGGTTGCGTTCGTCCGGTCACCGCGCCAAGCATCGACTTGCGCGACATTCCAGCCAGTAACGGGGCTCGCGAATTCGCAGGCCGGGTTTCGGTGAAATGCGCCAGCAAAGCGTAATTATGATCGATTACGGACTTGCCGAACCCAAACCCGGGATCGAGGCAGATCCGCTCCGCGCTGACTCCCTCCGCCGTCAAGGTACGCAGCCGTTCCTCGAAAAATTCCCGTACCTCCTCCACGACATCGCGGTACACAGGCTCATGCATCTGCATGGTTTGCGGCTCGCCAAGCATGTGCATGACGCAGATCCCGCACGTGCTATCCCTGACCGCATCGAGCGCGCCTTCACGACGCAAACCCCAGATGTCGTTGACCATATCCGCGCCGGCGGTCAGTGCAGCTCGCATGACCGCAGGTTTGTAGGTGTCGATGGAGAGCGGCACACCCGCTGACCGCAACGCTTCGATTACCGGGATCACTCGTTCAAGTTCTTCGTCCAGCGGGACGGGCGGCGCGCCTGGGCGGGTCGACTCACCGCCAATATCGATCATGTCGGCACCGTCGCGAATCATGTCGGCGGCCTGTGCCAGCGCCGCGTCGCGCGCAACGAAACGACCGCCATCTGAAAACGAATCCGGTGTGACATTGAGAATGCCCATGATCAACGGGCGCTCGAAGCTCAGCGTGAACCGGCCGCATTGAAGCGGTTGAGCAGCGGTATGAAACCTGTTCGGAAGAGGTGAAGACAGCATGGTGGCCCAGCCAGACGATGATGAAGCTACGTTTGTAGATTTGTAGACGCCGATCGATCCGCTATTTCAAAGCCCGTACGGCCGGAGGCTCAAACAATCGCGAGTCCAAACCGATGAACCTGCGCCAGGCGGTCCTAAAAGCGAGCCTCAACGGAAAAGGGCTGGTGTGACAAACACACCAGCCCCTTCTAAATTGCCTCAGGATCGCGTCAGGCTGAAGCAGGAGCCGTGGCGTTACCCGGTTTGACTTCCGCGCCAGTGTTTCCACCACCCGACGACGGATCACCCGACGGCGGCGGCAGATTCTTCGGCGGACGCGGCGGACGACCGCCCATGATGTCGCTGATCTGGTCTGCGTCAATGGTTTCCCATTCCAGCAGCGCCTTCGTCATGGCTTCGACCTTGTCGCGGTTATCTTCCAGCAGCTTGCGGGCAAGACCGTATTGTTCGTCGAGAATCCGGCGAATTTCGGCATCGACCTTTTGCTGCGTGGCTTCGGACACCGTCTTCGACGCCATCTTGCCAAACATGCCGTCCTGTTCCGTGTCGACATACACCATTGTGCCGAGCACATCCGACATGCCGTAACGCGTCACCATGTCACGAGCCATTTTCGTTGCGCGCTCGAAGTCGTTCGATGCACCCGTGGACATGGAGTTCAGAAACACTTCTTCCGATGCCCGGCCACCAAACAGAATGGCAATTTCCTCAAGCATCTTGTCGCGATACAAGTTCACGCGATCATGTTCCGGCAACTGCCACGTGACGCCCAATGCCCAGCCACGCGGCATGATGGTGACCTTGTGAACCGGATCAGCGTGAGGCAACAGTTTTGCCACCACCGCGTGACCCGACTCGTGATAAGCCGTGTTACGACGCTCTTCTTCACGCATCACGGCAGACTTGCGTTCCGGACCCATGAAGATCTTGTCTTTCGCGTCTTCGAAGTCCGCCATTTCGACGATCCGCTTGCCGCGACGGGCTGCGAACAGCGCAGCTTCGTTCACAAGGTTCGCCAGATCAGCACCCGAGAAGCCCGGCGTACCACGTGCGATCACCGAAGCGTCAACGTCGTTCGAAATAGGCACCTTGCGCAGGTGGACCTTCATGATGTGTTCGCGACCGCGGATATCCGGCAAGCCCACGTACACCTGACGGTCGAAACGGCCCGGACGCAGCAGCGCTTTGTCCAGCACGTCGGAACGGTTGGTCGCGGCGATCACGATCACGCCGGAGTTCGCCTCGAAGCCGTCCATTTCCACGAGCATCTGATTCAGCGTCTGCTCGCGTTCGTCGTTACCGCCACCCATGCCGGCGCCGCGATGACGGCCCACAGCATCGATTTCATCGATAAACACGATACACGGCGCGTGCTTCTTGGCCTGCTCGAACATGTCGCGCACCCGAGCCGCACCCACACCTACGAACATTTCAACGAAGTCCGAACCCGAGATGCTGAAGAACGGTACTTTCGCTTCGCCAGCAATGGCGCGCGCCAGCAACGTCTTACCCGTACCCGGAGGCCCGACCAGCAAGACGCCGCGAGGAATACGCCCACCCAGCTTCTGGAATTTTTGCGGATCACGCAGGAAGTCAACTAGCTCGGAGACCTCCTCCTTCGCTTCGTCACACCCTGCGACATCGGTAAAATTGATCGCGTTGTTGTTCTCGTCGATCAGCCGCGCTCGCGACTTGCCGAACGAAAATGCTCCGCCTTTCCCGCCGCCCTGCATTTGCCGCATCATGAAGAACCAGAAACCGATGATCAGGATCGTCGGTCCGAGGTAATACAGCGCGGAAACAAGCGCGTTCGGTTCGTCGTCGGCCTTGCCGCTGACCTGGACGCCGTACTTCATCAAGTCGCCGACCATCCAGATATCGCCAGGCGACACGATTTGATATTTCTGACCGTCTGCGGGAGTAACGGTGAGATTACGACCCTGAACGGTAACTGTCTTGACCTTACCGGACTTCGCGTCGTCCATGAATTGCGAATACGAAACACCTTCCTGGACGCGGGGCTTGTCGAACTGCTTGAACACCGTGAACAGCACCAGTGCGATAACCAGCCACACCGCTGCCTTAGAGAACATATTGTTGTTCAAAGCACCACTCCTTCACTCATAGACGGGCGCCTACATTCGCCTTGCGGCACCACCAAAGCATTCTAATCCAGACTGCAAACCCCTGCTATAGCCTTTAACTAGCACGAAGATAGCGGTCGAGACCCGATTGTTTGGACATATTCGGCAAAACGGCTGCCAGGACACCCGGACCCCGGCGGCGTTTCCACCCGCAACTCTCAATCCCGACGCTTCAGTTGCCTGCCCAAAATAAACGTTTCGGACGATTTATCGCGCGACGCCTTCGGCTTGCGCGGCGCGACGATTTTGAATTGATGCTTGAACTTCTCCACTATCTGACTATAGCCGCTGCCGTGAAAACATTTGACCAATAAGGCGCCTTCCGGCTTCAGATGGTTCTGCGAGAAGTCGAGCGCCAGATCGCACAGATGTTCCATTCGCGCTGCATCCGCGCTGGCAACCCCTGAGAGGTTGGGGGCCATGTCGGAAATTACAAGGTCAACTTGATGGTCCCCGACAATTTCCTTCAGTTGGTCCAGTACCGAGTCTTCACGGAAGTCGCCCTGGATGAAGATCACGTCGGCGATCGGCTCCATGGGCAGCAGGTCGAGCGCGATGATCTTGCCGTCAATGCCGCCTTCGCGCGTTTCACCGCGCTTGGACCCCTTAGCCAATTGGTTGCGCGCGTACTGGCTCCAGCTCCCCGGGGTCGAGCCTAAGTCGACAATGATCTGGCCCGGTTTGATCAACTTGTCCTGCTCGTCGATCTCCTTCAGCTTGTATGCCGCGCGCGCCCGATAGCCCTCGCGCTGCGCGAGCTTTACGTACGGGTCATTGATGTGGTCGTGCAGCCACGAGTAATTGAAGCGGTTTTTTGCCATTAAGAATGAACTCTTGCTGCGTGAAGCTGTGCTTTTAGCGGATAATACGCGTCTAATTCGGGCTGCTGCTCATTTATGAGGCAGCCTTCGTCGATTTGGACAGCCGATACCGGCGCCGTTGCGCCCTGTGTTTGCCAGCGATGTTAGCCGGACGCCCGAGGCTGATTATGTGCTTCGGGCTTATCTGGCAAGGGGCGGCGTCCGAGCTCCGGCGATTAAAGATTCGTTAAAATCAAGTCCGTTTGCTCGCCGCACCGCCTCGCGCCGTCCGTCGTTTTCTTGAGCAAGGCGTCCCGCCCTGCCCGTCTTTGTTTTGCAATCGCGACCGTTTAGCCGCTTTTACGCTACGGCGCCTCTCATTTTAGTCGAGTCCGTTACTTCTCATGCCAGCTCTCAAACTTTCTCCCGCCGAACGCGCCGACCTGCGCTCCCAGGCTCACGCGCTCAAGCCCGTCGTACTCGTTGGCGGCGAAGGGCTGACCGAGGCCGTACTGGCCGAGATCGAGGTGCACCTTGCGGCACACCAGCTCATCAAGATCCGCGTGTTCGGTGACGACCGCGAAGCCCGCGTCGCAGCCTACGCCGAAATCTGCGACCGGCTGAACGCCGCGCCGATCCAGCAAATAGGCAAGTTGCTCGTTGTATGGCGGCCGGAAAGCGACGAAGCTGCCAAGCCTTCACGTGCTGCCGGTGTTCGTGGCGCCAATCGCATCGCCCCTCCGAGCGCGGGCGAAGCCGCTGCGGAAACCTCGTCGAAGGGACGTGCGCCGCGTGTGGTCAAGGTCGTCAAGATCACGCGTGACGCGCCTGTGGTCCGTAAGCCGAAGAAGCAAAAGCTGTTGGTTCGCGGCAACGAACGCGTAACGGCTGGCGGTAACGTCAAACGCGCAAAGAAACGTCTGCCGAGCGCCAAACGTCACCATCAATCGTCGAAATAAACTCGTCGAAGTCAGTTCGTCGGAATAAATTCCGCGCTCGCCCGGAAAGCAGAAAGCCGGCCATGCCCGATACCCTCGGGCATGGCCGGCTTTTTTAACCCCGCGCGCGGCGTGCCGCGACGCTGGCCGTCTTTCCCTTCGGAATGACCGATTGCGTGGGAAACCGTTCCGGCGGCAAGCGCCAGAACAGCACCAATCCCAGAACGCTCTCCACCAGGTAGAACGCGCTGGATACGCCGTGCAGCATGCCAAAGCGGCTTGCATACGGCGATTGCGCGAGTTCCATCCCGCCTTCCTGAGCCGCCACCCGCAGCGCGTTCATGAACGGTTGCAGCGCGAAATAGCCAATCAGCACGCACAGCAGCATGCCCGCGATGACCCAGCGCGTCCGCTTGTATTCGGCGAAACCCGTTCGAACGAGGCGGTTGGCCAATACCAGCAGCAGCAGCGCGCAGATCACGCCGAGGAATCCCTCAATGCGAAACAGTTGCGCCGCCACCGATCCCGCCGACGTCCGGTCAAGCATGCTGAACAATACCGGCGCCGCCACGTATCCGAGCGCCAGCACGCTGCCGACCCAGATCATGGCGATGATTCGAAAGAATCGATGGGCCATCAGACGTACTTGACCGCGATGATTTCGTACTCGCGCGCGCCGCTCGGAGCCTGCACGGACGCTACGTCGCCCTCGGTCTTGCCAATCAGCGCACGGGCGATGGGCGAGCTGATGGAGATCAGTCCGTGATCAATGTCAGCTTCGTCGTCGCCGACGATCTGGTACGTGACCATGTCGCCCGTGGCCGTCTCTTCCAGCTCGACCGTCGCACCGAAGATCACGCGCCCGTCGGCTTCCACGGCGGTGGGGTCGATAACTTGCGCGCCGGCCAGCTTCGACTCGATCTCGGCAATACGGCCCTCGATAAAGCCCTGCTTCTCCTTGGCCGCGTCGTATTCGGCGTTTTCCGACAGATCGCCCTGCGCGCGGGCTTCGGCGATCGAATTCACGACAGCCGGACGCTCCACGGATTTGAGGCGTTGCAATTCGTCGCGCAGCAACGCTGCGCCGCGTTTAGTCAAAGGAACTGTGCTCATAAACAACTCATTACGCAAAAATGCAGACGTAAAAAAATTACCGCGGTTAAGTGCATCTCCCGGTAAAAAAGGAAGACGCCGCTTAACCGCGGCCCTTGAAACTTAGACTTCGTTTGGAGACTGCTGATACTGCTGAGACTCGAATCAGAAGCCTTAGTTTAGGCGAGCATGGAGTCCTTGTAAATCATAGACTTCCAGGTCCTTCAGATATCGCAGCCCTTCGACCGCTGCGCGCGCCCCGGACATGGTCGTGTAGTACGTGACCTTGTTGGCTTGTGCGCTCATGCGGATCGAGCGGGAATCGGCAATCGCGGCACGGGTTTCGTCGACGGTGGTGAAGACCAGCGCAATCTCGCCGTTCTTGATCATGTCCACAATGTGCGGCCGGCCGTCCTTCACCTTGTTGACCACCTTCACCGGCACGCCCGCTGCCTGGATGGCCGATGCCGTGCCTTTCGTCGCCACGATCGGATAGCCAAGTTCATGCAGCATGGTCGCGACTTCCACGGCCTTCTGCTTGTCCGCGTCCATCACGGTGAGGAGAACCGTGCCGCTTTCCGGCAAGCGCGAACCAGCCGCGAGCTGCGACTTGAACAGCGCTTCGCCGAACGTACGGCCCACGCCCATCACTTCGCCCGTCGAGCGCATTTCCGGTCCAAGCACCGGATCGACAGCCGGGAATTTCACGAATGGAAACACAGCTTCCTTGACGCTGAAATACGGCGGGATCACTTCCTTCGTGACACCCTGGTCGGCGAGCTTCTGGCCGACCATCGCGCGGGCTGCGATCTTGGCGAGCGGCAAGCCGGTCGCCTTCGATACATACGGCACCGTTCGCGAAGCGCGCGGATTCACTTCGAGCACGTAGATCACGTCCTGCTTCGTGCCATCTTCACGCGGTACTTGCTGGATCGCGAACTGCACGTTCATCAGGCCGATCACGTTCAGTGCGCGCGCCATTGCGCCGGTCTGGCGCTTGAGTTCATCGACAGTTTCCTGCGACAGCGAATACGGCGGCAGCGAGCATGCCGAATCGCCCGAATGGACGCCAGCCTGTTCGATGTGCTCCATCACGCCACCGATAAACACCGCCTCGCCGTCTGAAATACAGTCCACGTCGCATTCAATTGCGTCGTTCAGGAAGCGATCGAGCAGCACGGGTGAATCGTGCGACACCTTCACGGCTTCGCGCATGTAGCGTTCGAGATCGCGCGGCTCGTGGACAATTTCCATGGCGCGGCCACCCAACACGTACGACGGACGCACGACCAGCGGGTAACCGATTTCTTCGGCCAGGCGCAGCGCTTCGTCTTCCGCACGTGCCGTGCGGTTCGGCGGCTGACGCAGGTTCAGGTTCTGCAGCAGCTTCTGGAAACGCTCGCGGTCTTCGGCGGCATCGATCATGTCCGGCGACGTTCCGACGATCGGCACGCCGTTCGCCTCGAGGTCCAGCGCAAGCTTCAATGGTGTCTGGCCGCCGTATTGCACGATCACGCCAACCGGCTTTTCCAGTTCGACGATCTCGAGCACGTCTTCCAGCGTCAGCGATTCGAAGTACAGACGGTCAGACGTGTCGTAGTCGGTGGAAACAGTCTCGGGGTTGCAGTTGACCATGATGGTTTCATAGCCGTCTTCACGCATCGCCAAAGCCGCGTGCACGCAGCAATAGTCGAACTCGATGCCCTGCCCGATCCGGTTCGGGCCACCGCCCAGCACCATGATCTTCTTTTTATCGGTCGGATTCGCTTCGCACTCTTCCTCGTAGGTCGAGTACATGTAGGCGGTTTTCGTCGCGAACTCAGCAGCGCACGTGTCCACCCGCTTGTAGACCGGACGCACTTTCAGCGCATGGCGATGCTTGCGCACAGCCGTTTGATCCGAGCCAAGCAACTTCGCCAGACGACGATCAGAGAAACCGCTCTGCTTCAGGTACAGCATTTCATCTTTGGTCAGGCTTTCGATCGTACGGCCGCTCAGCGCCTTTTCCTTCAAGATGATCTGTTCGATCTGCGCGAGGAACCACGGATCGATAGCCGTTTCTTCAAAGATTTCTTCGGCTGTCAGGCCAAGACGGAACGCGTCGCCCAGGAACCAGATACGGTCCGGACCCGGTTCGCCAATTTCGCGAATCACTTCGTCGCGGCTGGTGGTCTTTTCATCGAGTCCATCGACGCCCACTTCCAGTCCGCGCAGCGCCTTCTGGAACGACTCCTGGAACGTGCGGCCAATGGCCATCACTTCGCCAACCGACTTCATTTGCGTCGTCAGGCGTGCATCGGCTTCGCGGAATTTTTCGAACGCGAAACGCGGAATCTTCGTGACCACATAGTCTATGGTCGGTTCGAACGACGCCGGCGTCTGACCGCCCGTGATCTCGTTCTTCAGCTCGTCGAGCGTGTAGCCCACAGCCAGCTTCGCCGCGACCTTGGCGATCGGGAAACCCGTCGCCTTCGACGCCAGCGCCGACGAGCGCGACACACGCGGATTCATCTCGATCACGACCATGCGGCCGTCTTTCGGGTTGATCGCGAACTGCACGTTGGAGCCGCCCGTGTCAACACCGATCTCGCGCAGCACGGCGAGCGATGCGTTACGCAGGATCTGGTATTCCTTGTCGGTGAGCGTTTGGGCCGGCGCGACGGTGATGGAGTCGCCGGTATGCACGCCCATCGGGTCCAGGTTTTCGATCGAGCATACGATGATGCAGTTGTCCTTAGTGTCCCGGACGACTTCCATCTCGAACTCTTTCCAGCCCAGCAGCGACTCTTCGATCAGCAACTCGCGCGTCGGCGACAAATCCATTCCGCGACGGCAAATTTCTTCGAATTCTTCCTTGTTGTACGCAATCCCGCCGCCCGATCCGCCCAGCGTGAACGAAGGACGGATGACCGTGGGATACCCGCCGCTGCCCGTCAGCGCGGCGATATCCGCCTGCACCTGCAGCGCTTCTTCCATGGAATGCGCGATGCCCGACTTGGCCGAACCCAGGCCGATCTTCGTCATCGCTTCCTTGAACTTCTGGCGGTCTTCGGCTTTATCGATGGCTTCCGGCGACGCGCCGATCAACTCGACCTTGTACTTTTCCAGCACGCCGTGATGGAACAAATCCAGCGCGCAGTTCAGCGCGGTTTGTCCGCCCATGGTCGGCAGGATGGCGTCGGGGCGTTCTTTATCGATGATGCGCTCGACGACTTCCCACGTGATCGGCTCGATGTACGTGACGTCGGCCGTGTTCGGGTCGGTCATGATCGTCGCGGGATTGCTGTTGACGAGAATGACCTTGTAGCCTTCCTCGCGCAGCGCCTTGCAAGCCTGCGCGCCCGAATAATCGAACTCGCACGCCTGACCGATGATGATCGGTCCCGCGCCGATGATGAGGATGCTCTTGATGTCTGTCCGCTTCGGCATAACTGCTCTCAATGATTGTGTTGCTGTGTTCTGTCTTTGCGTGTCTACGTGTCTGCGCGCGTCTATTCAAGCCGCTTCTTTCTGCGCTTCCATCAGGCCGACGAACCGATCGAACAAGTACGCAATATCGTTCGGTCCCGGCGACGCTTCCGGGTGACCCTGGAAGCAGAACGCGGGTTTGTCGGTGAGCGCGAAGCCTTGCAGCGTGCCGTCGAACAACGACGTGTGCGTGACCTTTGCGTTGGCGGGCAGCGTGGCGGCATCGACAGCGAAACCGTGATTCTGCGACGTGATCACCACGCGGCCGTTCTCAAGGTCCTTCACCGGATGATTCGCGCCGTGATGGCCCGTTTTCATCTTCATGGTCTTCGCGCCCACAGCGAGACCCATGATCTGGTGGCCGAGGCAAATACCAAACGTAGGAATGCCACGTTTGATGAATTCGCGCGTGGCTGCAATTGCGTAGTCACACGGTTCCGGATCGCCGGGGCCGTTCGAGAGGAAGATGCCGTCGGGGTTCAGCGCGAGGGCGTCGGCAGCGGTAGACTGAGCCGGCAACACGGTGACGTGGCAGCCGCGCTCGGCCAGCATGCGCAAGATGTTGTACTTCACGCCGTAGTCGAATGCGACCACGCGATACTGCGGCGCCTTCTGCTCGCCGTAGCCGCTTTCCAGACGCCATTCAGACTGCGTCCATTCGTACTTTTCTTTCGTCGATACGACCTTCGCGAGATCCATCCCCGACAAACCCGGGAACGAGCGCGCGAGTTCCAAAGCTTTCGCTTCGTCGTCACCGGCGAGAATGCAGCCGTTTTGTGCACCCTTGTCGCGCAGGATTCGCGTGAGTTTGCGTGTATCGATGTTCGAAATGGCGACGACGTTTTCCGCTTTCAGATAGTCGGCGAGGGATTGTTCGGAGCGGAAATTCGAGGCGAGCACCGGCAGATCTCGAATGATCAGGCCGGCGGCATGGACTTTGGTGGATTCGACGTCTTCAGCGTTCACACCGACATTGCCGATGTGCGGATACGTCAAGGTGACGATTTGCTGCGCGTAGCTCGGGTCCGTCAGGATTTCCTGATAACCGGTGATAGCGGTGTTGAACACCACTTCGCCGATCGTGTGACCGGACGCGCCGATCGAGTGACCACGAAAGACCGTGCCGTCGGCGAGTGCGAGGATTGCGGGAGAGAATGACGGCAACACGGGAGGCTCCTTTGGAACACCCTGTTTGCCGACCTGTCATCCGACCGTGGAGTCGCGCGCGGCCCTGGATTGGCGCGCGCAGACCCGCATCGCGTTCGATTGCGTCGGGCGCAAGACTCGCCAGTTTGGCCGATCGGGCTCCAATGACTGGACGCGCGGATCAGGCGTTTGGCGGGATGCGCGTGGGTTGCAAGGCGCGGCGGATGAACGGTGAGTGGGAGGTAGGCGCTAGGGTGTAGGTTGATTTGCTCAAACCTTTGAATTATAGCCCGAAAACGCTCTTCTCTCCAAATTTGAGACGCGTCACCTGCAAGACGCGTTCCAGGTTAAGGGCTGCGAGCCTTATCCAGCGGGCATGCGACGATCATGACGCCACGCCGCCACGCTTTTCGAGAACGCTGCTTGGCAGGACGTACCAGATGGCGCTGGCGATCTGCAGCGCGATCAACACGCCCCACGCGCTCAGATGCGCCGTGGCGGGATAGTGGCCACCTTGGGCCGGCCAGCGGGACAGCATGGCCCCTATGCCCACTTGCAAGCCGAAGATCAGGATGAACAGGACAAGCGTGAGCGTGCTGTGCGCGCGGCCAATCATGTGGGTCGGGAAATATTCGGCCATCACCGCGTAGCTCAGAATGCCGGTTCCGCCGAACACGCCGTAACAAGCGATCAGCAAGGCCGGAGATATCGGCGCACGCACGAGCATCAGCACCTGGACCAGTACGAACAGCGCCATGCCGAAGCCGCAAAACGCGTAGACCGTGACGCCGCGTTTCTGCAGACCGCGCGCCGCCACGCCAAAACCAACACAGCCGATCATCATCGCGATGCCGAGCACCGATACCAGCACCGCGGCGTATTGCGCGCTCAGGCCCATGACATCGAGAAGGTAGGGCCTGATCCATAGCGACTGCATGGCGTAGAAAACGCCTTGTGTAGCGACCGAAAACGACGCGATCTTCCAGAACGCACCGCTGCGCAGAATGCGCAACGTGCCCTGGAACTGAGTGAGCATGTCGGCTTTTCGATGCACGCCGTCTCGATGTTCCGGTGCAAAAAGAAAGATGGCTGCCGCGACCGCGAGGGTCATCGCGACGAGACCGTAGCAGACGTTGCGCCAGTCGGTCACCCCGAGCAGCAGGGCGAGCGGCGAGCCGACCACCACACCACCGAGGCCACCGACCGCCATCACGAGACCGTTGACCATCGGAAGTTGTGCCACGGGCAGGATTTGCGCGAGCGCCTTGAAAGCCGCGCTCATGCAGACGGACACGCCCACGCCAATCAGCAACCGCCCCAGCATCATGGCGCCGATGCCGTGCGCCGCGCCGAACACACCGATCCCTAGCGCCGCGAACAACAGCATTCCCGCAGTGGCCCGGCGCGGGCCAAAGCGATCGAGCAAGATGCCCACGGGAATTTGCGCCGCCGCAAAACCAAGAAAGTACAACGACGTGAGCAAGCCGAGATCTGCCCCCGACAAACCCAGATCGTGCGTAATGTAGGGAGCGAAGCCGAGATTCACCCCACGGAAGACGTACGAGACGAAATATCCGGCGGAAAACAGAAAAAAGACGCGAAGCCGAACGGAAGACGTCATGTGCAGCGCAGGGGTTTAGGTATGAAGCGGCAGTTTAACGCGCACGCCCAAATGAAAACGCCGTCACCTTGGTGACGGCGGGGATTCTTGACCGCGCAGACAGGTTATTACTTCTTCTTTTTATCTGTCGACTTGGTTGATTTCGTGGTTTTCGATACTGCTGCGGGCTTTACCGCCACCGATTTGACCGTTTTGGACGGCGCGCTGAATTTTTCAGTTACGCGAGTCACCTTGGCCGGGGCACTGGCCTTACCGCCACGCGCCGTGTGCGCCGTGCTCCTCGATTCCGGCACGTGCGTGCCGATCTTGGTCACGCCACCCCTGTTCCGGCTGGTCGCAGCCACCGTTTCCACGCGCACCGGACCGGGTTCTGCCGGGACAGCGCGCCCGACCGGCACGTGCAGCACGATCAACTGACCGGGCAATACGGAATCGCGGTGAGTCCGGTTCCAGCTTTTAACCTGCGAGATCGACACGTTGTACCGATCGGCGAAAGTCGACATGGGTTGCGCGCGGCGAACGCGGATCAGCATCTTGCGGGTATCGGGAACGTCCGGCTCAACCGCCAGCATGGCGCTTTCGGCGACGTCGGCGCTGATGTCCTCGTCGTCGTCATCGCTGCGCGGCACCACGATGGTCGAGCCCGCTTTCAACCGCATGCCGGCTGGAATGCGGTTCACCGACATCAGCGTATCCGCGTCCACGCCAATTTTCTGCGCGATGACAGCGGGCGTTGCCCGTTCGCTCACCGTATAGGTCGTCCACGACGACAACTGGCCCGAATACGACTTCAGGTTCTTCTGGAAGGCGCTGGCGTTATCGAAGGGCAGCAAAATCTGCGGACTCGTTGCGCCGAGAATCACCGGCTTCGCAAACGATGGATTAAGCGAGCGGAACTCCTCCACCGTCATGCCCGCGAGCTTGGCCGCCATGGTCACGTCCATGTCGCGCGACGTGGTAACCGTCACGAAATACGGGTGATTCGGGATGTCAGGAAGCGTCAGCCCGTACATTTGCGGATTGGAGACAATGTTCTTCACCGCCTGCAGCTTCGGGACGTAGTTGCGCGTCTCGTTCGGCATCCGCAGGCTTTGATAGTCCGTCGGCAGGCCCATCGCCTCGTTCTTGGCGATCGCCTTCTGCACGTTGCCCTCGCCCCAGTTATACGCGGCGAGCGCCAGATCCCAGTCGCCGAACATGTCGTGGAGGCGCGAAAGATAGTCGAGCGCCGCGCTGGTAGACGCGAGCACGTCGCGCCGCTCATCCTGAAACATGTTCTGCTTCAGGTTGTAGTCGCGGCCCGTACCCGGCACGAACTGCCACATGCCCGCGGCCTTCGCGACCGATAGCGCCTGCGGGTTGTAGGCCGATTCGATAAACGGCAGCAACGCGAGTTCGGTCGGCATGTGCCGCTGCTCGAGTTCCTCGACGATGTGATACAGGTATTTTTGCGAGCGCCCAGTCATGCGCTCGACGTAATCCGGTCGTTGCGCGTACCAGTTGACCTGCATGTCGACCAGGTCGCTTTGCAAATCGGGAATCTGAAAACCACGGCGGATACGGCCCCACAAATCGCCGTCGGGTCCGCTAAGTGAATCGAGCGACGTCTTGTCGACGTTGATCGTTTCCTTGGCGGCGGCAGTCTTGCGGATCGTGTCTGCTACGGCTTGCTGATTCTGAGCGGAAGGAAGTGAAGAAAGGGAGTTGGTCGCTGTCGGTCCCTGGCTGGCACAAGCAGCCAATGTCAGGACGAGGAGCGCGCTTAAAATCAATCGCATGAACGTCTCGGATTCCAAAAAATGTGCTTGGAAATTTGGACCCGATAGTACGGAAGCGCACTCATCACGTCAATATAAATGCAAAAAACTCAGCAAAATCCGGGGCCTGCAATGGTTTTCAACGTTTCAGATGAAGATAACCGCAAGTGTTGCTGGGTTAGTGAGGGTTAGCGAAATTTATCTTTCCAGCCGCGCATCAGCGTGAACGCGTCGAGCCGGTCCCGCACCGGGCGCTCGAACTGAGCGGCAAGCGTGGCCTGCACGCTTTTTTCGCCTACGCGCAGGAACGGATTTGCGTTTCGTTCGTGCAGGAGCGTAGTCGGAATGGTCGGCTGGTTACGGGCGCGCAAGCCCTCCGCGTCCTTCTGCCATTGCGCCAACGCGGCGTTGTCCGGCTCGGCCGCCCGGGCAAAGCGGATATTCGACAGGGTATATTCGTGGGCACAATGAACCAGCGTGGCGTCAGGGAGTGCGGCGAGCGCATCGAGCGAACTCAGCATTTGTTGCGCCGTGCCTTCGAACAGCCGGCCGCAACCGCTCGCGAACAAGGTGTCGCCGCAAAAGAGATGCGGCGTCCCTTGTGGATCGCCCGGCTGGAAGTACGCTATGTGCCCGGCGGTGTGCCCCGGTACGTCGATAACCGAGCATTCCAGCGCCGGACTCGCGATACTGACGTGATCGCCCTGCTTCACGCGTCGCGTCAGATGCTCGATAGCCTCGCCAGCCGGGCCGATCACCGGGATTTCTCCATCGGCTGATCGGCTAACGAGCAGTTTTGCGACGCCGCCGACGTGGTCGTGATGGTGGTGCGTGAGTAAAATGGCGGTTAGCCGCCAACCGCGTTTCGTCAAATAGGCTTCGACGGGCGCGGCGTCGCCAGGATCGACCACGACGGCATTTTGCCCGTCCGACACCAGCCAGATGTAGTTGTCTTCGAACGCCGGAACCGGCACGTACTCAAGCGTTTTCATAAGGCGACTCACCCGAACATGTCAGAGCGAACAATTATAGACTGGCCCGCCTGGACACTTTCCGCGCCTGGCCGCTATGTGCTCGAGTGGGAGCAGGCACAGCTTGATCGCGTGGTGTCGGATATTTTCGGCTATCACGCGCTGCAACTCGGCCTGCCGGGGCTCGACGCATTGCGCGAGAACCGCATGCCGTATCGCGGCCTCGTGCTTGATACCGCCAGCGCCGCCAGCGCGCCTTTCACGCTGCCCCCGCCAGTCTTGGCCGACGCGCGGCCGGGCGTGACGTCGCTGCCGTCCGCGAGCCGAGGCTTGCACGCGCCGGAAGGACGCAGCGCCGTGTGGTGCGATCTGCTCGACTTGCCGTTCGAAGCGCAAAGCGTCGACCTGCTGGTCATGCCGCATACGCTGGAATTCACGAGCGACCCGCACCGGTTGCTCAGAGAAGCCGAACGTGTGCTGATGCCTGAAGGACAGTTGATCATCCTCGGCTTCAATTCCCTGAGCCTGTGGGGAGCACGGCAATCGCTCGGCAAGGTTGCGGGCAAGCCGTTTGTCCCGTCCGCGCACGAAATGATCGCGTTCACGCGGATCAAGGACTGGATCAAGCTGCTCGGGTTCGACCTTGAACGCGGGCGCTTCGGCTGCTATCGTCCGCCTCTCCTGACCGAACAGTGGCTGGCGCGCTATCAGTTCATGGAAGCCGCTGGCGACCGCTGGTGGCCCATTTTCGGCGCCGCCTACATGATCACGGCCATCAAGCGCGTGCGCGGCATGCGCCTGATCGGGCCGCGCAAGCTGAAAAAACCTGCCCTCGCACCGGGCCTCGCCCCGGTCGCCACGCCGCATACACGCAACGAGCATTGATGACCTTAGACACCACAGACAAAGTAATCGACATTTATACCGACGGCGCCTGCAAAGGCAATCCTGGCCCCGGTGGCTGGGGCGCACTCCTGCGTTTCGGCGATCAGGAAAAGGAATTGTTCGGTGGCGAAACGCCGACGACCAACAACCGGATGGAACTCATGGGCGTGATTTCGGCGCTCGAAGCGCTCAAGCGGCCGTGTCGCGTGGTCATTCACACCGACTCGCAATATGTCCAGAAGGGCATCAGCGAATGGATCCACGGCTGGAAAAAGAAGAACTGGATGACAGCCGCGAAAACGCCCGTCAAGAATGCGGATTTGTGGAAACGGCTCGATGCGCTGGTTGTTCAGCATCAGATTGAATGGCGCTGGGTGAAAGGCCATTCGGGCCATCCCGAAAATGAACGCGCCGACGCGCTCGCGAATCGCGGCGTCACTTCACTCGCCGAAGGTTAATTCTTATCTCTATGCGCCAACTCGTACTCGATACCGAAACTACCGGCCTCAACGCCCGCACGGGCGACCGTATTATTGAAATTGGCTGCGTCGAGCTTGTGAATCGACGGCTCACCGGCAATAACCTGCACTTCTACGTGAATCCGGGACGCGACAGCGATCCGGGCGCGCTTGCGGTTCACGGACTGACCACGGAATTCCTCAGCGATAAACCCAAGTTCGCCGATATCGCTGCCGAGTTGCGCGATTTCGTGGCGGGCGCGGAGCTGATCATTCACAACGCGCCATTCGACGTCGGTTTCATGGACGTGGAGTTCGGTCTGGTCGGCATGCCTGGCGTGAAGGAAGTGTGCGGCGGTGTGATCGACACACTGGTGCAGGCGAAGCAGATGTTCCCCGGCAAGCGCAATTCACTCGATGCGTTGTGCGACCGGTTTGGTATTAGCAACGCGCATCGGACGCTGCATGGCGCCCTGCTCGACTCGGAATTGCTGGCAGAAGTCTATCTGGCGATGACGCGCGGCCAGGAAAGCCTGGTGATCGATATGCTCGGGGAAACGCAGTCAACAGGCGTTGGTCACGCACCCCGTATTGCGCTCGATGATTTGCAGTTGCCGGTGCTGGTGGCATCGGAGGAAGAATTGAGCGCGCATCTCGCTGTCCTCGATGATCTCGACAAAGCGGTCAAGGGGACGAGCGTGTGGCGGATCGAGACGGTGATCGCGGTTGAGGTAGCGGCGGGTTCGTGATTCAGGTTGATCCGGACGACACGATTATTGAAGTGCTCAAAGATTCGCTTTACGAAATCGGGAAGCTCTGACATAATCCAAAGCTCTTCGGGTGGTTAGCTCAGCGGTAGAGCACTGCCTTCACACGGCAGGGGTCACAGGTTCAATCCCTGTACCACCCACCAGGATTTCGCGGTTGAGTTTGCATCGCGTTGAAAAAGGCTCTCAGGCATTTGCTTGAGAGCCTTTTTCTTTTTGTGCATGCGACTCACTTCGTATGACAGGGATACTAGACGATTCCCAGCCAAGCTTTGACGCGCGCCCACCACCCCAATCGCCCCTCCCGCGACGAAGACACGAGCCCATCAGAAAACGTAGCGCCCAGAGCTTGGACGGAAAAAAATTGCGATGGACACAGCTACGCCGCCCTCCGGATCCGATAACCGCGACTTGTTCAACGACTCCGGCGGCGGTTGTCGGCTTGGTGGCGTAACCGTAGATTTCAAAAAGTTACCACCTGCATTGTGTTATTGAGTGCTCGCAGGTCATAACGGCTCGAATGCGATAGATTTACCCAATCTTTCTCAAACTGCTTCGTGTAAATCGCTTTCTCGGAACAGCTTTACCTGTTTCCGCTTTGAGTTTGCTAAATAGATCCGGTGGGGAGTCGAAGCGCGCTTTTCCCTTCATCGCCCGTGACTCGCGAAGCGCGTGCAAAGTGGGTCGTTCGAGATGCGGACGTCAAATGGCAGGCCTCCGTAAACGACGACTTGGCGAAGAGACAGTCGGATGGCGTCGAATAGGGTTAGCCCGTTTTCGGCCAACATCGCTTCGGCGCGCTTTTTCAACTCAGGCTCGATACGCGTGCGCACATCAGCAGATTTGAGGGTGACAAATGCCGCGGCTTGAACCTTGTAGCGTTAGTTGTGGACGCGTAACGCGACAAGGTCCATTACGCATGAAGAGCAGAGGATTCTCATTGGATTCCACCGCAGTAGCGCCATCGTAGCTACGACGGCACTACGCAGCAACATGCCGCCGGTCGAGTTGGCCGAATCAAGCGCCCCGGGGACGTGCATTGCTACCCCGAAGTCAGTCAACTCGGTTCAACATCTCTCTGCAAACGCAGGACGAGCGCCCTCCCACCGAGCATGCGCAAGAACCTTAGCGACAAGACTCCGCGATCAACCTTTGAACCCAGGCCACTCACTCATATCGGCTGGGCCTTTTATGCGCGTAAGCGGAAAGGTTTCGTTTTCGCGCAAGGTCTCCACGCGCCCATCGCCGAGAAAATGCACCGTATGACGCTCGCCGAGCACAGTGCCATACGTACCGTCCGAATACAAAGCCGACCCTTCAGGCAACGCCAGCACCTGCTCCGGTGCGTTGATCGCGAGAAACTCCGCAAGGCGCTCTTCACGGCTTTCACCGTTATGCCCTAAAGGCTTACCGCTGATGAAGTGAGGATTGACCTGAAACGGTACAAGTCCGAGCGCGCGAAGCGTAGGCGGTTGAACGACGGGCATGTCATTAGTGGTACGGATCGTCGGACACGCTATATTACTTCCCGCGCTCCACCCAACATACGGTGTACCCGCCATCACCTTCGCACGGACAGCATCGACAATGCCGGCATCGTAGAGTCGCTTGAGCAGCGCGAACGTGTTGCCGCCTCCGATCGCTATGGCCTCCGCCTGCTCTATCGCTGCAAGCGGGTCGTCGTTGCGATGAATCGATTCCAGCGAATAGCCAAGACGGTGGAACGCCGGCTTGACCAGATCTTCGTAGCTATCGAAGCTGAACGTAACGGCCGCGAACGGTACAAACAACACCTTGCGAGGCTCATGCTTCAACAGAACGTGTATCTGCTCGCCGGCATGCTCCAGATAACCGAGCTGGTCCTTGCGCGAACTGCTCATCAAAAGAATGCGTTGTGTCATGCCATACACCTCTTAGTCGTCGGGCAACGCTAGGGCCAAGCATCAAACGCCTCCCGACCGATTATTGCTCGAAGCAGGCATGATCACCCGATGCCAGCCCAGACCGCGACAGGCTTAGCGCCCGTCCGGGGGTTCAAATCCCGACGCTTGAGCTCTGACGCAACGACGCGTCGAGCGCGCGTGCCGTCTTCCGGTCGCCCTCGCTTGCCAGCGCGGCGCGGAAGACAGTTTTGCGGTTGTGTCCGGCGGCAGCGGGCGAATCCCACAGCAGCTCCATCTTGGGACGCGCGTCCCGGCCGAACAAACCGCGCTTCTTCGGCACGACGGCGGCGGCAGCAACGGCACCACTTTCCACGCCGACGGGACCATCGAAACCAACGGCTTCAATCATCCCCTCAGGCCATTTCACCGATAACTCCCGCGCATCGTACTGCCCGAGTTTCCGGCTTTCAGCCCAGACAACGGCCGTGCGCGTGGCGGTATCGATGGAAATGGCATAGCGGCCGATAGCAAACCGACGTGCCGCGATATTCGTGCGCCACAGCGCGCGCGGCCGGCAGATCCACAGCACCACGCCATAAAGCGCAGGGGCAACGAGCAGCCAGCCGTTGGTTTCAGCCAGTGCGTGCATGGCGTTTTTCCAGCCGGCGGTCCACGTGAAGAACCCGACCGACCACACCGCGAACAGAAAACTCAGCAACGCGAGCAGCCGCAAGGCTTGCCGTAACCATTGCGGCAGCGGATGGAGCGGGCGTTCCGCGCGAGCCCGGGCGCCGGGAAGGAACAGCAGCAGAAACAAGAGTACTAGCGTGACGCAGGCCCACGGCGATGAAGCCATCGCGCGCAATGAAGAGAGATAGCCCATTTGCGACATCGAGAACAACCAGCGCGCGGCCAGCACGAGTCCGATCGCCCGCAGCGCGAACACGGTGCCAGCACCGGGTGCCGGGCTCGCGCTACTCTGCTTCGTTCTCGCCAAAACTTCGCTCCTGTTCACGACTGTCCTTGTTCGTGCGATAAGTTCCCCGTCGCGCAATGCGATTTTGAAGAGACTTCCACACCGATCCGCCTATTCGATCCAATGCTGCACTGCATTTCACGAGGCCCGCACATTATAGGGAGAATGTCGAAAACGGCATCGGCCCCGCATGCTCAACCCGACGATAACGCGTGAAGCTTGACCCCGCAGTGTGTCAAAACAACAACGCCCCGCGCGCCTGACGGCGCACGGGGCGTTGTTTTCGCTCAATCAGCAAGCTAGCGATCAGGCGACGTCCGCAAGATCACTATTGAACGGAAAAATCAGCTCGCGTTGACTTCGCGCAGAACGGTGCGGCGCTTCGCGCGCAGCAGCTCTTCATACGTATGAACATAGCGCGCGGCCATGACCTTCGACGAAAAACGCGTTTCGAACGCCTGACGAACCTTGGCGCGCGGCAACGTGTCGAGGCGCTTCACGGCGGCAATCGCGCTCAGTTCGTCTTCCACGACAAAACCCGACACACCGTTTTCGATCACTTCCGGCACCGATCCACGATTGAACGCGATCACCGGCGTGCCGCAAGCCATCGCTTCGATCATCACCAGGCCAAACGGCTCCGGCCAGTCGATCGGGAACAGCAACGCGTGCGCGTTGCCGAGGAATTCGGTCTTCTGCTGCTCGTTGATCTCGCCAATGTATTCCACGTGCGGCAGCGCGAACAACGGCTTGATCTGCTCTTCGTAATACGCGCGATCGGCATTGTCGATTTTTGCCGCGATCTTGATCTTCATGCCCGCTGCGCCTGCGATCCGGATTGCCCGGTCAACACGCTTTTCCGGCGAGATTCGGCCGAGGAACGCGAGGTAGCCCGGTTGCACATTCGGGATCGGCTTGAGCAGGTTTTCCGGCAGGCCGTGATAAACGGTCGAAAGCCAGTTGGCTTGCGGCAACGGCTGACGCTGGTTGTCGGAGATCGACACGACCGGCGCTTCGTTGAACGTGCTGAAGATTGGCTGCAGTTCTGGCAGATCGAGACGGCCGTGCATGGTCGTCAGGAACGGCACCGGCTGGCGCGAGAACAGCGAGAACGGGTAATAGTCGATGTGAAAATGCAACACATCGAATTCGTCAGCGCGGCGGCGGACTTCTTCCAGCAGCAGCATGTGGGGCGCCATCGTGTCGCGGATGGTCGGGTCGAGGCGCAGCGCCTGCGGCCAGAAGGCTTCGAGCTTCGCCGACGTTTGCGAATCACCGCTCGCGAACAACGTGACGTCGTGACCGGCCTCAACCAGCGCCTCGGTCAGATAGGACACCACGCGCTCCGTACCGCCGTAGAACTTCGGGGGGACGGCTTCATGAAGAGGCGCGATTTGAGCGATTCGCATGTCTGAAACTCCTAAATATGTCAGGCAAAATTGATGCGCTTGGCATCGGTCGTTAAATCAAGCGAATCGCCCTACCCGGATTCGGCACGGTGCTGGTGTCTCCAGCAGAATGGCCGATAGCACGAGAAAAAATCGCGATGCTTCGCTGTTTGCTTGGGTGTTGCTGTTGCTATGGGTGTCGGGCGTCTGTTTCAGAGCGTGATCAGGCAAAGCAAGATCAATTCCATCTCGTAAATGCAACGCACCCAGCCATAAACGCACGACCTGCGGAGTCGTTGACCGGAACCTACAACAACCTGTCAAAACGCCTAAGGGGAAACCCGGGGTGAAGTATCGCGGTTTTTGCAAGGTTTCCAATCTTACATTTCAACTTATTTAGGTTGTTACACCGTCGATACACTTTGCAAGCCCTTGTTTATCAAGGCTGTTCTACGCTGATCGACATGGACCGAACTAGTCGGAGCCAAGCTGGCAGCCGAGCTGCAAATGCCAAAGCGCTCCGACACTCTCCAAATCCAGCCACGCCATGACGTATCGGCTGGCGTCGGGTTTGCCATTAGCGCCGCTATGCAAGCAGCGGGACCGCGACGTGCTTTCACCCTGCCAAGGGCGTAGTTACCGTTCAAGCCGCTTCACGTCGAGGTACCGCGAAACAGCACCGGGCAGACCGTGGAAGGTGCAAGAAGGTGCAAGACACGTCTCCAGCGGGCATTGATGCCCGCTTCGGACAATGCACTTTTGCCGAAAATCAGCTCTGGCTGATGGATATGCACCACGGAAAGCATTATGCGAGACGATTTGGCTCGCTACACTCGCTACAATTCAGCAATCGGTGCTGCACGCTTTTCGCCTCGCTGGCCAGACGCGCCGCGCATGCGGCCACGGCGAAGCATCGCGCTCAACCGCTCTACTCGACCGAAAAAAGACCATTGGACCAACTCACCGTCTCTCAGCGTAACGTGCACAACGCGAAGCTAGCGAGCTATGCAAGTCGCCCGCTGGCCTTCCTGTTCCGTTACATCCGCCGTCATCCGGTCGCGCACACCATCGTCTTGGTGAGCGTGCTGTCCGCTGTCGGCTGCGCGCTCGCCTCGCAGTACGCGATCAAACACCTGATCGACGTGCTGGGTCAGGGCCGCGGCCATCCTGGCCCGCTCTGGGCCGCCTTCATGATCCTGGTCGGCCTGATCGCCGCCGACAACATGCTGTGGCGGGTCGGCGGCTGGGTCGGCGCGCATACGTTCGTCGTCGTGACGGGCGACCTGCGGCGCGACCTGTTCTCGTACCTCAGCGGTCATTCACCCACGTACTTCTCCGAGAAACAGCCGGGCATGCTGGCGAGCAGGATCACGGCGACATCGAACGCAATCTATACCGCCGAAAACACCATGGCGTGGAACGTGTTGCCGCCGTGCATCGCGGTGATTGGCGCGATCGTGATGATCGTGGCGGTGAATCCGCTCATGGCCTGCTGCCTGATGCTGGCGTCAGCCATTCTTGCGTTCGTGCTGTACCGGCTCGCTGGACGCGGCTCCGCACGGCATCACACGTTTGCCACGAAAGCGGCATCTGTTGACGGCGAACTGGTCGACGTGATCGGCAACATGGCGCTCGTGCGTGCATTCGGTATGACATTTCGCGAGCAAAAGCGCTTCGGCTCGACGGTCAAGGCCGAAATGGTCGCGCGTCAGCAAAGCTTGCTGTATCTCGAAAAGCTGCGACTGTTCCACGCCGTTGTAACCGCGATTCTCTCGGCTGGATTGCTTGGCTGGGCGTTGTGGCTGTGGTCGAAGGGGCGAGCAACATCGGGCGATATCGTGCTGGTCAGCTCACTCGGCTTCACGATTCTCCACGGCACCCGCGATCTGGCGGTTGCCCTGGTGGATGTGACGCAGCACGTCGCGCGTTTGGCAGAAGCCGTCCAGACGCTGCTGGAACCGCATGGCATGCCCGACCGGTCCGATGCAACCGAACTCGTGCCGCAAGGCGGACGGGTGGACTTCGAGGAAGTCACGTTCGCCTACCCGCGCCGCCGGCCGATTCTCGATAAATTCAACCTGCACATTGAGCCGGGTCAGCGTGTTGGCCTGATCGGCAAGTCGGGCGCCGGGAAATCCACGGTGCTCGCGCTGTTGCAACGCTTTTACGAACCGCAGGGCGGCTCCATCAAGGTCGACGGGCAGGATATCTCGCTGATCACGCAGGACAGCCTGCGGATGTCGATTGCACTCGTGCCGCAGGACATTTCGCTGTTCCACCGGACCGTGTACGAGAACATTGCGTACGGCCGGCCGGACGCGTCGCGCGAAGAAGTGCTCGCCGCCGCCCGCGAGGCGCGCTGCTCTGACTTCATCGAAGCAATGCCGGAAGGGTTCGACACAATCGTGGGCGACCGTGGCGTGAAATTGTCGGGCGGACAGCGTCAGCGCATTGCCATTGCGCGCGCGATCCTGAAAAACGCGCCCATCCTGCTGCTGGACGAAGCCACGTCGGCACTCGATAGTTCGTCGGAAGAAGCGATTCAGCAGGCGCTCGACCGGCTGATGGTCGGCCGTACGGTGATTGCGATTGCACACCGGTTGTCAACGCTGCAAGGCTTCGACCGGATTATCGTGATGAGCGCCGGCAAGGTGATCGACGACGGTTCGCCGGATCAGTTGCGCAACCGGCCAGGGTTGTATCGGGAACTGCTGTCCAAGCAGCATGGCAAGTTGCCACCGGCGACCATGCCCTCGCAACAACTTGCGGCAAAGGCTGAATCGACCTGAGTTTGCTTTTCTGCCGCTGAGCGCGCCAGCGATAAACAAAAGAAGCCGCTTCGGATTCATCAGACCGAAGCGGCTTTTTTACGCCTGTGGACTTTTTACGCCTGCAGATCGCGCATGAAGTTGTCTCGCCAGACGGAGACGTTGTTCTCGCGAAGCTGGGCGAACATGTCTGTGTAACGGGCTTGTCGCTCTTTTAGCGACATTGCGAGGGCCGTGGCCAGCGCGTCCGCCATGCCGTCGATATCGAGTGGATTCACGATCAGCGCGCCGTTCAATTCCTGCGCCGCGCCCGCGAATTGCGACAGGACCAGCACGCCGGGATCGTCGGGATCCTGCGCCGCCACATATTCCTTCGCGACCAGGTTCATGCCGTCGCGTAACGGCGTGACAAACCCCACATGCGACGCGCGAAACAACGCGGCGAGCACCGGCCGCTCATATTGCCGGTGGATATAGCGGATCGGTGTCCAGTCGAGCTCCGCATACCGCCCGTTGATGCGCCCGGATTCCGCTTCGAGTGCCAAGCGGATGTCGCGATACGTGTCCATATCGGCGCGCGTGGGTGGCGCGATCTGTATGAACGAGACGTTGTTGCGCTGCGCCGGAAGGTGCTCCAGCAGCTTTTCGAACGCGCGAAAGCGTTCGACCAGTCCCTTCGAATAGTCGAGCCGGTCGACGCTCATGATCAGCTTGCGATTGTGCAGCGTCGTCTTGACGGTTTGCACTTCGCGCCCGCTTTCGCCGTCTTTGGCGAGCGAGGCAATCTCGTCGGGATAAACGCCGATCGGATAAGCCGCCGCCCGCAGCGTCTTGCCAAACGCGCTCACCGCGTTCGGTTCGCCGGCCAGACGCATCCCCGGCACGACCGAGCCGTTCGCTTCCGTCTCGATGTAATCGCAGAACGCACGCAAGTCGGGCGCTGTCTGGAAACCGAGCAGGTCGAAGGAACACAGCGCCTCGACCAGCATCCGATGGCGCGGCACGCTAAGCAGAACCTGCGTTGCCGGAAACGGAATGTGCAGGAAAAAGCCGATGCGGTTCGTCACGCCCTCATCGCGCAACGCCTGGGCGAATGGGATCAGGTGATAGTCGTGGACCCAGATGACGTCGTCGGCTTTCAGCAGTGGCGCCAGTTGCTTCGCGAGCCAGCGGTTCACGCGGCAATAACCATCGAATTCATCGCGGTCGAACTGGATCAGATCCGGCCGATAGTGAAACGCCGGCCACAACGTGGCGTTCGAAAAGCCGCGGTAGTACTGGTCATAGTCACGTTGCGCCAGGCCGATGGTCGCGAAGGTCACCCGTCCACGCTCCTCCAGCGTGATGCCCTCCGGCGGCTCCGCGACCACGTCGCCGCTCCAGCCGAACCACATGCCGCCGGTTTCCTTGAGCGCGTCGTAGACACCGACCGCCAGACCGCCCGCTGCCGGGCCGCCTTCGGAGATCGGCGCGACACGGTTCGAAACAATGATCAACCTGCTCACGAACGCGTTCCCTTAAAACCTTCAATACCTGCAATACGCTGCAGCCAGTCAAGCAGCGCGCCAACCGATTCCACGCGCGAATGCGCGAGCGTGTCGCCGGCACCGACCTTGATCGACACCCCATTGCGCTCGTTCACCACCGCGAAGCCTTTCTCGTCCGTCAGGTCATCGCCGATAAACACCGGCCGGCGTCCCGCGAACGGCGGCTCATTCAGGAAAGCCACCACTGAGCGGCCTTTATCGACGTCCTTCGGCTTAATTTCATAGACCATCTTGCCGGGCTGCAGCACGTATGCATCGGCGTACTGGGCGACCAGCTTCTCGGTCGCCTCGCGCGCCGCCGCGCCGCGCTCCGGCGCATTGCGATAATGCAGCGCCAACGCCGCGCCCTTGATCTCCAGCAGCATGCCCGGGTTGGCCGTCACCACGCCTTCGAGCACGTGTTCCATGCGCAGCAGGCGCTCGTCGTTGAAACCTACGCGCTGGACATCCGCATTCGAATCGCGCCGCTCGGCGCCGTGCAAACCTGCCACGGGCAGGTCGGGCATTGAAAGAAACGAGTCGATGCTGTCAATCCCTCGTCCCGACACGATCGCAACCGCGCCGTTGGTCGCGCGACGCAACGCGCTGAGGATGGCCGGTACGACCGGTTGCACGGTAACGCCGTCCGGCGTGGGCGCGAGTTCAACGAGCGTGCCGTCGAAATCGAAGAAAAAAGCGGTCGTGGCGAGCGGAAATGTGTCTGGGAGGTTTTGCATCTATATCTGCCTTTCAGCCGGAGAAGGACCGGAAAAGTGTGCGCATGTTACCGCGCTTTGTAAGCCCGTCTGGGAAAGCGGCGTTGGACCCTTCGTTGCACGCTTGCGCGGCAAGCCCAACACCCGATGCCACGTCTACATATCGAACAGCTTTCAAACCTGCTTCGACTAACTTCCAATCTTACTGGCGACCCTGCGGCATAACGCCTCGGCCACGTACCGGCGCGGCTGTACGCCCGGCGTAAGCTTCTATTCTGAGATAGAGTCGGCACCCGGATGGCTTCACGGACGGCGCCTTGCTAGTCCGTCTGCGTTGCCGCCTTGATGCACCCCACCCTCGTCCGAGTTGCAAAATGTCTTCCTGGTTCAGTTTTCAACCCAAGCGCTGGTTCGCCCCGCTATCCGCCGCGCTAGTCACCTGCCTGATCCTGAGCGCCGGCCTTGCTGCGTGTTCGCGCCCTGATACAACACCCTGGAAGCTGACCGATGTCAGCGGCCATCTGCCCGACCTGGACTTCAAGCTCACCGACGATAACGGCAAACCCGTCACCGGCCAGTCGTTCCTGGGCCAGACAACGCTGGTGTACTTCGGCTATACCCATTGCCCGGACGTGTGTCCGGAAACCATGGCACGGCTGATGCAGGTCATGCAGCAACTAGGGCCCGATGCTAAAAACACACGCATTGTGTTTATTACCGTCGATCCCGCCCGCGATACCCCGGCTGCGCTGCATGACTACGTGCGTGCGTTCGACGCGCAGCACGCGGTTGGACTGACCGGCACGGACGGGGCGATCGAAAGCATTGCCAAGCGGTATCGGGTGGCTTACCAGATGGAGAAACGCGATCCTTCCGGCGCGTATGACGTCACGCATAGTTCCGCCGTCTATATCTTCGATAGCCACGGCCACGCGCGTCTGCTCGCCACCGAGAGCGACTCCATCGATACGATCACGCACGATTTGCGCCGCGTGATCGACTCGACCGCTTCCTGACGTTCGTTCTGACGTCCTTTCCGAACTCAATAAAAAGCTTAACGCCACAGTCAACATGTCCTCGATTCTCTACTGGCTCGACCCGTGGGAGCCTTCGCCCACCGTCGTGATCGCCGTGCTGATCGCGGCCGTGTTGTTCGCTCGCGGCGCGAAAAAAGCTCACGTGTCGCTCGCGCGGCACCTGTCGTTCTGGTTCGGCCTGACCGCGCTCTATGTCGCGCTGCATACCCGGCTCGACTACTTCTTCGAGCATGAATTCTTCATGCATCGGCTGCAACATCTGGTGCTGCATCACCTCGGGCCGTTCTTCATTGCGCTCTCATATCCGGGCGCGGCGATGCGGGCCGGCATTCCGTTCACCTGGCGGCAACGCTGGTTCAAGCCTGCGCTCAATACGGCCCCTGCGCGCATTCTGTTCAAGGTGATTTTCAATCCGGTCGTCGCGGTGGGGCTGTTTGTCGGGCTGATCTACTTCTGGCTGCTTTCGCCGATCCACTTCAAGGCGATGCTCGATTGGCGTCTATACCGCGTCATGAACTGGAGCATGGTGATCGACGGCCTGCTGTTCTGGTGGCTCGTGCTCGATTCGCGCCCGGCTCCTCCCGCGCGGCTCGCGCCCGGGCGCCGCATCCTGATCGTGATCGCCGCCATTCCGCCGCAGATCATGCTCGGCGCGTACATTTTCTTCACGCCGCACGAGCTTTATCCGATCTATTCCATCTGCGGCCGCGCATTCACGTGGATCAGCCCGATGCGCGATCAGCAAATTGGCGGTTTGCTGCTGTGGATTCCCGGCTCGATGATGAGCGTGATCGGCGCGTTGATCGCGCTGCGCCACTGGCTGAGGTTGTCTACTCGGCAACGGCTCGTCCAGCAGCGGGCGCGAGCGGAGTTGGTGACGATTTAACGCCGCGGTTTCTTTCGCCGGTTCTTCTGGTTCTTCTATAAGCGGCGCATCCAGATGTGTGGAATGTCGTCTTCCACGTGAATATCGGAGATTGGCTCGAAGCCAAAGCCCGCATAAAAACGCTGCAATCGCGCTTGTGCGTGCAGGCGTATCGGCTGGCCAGGCCATTGCTCGCGGATATAACCCAGCGTGCGTTCGAGCATCGCCTGGCCTAATCCGATACCGCGAAAGCTGGCTGTGGTCAGTACGCGACCAATACGGATATCGGACCCTTCTGTTTCTTTCGTGCCGCCGGCTGAGTTCGGCAGCAGGACTCGCAAATAACCGGCGAGCGCAGGCTGTGTATCCGCCGAACGCCGATACACGAGCAAGTGCCAGGCATCGGCATCCTTTCCGTCAACATCTCCGTACACGCACTGCTGCTCCACCACGAACACTTCGCTGCGCGCAGCCAGCATGGCGTAGACGTCGAGGGCGCTGAGGTCGTCGAATGGTTTCCAGCACCAATCGAAATCGGAAAATGGCTCGGTCATATCAGGATCTTTTTCGGTGGGATTCATCAAGCCACGCATCCCGGATAATGAAGATGCCGCAGCTCTGAACCAGTAATTATGCCGCGCGAGAGGAACGGCGCGTATGCGCACTGAGGCCGACTGCTGAAAGAGTTGGCGATGCGTTTGTCTGGCCACTTCGCGGTGCTGGCGATGCCTGGTCGAGGCGCCGACGCTTCGGCGTTCGGCACTTTTGCCTCTATCGCTTCATCGGGACGAGACTCCAGCTGACGTCTGCCCGGCCAAACATGTCTTCGCGCTCGCTGCGATGAACATCTTCGAAGGTAATGCTTTCATACTGGGTAGCCAAATGCGCTGCGCGCGTGCCGTATCAGCTTCGATCCTTCACTGACACCGCGATTACGCTCTCATTAAAATGCCTTACCAATTGCTGGCCGTTTGCTTAAGCCAAAAGCTCGCCGTCAAGATGAACCATGACAATCGTTCCCTTAATAATTAAACGAATCTTAATGAACTGGTAACAAGGTGTAACTGTTGTGGGGCTGACTGTAACGCGAGGTGAGTGACGTTTAATTAGACTAGCCGTCACTCAGTCGGGCGCTTCATTTTCCCGTCGCATTTCTGGAGTGGTGCGCTCTATGATTTCGGTAGACCAAATAAGGCCATCGCAATCCGTTACAAGCGGAATGTCGGTAGTTCACGAATATGCATGGCCGAAGCCGGCACAGCGCTGGTCCAGCACGTTTTTCAAGCTTGTTTATCGTTGGTCCCACGCCAGTGCGTTTCGACATAATGAGCGCTTGTGGCACGGCGTGTCTATTGAGCGGGATTCGCGCGGGTTTCTGAAGCGGATGTCGATTAAAGGTCATGAACTGCTGGTGGAGAATCCAGATGATCTGCTCGCATCCCAAACAGGTGATTGCCATCTAATTGCCACGGGTCCCTCGGTCAATGATATTGATTATGGTGCGCTTGATCTCCATAACGTCATGGGAGTAAATGGTGCAATCGCTTTACAAGATAAACATCCAGTTCGATTTGAATATTATTGCATTGTGGATGCCGGGTTTGTCCGAAAGCGCCCTGACCTGGTAGCACGCGTGGTTCAGCAAAAGCTGACATTATTTGCGACTCCGTTAGTATTATGGTATATCGCGCAATACTTCCCGCTATCTCAGTTCCGTTGCCGGATATTTCTGATTGAAGATATTCAATATCCCGCTCGCAAGCGAGCATTACTGAAACACGAACTCCTTTCTGCGCATGCAAGCACGGATCTCGTACTGTTTGACGAAGAACCCCCGTTGGGTTTCAGCTTCAATATCAGGCGGGGCATATTCGATGGCCACACCGTGGCCTATACGGGTTTGCAAGTGCTCACCTCCCTTGGATTCAATACCATCTTCATGCATGGACTCGATTTGCGGAATGCGGCTCAAACGCCGCGCTTCTACGAGACCAAAGAGAACATGCAGCCTAGCGCGCTGGACGGAGATTTTAATTCCTTCATAGAACCGTCGTTTCGCCACGCTGCCCCCCTGTTAAGCCGTCGTGGCATACGCGTGGTGAACCTCTCGGCGCAGAGCGCGCTTGGGAGCGACATTATCGAAAAGGACGACTGGCACTCGCTGGCTCATGCATCTCTTGAACAGGAATAGTCCGCGGCTGGAGGCGTATGTGCGTAGCTGGCGCGGTATCGCGCAATGAAGGTCGTTCATATTTCCAATACGCCGGTTGCGGGAAGTCCCGGCAACATTGTTTCGGCGCTCAATCGGCTCACCGATGTCCAGGCGCGGCATATCGTCTTCAATAGCAGCGCGTACCGCAGCCGCACCTTTGCTGTCGATATCGACTGGAAGACTCAGCAGCAACAAGCACTAGACGTCATTGCCGATGCCGACGTCATTCACGTCCATCAGTTCTTCTCGTTCGATGACACATTCGGTCCGAATTTTCATCAGCAATTCGGCGAGAAAAAAATCATCAAGCAATATCATTCGGCCCCGGATCTCTGGGCCAAAGGTGATGCCGGGATGCTCGAACGGATCGTTTTCGAGGAAACGCCGCAACTCGTTATTGCGCAGGGTCCCGAGCGCTATTACCCGTTCGCCCGGGTGGTTCCCAATGTGATCCCGCTGAACGATCCCCGCTACCTGCCCGCGCCGAATGGCGCCACGGATGCTGATGCCGACGGTATCCCCATCGTCACGTTTTCTCCGAGCGGCCGGTCATCTGCGTGGAAAACTCGCTGGGAAACCAAGGGCGCTCCGCAGACCCTCAAACTGCTGCGCAAGCTGGAGCGCAAGGGCTTATGCAAGCTTCAATTGATTATCGATACGCCGCATGACGCGTGCTTGCGGGCCAAGCAACGGGCGGCGATTGCCATCGACGAATGCGTGACCGGGAATTACCACTTGAGTGGCCTGGAGGCGTTGTCGCAAGGGAAGCCCACGTTGGGTCATCTGGACAATCGCGTTCAGTCGCAGTTGAGGGCTATGACGGGCGCTCTTGAATTGCCCTGGATCGATGTGCGGCTGGAGGAAGCCGAAGGTCCGCTTCGTGAACTGCTGTGGGACCGGGCACTGCGCGCGGAACTGGGTGCGGCCTCGCGGAAGTGGATGGAGACCTACTATCAGGAAGCGGCAATGGTTGAGCATTATCGACGCGCGTATCTTGATCTTTTTGAGGCGCCGCATCGCTTCCATGTTCGACGATTTGTCGGCCATAGCGAGCCTTGGCTCGCTATGGCATTGCCCAATCATCGCTGGGCCGCGCGCAAGCGAGCCAACAGCCGGTGGAGAACGCTCATTGAAGCGGTACGCGGGCGCTAAGGGGCGCACTGAGTCCGAGTCGCTTCCTGGGAAGCCACAAAAAGAAAAAGCCCTGAATAATCAGGGCTTTTTCTTTGAATCTCTGGAGGCGCGAGCCGGAGTCGAACCGGCCTAAACGGCTTTGCAGGCCGCTGCATAACCGCTTTGCTATCGCGCCAGAAGCGGGGGCTACGTGAAGCAATCCGTGCCTGGCAAAACCAACCCAACGTCAACATATTGAACTGGTCCACCAAACAAAAAGGGAAGCTTGGCTTCCCCTTTTTTCTTTGGAGCGGGAGACGAGGCTCGAACTCGCGACCTCAACCTTGGCAAGGTTGCGCTCTACCAGCTGAGCTACTCCCGCATGGTCCTGCACTTTACTGCCAGCCACCGGCTTACCATTGCCAATGACCTCTGAATCTGGAGCGGGAGACGAGGCTCGAACTCGCGACCTCAACCTTGGCAAGGTTGCGCTCTACCAGCTGAGCTACTCCCGCATCTTGCCGACTTCTTCTGCCAATTTACTGCTTTTGTACTTCATCAGGCTTCGCGTTGTTTTGCGTGCACCCGACAGAAACGAGATTATGGAGAAGCCAAACTTTAGTGTCAAGAGCTTTGTATGCGCCCCATCACTTTTAAACGCTCTCCACGTGAATCAAAGCATACCGCCCCGCTCGCGGATCTGCGGCCATGCGAGCTTCATGTAATAGAGCATGGACCAAACCGTGAGGAATGCAGCAACGTAGATCAGCCAGAGCCCCCACACACGCGTATCGATAACGAGCGACGTCCCTGCAATCCTCAGCGGCCCGTAGAACAGCAGCATGGGAATGGCGACCATCTGGCAGACAGTCTTGAATTTGCCGAGCGAATTCACCGCCACGCTCTTCGATGCCCCGATCTGCGCCATCCATTCCCGCAACGCCGAAATCGTGATCTCACGCCCCACGATAATCAGCGCAATCACCGCGTTCAGCCGCATCAGTTGCACGAGCACGAGCAGCGCGGCAGTGACCATGAGCTTGTCTGCAACGGGGTCGAGAAACGCGCCGAACGCCGATGTCTGATTGAGCTTGCGCGCGAGGTAGCCGTCGAACCAGTCGGTCAGTGCGGCCAGCACGAAAATGACCATTGCAAGCAGGTTGCGATGGTCCGGGCTCATCATCACGTCCGGCAAATAGAAGACGCCCACGACGAGCGGAATCAGCACAATTCGCAGCCACGTCAGGAAAATCGGAAAATTAAACGGCATGGGCGTGACTCTTATAGAGAGGTGCCATTGTGCCGCGTCGCCCTATATGTCACAAGCCGACGGGCCGGACGGCCGGACGTTGCGCTCAATGCAACTGCCGGTAGATCTGCTCGGCCAGCGCCTGCGAAATGCCTTCGACGCTCGCCAGATCCTCCACGCTCGCCGCCTGCACCCCGCGCAAACCGCCGAAGCGCGACAGCAGCCGCTGGCGCCGTTTCGCACCAATGCCCTCCAGTTCCTCGAGCCGGGATGTCTGCCGCGTCTTCGCCCGTTTCGCGCGCATGCCGGTAATCGCAAAGCGGTGCGCTTCGTCGCGAATCTGCGCGACAAGCATCAGCGCCGCGCTCTCCTTGCCCAGTTCGAGCGGTGCGCGGGCATCGGCGAAAATCAGGGTTTCGAGGCCCACCTTGCGCCCTTCCCCCTTCGCTACACCGACCAGCATGCCGTGATCGAGGCCCAGTTCAGCGAACACTTGCCGCGCGATCTCGACCTGCCCCTTGCCGCCATCGATCAACACGATATTCGGCAAGCGGCCGCCCGATGGCACCGGTTCGGCGACATCGGCTTCGGCGGGACCGGTATGCTCCACTTGCGCTTCGGCCTCCGCGTCCACTGCTTCCACTGCTTCCTGCTGCGGTTCATCAGCGGCTCGCGCAGCGGCCTGCGCCAGCATCTTCTCGTAGCGGCGCGTGAGGACCTGGCGCATGGCGGCGTAATCATCGCCAGGCGTGATGCCGGTGATGTTGTAGCGCCGGTATTCGGCCGACTGCATCTTGTGATGGTGATACACCACGCACGACGCCTGAGTCGCCTCGCCCATCGTGTGGCTGATGTCGAAACATTCGATCCGCAACTGCGCGAGATCGTCCATTTCAAGGCTCAGCGTATCGGCAAGAGAACGCGTCCGGGCCTGCTGCGAACCCTGTTCGGACAACAACCGAGCGAGCGCGAGCTTCGCATTCGATTCAGCCATCGAAAGCCACGCGCGCTTTTGTCCCTGCGGCTGACGCAGCACCACGACCTTGTGCCCCGCCTGTTCGATCAGCAGATCGACGAGCTCGCGGTTCGTCGGCGCGTGGCTCACCACCAGCACCGGCGGCACGCGATTGCCAATGTAATGCTGCGCGATGAACGCCTCCAGCACCTCGGCTTCGAGCGCGCCCTGACGTTCCGATTCCGTCGCCTCATCCAGCGGCGCGGCTCCGGTTTCAGCAATCTCCTCCTGCATTTCACTCGTAGTAGCGTGGGCTTCGAAATCCTTCTCGCGCGCCGCGAGCGTGCCGGGCGGCAGTGCGGTTTCGTCGGCCTGCGCATCGACTTGTTCGATAACGATATTCGCCACGCCATCGACGAAGTCATCGCCGGCAAGCTCTTCCGGCATCGCGTCTTCTATGGCCAACGCCGCTTCCACGTGCGTCGGGAAATAGGCTTTATCGCCAAGATGCCGGCCCCCGCGCACCATCGCGAGATTCACGCACACCTTGCCGCCAAGCGCCACGACCGCGAGGATATCGACGTCGTTATCGCCGCCTACTTCGATGGCCTGCTGATGCAGCACGGTGGACAGCGAGCTCATCTGGTTACGCACCGCCGCGGCTTGTTCAAACTTGAGCTCGGCGGCGAACGCGTGCATCTTCTGCTCGAGTTCCTTCATCACTTCGCCCTGCCGTCCGAGCAGGAAACGCGATGCGTTCGACACATCGCGCGCGTAATCCTCCTCGTTGATCAAGCCGACACACGGACCGGTACAACGCCCGATCTGATGCAGCAGGCAGGGTCGCGTGCGATTGCTGAAGACGGAATCCTCGCAGGTGCGCAACTGGAAAACGCGCTGCAGGATCTGGATACTTTCGCGTACGGCCCACGCGCTTGGGAACGGGCCGAAGTACTGATTCTTCTTGTCTACGCCGCCACGGTAATACGCCATGCGCGGAAACTTATGGCCGGTGAGCTTCAAATACGGATACGACTTGTCGTCGCGAAACAGGATGTTGTAGCGCGGCGCGAGCGCCTTGATCAGATTATTCTCGAGCAGCAGCGCTTCGGCTTCGGACCGTGTGACCGTCGTTTCAATTTTGCGGATGCGCGTGACCATCATCGCGATGCGCGGAGAAAGCAGTGTCTTCGTAAAATAGCTCGACACGCGTTTTCTCAGGTCGCGCGCCTTGCCGACGTACAGCACGTTGCCATGCTCGTCGTAATAGCGATATACCCCCGGCAAGTGCGGCAACTGAGCCAGGGTTTTTTTGGGGTCGAAAACGTCGGAGTCTGTCATGCGGGGATGATGGCGCGAAGTGCGCAGCTTGAGTTCAGCAAAATAGTTTTATTGTTTTCGGGCGGAGCATGGACGAAGCGCGAAAAAAGCACGCCCGAGTCACCCGAGTAACACGTTGGCAAGCACTCTCGTGCAGGCAAGCACTGACCCAACCGTAACTCAACCGTAACGCAGCGCGCCGCGCGAATCGTTATCCTTAAAAGCGCCAGTTTAGTTCAAACCGCTGTCCACCATTCTTCACCATTCATTAGCGGTTCATCGCCGCTCTATTGCACATGCCGTCTTCATCGGAACAATTGCCGGCTGCTTCTGGCCAAGCCAGCGTCGACACCAGCGCTCCGGCCACCAACATAGCGTGCGACATCTTCTGCGCGGTCATCGACAATTTCGGCGACATCGGCGTCTGCTGGCGGCTCGCGCGCCAACTGGCCAGCGAACACGACTGGCAAGTGCGGCTGTTCGTCGATGACCTCAAGGCCTTTCACGCGCTCTGCCCCGCGGTCGATCCCGCGCTCGACCGCCAAAGCGCGGCGGGCGTGATGATCGAGCACTGGCATGCGCCGTCGCATGCCGGCGACACGCTGCAGATCGCCGATGTCGTGATCGAGGCGTTCGGCTGCGAATTGCCGGCGGTGTACGTGAGCGCGATGGCGCGCCGCGAGAAGAAGCCCGTGTGGCTGAATCTCGAATATCTGAGCGCGGAGGACTGGGTCGCGGATTTTCATCTGAGGCCGTCGCCTCATCCGCGCTACGCGCTCGACAAGACGTTCTTTTTTCCCGGCCTGGGTCCCGGTACCGGTGGTGTGCTGAAAGAGCGCAAGCTGGATGCCGAGCGCGAGGCGTTTGATCGCGATGCCTGGTGGCACGCGCGCGTCGGCATCGCACCGCCGCCGTCCGGCACGACCGTCATTTCAATGTTCGCGTACGAGAATCCGGCCATCGATACGCTGCTCGAACAATGGCGCGATTGCGCCACGCCGATCGCGTTGCTCGTGCCGGAAGGACGCATTTCCGGCGCGGTCGCCCGGTTTTTCGGCTTGCCGGACTTTCGGGCAGGGGCGAAGGCGACAAGCGGATCGCTCTCGGCGTACGCGCTGGGTTTCGTCGAACAGCCGCTTTTCGACGCCCTGCTCTGGGCCGCCGACCTGAATTTCGTGCGCGGCGAGGATTCCTTCGTACGGGCGCAATGGGCGCAAAAGCCGTTTGTCTGGCATATCTACCCGCAAGGCGACGACGCCCATCTGCCGAAGCTCGACGCCGCGCTCGCGCACTACGCGAACGGCTTGCCGGATGGGGCGCGGACCTCGCTCGAACGCTTCTGGCACGCGTGGAACGGCGCTGGCACCCCAAATTGGGACGATTTCTGGCAAAACCGCGCGCTGCTGGAACGGCGAGCCGCCGATTGGGCGACAGAACTGGCGAGCGTTGACGATCTGGCTGGAAATCTGGCGGAATTCGCGAAAACTCAGTTAAAATAAGCGGTTATCCAACGGCTTGCAGTTCGGAACGCCATCAGTTCCGGGCAATTCCCCAGTGGACACAGTGGAATGAGCACGGTGGGAAGGGTAACCATGGTTACCCTAGTCAATGAATAGTCAGTGAGGCGGCTACAGCGCCCGGGTTTGCGACTTAATTTCGGTTATGCGAGCAACCCTGCCACGAGCCGGCCGTCCACACTGCAGCGATCAGGCTCACATTTTCGTACAGGACAGTTTTTCAATATGAAGACCGCACAAGAACTCCGCGTCGGCAACGTCGTGATGATCGGCAGCGATGCCATGGTCGTGCTGAAGGCCGAGTACAACAAATCCGGCCGCAATTCCGCGGTCGTGAAGATGAAGTTCCGTAACCTGCTTGCCGCCGGCAACATGGAATCGGTGTACAAGGCGGACGACAAGTTCGAGGTCGTCCAGCTCGACCGCAAGGAAGTGACGTACTCGTACTTCGCCGACCCCATGTACGTGTTCATGGACGCCGACTACAACCAGTTCGAAGTCGAAGCGGACATGATGGGCGACGCCCTGCACTACCTCGCCGACGGCATGCCGTGCGAAGTGGTGTTCTACAACGAGAAAGCCATCTCGGTGGAACTGCCGACCACGCTGGTTCGCGAAATCATCTACACGGAACCGGCGGTAAAGGGTGACACGTCGTCGGGCAAGGTCCTGAAGACCGCCAAGCTCGCTACGGGTTTCGAACTGCAAGTGCCGCTGTTCTGCGGCATTGGCGACAAGATCGAAATCGATACGCGTACCAACGAGTACCGCAGCCGCGCTTAAGGCTTCGGCTGGCCGGCTGCCAAGGCCGGCTTGTACGCTCCAGGTAAAAAAGAATTAAAAAAGCGCCCTTCGGGGCGCTTTTTCTTTTTGCTGAACATTATTGCCAATTCAGGCAAACTTTACCGGACCGTTTCTCGAAATTTCCCAGTGATCCCTGCATGGGATGCGATGTTGACTGCTAAAAACCTTGATTTTTCATAAACGCGATGATGGCATGAAACCTGCTGTGCTAGTTGTGACTGCGCTGTGACGGCGTCGAATTTTCCAACAACAACATGCGACACGACCATGCCCATTACAAAAACCGTCCTCACCCGTCTTGTTCTTGCTGTTTCATGCGCCGTACCGGTAATCGCGATCACGGCAGGATGTTCGTCGACACCATCGCATGAATCGGCGGGCGAATACACCGCCGACTCCGCACTGACCGCCAAGGTGAAAGCAGCATTACTCGCCGATCCGGGCCTGAAGTCGCTGGCAGTGAGTGTGACGACGTATCGGAGCGAAGTGCTGTTGTCGGGCTTCGTGAATTCGCCGGAACAGATTCAAAAAGCGGTGGCGGTCGCGCGTGGCGTGGAAGGCGTGCAGTCGGTCAAGAACGAGCTGAACGTGAAGCCGCAATAGCACGCCCATGTCACGTCGACCGGCTGAGCGTTTGCGTCGGGAGCAAGTCGTGCTAGTAGACCCATGCTTAGACAAAACCGGCGCTCAGGAACACATCAGGAAGCGCAGGACAAAGACCCCGCAACGTCGGGAGAGGGCTGGAAGCTTGGGCGGAAACTGACATCTTTACGTCATCCCGCCAACAGCCCACGCCGACGTAGCCGGGCATCGAGGCGTCCGCCGCTGGATCTCGCCATTGAAGGCGACCGGCACGGAACGCATTTCAGACCATTTGATACGTTGTGTCCGCCATGCCACACGCTTTGATTGTCGAAGACGATCCCAATAGCCTTTCCGGCCTGTCCGCCATCCTCGCGGCCGACGGCTTTTCCGTCGATACCGCGACCACGCTGGCCGAAGCGCGCTCTGCCTTGACGCGCTTCATCCCGGACGTCGTGCTGGTCGACCTGAACCTGCCCGACGGCAGCGGTCTCGACCTGCTTCACAACCTGCCGGCCCAACCGCCCGGTGGTGCGCTGCCTGTGATTGTGATGACGGGTAACGCGACGGTGGAGAGCGCTATTGAGGGCTTGCGCCAAGGGATCTGGGATTATCTGCTGAAGCCGGTCAACATTCCGCGCTTGCGCAGCTTGCTCGCCCGTATTCCGCGCCCTTACGAGTTGACGGAAGAAGTACGGGCGTTACGCTCCACGCTGCGAGAACTCGGCTATTTCGGTGGATTGCTTGGTCGCAGCGGCGCGATCCAGCATGTCTACGATCTGATTGAACACACCGCGCCCACGGAAGCGGCCGTGTTGATCTGCGGCGAAAGCGGCACTGGCAAGAAAATCGCTGCTCGCACGCTGCATGAGATGAGCCGCCGCCGCAAAGGCCCGTTCGTTTCGTTCAACTGCGCCGCGGCCAACGAAACCAGCAATCGTTCGATGGAAAGCCTGGTGTTCGGCCACGAACGCGGTGCGTTTGCCGACGCGGAGAATCGTGAACCCGGCTTGCTTGAGCAAGCGGGCGGCGGGACGCTGTTCCTCGATCAGATTGATGCATTGCCGATCCCGCAGCAGGAAGCGCTGCTACGCGCGCTCGATTCGCAGACCTTCATGCGCGTGGGCGGCAGCAACAAGATCGTGACGGACTTCCGCCTGCTCGCCGCGACGCGGACGCCGGTGAAAGACGCGGTTGCCGACGGCAAATTGCGCGAGGATCTGTTCCTGCGCCTGAACGCGTCGTCGATCGCCTTGCCGCCCTTGCGCGACCGGGGCGACGATATTGCGTTGCTGGCCGAGCATTTCGTCGATGAACTGAATCGCGAGAACCACATGAGCGGCATCACGAGCGGCGCGCCCAAACGCGTGAGCCCGGATTTCATTCGCGAGTGCCTGGCGACCGAATGGCCCGGCAATGTGCGCGAGCTGCGCGAACGAGTGCGGCGCGCGTATCACGCATCCGGCGATGTCATCGAAACCTTGCGTGCCGATGAGCAAGCCGGCGCAGGCGGACGCGGACTCAACGGCAGCAGCGTGCAGGTGACAGTGGGCACGGCGCTCGCCGATGTAGAAGACATGCTGATTCGTGCAACGCTGGAAGCGGTGGGCGGCACGCGGCACCGCGCGGCCACTCTGCTCGGGATCAGCCCCAAGACGCTTTACAACAAGCTCCAGCGCATGAAGCTGGAGTGACTGGACCGTGCTTGAAACAAGCCGCTCGTTCCTTCGAACCAGCGGCTTTTTTTACAGCTGCGCTTATCTGCACTCGCCTTCGTTCTACATTAGAAAGCGCTTCAGCCCAGCGCACTTTTCACCAACGCCCGCGCCTGCTGATACTCCACCTGCTCCATGAGCTTGCCCCAGCTCCACGCGCGGCCTCGTGGCCGCATCCGCCGCAAGCGCGTCTGCGACGCCTTCGTCTGCACGAACGTAAGCCGCTCCAGCACCTTCTCCGCTTCGTCCGGCTGATTGCAGATCAGCACCATGTCGCAGCCTGCCGTGAGCGCCGCCGTGGCCGCTTCGGTCAGCGTTCCTCCGGCGCGGGCGGCTTCCATCGACAGGTCGTCGCTGAAAATCGCGCCGTTGAAACACAGCTTGCCGCGCAAGATCTCCTGCAGCCAGACTCGCGAAAAGCCCGCGGGTTTTTCATCGACCTGCGGGTAAATCACGTGCGCCGGAATCACCGACGCCAGAGACATGCCCAGCCAGTCGTACGGTTTGATATCGGCGGCGAGGATGTCTTCGAGCGAACGGTCGTCCACAGGCATGGCCACATGCGAATCCGCCGATGCAAACCCGTGCCCCGGAAAATGCTTGCCGCAATTGGCCATGCCGGCGAGTGCAAGACCGTGGTTCAGGCTCTTGGCGAGCATTGTCACCACGCGCGGGTCGCCATGCAACGCACGATCGCCGATCACCTTCGATTGCCCGTAATCGAGGTCTAGCACAGGCGTAAAACTCATGTCGACGCCGCACGCACGCAGTTCTGCCGCGAGCACATAACCGAACGCGGTCGCGGTTTTCGTCGCCAGCAACACGTCGCGATCCCACAGCTCGCCCAGCTTGCCCGGCGCGGGCAAAACGGTGAAGCCATCGGTACGGAAACGCTGCACGCGGCCGCCTTCGTGATCGACGGCAATCAGGATGTCGTCACGAACTGCACGAATAGCGTCAGTCAGCGCGACGAGTTGCGCGCGATCCTGGAAATGCCGTGCGAAGAGGATGATGCCGCCGGTCATCGGATGGTCGATACGGCGAATGTCGGCGTCGGAGAGGGTGGTGCCGGCCACGTCGAGCATGACCGGCCCGGGAATGCGTTTTAACGAGTTCAAATTGAGAGCGATTAATTGAGAGCGACTAAGTCAGGGGGTTTTTGTTGCTGTGTTTGGTTCTGGGTTTGCTTGAGTGTTCGCGTGCGTTTCCGCGATCACAAACGACACCGCGTAATCGCGTTCATCGGTGATCGTGACCTGGGCGGTGATACCACGCACCGCCATCCAGTCGGCGAGTTCTCCCGACGCGACAATCTTCGGCTTGCCGCTCGGCTCGTTGAGCGTCTGCAGCGCTCGCCACGTCATCGGCCAGTGCATGCCAAGTCCGATCGCCTTCGAAAACGCTTCCTTCGCGGAGAAACGCGTCGCGAGAAATGCGAGGCCGCGGACTTCGGAGCGTGCTTTACGCGCGTGGTAAATGCGCAGTTCGTCGGCCCCGAGCACCTTCTCGGCGAAGCGCCCTTTCGTGCGCTCCATCACGCCTGCCACGCGGCTCACTTGAACGAGATCGGTACCGATTCCATAGATCGCCATCGTTGGACCTGAGTTGGGTTCCTGAGCTGGGTTGCCAGCGGTTATCGTTTATGGCTTATCGTTTATCGCGATGCAGTCGCGGCAAGGCGCGATGCCACCATGATCGCTTTCATCTCGCGCACCGCATTGTCCCAGCCGGCGAAGATGGCATGCGCAACGATCGCATGGCCGATATTCAATTCCACGATACCTTCCAATGCCGCGATCGGCTGGACGTTGGTGTAATGCAGCCCGTGCCCGGCGTTCACTTTCAAGCCCAGGGAATTGCCGAAATCGACGCTGCGCGCCACGCGCTCGAACTCCTTCTGCTGCGTGGCTTCGTCGTGGGCTTCGGCATAACAACCGGTATGCAATTCGATCACCGGTGCGCCGGCTTCGTGCGCGGCGCGGATCTGCGTTTCATCCGCGTCGATAAACAGCGACACCCGTGCGCCCGCTTGACGCAATTGCTCGCACGCGGCTTTCACGGCCTGGAATTGCCCGGCGACATCAAGCCCGCCTTCAGTCGTGAGTTCCTGACGCTTTTCGGGCACGAGACACACGTCATGCGGACGCACACCGCACGCAATATCCAGCATTTCCTGCGTCACCGCGCACTCAAGATTCATTCGGGTTTTGAGCAGCGGACGCAGCGCGTGGACATCGGCATCGACAATATGCCGGCGATCTTCCCGCAAATGCAGCGTGATGGCATCCGCGCCCGCTTCTTCGGCTTGCAGCGCGGCGCGGATCGGGTCGGGGTACGACGTGCCGCGCGCGTTGCGCAGCGTGGCGACGTGATCAATGTTGACGCCCAGATCGATCACGTTCGCGGGCGACGAGAGAAAGAAGCTCATAGATTTTGCAGGTCGATCAGGATTTGACGGGTGGCGAGCGGCGTGCCGCCAAGGTACACGTTCAGCAGAAAGCGCATCAGCGTCTTGCTTTGCGCGGCCGTCTGCGGGCGGCTGTATTCGTCCTTCTCCATATCGAGAAGGGTTTGACCGGCGATCACCGGCCATTGCGACGGTACATCATCCGATGCGTCGCGCACACCGCGTTCGGGATCGAAGACGTATTTCTGATCGGCGAGAACGGGTTGGCGCGTGATGGTTTTATTCAACGCCATCGCGTAACCGGTTTCGCGCAGCAGAACACGTTCGAAGGAGCGTAGCGCATGCAAGGCGGGCTCACCGTGCGCGAGACGCGACAACGTCAGCACGTAATGATTGAACAACACGGGATGCGCGTCTTCACGGGCGCAGAACTTGACGAGCAATTCGTTGACGTAGAAGCCGCATAACAACGCGTCGCCGGCAAGGGGCAACATGCCGCCCACCCATTCCGCTTGCGTCAAGGTACGGACTTCGCCCTTCCCCGTCCACGATAACCCCAGCGGCTGGAAAGTTTGCAGTACGCCGCGCAACGCGGAATGCGGTCGCTTGGCGCCCTTGGCGACCAGCGCAACGCGGCCGTGATCGCGTGAGAACACGTCTAGCACGAGACTCGTCTCGCGATACGGATAGCTGTGCAGCACAAACGACGGCTGCTCGGCGATACGAAAGTCCGAGCGCGGCGCGGCGCGCGGTGGTCTTGGGGCCTTGGGTTCTTTGGATTCCGCTTTCGACTCTTTTGGCGCGGCGGATTTTGCAGACGCAGGCACCGTCCGGCGCCTTTTAGGCGCAGGCGCTGAAGGCTCGTCGGTGCTGAAGTTATCGTCGGCGAGCGGATCGGATTCTGCGTCGGAAGACTGGGTCATCCACGCGTCATTCGTACCCATAGGCGCGCAGTCCCGCTTCGTTGTCCGCCCAGCCGCTCTTCACCTTGATGAAGGTCTCGAGATACACGGGGCCATCAAAGAGCCGTTCCATATCGAGGCGCGCTTCGGTGCTGATCTGCTTCAGCTTGGCGCCCTTCTGCCCGATGATCATCGCTTTGTGGGTATCGCGTTCGACGAGAATGGTCGCGAAAATGCGGCGCAGGCGTCCTTCGGTTTCCCATTTATCGATAAGCACCGTGCTCGTGTACGGCAATTCGTCGCCAGTCCAGCGGAACACTTTCTCGCGCAGGATTTCGGCGGCGAGAAACCGCTCGCTGCGATCGGTGAGATCGTCTTCGCCGTAGATAGGCGAGCCTTCCGGCAAATACGGCTTCACGACTGTCATCAGACGCGTGATGTCGTCGGGATGCTTCGCCGTCATCGGCACGATTTCCTTGAAGTCGTGCAGCGCGCTCATTTTCTGCATGAACGGAAAGAGCGTTTCCTTATCGCTCACGTGATCGAGTTTGTTGGCGATCAACAGGCAAGGCGTGTCGTTTGGAATCAGGTCGAGCACCTTCTGGTCGTCGGGACCGAAACGGCCCGCTTCGATCACGAACAGAATGGCATCGACGGATGTCAGCGTCGACGTGACCGCGCGGTTCAGCGAACGGTTCAGCGCGCCGCTGTGCTTGGTCTGGAACCCGGGGGTATCGACGAAAATGTACTGCGCGTCGTCCAGCGTGTGAATGCCGGTGATGCGGTGGCGCGTAGTCTGCGCCTTGCGCGACGTAATGCTGACTTTCTGCCCGACCAGGGCGTTCATCAAGGTCGATTTGCCGACGTTCGGCCGACCGACGATCGCGACCATGCCGCAGCGGAAACCAGAGGGAGTGGGAGCGTTCATAATGTGTGCGGCTGCGGATTCGGTAAATTCGTGGGGACGCGTAGCGTCGTGATCAGGCGGGTGTTCGGTAGCTTGCGAGCTTTAGCGGCGGGCGTCAGCGCCTGCATTAATGGCCGGTATCGGCGGCACGTACGACGGTTTCATCGACGCTTTCTTCCAGGTGTGCTTCGACCTTCGCGTCAACGCTCTCTGCGCCCTTCGAGGCTGTTGCGGAATGCGCCGCAGGCACGTCTTCACGCTGCCGTGCGGGGCTTGCGGGTTTCTCGGCAGCAGATGCTTCAGCACTTTTTGCTGCGGGCTTGTCGGCTTGCTTGTCAGCCTGCTTCGCGACCGCCTTCTCACCCGCACTATCTGCCTTCGCAGCGCTTTTTTCCACCGGGTTATGCACAGCGTTATCCACTGCGGGTTCGACGTGCACGGCCGATGGCTTGTCCGTGTTTTCGCTTCGGGCCACCGGCATCTCAGTTGCTGCTTTCTCGGCCTTCTCTGTCTTTTCTGCCCGATGAATCGTCGTCCGCTCGGTTTTTTCCGCGCTGGCGAATGCCCCCGCCGACGGTTCCACATGCGACGCGCGAATCACCGCGAATGGCGCAGTGGCCGGCCGCTCGGGATCGTTATGCGTGTTGCTGCCATGACCAGTGGTGCTATTACTGCTGGCGCTGCTGGCACGTGCGCGCTCACGCCGGTCCGGTGCACGCAGATCGAGAGCCGCCTGCACGCCCGTCACGCCCGGCACGATTTCCGGCTCCACCTGCTTGGCTGCGCGCGCACCCTTGCGCTTCGGCTTCGCCGTCATGGCCGGCGCGGCGGAAGCCAGCTCGTCAAGCGCCTTCTTTGCCGCAGCCTGTTCGGCCGCACGCCGGCTCGCACCGGAACCCGACACCTTCACCTCAAGCTTCGGCACCGTGCATTCAACTTCGAACTGCTGGTTATGCGCCGCGCCGTGCGTGGCCACGACCGTGTAGGTCGGCAATGCGATCTTGTGACCTTGCAGATATTCCTGCAACAGCGTCTTCGCGTCTTTACCAATCGTGCGTGGATCGATGTGGTCGAGAATTGGCGTGTAGAGCCGCTTGATGACCTGGAGCGCGGCGTCAAAACCTCCGTCCAGAAAAACTGCGCCGAAGATGGCTTCGAGTGTGTCGGCCAATATGGACGGGCGGCGGAAGCCGCCGCTGCGCAACTCGCCCTCGCCCAGCCGCAACGCCTCGGAGACATTCAGCGCCTGCGCAATCTCATAAAGTGACTGCTGCTTGACGAGATTTGCCCGGACGCGAGAAAGGTCGCCTTCATCGAGTTTTGCGAATCGCTGGAACAAAAGCGCAGCCACCACGCAATTTAGAACGGAATCTCCGAGAAATTCGAGTCGTTCATTGTGCGTGGCACTGTGACTACGGTGGGTCATCGCCTGGCGCAGCAATTCCGCATTGCGAAATTCGTACTGGAGCCGGCTTTCCAACGGGGTTGAGGGCATGGGCAGAGTATAACGCGGGCGCCGGAAGGGGCGAATCCAGCCGAAAGGCCGAAAAACCGCAAGGAAAATGACACGACAAGCACACGTTAGCCGTGATTCTTCGTGCTGTTTCTAGACGGCTCAAACGTGGCTTGCAATAACAACTACGCCGCGATGACGCGGCGTAGTTGTCGAACGAAGTTACTGCTTCTGATACGGCTCAAAAACGCGCTTCAATGGAACACACCAATGCGTTTCAAACTGCTGAAGTTCATCCAGATAAAGAATGCGCGTCCGACGATATTCGCATCCGGCACAAAGCCCCAATAACGGCTGTCTGCACTGTTATCGCGGTTGTCGCCCATCATGAAATAGTTACCCGCCGGCACTTTGCAGATGACGCCTTGAGCGTTGTAGTTGCAGTTGTCTCGAAACGGGAAGTCGTCGGCGCCGATCACGAACGGCGGCACTTGCGCGTTATTCAGGATCGCGTTCTTGCGGCCATCAAGATCTTCTTCGAACTGCTTCGCATAACCAATGCGTTCATCGTCGAAGAAATCGGGCAGCGGCGTTTCCGGAACCGGCTTGCCGTTGATGGTCAGCTTCTTGTCCTGGTATGCAACCGTATCACCAGGAAGGCCGATCACGCGCTTGATGTAATCCACCGACTCGTCTTTCGGATAACGGAACACGACTACGTCACCACGCTTGAGCGGCGTGCCGCTGGTCAGCTTGGTATTGCTGATTGGCAGACGCAAACCATATTCGAATTTATTAACGAGGATGAAGTCGCCCACCAACAGTGTTGGCACCATGGACCCCGACGGAATCTTGAACGGCTCGACCACGAACGAGCGCACCACGAACACGACCAGGATCACCGGAAAGAAGCTCGCGGAATATTCCAGGTACCACGGCTGACGGAGCTTTTCATCGCGCAGGCGAGCGCGCGTTTGCGGCGCGTGTTCATCGGCGAAACGAGGCTCAAGGCGTGCCTGCTGTTGATCGAAATCCGCTACCGCTGCGTCTGCTGCCCGGCGCCGTTGCTTCTCAAACACCAGTTTGTCGAACACCCACGCAATCCCCGTCACGATGACGAGCACCAAAAGAATCAACGCAAAATTCATCAATCGTTTCCGGTTGTTTTATTAATCTTCGACGCGAAGAATCGCGAGGAAAGCTTCTTGCGGAATCTCGACCGAACCGACTTGTTTCATGCGCTTCTTGCCGGCCTTCTGCTTTTCCAGAAGCTTTTTCTTTCGCGAGATATCGCCGCCGTAGCACTTTGCCAGAACGTTCTTACGCAATGCTTTAATGTTCTCGCGCGCGATAATGTTCGCGCCAATAGTCGCCTGGATTGCCACGTCGTACATTTGCCGCGGAATCAGCTCGCGCATCTTCGACGCCACTTCGCGCCCGCGATGCTGGCTCTGCGACCGGTGCACGATCACCGACAACGCATCGACTTTGTCGCCGTTAATCAGCATGTCGACTTTCACCACGTCCGACGCGCGATATTCCTTGAACTCGTAGTCCATGGAGGCATAACCGCGCGATGTGGACTTCAGCCGGTCGAAGAAATCCAGCACGATTTCCGCCATCGGGATTTCATACGTGAGTTGAACCTGGCGCCCGTGATACAGCATGTTGATCTGCTGGCCGCGCTTGTTCGTACAGAGCGTGATCACCGCGCCCACATACTCCTGCGGCATGTACAGGTTCACGGTCACGATCGGTTCGCGCACTTCTTCAATGTACGAAGGCTCCGGCATCTTGGCCGGGTTCTCGACCTGGATCAGCACGCCATCGCGCTTCACGACCTCGTACACCACGGTCGGCGCCGTGGTGATGAGGTCCATGTCGAACTCGCGCTCGAGCCGCTCCTGCACGATCTCCATGTGCAGAAGACCGAGAAAGCCGCATCGAAAACCGAAACCGAGCGCTTGCGACACTTCCGGCTCGTATTGCAGCGAGGAGTCGTTGAGCTTCAGCTTTTCCAGCGATTCACGCAGTGCGTCGTATTGGTTCGCTTCGATCGGATACAAACCCGCGAACACTTGCGGCTTCACTTCCTTGAAACCTGGCAGCGGCGCTTCGGCCGGACGTGCGACGGTGGTGACCGTATCGCCAACTTTCGCCGCCTGCAATTCTTTAATGCCCGCGATGATGAAGCCCACCTGCCCCGCCGACAGCGACGCGAGATTCGTGGCTTTCGGCGCGAACACGCCGAGACTTTCGACCGGATAAATTGCGCCGGACGCCATCATCTTGATCTTGTCTTTCGGGCGCAGCGTGCCGTTCTTGATACGCACGAGCATGACCACGCCGACGTAATTGTCGAACCATGAATCGATGATCAGCGCCTGCAGTGGTGCGTCCGGATCGCCCTTCGGCGGCGGCACTTTGGCGATCAGCGCCTCTAGCACGTCGGTCACGCCGAGGCCTGTCTTGGCGCTGCAACGCGTAGCATCGGTTGCATCAATCCCGATCACGTCTTCAATTTCTGAAATCGCGTTCTCGGGATCTGCTGCGGGCAGGTCGATTTTGTTCAGGACCGGCACGACTTCCACGCCCAGCTCGATTGCCATGTAGCAATTGGCGACCGTCTGCGCTTCCACGCCCTGACTGGCGTCGACCACGAGCAGCGCGCCTTCGCAGGCGGACAGCGAGCGGCTGACCTCGTACGAGAAGTCGACGTGGCCCGGGGTGTCGATCAGGTTCAGGTTGTAGACCTGACCGTCGAGCGCCTTGTAGCTCAGTGCGGCGGTTTGCGCCTTGATGGTGATACCGCGTTCGCGCTCGAGATCCATGGAGTCGAGCACCTGCGCGTCCATCTCGCGATCGGACAAGCCGCCGCACAACTGGATGATGCGATCGGCGAGCGTCGACTTGCCGTGGTCGATGTGCGCAATGATCGAGAAGTTACGAATATGATTCATTCAGTGCCGATCAAGCAAAAAGGCGCGCCCAGACAAACGCGGAGCACGCCTTGAAAATGGGGGTGAAAAACTTATCTATTTTAGCCGAAAAGGCGGGCTGACGGCGGATTTTACGGGAAAGGTCCGATTGCTCAGGGACTTATACGCGTGCCGGGTGTGCTTAAAAGCGTGTTTAGGAGCGCATCCCGCACACGCGTTTCGTCCAGCCGGTAGTGGCATAACTCCACGCCATCCAGCACCAGAACGGGCACGAGCTCGTCGTATAGCGCTTCGAGCGCGGGATCGGTGTCGATATCGATCCACTCGATCGCGACGCCGAACTCAGCCGCAATCGGCTCAAGCCCGGCGCGCAAGTCTTCACACAGGTGGCACCATGCGCGCCCGTAAAGCTTAAGCGCGCTCATCGTGCTTATTTCTGCACCGGCGCACGCGGGCGCAACGGCACGAACTGCGTGTTGTCCCCACGGCGCACCAGCACCGCGACCATCTTGCTCGGGTCAACGTTTTGCGCGACCGCGTCGAATTGCTTAGCGCTCGTGATATCCGTATCGCCAATCCGCAGGATGATGTCGCCCTTCTGGAAGCCGGCACGCGCCGCTGGGCCTTCAACCGCATCCACCATCACGCCGTTGGTGAGTTTCAGCGCCTTCTTCTGGTCAGCCGGAATGTCGCTCACCGCAATGCCGAGCGTATTGCTTGCGCTTGCCTTCGGCGGCGGCGTCTTCTTGGTCTCAGCCTTCGCGACCTTGTCCGGCTGCATTTCCGCGATGGTAATCGGCAAATCGCGCGACTCGCCCTTGCGCCACACGGTGATCGTCGCCTTCGTGCCCGGCTTCGTGTCACCGACCATGCGCGGCAGGTCTGTCGCGGTGGTCACGTCGTGGCCGTTGTACTTCAGGATGATGTCACCCGGCTGGATACCCGCCTTGTCGGCCGGCCCGCCCGCTTCCACACTGCTCACCAGCGCGCCCTGCGCCTTCGGAAGCCCAAGCGAATCCGCCACTTCCTTCGTGACCTCGCCGATCGCCACCGCAATGCGGCCGCGCGTGACCTTGCCCGTTGTCTTCAGTTGATCGGCGACGCGCATGGCTTCATCGATAGGAATCGCGAACGAAATCCCCATGAAGCCGCCCGTACGGCTGTAGATCTGCGAGTTGATGCCAATCACCTCGCCCGCCATATTGATCAGCGGGCCACCCGAATTACCCGGATTCACCGCGACGTCAGTCTGGATGAAGGGCAGATAGTCACCCGTGTCACGCCCCTTCGCGCTGACAATACCCGCCGTCACCGTGTTGTCGAGCCCGAACGGCGAGCCGATTGCCAGCACCCATTCACCCACACGCACCTTGTTCGAATCGCCGATGGTAATGGCCGGCAAGCTTGTCGCCTGGATCTTGACGACCGCCACGTCCGTGCGTTCATCGACACCGATTAGCTTCGCCTTGAATTCGCGTTTGTCCGTGAGCGTGACGTAGATGGTGTCCGCGTCGTCGACCACGTGGGCATTGGTCATCACGTAACCATCGGCCGACATGATGAAACCCGAGCCCACGCCGCTGCTCTGCTCCGAATTGTCCGGAGTGTTGTCCTGCGGAGCGCTGCCGCTACCGCTGTCGCCGCCTTGATCGCCGCCTCCGCTTCCGCCGTTCCCGCCGTTCCCACTACCGCTTCCACCACCGCCGCGCGGCGAACCCGGCGTGCCGGGCATCGGAATACCGAAGAAACGGCGGAAAAACTCCGACATATCGCCTTCGTCCATGCCGGGTGGCAAGCCGTGCAGATCGTTGCTGCTGCTGACGCGAGTTGTCGTACGAATATTGACGACGGACGGACCTACTTTGTCGACGAGTGTGGTGAAGTCCGGCAAATTCACTCCCGGCACCGCGACCGTTGCGGCAGCAGGCGCGGGCGTCGACGCGGGCGCCGTTGCCGTTGCTGTGGCCGCGAAGGTCGCGAGCGGCAGGCATGCGGCAAACGCCGCGGCCGCGAAATAGGTGCGCAGCGAGAGATTGCTCATATCGTGGTGGGCCGAGGAATTACTTGGAAGGCTTGTATTCTATGGCAGAAGCAAATTGCTGCAACGTGGCCTGGGGCACTTCGCCCAGCAAGGTAATCCAGAAATCCCCGCGGCGCTTGACCAGCACGTGTGTCGCGCCGCTATTACCCGCACCTTCCTTGCGGGAATTTTTTTCAACGGGCTCGACAAAAATCGAGATTGCCGCGAGTCCGTCAGAGAAAACCGCCTGATCGACAGGAATAGGCGGTTGACCTTCTTCACGCGACGCCATCGGCCGGCGCAACTCGCGAATCTCGCGGAAACCCGGCACGGCAGGGGTGATCTTCCAGCCCTGCGCTTCCATATCGACAGGCTGAACCGGCGGGCGCACGACCGTCCACCCGGCTATGTTCTTGATCCCGTTCGCAATGGCCGCGCGGTCCACGGACCCGCCAATCTGAACTTGCGAGAATGAAAGCTGTTCGAGCACCTGGCCGTCGGGGCCAAGCGTCTGCGCACGCAGGAGAAGACCGGTTTTCGAGTCGGCCCACAGCTTGTAGGCAAAACGCCAGGCATCTTTCGGATCAAGCTCGATCACCTGACTGTCGATCCCGGCGACACGGTCCGGCCCCAGCATTTTTGGCTCGTAAACCGTCAGGACCTGCTCGCTGCTGGTTGTCAGCAACGACGGGAACGCGTCCTTGTTCTGGCGTTTTTCGACGACCACCAAATGCCGTTCAGGTACGAACGTGTACATGTCGTCGTCGTGGCGAAGCATCTTGCGAGGCTGGCCGTCCATGCTCTCCAGCGATTCGAACTCACCGTCGCTGCGCGCTGCCGAATGGGTAATCCGCGACGATTGCACCGTTGTCCCACGCTGGTAGACGAAGGTGCCCTCGAAGTTCTGCTGCTGTGCGGCGTCGTGAATCCGGTTGAGCAGTTCCGCAGCGGACTTGCGCGCGGCGGCGGAATCGTCGCCTTGCGCAAAAGCACTCGATGCCGCGGATAACAACGCGGCTGCGCAGAACATCAACGCCGGCAACCGCCCCCAATGAGTCGTTTTCTTCAACCGCACACGTTGCATCAGTTATTGGCCTGGCTGGTAGCCGCAGTGCGAATCAGAGGCATCGAGCCCGGCATGACGGGCTGTTGGGAGAATTGCTGATGCGCTTCGAGATACTGGTCCAGGCTTGCGTCGCGAATGATATTCGCTTCGACGACTGGCGAGCGCGTGCTGGCGGCAGGCATGGAAGCCATGGCCACGCGCTGCACATGATCCGACGACAAGGACGCCATCTGCGCGCTGTTGTGGCCGTCTACGCCCTGCAATTGCGGCACGACGATCCACGTCAGCGTGGCAGCCGCAGCCGCGACGGCGAACGCGGGTACCACGCGGCGGCGGAACAGCCGCGAACGCAAGCGCTCGGCGGAGACCGCCGGAATGGCCGCGGGCGCGAATACGTGCGCTTCGGCCTCGAAACGCGCCGAGAACGCGTTCATGAACGCGCTGCTGGCTGCAGGACTTGCCGCAAGATCGTCGGAACGCAGGGCGTCGCCGATCAAGTGGAAATCCGACCACGCCGCGCGATCCTTCTGCGTAAACCCGGAAAGAAAATGGCTGATGTCGACCGAACCGTCGAACGATTCTCCATCGACAAAAGCGGACAGACGCTCGCCTCGCGAGCTAGCTTGCGATTGCACCGAAACCGACCCCATGATGCTCCCCATCTTGACTGCACCCCGTAGTGACACTACCTGACTCAGATACCGCGTCCCTGCCCCGCGCATTTGCACCGTTACCAGCGCTTGCCTTCGGGAGTGTCCAGCAACGGACGCAATTTTGCCGCAATGGCTTCGCGAGCACGAAAAATTCTTGATCTGACGGTTCCAATAGGGCAACCCATCATTTCGGCTATTTCCTCGTAGCTCAGACCTTCAATCTCACGAAGAGTAATGGCGGTGCGCAACTCTTCCGGTAAAACCGCCATCGCAGCATTGACCGTCTGTGCGATCTGCTTGCTCATCAACATCGACTCGGGCGTGTTGATATCCCTTAGTTGGTCTGCATCGGAGAAAGTTTCCGCTTCTTCTGCATCAGCTTCGGTAGAAGTTGGAGCACGCCGGCTCTGAGTGGCAAGGTAGTTCTTCGCGGTGTTCACCGCAATCCGGTAAAGCCAAGTATAAAACGCCGATTCTCCGCGAAATTGCGGCAACGCGCGATAAGCCTTGATAAAGGCATCTTGCGCGACGTCCTCAACCTCGGCGGGATCCCGCACGAGACGGGAGATAAGCCGGATGATTTTGCGCTGATATTTGGCGACCAGTAGCTCGAACGCTGCTTTGTCGCCTTTTTGCACGCGTTCGACCAGTACCTGATCGATTTCTTTTTCGCTCACCTGGGAAATCCGTTAACTTTGGGGGTGCTACGCGGAGGGCTATTGTAGCGTTACGCCGCTGGAACACGCGGGATGCTGACCGGCGGTTACACGGGTTACAGATGTTCCTGGGCGCAACGCCGGGCGCGCACGGCCAGCTCACGGAACGCGGAGGCGTCGGCGGGCGCGTCGGCGGCCACCAGAAACGATGCCGGGCGGCCTGCCGCCGGGACCAGGGTGAGGGCAAGCAAGCGGTCGCTCCACTGGGCGCAACCTGCAATGCGCCGGTATTGTGCGTTCCCGGCGCGATCCCATGTGGTCAAACCATCTTGTCCAATCTCGAACGCAACGGGTCGGCGCCGCTCGCCGCCCCAGGCCGCAGTGGCCAACGCGGCAGTCACGGTCAAAGCCGCTACGCATCCGCTGAGCAACCCGGCGTAAGCCGCTGCGCATTGAAATACCGACCCGGCCGCCACCACAACAAATGCAGCGGTGGCGCCCCACAGGAACCGTGAGGGACGGAGTGTGTGCCGGCGCGGGGAATCGGGCAGCAAGCCGGCGGGGAGCAAGTCCGCTGACGCCCGTGGCAACAGGATGTGCACGCTGGTCATTCGCCGGTCCCCGCGACGATCAGGCGCGCGCCGCTCAATGCTTCTTGAAAACGAGCGTGCCGTTCGTGCCGCCGAAACCGAACGAGTTCTTCAGCGCCACGTCGATCTTCATTTCCCGCGCTTCGTTTGCGCAGTAGTCCAGGTCACATGCCGGATCCTGGTTGAAGATGTTTATGGTGGGCGGCGAGATCTGGTGATGCAGCGCCAACACGGTGAAGACCGATTCCAGTCCACCGGCGCCCCCAAGCAGGTGGCCTGTCATCGACTTGGTGGAATTCACCACGATCTTCTTCGCGTGGTCGCCGAACGTGTTCTTGATACCAATGGTCTCAGCCAGGTCGCCGAGCGGCGTGGACGTGCCGTGGGCGTTCAGGTAGTGCACTTCGTCCGGATTGACCTGGGCGTTTTTCAATGCATTGCGCATGCTGCGCCGTGCGCCGTCGCCGTCTTCCGGCGGGGCGGTCATGTGATATGCGTCGCCGCTCATGCCGTAGCCACTGACTTCGGCATAGATCTTCGCGCCACGCGCCTTCGCATGCTCATACTCTTCGAGCACCATCACGCCAGCACCTTCACCCAGTACAAAACCGTCGCGATCCTTGTCCCACGGACGGCTGGCGGTAGCGGGGTCGTCGTTGCGCTGGGACAACGCGCGCGCCGCCGCAAAGCCGCCGACACCCAATGGCGACACAGTTGCTTCAGAGCCGCCGCAGATCATCACGTCGGCATCGCCGTATTCGATCAGCCGCGAGCCTTCGCCGATGCAATGCAGACCCGTAGTACATGCAGTCACAATGGCCAGGTTCGGTCCTTTCAAACCGAAGCGGATAGACAGATGGCCGGAGATCATGTTGATGATCGACGCCGGCACGAAGAACGGCGAAATCCGGCGCGGGCCGCGATTCAGCAATTCCGTTTGCGTGACTTCGATCATTGGCAGGCCGCCGATTCCCGAACCCACGACAACGCCCACGCGCTCCGAGTTTTCCTCGGTGATTTCCAGTCCGCTGTCCTGCATGGCTTGCACGCCTGCAGCAATGCCGTAATGGATAAAGGTATCCATGTGGCGCGCTTCCTTGGCCGGCATATAGTCTTCGACATTGAAGCCTTTGACTTCGCCGGCAAAGCGCGTGGAGAAGTTCGTGGCATCGAACTTCGTGATCTCGGCGATGCCCGACTTGCCAGCGACCAGATTGGCCCAGCCGTCGGCAACGGTATTGCCGACAGGCGAAATCAGCCCAAGGCCTGTAACAACAACACGACGACGGCTCACGGTAACCCCTTATCCATAAATGACAAAAAGCAAAAGCCACAAGATCCACAGGAAATTGCCCTGTGAGCCCTGTGGCTGTTAAATCGGTTCGAATCGCGACAGAGCGTCAACCCCGAATAGTGTAGAAGCAGCTTGGCGCGCGGGCCTTAGGCCTTGACGTTAGCGCGAGCGTAGTCGATCGCTTGCTGAACCGTCGTGATCTTCTCAGCTTCTTCGTCAGGGATTTCCATGCCGAATTCGTCTTCGAGAGCCATCACGAGTTCGACGGTGTCGAGCGAGTCAGCGCCCAGATCGTTGACGAACGAAGCTTCGTTCTTGATTTCGGCTTCGGCGACGCCCAGTTGTTCGGCGACGATCTTCTTCACGCGCTGTTCGATATTGTCCATGCAGCCCTCCGAGGGAAATGTAGTTCAAAAACACAAGTGCGCGCATTTTATCAGGTTTGTACCCGTAAATACCCACGCACGGAATCAGCTTTGTTTAGCCCGTGACATGCCTTTGATGCCCGTCACGTTCTTTCTTGCGCCCTTTCCTGCTTACCACTTCTGACAGCAAATTTCGCGTCTCGCGCATCGCGCTTCAGGCGTTGTTCTTTGAGTCAGCACTTTGCGCACCCGCCACACGGCGCGGATATTAACGAAATGCCTGTCACATGTACATGCCGCCGTTCACATGGAGCGTTGTCCCCGTGATGTAGCCGGCGTGCGGGGAAGCCAGGAAAGCCACAGCATGAGCGATATCTTCGGGGCTGCCCAGTCGGCCGAGTGGTATCTGTGCTGTGAGTGCCGCACGCTGCGCTTCCGGCAAGACCTTGGTCATGTCGGTATCGATAAAACCCGGCGCAATGCAGTTCACCGTGATCCCACGGCTGCCGATTTCACGGGCCAGCGCCCGCGTCATGCCTGCCACGCCGGCCTTCGCGGCCGCGTAATTAGCCTGCCCCGGGTTGCCCGACGACGCCACCACCGACGTAATATTGATAATCCGTCCGCCGCGCGCTTTCATCATCGGGCGCAGCACTGCGCGCGAAAGACGGAAAACGGCGCGCAGGTTGGTATCGATGACGGCGTCGAATTCGTCGTCCTTCATGCGCATCGCGAGTTGATCTTTCGTGATCCCGGCGTTGTTCACCAGCACGTTGAGGCCACCGAATTCCTTGACCACGCCGTCGATAAACGCTTCGCTCGCGGTCGCGTCAGTCACGTTCAGCACGGCGCCACGGCTTTGTCCGCCAAACTCTTTCAACGCTTCGGTAATGCCCTCAGCGCCGCTTTCACTGGTCGCGGTGCCAATCACGGTCGCGCCCTGGCGCGCGAGTTCAACCGCGATCGACCGGCCGATACCTCGCGACGCGCCCGTCACAACCACTATGTGCTTGTCCAAAATCATCTTTCGTCCGTTCCTTGGTTTTGCCTGACCCGTTGGCTTAACTGCCCTGGCCTATCTAGCTGACGAATTCAGCCGGCGAGCAGTTTGCGGGTTTCTTCGAGCGACGCCGGATCGAAGATCGACGCACCGATCAGCGTACTGTCGATCCGCTTCGTCAACCCATTCAGCACCTTGCCCGGACCGCATTCGATCACGTGCGTGAACCCTTCGTGCGCCATCTTCTGCACGGTTTCGACCCAGCGCACAGGACCCGCGGCCTGACGCACAAGCGCGTCCTTGATGGCAGCCGGTTCGACGACGCTCGCGACATCGATGTTATTGATCAGCGGAATCTGCGGCACGCTGATACTGACGCTCGCCAGATACTCGCGCAACTGGTCCGACGCCGGCTTGAGCAGCGACGAATGGAACGGCGCCGATACCGGCAGCGGCAATGCGCGTTTCGCACCCTTGGCCTTCGCGATTTCGCAGGCTTTTTCAACGCCTGCTTTCGCACCGGCGATCACCACCTGGGACGGCGCGTTGAAGTTAACCGCCTCCACAACCCCCGCCGACGATGCTTCGGCGCAGACGGCCCGCACAGCGTCGTCGTCGAGACCGAGGATTGCGGCCATGCCACCCTCACCTACCGGCACGGCGCTCTGCATGGCTTGCGCGCGAAACCGCACGAGCGGCACGGCGGCAGAAAACGGCAGGGCACCGGCGACAACCAGCGCCGTGTATTCGCCCAGACTATGACCCGCGACGATCGCCGGCTTGAGCCCGGTTTCCTTTTCCCACACGCGATAAATCGCGTACGCGGCCGTCAGCATGACGGGTTGCGTGTTCGTGGTGAGACCCAGTTCTTCCACCGGGCCAACGGCCATCAGCTTGCCCAGATCCTGGCCAAGTGCATCGGATGCTTGTTGCACGGTTTCGCGCACCACGGCGTGGTCGGCAAATGCATTGAGCATGCCGACCGACTGGGAACCTTGTCCCGGAAAAACGAACGCGAATTTCATGAGGTCCTTGCTCGATTGGATTGTCGAATGACTGACGTGGCGTGATGACGGGGGAGCCTTGTCGGGCTTAATAACCGCTTAATAGCGGATAACCGACGCGCCCCACGTGAAGCCACCGCCTACCCCTTCGATCAGCACATGCTGGCCGCGCTTGATACGGCCGTCGCGCACGGCGACGTCGAATGCGAGAGGAATGGATGCCGCCGACGTATTGCCATGCTCGCCAACGGTCACGACCATGCGCTCCAGCGGCACATGCAACTTGCGCGCGGTGCTTTCCATGATGCGGATATTGGCCTGATGCGGAATGAGCCAATCGATATCGCCTGCTGTCAATTGCGCTTTCTCAAGCGCCTCGACGGCCACTTTTTCCAGCACCTTCACCGCCAGCTTGAACACAGCCTGACCATCCATGTGCAGGAACGCGCTGCCTTCGATCACACCCTTGTTCACATTACCGGGCGTGCACAGGATGTTCGCGTGACTGCCATCGGCGTGAAGCGCACTGGACAGCACACCAGGTTCGTCGGAGGCTTGCAGGATCACGGCGCCGGCGCCGTCGCCGAACAGCACGCACGTGGTGCGGTCGTTGAAATCGAGAATGCGTGAGAAAGTTTCAGCACCGACGACCAGCGCCGTACGATTGGTGCCGCCCCGGATCAGGCTGTCGGCCATTGCAACGGCATAAGCGAAGCCCGAACAGACCGCCTGAATATCGAACGCAGCGCCGCCGTTCTTGATGCCGAGCTTGTTCTGCAACAGGCAAGCCGTACTGGGGAAAACGAAGTCGGGCGTGGACGTGGCGACAATGATCAGATCGATCGATTGCGGATCAATACCCGCAGCCTCGATCGCATGACGCGACGCCTGCAAGGCGAGTTCGCTGGTCGCCTGATCAGGAGCGGCGAAGTGACGCGCATGTATACCGGTGCGGGCGACGATCCACTCATCGCTCGTTTCAACACCCTGTTTGGCCAGACGCTCGGCCAGATCCTGGTTCGTTACACGATCTGGCGGCAGGTAACTGCCCGTTCCGATCACGCGGGAATAGAGATTCGATTGAGCCATTATGCCTTCGAGGATAGCGCGGCACCCGGTTCGCCCGGCTGCACGAGCGGGCTGGCGACGACCGTATTATCGCCTGGGGCGACGGGGTCGGCCGCGGGGTCGGCCTGATTCGGGACCACGGTGCCAGCAGTGTCAGCGCAAGCGCCGAGTGCCGTTTGTTGCACGGGAGCAGCGTTTTCTTCCATGGCGCGCACGAGGCGTTCAAGCACGCCATTTTTGACCGCATCATACCCGCGTTTGATAGCCCATTCAAACCCGTAGGCTTGTGCCGATCCGTGGCTCTTGATGACCAGCCCGCGCAAGCCGAGCAGCGCGGCGCCGTTGTACTGGGCGGGGTCGACCCGCCGTTTGAAGCGTTTGAGAACGGGCAATGCGACGAGCGCCATCAGCTTGGTCGCGAGCGATCGGCTGAATTCCTCGCGGATCATGTCGGTCAGCATCTGCGCCAAACCTTCCGAGGTCTTCAGCGCCACGTTGCCGACAAAACCGTCGCACACGACCACGTCGGTCGTACCTTTATAGATGTCGTTGCCTTCCACGTTGCCGTAGAAATTGAGCGTGCTTGCGCGCAGCAATTCGCCGGCGCGTTTGATGGTCTCATTGCCCTTGATGACTTCTTCGCCGATGTTGAGCAGACCAATGGTCGGCCGCTCCTTGTCCCCGATAGCGGCGACAAGCGCGTGGCCCATTTCGGCGAATTGCAGCAAGTGTTGCGGCTCGCAGTCCACGTTCGCGCCCAGGTCGAGCACGGTGGTGAAGCCTTTCTGGCTTGGCATTGCGAATGCAATAGCCGGGCGCTCAATGCCTGGCAGCGTCTTGAGCACATAGCGGGACACGGCCATCAATGCGCCGGTGTTGCCTGCCGAGATGCACGTCTGGGCCTGGCCGTCCTTGACGAGATTGAGCGCTACCCGCATGGACGAGTCTTTCTTCCGGCGCAGCGCAACCTCTACCGGATCGTCCATTTCGACCACTTCGGTGGCCGGGACGACCGTCAGCCGGGTTTCGCCGATGGCTTTGCACTTCTTCAGCTGCGCGCGGATGGCCGATTCGATGCCGACAAGCAAAAGCTGCGCATCAGGATGCGAACGCACGAAACTGACCGCGGCGGGAACGGTCACGGCCGGGCCGTGGTCGCCTCCCATGCAGTCGATAGTGATCTTTACGGTCATGGAGTGCGACGAATTTCAGGCACAAAAAAGCGGCAGTGAAATGCCGCCTTCTTGTCGTACCAGGAAGATGTCAAGCGCGAACAACCGCGACTCAGACCACGAGTCAAGACGGTAACGCCAGACGCAACAAGCGTCGTACGCTTAGTCGTTCTTCGTCTTGATGACTTTCTTGCCACGGTAGTAGCCATTCGGGCTCACGTGGTGACGCAGATGCACTTCACCCGTGCTCGGCTCAACGGCCAGCGGCGCTGCGGTGAGGAAATCGTGCGAACGATGCATGCCGCGCTTGGACGGCGATTTCTTGTTTTGCTGAACTGCCATGATGACTCCAGAAAAATTTTGCGAATTCTAACACAGCTCGACACGCCGGAGACCCTGACCTTGGGCCAGTGAGTCGTCCGGACGCATCGTGCCGCCTGATGATTCGACACCCGGCCGGATGCCGGACATCAATACTCTTTAATGCGAGCGTTTAAAGCACACTCAATGCTTGTTGTCGTCGGAGCCGCCCTGCTTGAGCTTACCGAGCGCGGCGAACGGATTGGGTCTGCCTGTGCCGCCATCCTGCTGCGTGCCTGCATCGCCATTCAGACCACCATCGTCCAGCTCGCCCTCGGCGCCCTCGAGACCCGTTACCAGGCTCTCGTGCACTTCAGGACACACTTCGTGCTTCGGCACGAGCGGCAAAGTTAACAACAATTCCTCTTCGATCAAGTCGACGAGATCGAACTGGCGTGAGCCAACGATCACTTCCACTTCATCGTTGTCTAGCGGAAACTCGTCTGCTTCGTCTTCCGTCGTGACAATGCGATACGTTGCATCGACATCCAGGTGTTGCGAATACGGCGAAAGACAACGCTGGCATTCGATCCAGACCGACCCGTGCACCGCGAGCCGCAAATAAGGCTGCGGCGCTTCGGTACCGTCGTCCTGCAACTCGGGCTGCATGGAGCCTTCGGCCTGCCATGAAAATACCGTGTCGCGGTCTGGGGCATCTGCCGGCACTTCGTTCAACATACGCGGCAATTGCGAGACCCGTACACCGCCTGCTGCCTGCCGACGGCTTTGGGCGAATTCGAACAAGTCGAGTGCGCGCAAGTCGGCGGGACATGCAGGTTTGCCAGGATTTTGTGTCATGTGCGCTCCTGCAGTGGTCGGGCCGCGACGGCTGGATAGCAAGTCCGCGGAGGACGACCGGGGGTGAAACCGCAGTATGCACCGCACCGGACCTGTGCGGCTGGTGTGGTTTATCCCGATTTTCCGGTTTTAGCGGCGAGTCGAGCACCGTGGCGGGATAAGGGACCGCGAGACATTCCGCCACATCCCGGTACACTTCCAGCCGCCTGGCTCCGGGCTTGCTCCCCGCCTAACTCCCGTTTGGCCTCCGCTTGGCCTCCGCTTGGCCTCCGCTTGGCTCATTCAGTATGCGTAAAAAGGCCTTCGCATACCGATGAAAAGCCCAAAATCATAGCGGCTTTGTCTTTTCGAGTCAAACACTTATGCTCCGGTGTGCGACACCGCGGGTTCAGCCCGGTTCCTGTCCTTCAGCCCATTGTTCATAGCCAATCATTTTCATGCCCGACGTCTCAACTAAGCCGCGCCTCATCCTTGCATCGAGTTCGCGTTACCGGCGGGAACTGCTCGAGCGCCTGCGCATTCCTTTCGATGTAATCACGCCCGATATCGACGAAACGCCCCTCAACGGCGAAACGCCGGAAGCCACGGCTGTCCGGCTTTCGATCGCCAAGGCGCGTGCGGCCGCGGCCCGCGTGACCGATGCTTCCGGTGCGCTGGTGATCGGCTCCGATCAGGTCGCGACCTGCAACGGCCGTCAGATCGGCAAGCCCGGCACGCATGACAATGCACGCGCCCAGCTTCAGTCGATGCGCGGCAAAAGTGTCGAATTCCACAGCGCGCTTTGTCTTTTCGATAACCGCTCGGACCATATCCAATCCGCCGATATCGTCACCCGCGTGCAATTCCGAGCGCTGTCGGATGCGGAAATCGAAGCGTATTTGCTTGCCGAAACGCCTTACGACGTGGCGGGCAGCGCGAAATCGGAGGGTTTGGGCATAACGCTTGTCGATGCAATTCATTCCGACGATCCCACCGCGCTGGTCGGTTTGCCGCTGATCGCGTTGTCGCGCATGTTGCGTGCGGCCGGGTTTCCGTTAATGGGGGCAGCATGAGCGGCGTTTTGTATCTGATCCCGAACACGCTTGGCGACGGCGACAGTGCCGCGCTCGCCGACGTCCTTCCCGAACCCGTGCGCGCACGCGCCGCGGCGCTCCAGTACTACATTGGCGAGAACGCGAAAACCACACGCGCCTTCCTGAAAAAGGTCGGAACCGAACGGCCGATCCAGGAAATCGAGATCCGCGAACTCAACGTCAACACGCCACCGGGTGAGGTCGAGAAGCTGCTCAAACCGATTCTGGCGGGCATGGACGCCGGTCTCGTCTCGGAAGCTGGGTGCCCGGCGGTCGCGGATCCCGGTGCCCTGCTGGTGCGCCGCGCCCACGAGCGCGGCGTGAAAGTCGTGCCGTTCGTTGGACCCAGTTCGATATTGCTTGCGCTGATGGCGTCGGGAATGAACGGCCAGAGTTTTGCATTCAACGGTTATCTTCCCGTCGATGCCGCCGAACGGGGCAAACGCCTGCGCGAGTTGGAAGCGCTGTCGCGCAAGGCGAATCAGACGCAGATTTTTATTGAGACGCCGTACAGGAATCGTGCGCTGCTGGACACGCTGCTCGCGACCTGCGCGCCGTCCACGCTGGTGTGCGTCGCGGTCGACCTGACATTGCCGGCCGAGACGATCGTCACGCGAACCGTGTCGGATTGGAAGAAGAAAGCCGCGCCTGAGTTGCATAAGCGGCCAGCTATCTTCTTGCTACTAGGCGCATAGGTCGGGGCGCATCCCTTAGCCACGCTTTGCGCACCGCGCACAAAAAAACCGCTCGCCTGAAAACTCAAGGCGAGCGGTTTTTGTCTGAAGAACACGTGAAAACTTACTTCAACTGCATCTTCCCGCCCATCATCAGCGCGTGCATCGACGCATTGCCGACCGCCGCGCCAAACTTGCGCGCCACCCGCTCACCAATGCTCTCCTTCTGCGTGTAATCGACAATATCCGGCTGCTTGACGATCTCGCGTGCGACGTAATCGGCGTCGCCGAAACCATCGGCGAGACCGAGCTCCACGCTCTTCTGACCCGTCCAGAACATGCCCGAGAACACATCCGGCGTATCTTTCAGCCGCTTGCCCCGGCCTTGTTTGACGCCATCGATGAATTGCTGGTGAATCTGGTCGAGCATGTCCTGCGCGTGGGCATCCATAGCTGGCGTTTCGGGCGAAAACGGATCGAATGCGCCTTTATTTGCGCCCGAGGTGTGCAGCCGGCGTTGCACGCCAAGCTTGTCCATCAGGCCCGTAAAGCCGAAACCGTCCATCAGCACGCCAATCGATCCGACGATACTCGCCTTGTCGACATAGATTTTATCGGCAGCCGCCGCGGCGTAATAACCGCCCGACGCGCACATGTCGCCCACGACCACATACAGCGGCTTCGACGGATATTTCGTCCGCAAGCGCGTGATCTCGCGATTGATGATGCCCGCCTGCACCGGACTGCCGCCCGGGCTGTTGCAGCGAAGAATCACCGCCGCCGTGCCGTCGTCTTCAAAAGCGCTGTCAAGCGCTGCGTTGACGTTGTCCGAGCTAGCGTCGCTATTGGCGGCAATTTCGCCTTCCAGTTCGACCAGCGCCGTGTGGCGCGCGGTTTTAGCGACTTTGTCACTGGTGAAATCGAACGCGCTCCAGACCGCTATCGCCAGGATCGCGAGGAACACGAAGCGGAAAAAGATCCGCCAGCGGCGCGCGGCCCGCTGTTCATTGATGGCCGCAAGCGCGATGCGTTCGAGCGCGGCGCGCTCCCAGTTGTCGCCGGTGTCGCCGATGGATTTGGAACGCGCCTTATCCGCGGAATCGGTGGGAATTTGATCGGACATGCGTCGCCTGGTTGACTGATTGAAGATGAAAAGCGGGTTCGTTTCGCATCGAGAGAACAACCGCGAAAACGGTCAAGCCGGACGGAGATCGTCGTCGGGAAGCCAGAAGACGGCGCGGCCGTCAGGTGTGTCGCGATCTTCTGCTGCCACCCGCCGCAAACGCGCACCGCGGCAAGGACCGCCGACGCATTTCCCCGTGTCCGGCTCGTAAATCGCGCCATGAGTCGCGCACATCAAGTATAAGCCGGAGCTCTCGAAGAACTTGCCTTCGGACCAGTCCATCTCCATGGGCACGTGGGCGCAGCGGTTGAGGTAGCCAAAGGGTTTGCCGTCGTATCGGACGAAAAACACGGTGGCTTCGCCGCTTTTGTCGAGGGCTTTATGCCGAACGCCGTCGCCACCGTCGACCAAATCCTCCGACGCGCAGATTCGGACCGGCTCAAGTGGCGTCTTAAGCACCGGCTCATGCACCCGATCAAGCGGCGTTCCTGTCATGCATTCTCCCGCAGCCAGTCTCCCAGCGACGTCACGTTTTCAGCCACGAACAGCGGCTCCAGCGCGTGCAGCGACTTCGCCGGATGCGCGCCGTACGTCACGCCGACCGCCGCCGCGCCCGCATTCTTCGCCATCTGCAGGTCGTGCGTGGTGTCGCCGACCATCACGGTGCGGCTCACGTCCTGCCCGAGTTCGCGCGTGAGTTCGTGCAACATGGCCGGATGCGGCTTGGAGAAGGTTTCATCGGCGCAGCGCGTGCCGTCGAAGAGACTCGTCAGGCGCGACTGGTCCAGCGCGCGGTTCAGGCCCACACGGCTTTTGCCCGTTGCGACCGCGAGCAGATAACCCTCGTCGCGCAAGTTCTGCAACATGCCGCGCACGCCGTCGAAGAGCTCGGTTTGCTCACCCTTGATCAAATAGTGAAAGCGATACCGCTCGGCAAGCTTCGGGTAATCGACGGGATCGAGCGTGGGCGCGGCGATCTGCAGCGCGTCGCGCAGCCCCAGCCCGATCACGTAACTTGCCGCTTCGTCGGCGGGAACGGGCAGGCTCAGGTCGCGGCACGCTGCCTGAATGCTGCGCGTAATGTGCGCAGTGGAATCCATCAAGGTGCCGTCCCAGTCGAAGACAATCAGATCGAATTGCTGACGGGCCATTTATTGCGTCTCTCTAAAATTTTGTTTGAGTTGTTCGATGAAGCGCCGACACTCGGCCGGCAGCGGCGCCTCAACCTGAAGCGTCTCGCCGGTCGCCGGATGCACGAGTTTCAGCCGGAAAGCGTGCAGAAACATGCGTTTGAGCGACGGATTGGCGTCGGTGCGAACCAGATTCTTGTTTAGCGCGAAGTCGCCGTATTTGGTGTCACCGGCGATCGGCAGGCCGATATGCGCCATATGCACACGAATCTGATGCGTACGGCCTGTCTTGAGTTCCGCCTCGACCCACGCGTAGTCGCTGAAGCGCTCGATCAAATTGAACACCGTATGCGACGCGAGCCCGTCGTCCTGGACGCGCACGCGGCGCTCGCCCTCGGGCGTCAGGTATTTGTGCAGCGGTTCCTTCACAATCCGCCGACGGCCCCAGCCCGCCAGCCAGTCGCCGTGACCGACGGCCTGATAGCGTTTATCGATACGATTTTCGCGCATTTGCTCGTGCACGTTGATCAGCGCCGAGCGCTTCTTCGCGAGCATCAGCACACCGGACGTCTCGCGATCCAGCCGATGCACCAATTCGAGGAATTTCGCCTGCGGGCGCGCGTTGCGCAATTGTTCGATAACACCAAACGCCACGCCGCTGCCGCCATGAACGGCGACGCCCGCGGGTTTATCGATCACGATCAGGTGATCGTCTTCAAATAGTATGGGGAATTCGGCTGCCGGAGCATTCGATGAAACCGCCGTTTCGTCCAGTTGCGCGGTGCGAATAGGCGGTACGCGGACGAGATCGCCCATCTCCAGTCTATAAGCAGCGTCAATACGGCCTTTGTTTACGCGCACTTCCCCGCTGCGCAAAATCCGGTAAATATGACTTTTCGGTACGCCTTTACAGACGCGAAGTAAAAAATTGTCGATGCGCTGACCCGCCGCATTTTCGTCGATCTCGATCATTGAGACCTGTTCGCTTGCGACCTTTTTATGGGATGTTTTGCCTAACTCATTCATTCTGAATATAATTTGCGGACAGTCTGGAAAAAGCCACTAAGCTGGCCGGATGTTGTCAGACTGTACAGGTGCAAGCGTTAAGCCGTTATTTTACTTGCGCCCAGGGCCAGTTGCTCACCCGGAAAACGGAGTAACAAGTTGCACGCACGACGATATCGCACGGCAGGGACGGTGCCCACAGGCGCGTTCGGTCGAGTCGATCGTCGACACGGTAACGGATTTTTGGCGATCAAGAATTTTATCGGCGAGAGGCGATGAGGCCGGGACTTAAACCCGGCTTCTTCCGGATGTGACCCGGGTATCAGGCAGGTATCTAAAAGATATCGAGCGGGTATCAGGTTAGGGTGAACGGAACATCGTCGCTTGGCCGTTGCGAAGAAAACGGCTTCTGCTGCAAGCTGCGCTGAAACGGGCGAAGCGTGGCGGAAGCCGCAACAAGACGAGACACCCAACGCGGTTGCCGGGCGCTTTGAGCACCTGGCAAACCGCAACGGCAATCTGCCGCAGGTTTGGAAAACGTCGGTCGGTTTGCTTGTTTGCGCAGGTTTTGCGCGAAGACCCTCCACCCGTTTGACACTGTGTCAGGCCGCATCCGGCTGCTGCTGGCTGCGCTGCCGGCTCTTCACGTAGTTTGAAGGACGTCGAGCCGCAGCGCTGTGCCGCTTAAGCCGCCAGCCGTTGCTTCACGGCGTGTCAAAGTCTGTTCGCATGTGCCCCAAGGCTGGTTGCCCGCCGCGACGCATTTCGTCGCTGGCCGGTGACCAGGCCCGTCGCAGGCAATTCTCCCCGCCAGAACTCCCGCTCCAGCGTGCTTTGTGACAACACACACAAAAAAGCGCGGCGCGCCCGCCCTCCTGCTTCACGCGACTGACAACCGCGCGAATTCGCTCGATGGGGGCCGGTAGAGCCGCTCTGGAGCCGTCCAATGAAACGCATGCTGTTTAACGCGACGCAGCAAGAAGAATTGCGCGTCGCCATCGTCGATGGGCAAAAACTCATCGACATCGACATCGAAACTGCCGGCCGCGAACAGCGCAAAGGCAATATCTACAAGGGAGTTATTACCCGCATCGAGCCCTCGCTCGAAGCGTGTTTTGTGAACTACGGCGAAGACCGCCACGGTTTCCTGCCGTTCAAGGAAGTCGCGCGCCAGTATTTCAAGGACGGCGTCGACATGCGCTCCGCGCGCATCCAGGACGCGCTGCGCGAAGGCCAGGAACTGATCATTCAGGTCGAAAAGGAAGAGCGCGGCAACAAGGGCGCAGCCCTGACCACGTTTATCTCGCTCGCCGGACGGTATCTCGTTTTGATGCCGAACAACCCGCGCGGCGGTGGTGTATCGCGCCGGATTGAAGGCGACGAGCGCCAGGAATTGCGCGAAACAATGTCGCAGCTCGATTTGCCGGAAGGCATGAGCATCATCGCGCGGACAGCAGGGATTGGCCGTTCGGCCGAAGAACTTCAGTGGGACCTGAATTACCTGATGCAGCTGTGGCGCGCGGTGGAAGCGGCGTCGCAAAGCGGCGTGGCCGGCAAGCCGATGCTGATTTATCTGGAATCCAGCTTGGTGATCCGCGCAATCCGCGATTATTTCCAGCCGGATATCGGCGAAATTCTGATCGATACCACCGAAATCCATGACCAGGCCAGCGCCTTCATGGACATCGTGATGCCGGATAACTTGAGCAAAGTTAAGCGCTATCACGACGACGTTCCCCTCTTCTCCCGCTTCCAGATCGAACACCAGATTGAAACCGCGTATTCGCGCACGGTGCCGTTGCCCTCGGGCGGCGCGATCGTGATCGACCACACGGAAGCACTGGTGGCTATCGACGTGAACTCGGCCCGCTCGACCAAGGGCGCGGACATTGAGGAAACAGCGACCCGCACGAACCTTGAAGCCGCCGACGAAGTCGCGCGCCAGTTGCGCCTGCGCGATCTGGGCGGCTTGATCGTGATCGACTTTATCGACATGGAGTCGGCCAAGAGCCAGCGCGAAGTCGAGCAACGTCTCAAAGACGCGCTCAAGCACGACCGTGCGCGCGTACAAATGGGCAAGATTTCGCGCTTCGGTTTGATGGAGCTGTCGCGTCAGCGCCTGCGTCCGGCACTCTCCGAAGGCAGCCACGTGACGTGCCCGCGTTGTAACGGCACGGGCCACATCCGCGATACCGAATCGTCCGCGCTGCAAGTGCTGCGGATCATTCAGGAAGAAGCAATGAAGGAAAACACCGCGGCAATTCATTGCCAGGTGCCGGTGGAAGTGACCGCCTTCCTGCTGAACGAAAAGCGTTCGGAAATCAACAAGATCGAGTCGCGCTTCAAGGTCAACGTCGTGTTGATCCCGAACAAGCATCTCGAAACGCCGCATTACAAGCTGGAACGCCTGCGTCACGACGACACGCGTCTCGACGAACCGCGTGCCTCCTGGAAGATGGCCGAGGAAGCGGCGCACGAACTGGAATCCGAAACGGGTTACAGCAAGCGCACCGAAGAAATCAAGCCGAAGCAGGAAGCGATGGTCAAGGGCATCACGCCGACATCGCCTGCGCCTAGCGCGCCGGTGAAGGTCGCTGCGGCTCCCGTGGCTGCGACTCCCGTGGCGGCTGCTTCAACAGGAACGGGCGGGTTTATCGGCTGGCTGAAGAACCTGTTCGGCGTCCAGCCCGAAGTAAAACCGGCGCCTGCGCCGGTCGTCGCGCCCACGCCGGCACGTCCGGCCCGTGGCGAACGGCCAGAGCGTTCGGGTGCAGGTGGTGACCGCAACCGCAATCGTCGTGGTGGTGCGGCTTCGCGCGATAGCGCCGCCGCCACTACCGGCGCTACGCCAAGCGCGGCGGGCACGGCAGGTGGTCGTCAAAACCCGCGCCGCGAGGAACGGGAACCGAAGGAAACGCGTGAACCGCGCGAAGCACGTGAGACCCGCGAGCCGCGCGAACCCCGCGAACCGCGTGGCGGACGTGAAGGCCGTGAGCCGCGTGAGGCTCGTGAAGGACGTGAACCGCGCGAAGTGCGCGAGCCTCGGGAGCCGCGCGAACCGCGTGAGAACCGTGGTGAACGCGCACCGGAACGTGCTGAAGCCGCCGATCGCGGTGAACGCCGTGAACGTGGGGAGCGCCCGGAACGGGGTGAGCGCCGCAAGCCACAGCCGGAAGCCGCCGTCGAAGCGTTGACGCAGGGTGAAACGGTGGTGTCGGAGTTGACGGAAAACACCGCTTCGGCCCAGGAATCGCAGCAGAACGGCAACGCTGACGCATTGCAGGCTGATCAGGCCAGCGCAGCGCGTGAAGGCGAAGAGCGCCGTCGCCGTCGTCGGGGCCGTCGTGGTGGACGCCGTGATCGCGAGGAAGACGGCGTGACGCTCAATCAAGCCGCCGACGTTGCAGAAAACGAAGGCAACGCTGACAGCGAACGCGCTCAAGCCGGGGTGTTTGACACGGATTCGTCGAATGAAGCCGACGACAGCCGCGATTTCGCACCCGTTGTGGCTAAGCCGGTTGTGCAGGCTCCCGCCCAAGAACCAGCACACGCAGTCATGGTCGAGCCGGTTTCGGTCGCCGCGATCAGCGTGACGGAGTTGCCGGAACCGGTTCGTGTCGTGCAGGTTGCGCCGGTTGAAGCCGCGCCCGTGGAAGCGAGACGTGCCGAAGCCGAAGGTTTTGTCGTGTCGCATGCAGCGCAGGAAGTGCATGCCGCACAGGAAACCAGCGCAGCGGTTGCCGAAGCGCCCGCAACCGACATCTTCGAAAAGCCAGCGTCACGGCCAATCGAAAATCCGTTCGGACCGACGCCGAAGGTAGCGGAAGAGAAGGTCGAAAGTCCTTTCGCCGATACCCCGAAGGCAGCCGAACCCGCGCCTGTCGTTGCGCCCGTCGTTGCTCACGCAGCGCCGGAAGCTCAAGTCGCTGAGCCGGTGAACACGGCGCCTGTCGCCGCGACGCCGGCATCGGAGACGGTTGCACCGATCGATTCGCCTGCGCCGGTTGTTGCCGAGGCGTTGGCTCCGGACGAAGCCGAGCCGGTGAAGACGTTTGAACCGGTGGAAACCGTGGCGCCCGTTGCGGCCGCTCCTGTAGCGGCCGCAACGGTTGCTCCAGTTGCCCCGGTCGCCGCTGTCACCCTGAAGGAAGAAGTGCTCAAGCCGATGCTGGATACGGCGGGCCTAGTCTGGGTGAACACCGACGCCGACAAGCTCCGCGCAGCCCGCGAAGCTGCAGCCCAGGCGGAAGCGCCGAAGCGTGTCGTGCGCGAACGCAAGCGACTGCCGCCGCTGGACGCCGCGCCAATGCAGCAAGTGGAAACAGGTAAAGACGCACAGTAAACACGTCTGACGTTTCGAAAAGCGCCACGTGACTTCGGTCGGTGGCGCTTTTTTTATTGGAGGGATGACAAATGCCCGTGAAAAGGCGATGGCGAGCCGCCTTAAGAGCGCCCTTCCGCTAAAATGAATTGTTCGAAGTCCAAAGTGGCGCGCTCCGCCGCCGCTGCACGAGAATTAAAACGATCATGTCCCGACGCATCATTCCTGTCACCGATGTCAGCGCGATCCCGGATTATTCCGGCATCGCGGCGACGCCGCGCGGACTGCTCACCGACCGGCTGTCGCGTGATCTGCGTGATCTGCGCATATCGGTGACTGATCGTTGCAATTTTCGCTGCGTGTACTGCATGCCGCGCGAAGTCTTCGATAAAAACTACGAATTTCTGCCGCATAGCGCCCTGCTGTCGTTCGAGGAAATCGAGCGGCTGGCGCGGTTGTTCGTCGAGCACGGCGTTGAAAAAATCCGGCTGACCGGCGGCGAACCGCTGCTGCGCAAGAACATCGAATTCCTGATCGAACGGCTGGCGCTATTGCGCACGCCGGAAGGCCGTCCGCTCGATATCACGCTCACCACCAACGGGTCGATCCTCGCCCGCAAGGCGCGCTCGCTGAAAGACGCGGGGTTATCGCGGGTAACGGTGAGCCTGGACGCGCTCGACGATGCGTTGTTTCGTCGCATGAACGACGCCGATTTCGCCGTCGCCGACGTGCTCGAAGGCATTGAGGCCGCGCACGCCGCCGGCCTGGCGCCGCTGAAGGTCAACATGGTGGTCAAGCGCGGCACGAACGACGCCGAAATCGTGCCAATGGCGCGCCATTTCAAAGGCAGCGGCACGGTGCTGCGCTTTATCGAATATATGGATGTGGGTGCGTCAAACGGCTGGAACATGAGCGAAGTGTTGCCGTCGGCGGATGTGGTCGCGCGCATTGCCGAACATTTTCCGCTGCGGCCGCTCGAAGCCCACAATGACGCCGAGACCGCGCAACGCTGGGGTTACCAGGACGGCGGCGGAGAGATAGGTGTCATTTCGAGCGTGACGCGAGCGTTCTGCAGCTCCTGCACGCGCGCCCGCCTCTCTACCGAAGGCAAGCTCTACTTGTGCCTGTTCGCCACGTCCGGCCACGACTTGCGCGCGCTGATCCGTAGCGGCGCGAGCGACGCTACGGTCGCGACAGCCATCGCCCGGATCTGGGAAGCGCGCACCGACCGCTACTCGGAATTTCGCGGCAGCAACGCGTTGCCCGCTGCCGACCCGGACGCACCGCGCGTCGAAATGTCCTATATCGGCGGCTGACATGGCCGATGCCGATGTGGCGCGCCTGACCGGCAGTCCTGTGCACAAGCACGACATCACCGGCGTGGTGCTGGCGGGCGGACGTGGATCGCGCATGGGCGGTGTCGACAAAGGCCTGCAGCCGCTCGACCTAGAACCGCTTGCGCTCCACGCGCTGCGGCGGCTCAAGCCGCAATGCGGCGCGATGCTGATCAGCGCGAATCGCAGCCTCGAGATCTACGCCCAGCTTGGCATGCCGTTCGAGGCAAAGGTGATTGTCGATACGTTTCCCGATTTCCCGGGCCCACTTGCCGGGATATCTGCGGCGTTGCATGCAGCGCAAACTGAATTCGTGCTGTTCGTGCCCTGCGACGCGCCTTTTGTCGACCCTCATCTGGCCGAACGGCTATTCGAAGGCTTGAGCGCCGGACAAGCGGATATCGCGACGGCGGCAGTCGTCGATGCCGCGGGCGAACGCCACGTGCACCCGGTTTTCGCGTTGCTGCGCGCGTCGCTGGCGGACGATCTCGACGCGTTCATCCGTGCCGGCGAACGTAAGGTTCGCGCGTGGTACGCGCGCCACAAGGCGGTAGAAGTGACCTTCGCCAACGAGCGTGCGTTTTACAATGTCAACGATTTGCAGCAGCTAGCCGATCTCAACCGCAACTAAGCACTGGTTCGTTTCGTTCCATGCGCGTGTTTGCGGCAAGGCCCCCGGCTTGGTCAGCGCCGCGCTACGTAGCGACTGCGGCAGCAGTCGCGCCAGCATCCCCGACATGCCAGCCTTTTTCACCGGTCCGCCCGCGGGCTTTACGTCGCGACTTCCGTTCCGATCCACCCATCAATGAACACATCCAGCCACTTTTCGAGCTGCGTCGCCGAGTACGATCCAAACGCGCTGCCCGTCAGCGCGGCGCAGGAGATCGTGCGCCAGTGGGCGTTGCCGCGCGGTCGCACCGAGGTGGAACACGTGCGTCTCTTCGACGCACTCGATCGCGTGCTGGCTGAAGATGTCATCTCGCCGATCAATGTCCCTTCGCACGACAACTCGGCCATGGACGGTTATGCGTTCGATGGCGCGACCTTGCTGAATGGATCGGATGGATCAGATGGCGCCAATGAAGCGAGCCTGCCGGACAGTCCACCGCTTCGCTTGACGGTCGCGGGTACCGCGCTCGCCGGACAACCGTTCGAAGGGCATCCGCTTGCCGCGCAATGCGTGCGCATCATGACCGGTGCGCTCATCCCGCCGGGGTGCGACACCGTCGTGCCGCAAGAACTCGTGCAGCGCACAGGCGATACCGTTACGTTCGCCTCAGCGCGCATCGTGCGCGGGGCGAATCGGCGGCTCGCGGGGGAGGATCTCGCGCAGGGCCACGCGGCATTACGCAAGGGCCGTATTGTGCGTGCGTCGGATCTTGGTTTGCTTGCGTCGCTGGGTATTGGCGACGTGGCGGTGCATCGGCGCTTGCGTGTCGCGTTTTTTTCAACCGGCGACGAATTGCGTTCCGTGGGTCAAGCGCTGGCGCCGGGTTGCGTCTACGACAGCAACCGCTATACCCTCTTTGCGATGCTGCGCCGGATGAACATGGAACCGGTGGATCTGGGCATTGTGCGTGACGATCGTGCATCGCTTGAGCGGGCATTGCGAAAGGCTACGCAGGACGCCGACGTGGTGATCAGTTCGGGCGGCGTGTCTGTAGGCGACGCCGACTTCACGCGTGACCTGATGAACACGCTCGGCGACGTGGCGTTCTGGAAGATCGCGATGCGTCCGGGCCGTCCGCTTGCATTCGGCCGCTTGTGGTCGGGAAAGCGTCCCGGCGAAGGCGAATCTGCGCTGTTCTTTGGCTTGCCTGGCAATCCGGTTGCCGTGATGGCAACGTTTTATTTCATCGTGCGCGAGGCGCTGCTCGCCATGTCGGGCGCGACGCCCTATTCGCTGCCGCTGATAGCCGCGACGAGTTCGCAACCGATCAACAAACGCGCCGGGCGTACGGAGTTTCAACGCGGTGTTGCACGCCGCGATACCGCGGGGCACTGGCATGTGGTGACAACCGGGCCGCAAGGTTCGGGCGTGCTGAGTTCAATGAGCGAAGCCAATTGCTTCATTGTCCTGAAGCACGACGCAGGAAATATCGATGCAGGAGACAGCGTGGATATCCTGCCATTCGACGGCCTGATCTAGTTTCAAAGGCTCTTCGACAACCTGCTTCAAGAACCTGGACCGCAACGCCGTCATCACTTGAGCGGCTAAAACGGACGGTTCGAATGCATTGCACTATGACTGACGGGGCTTTTCCTTCATGAAAAAACAGATTTCGTTCATCGCGCCGGGACAAACGGCCAAAGCGTTGATTCTCGTGTACCTGACCTTCAGCGTACCCATCGTGTTGCTCGGCGTGCTGGTTGCGTTTTTCCGATACGGCTCGGTCGAGCTAAGCACCGTGACAAGCGCGCTGTTGCTCAATGCGATCCTCGGCTTCATCTTGCTGTGGATTGCGTGTCACGCGTACAACTGGGTGGCGTCGCGATTCGGCGGTATTGAGATCGTCTTGTCCGACGCGCCGGAAGAGGCATGATGAGCGCTCAAATCCGACCCGCCGCACCCGCCGATGTCGGCGCGATCTTTGGCTTGATGATCGAGCTAGCCGAGTTTGAAAAACTCATGCACATGTTCATCGCGACCGAGGCCGGCGTGCACGACGCGCTATTCGGCGCGCGCCCGTGCGCTGAAGCCTTGGTGGCCGAAGAAGACGGACGCATAGTGAGCTACGCGCTTTTCTTCCAGAACTATTCAACCTTCCTCGGCAAGCGCGGGTTGTATCTGGAAGATCTGTATGTGAAGCCGGGTATTCGCGGCAGCGGACTCGGCACGAAGATGCTGCGTGCTCTGGCGGCACTCGCGGTGGAACGCCAGTGCGGCCGCTTCGAATGGACCGTGCTCGACTGGAATCAGAACGCCATCGGCTTCTACGAGAAAATGGGCGCAACCGTGCTGCCCGACTGGCGTATTGTCCGCATCACCGGCGACGCACTGGCTACGCTGGCTTCGCCGGCCGCGGACTAAGGACTTAAGCGCCGGGTTCGTCCCGTTCCGCCGGTTCTTCACGTTCATCCCCGAGCAGGTTCGCCACCTGCTCGCCCGGCAACGCTTCCACGTCGCGCAGTTTCTTGCTCATCTGCCGCGTACGCGTCTCCGCCGATTCAATAGAACGCGTCACTGCCTCAAGCTGCGACCGCGTCTTCGACAGCACTTCCCCAAACTTCCTGAACTCCGTTTTCACCGCGCCGAGCACTTGCCAGACTTCACTGGAACGCTGCTCGATTGCCAGCGTCCTGAAACCCATCTGCAAGCTGTTCAGTAGCGCTGTCAACGTGGTCGGACCCGTCACGCTCACCCGGTATTCCCGCTGTAGAAAATCGGTCAACCCCGGACGGCGAAGGATTTCCGCATACAGGCCCTCGGTCGGCAGGAACAACAACGCGAAGTCCGTGGTGTGCGGAGGCGCGACGTACTTCTGCGCGATCGCCTTCGCTTCCGCACGAATGCGGCCTTCCAGCGCGCGAGACGCTTCCTCGACCGCGGCTGCGTCGGCGCGATCCTGCGCATCGATCAACCGCTCGTAGTCCTCGCGCGGAAACTTGGCGTCGATAGGCAACCACACCGGCGTAGCTACCGTATTCGCACCGCTCTGGCCGGGCGCGTCGTGACGGCCGGGCAGCTTGATTGCGAACTCCACACGGTCGTTGCTCTTCGGGATAGTTGCGACATTCTTCGCGTACTGATCCGGCGTCAACAACTGCTCGAGCAACGATTCAAGCTGCACTTCGCCCCAGGTCCCGCGTGTCTTGACGTTGGTCAGCACCTTTTTCAAGTCGCCGACACCCGCCGCCAGCGTCTGCATTTCCCCCAACCCGCGATGCACCTGCTCCAGCCTGTCCGAGACCAATTTGAACGATTCGCCAAGCCGTTGCTCCAGCGTGGCGTGCAACTTTTCATCGACGGTACGGCGCATTTCTTCGAGCTTCGCCGCGTTGTTCGCTTCGATATCCTTCAGCCGCGCTTCGAGCGTTGCGCGCACTTCGCTCAGACGACGGTCATTCGATTCCGACATCTGCGCGAGTTGCAGCGTGAGCGCATCGCCGAAACGTTTCAGCGCCTGGCTTTGTTCGTCGCGTGCGTGCTGGCCTTGCAGCGCATTGCTTTCCGTCAGCGTGACAAGTTGCCGGGAAAACGACTCAAGCTGCGTGTTCTGGACGTGCGCCATGCTCGCGAGCTGCGTCGCGAGCGTCTGCTGGAATTGGGCGAACGCTGTGCCCGCTTCGGTACGCGACGCGCGGGACGTCTCGGTGACTTCGCCCCTCACGTTGCGTTCGAGCCGCTCCTGGGCGCGCGCATGCGCTTCGCCCATATCGATGATCCGATCGGCCAGCGCCTCGAACTGCTCCTCGACATCTGTTTCGCGCTTCGGCCGCAACAACAGCATCAACGTGATCACCAGAGCGATCGCGAGGACGGCGACACCCACGCTCAACAGCAACAACATGGTCATTTCTTCAGGACTTCCGGATTGATCGGGTTCGGCGGATTGCCAGCGCGCGGACCTTCACCCAGCGCGGCGATCAGGTTGTCAGCGGCGAGATTGGCCATGGCCCGGCGGGTGGATTCCGTCGCGCTTGCGATATGCGGCGTCAGCACGACATTCGACACCGTCAGGAAATCGCGATTGAAATTCGGCTCGCCTTCGAACACGTCGAGCCCCGCCGCCGCGATGGTCTTGTTGCGCAACGCCTGGATCAGCGCGGCGTCGTCCACAATCCCGCCGCGCGCAATGTTGGTCAGCGTAGCCGTAGGTTTCATGCTCGCCAGTTCAGCCGCGCCGATGGTGTGGTGATTCTCGGCGGTGTACGGCAGCACCAGCACGACGTGATCGGCGCGCTTAAGCAAATCCGCCTTCGATACATACTCGGCGTTCAGTTCCGCCTCGATCTCCGGGGCAACGCGCGAACGGTTGTGATAGATCACGCGCATGTTGAACCCGCGCGCACGCCGGGCGAGCGCCTGACCAATGCGCCCCATGCCAAGCACGCCGAGCGTGGCGCCGCATACGTCGGTACCGAGAAAGGCGTCGTAGGACCACGTACCCCACTTGCCGGCGCGCAGGAAGTGTTCGGATTCGGCAATACGGCGCGCGGCCGCCATCATCAGCGCCCAACCGAAGTCCGCCGTGCTTTCGTTCAATACGTCCGGTGTATTGGTGCCGAGCACGCCGTGCGCGTTCAACGCCTGCATGTCGAAGTTGTTGTAACCCACGGCCATGTTCGACACGACCTTCAGATTCGGAGCGCCTTCCAGGACCTTCGCCGTGACGGGATCGCCCGCGAGCAAAGCGCCATCGCGATCAGCCATGCGGCGCGCGAATTCGTCGGCGACAAGCGGTGCGCCCGGATTAGCATCGACTTCAAAATACTGCCGGAGACGTTCGATCACGTCCGGGAAAATGGGGCGGGCAACCAGCACTTTCTTCATCGACTTTCTCCTAAAAGAACAACCATCCAGTGAGCAAGAACAAGGGCAGCAAAATGACTGTCGACCAGCCGAGATACGCGAAGAATCCCGGCATGACAATGCCGCGCGATTCTGCAATTGCCTTGACCATGAAGTTGGGCGCGTTACCAATGTAGCTGTTCGCGCCCATGAACACGGCGCCAGCCGAGATGGCGGCGAGCGTGGTGGCGCCGGCCGTCATCAACGTTGGGGCATCGCCGCCGGCGAGGTTGAAGAACACGAGATAGGTCGGCGCGTTGTCGAGGAATGATGACAGCAAACCGGTCGCCCAGAAGTACGCGATGTCGATTGGTTTGCCGCTTGCGTCGGTCACCATGTGCACGATGCCGGCGAACGCACCGTCCGCGCCCGCGCGCAAGATCATGATCACGGGCGCGATGGTGATGAAGATGGCGGCGAACAACTTCGCGACCTCTTCAATAGGCGCCCAGTTGAACGCATTGCCCGCGCGCGCGCTTTTCGGCGTGAGCATGTGCGACAAGAGCGTCACCACGACAAGCAGCACATCGCGCGCGGCGTTCTGCAACGCGACGTGCGTACCGAATACATCGAACTCGATGCCCGGTTTCCACAAGCCGCTCATCAGCACCAGCGCGACCACCGCCGCGAGCAAAACGAAATTGATCTTTCCGTCTACGCTCAACGGTGTTTTCGCTTCACTCCGATGCACCACCTCCTCCTTAGCGAAGTAATAGCGGTCGAGCACATAGAAAAGTGCCAGCAGAACCACACAGATAAAAAGCGTCGGCGCGGCGAGATGCACCGTGGTCCAGAAAAAACTTACGCCATTCAGGAAGCCGAGGAACAGCGGCGGATCCCCGAGCGGCGACAGCGCCCCACCGGCATTGGCCACGAGAAAGATGAAGAAGACCACGCGATGCACTACGTGCTTGCAATGTTCATTGGCGCGCAGCAGTGGGCGGATCAGCAGCATGGCCGCGCCCGTCGTTCCCATGATGCTGGCGAGCACCGTGCCGAGCGCGAGCAACCCGGTATTCAGGCGCGGGGACCCGTGCAAGTCGCCATGCAGGCAGATACCGCCCGCGACCGTGAAGAGCGCAGTGAGCAGGATGATGAACGGCACATACTCTTCCAGCATGGCATGCACGAAAGTCGCGAATGCAACCTGCGTACCAAAGCCAAGCGCAAAAGGCACAAGGAACACGAGCGCCCAAGCCGCCGATATCTTGCCGAAATGACGATGCCAGGCGTGCGGCGCGATCAGCGGCACGATCGCGATGGACAAGAGGATGCCGGCGAACGGAAGGCCCCACAGCGGAGACAGCGTGGCGCCGTCAAGCGACGCCGCGGAGGCAGTCAACGGCAACAAGAGAAGCAACAGGCCTTGCCATAAGCGTCGCATGTTCACGGCTGCGCTCATGCGCGAGCGCAGCCGGTTACGACTGCGGCTGGAGTGCGCAGCCGTAAGCCCTGGTCTCTTGAGTTCCGGCGTGTGGCCAATGTGTTCATGATGCTGTCCTCGTTGGCCTGTGCTGCGGCATGCGCGTCACGGCATGTGCGTCAATCAAGGACTCGATTATAACGAGCGCCCGCGCCCGAATACCCTCGACCGAACGGCTAACGCGGAGCAGCGCTTGGCCTCACGAACGCCTGCGTGGGTTACTGTTCTTCCACGGGTTTGGCGATGTCGAATACCTGGCGGAGGTAGGCAAGATAAGCCTGGTCATCACACATGTTCTTGCCGGGGGAATCGGAGAGTTTGGCAACAGGCTGGCCATTGCAGCGGACCATCTTGATCACGATCTGAAGCGGCTGATAACCAAGATCGTTGGTCAGGTTGGTACCCACGCCGAAAGCGAGCTGGCAACGGCCGCGAAAACGTTCGTAGAGGCTCAGGACCTTGGGAATGTCGAGTGCGTCCGAAAAGACGAGCACCTTGGTACGCGGATCGCAGCGGTTCTGCTCGTAATGACGGATCAGGCGTTCGCCCCAGTCGAATGGGTCGCCGGAGTCGTGGCGTGCGCCGTCGAAGAGCTTGCAGAAGTACATGTCGAAGTCGTTCAGGAACGCCTTCATGCCGTAGACGTCGGAGAGCGCAATGCCCAGGTCGCCGCGATACTCCTTCGCCCACATTTCGAAGCCGAAGATCTGCGAATCGCGCAGCCGCGGGCCGAGCGCCTGGCAAGCCTGAAGATATTCGTGCGCCATGGTGCCGAGCGGACGCAAGCCGTGCTTCATGGCGTAGTAAACGTTGCTTGTGCCCGTGAACTGTTCGCCCAGGCCTTCCTTCAGCTTGAGGATGACCTCCTCATGCCACTGCTTGGAGAACCGGCGGCGAGTGCCGTAGTCCGCGATCTTGCAGTCGGAGACTTCGGGACGGCCGCCGAGCAACTGGATCTTGTCGCGCAGGCGGTCGCGGCCGGTATCGAAGGTCGGGTCGCGTTGTGTGTTGCGGAAATAGACCTCGTTGACGATCGCGAGGATCGGAATCTCGAACAGGATGGTATGCAGCCACGGCCCGACAATATCAATGTCGATCTCGCCGTTCTGCTTGGCGGACGGCTTGATCGTGACGGACTTCTCGTTGAGATGAAAGAGCGCGAGGAAGTCAATGAAATCGCTCTTGATGAAGCGCATCCGGCGAAGGTATTCGAGCTCGTCTTCCTTGAAGCGCAGATGGCAGAGCTGGCGCACTTCGTCGCGTATCTCATCTATATACGGCACGAGATCGACATCCGGCGTGCGGCAGCGAAACTTGTATTCCGCGTGTGCCGCCGGGAAGTGATGCAGCACGACCTGCATCATCGTGAACTTGTAGAGATCGGTATCGAGCAGCGAATGGATAATCATGGTTCCAGACGAACGGCTAGGAAAACGGGTAAAGGCGCAGGTAGGACCGCCCACAAGAGCGCGGGCAAAACCGCAAACGGACCCGGCACGCCCCGACGCACTGGATGCTTTGCCCCCGGCGGCCTCCAGCACATGTTACCCGAAGTGTCCGCCCGGAGCGCCGCCCCTAACGCTGCTGAAACACGCCGGACAGCGGGCGCGCGGGAGTTCGGCGGCGAGCCATAAACAAATCACTAAACGATATAAGGCCTTCTGCCCGGGGGTCGCGCTCAAATATACCGGTACGCTACAATATCGGTTTTGGCGCGCAGATCGTGCACAGCCGGGCTATATGCAGCCCCGAATAGAGACGCTCGGTTCGCTGGTTGGAACCCGACGTTCATGTCGCCCTCGCCGCCGCCCCACGAATTCCGTATGCAGGAGCCTGAATGACTCACGTTGTGACCGAAAGCTGCATTAAGTGCCGCTATACCGATTGCGTGGACGTGTGCCCGGTGGATTGCTTCCGCGAAGGTCCCAACTTTCTCTCGATCGATCCTGACGAGTGCATCGACTGCGCCGTGTGCGTCGCCGAATGCCCGGTCAATGCAATCTATGCCGAAGAGGATGTCCCCGGTGATCAACAGCACTTCATTGAACTGAATGCCGAACTGTCGCGCGGCTGGCCGAGCATCACCAAGACCAAGGCGCCGTTGCCCGAAGCCGACGAGTTCAAGGACGTGAAAGACAAGCTCGAACTGTTGGCGCGTTGAGCCCGAGGGGCTGCAGGTTGCCCTGCTGTCGTTGTCGCATCCCTCGTAACGCTTCACTTGTTTGTGACTTTTTAAATTGAGATGAACGCAGGGTGTTGACAGGCTAGATTCCCCTCCATATAATTTCGTTTCTCTGCTGCAGATGTTCCTCGATAGCTCAGTTGGTAGAGCGCCGGACTGTTAATCCGTAGGTCCCTGGTTCGAGCCCAGGTCGAGGAGCCAGAAGAATCAAACGCTTAGCCCAACTTCAAAGAGTTGGGCTTTTTGTTTTGCGGGACCGTGTAGGCACCATGTAGGTTTTTGCCAGAAATCCTAGCCCGTCTTAACTGTCACCTTCGCAGGTCATGAGCCAGACCCTCACCTATTTATCAACTCTGGTCAGCTTGGTTTCGGGCGCAATGACCATCCTCGGCGTCAGCGGCCTGTTGACCTGGAGCCTGACCGACAAAAAGCGTGGGACATTCGATGACAACGTCATTGGTGTAATGGCCGCGACAACCAAGTTGGCTATTGCAGCCGTCGTTCTGCTTGTCGGCGCAGGCATTGGCTTCATCACGCACTTTTTTGTTTTGCTTCTTGCCAAGGGCAGCATTACCGCGTCGGACAACATCTATTGGGATGATGCTTTCGCTGGCGCGCACATAGCGGGGTACGCGGCGGCAGTCATTCTTTGGCTGCCACTAGTGGTCCTCTGCGTCTCCAGCGTATTTTCGTGGTCGCTCTCGCCGTTTGTTCGCTTCTATCGCGCTCTTTCGAACAAACAGCCGTAGGCAACGTAGAAGGGAATTCAAGGCCCGCGTCATCCCGACGTTACCCGGCGCACACTACTTCGGCCACTCGGGCGGCAGAATGGTCTGCCTATACCAACGGAAACGTCGAAACATGCCTCGGCAGCCGATTCGAACGACTTCGCCCCTCGAAGACAAAGTGCGGCGCCTCGAAGACGACCTGTACATGGCGCGGGCTGTGATTATCGATTTGATGCAACCGGAGTTGGAGAGGCTGCTGTGGGGCCAGGTATCATGCGAGACCTTTGACGAGGTGCGGAAGTGGGCAGACGTTGCCACTGAAAGCATCATCGAGTTCGCATCTCGGGCTGAACAGCCAGCGGAAGTTAACTGGGACGGTCGGCTCCGTGTACTGTGCCCTCTCTGCAACCGAGGGCCGCAGTCCCCGTATGACAATGGCTTCCTGCTCACTGAAGGTCTAAGGCGGCATTTGCTGGGCACATACAACTCCAGACAATGCTCCGTCTTCGCGGCGGCACATGCGATGGCGCTTGACCGTGCGCGACGCGCCGCCGGCCGCTAGCTCTGCGCCGCCCGGTCGATAAGCTGCGCCTGCGGCATCAGCAAAGCCAAAACCTGGATACTTCAGAAAGCTGGCATCGCGCTCGAATCTGAGAACGACCCGCCGAGCGGAACGGAGGAAGCGCGGCAAGTCCTGAGCGCTTTCTAGGCCAACGCGTAGGCCTGTGTGGAATGGGCCTACCGCGTTGCGTTCACTAGACTCTCACTTTTGCTAGGGTCTTTTTGCCTTTGGCCGTCAAATAATCTTCAGGAAGGTCTCGCAGGTTATAAAAATATTGAAACCCGCACCGGCACCCCTCTTCCTCTAGCGGCTTCGTCGTTTCGTCTGTGAACCCATCCCCGTGGCCGATTAGTCCCTTCTCCAGCGCCCAGTTTCCCCGAATAATGTACACAGCGGCATCGCGGGCTTGGTGCTCGGGCCTGTAGCAGCCGGTTGTTCCGCCGCGCCAAATCCATTTAGCAGCGATGGCGCCGCCGTTCACCGCAGTCGATTCATGGTCGAGTGCTATCTTTTGAAAAGGAGTGAGCGGCCTGCGAGCCGCCGTGCGCCGTTTAGTCAACGAAACGCGTTCCGGCTCCATCGGCGGCGCGTCGCTTGCAGGCTCGCTCTCGCGCCGACCAACGAAGCTAAATAGCTGTCGCAACTTCATGTCATATCACCGCGTCATAGCTGCACTGACAGCACGCCGCCGAGCATGTTTGCACCGGCAGAGTGGGCGCTTCATTTATCAGGTATGTCGCTCGCAGACGTTGAACTTCCCGACAACTGTCCGGAATGCCCATCGGCGATACGCGCACTTTTTGAACCACGCCCGACTGTCGATACTGCACGAGATGTTGCCGCCGGCTGATAACGTGGAAAGCGGCGATGTGCATATTACGCACAGCACTTTTCGGTTCGACGCTGGCGAACATATCCGGGCGACAACATTCTATAAACGCGTGCGAGTACTTCATTCTCGTGTTGAGCCCCAGCCGTTTCTTCTCTGCCACGGAGAGGAGCGTCTCGCCTGCGAACGCTGCCTCAGTGTCGATATGCTGAAAGGGCCCGGTCTTCGCACGCACACGGTCAACCAAGAGAGGCACCTTCTCCGGCCAAAAGAGACCGGACTGAATGAGATGCGCCTCAAGCAACTTCAGCATTTCGGCCTGACCGCTTACCTCAGCGTTCACCATCGAAGGCGTCGCAGGAATGCTCATGGGCGTTGAGCGGCCATCGCCAGCCGTCGACTGCGCCGGCTTTGCCCCGAACAGCTTTCTGAAAATATTCATACCTGCCGTCAGTCGTCCAAGCCCGGGATAATCGGCTTGTATGCGCAGAAGCAACGCTTTCCATTGCAGTCCGGCACTGGAAGCACGGGAGCGTTGTCAATCGGATATTTCTTCGTCAGCTTTTTGACCTTCGCGCAGGCACCCGTGTCTTTGACAAAGGTTATCCGCACGGACTCAATGCCGATGCCCTTCATGCGAAGCAGCGCGTGCCGATTCCGGGCAAGGTTGGCGCTGTGCGTACACGCTTGCTGAAGGAACGTTGCCGGTTCCGCGCCGGATGGGAGCGTGGGAGCCAGACAGTCTGCCAATGTGATGCGCACTCCCTCCGCGTCGGGGCGCGCTTTTTTCCCGAGAATCAAATGTGCGTTGACCGGCGTGAACGGCGGGCTGTTCGCCCGGATGGCGGACATCATGGCTGGCACAGCCTCGGGTTTGAACATACCGGAGGTCGTGAGCTGCGATTCAATCGACGCGAACGCCTCCGCTTGCATCTGGCGTTCAGATTCGACACGCTCAGGACTAGCCGTAACGGTCATCGCCTCTGCGCGCGGGTCGTGGCGAGGCGTTGGTGCATCGGCCGCTAATGCTGCCGGCTTCCGACCGAACAATCTCCCGAAGATGCCCATGGCGTTACCCCGCGTTTGTTTTTTGGCAGCTTAGCACTGCGCTATTCAATTCGGCTTCCGAATCCCCGTGGCGACGCTTTTTTGGGTCGCAGCCTGCCACTACACCTGCTACTTCCTGCGCTGACCACGCCCCGAAAATCATCGCTCTCCATGCGAACCTGAGTGCGAACCTCGGCGGTGCGAACCTCGTTCGATGTTGCATCGGCTGTTAGAGCGCCTCCGATTACGAAGTTGGAAATTCGTAATTTCGTTCGTAATGTTGTACGCGGCGTTCGGGTTTATGTGCGAGGTTATCGTTTCGAAACTCTTGGGCGCGTGAGCCGATGCCCGTTGTGGCGCAAGGGGTTCGGCGTATTGGAGTGTTTGGAAATCTGCGCGGAAACTGCGGAAATTACTTCGGCTTTATATTTCGCCGAACGCGATTTGATAAATGTCGATATTTTTTCAAAGCGGCGTCCCGGCCACCAGAACCTAATTGCCGATTGCGTTCGATTGGGTTAGGAAACGGCCCAACCCGTGGAAACGCCACTGGAAACAGGGGCGGTGGAAACAGGCCCAAACCGTGGCAACCAGAGTGGCAACCAATGCATTGGCAACCACGGAGATGACGGCTTTCCCTGCGTACCGGTCTGCGTACTATCCATCTGTGCGCCACCGCTGAAAGGGTCATTCTGCTGTTACAGAGGCTGTTACAGGAGCATGTGCCGCAGGCTGCAACTCCTCGGGAAGTGGAATCGGATTCCATCGATACCGCATTAAACTCGGCGCTAACCGCAAAAAGGGCCGTTCCCTTGGTAACTATGCTTCACGGAAAGGGGCGCGGGGCTGAAACCTTGCCCGTAACCATGGTCGGGCCCTCGGTTCGGTGCGGATTTATTGGGGCGCTTGCTCGCCCCGCTAGCAAGCATGCTGAGCGGGTTCGAGTGCAGACTAATCGATTTGTTTACATTTGAGATTTCAGCCCCAGTTGACAATTGCTTGCACATGTCGCGCGCCTCGGGGAAAATGCGCGCAGACTAGTAAGTTGATTTACAAAGCCGCGCATACGTCGCGGTAGCACACACGGGGAGAACTGCGATGGCGAGTGTTTTCGACGTTGCACATTACGTTCTAGAGCGCCAAGGAGCCATGTCAGCGATGAAGCTGCAAAAGCTCGCGTATTACTCGCAGGCGTGGTCTTTGGTCTGGGACGATGTGCCGCTATTCGATGAACGCATCGAGGCTTGGGCGAACGGCCCAGTTGTCCGCGACCTGTATATGGCCCACAAAGGACAGTTCACCGTTCATCACAAACTTCTCGGAGAAAAGGGCTCTTCCGCGAATCTCACCAACACCCAGCGTGAAACCATAGACGCCGTTTTAGATGCCTATGGAAAACGTTCTGCGCAGTGGCTAAGCGACCAGACTCACGCGGAAGCACCTTGGCTAAACGCACGCGAGAACCTTCCTGACAATGAGCGGGGCAACGCCGAGATTACCTTAGCGTCGATGGCCGAGTACTACTCCTCCTTGTCCTGACGCTTCAATGAACGGCAAAAAGGGAAAGGCGGTTCCGGGTAAAGCGGTCCAGCGCGAGGACGAAAAGCGTGTGCGCGCGCCCGAGCAAAGCCTGTCGCGCACGCCTTCGTGGCGGTTCTCCACGGTAGACCTCAATGGACCTTTTGCGTGGCCGAAGTCTGAACAGGGCGAATTGGATATCCTGCAAAAGCTCCATGGCTTTGATTCGATGGCATGGCCGGAAATCGAGGGGCCGGACCACCACGCCATCGACGTCGGCAAATTGTCTGGAGAGGCACGCAAGCGGCTCGAACAGATAGGGCAAGACGATATTTCAGAGGTCTTTTCATTCCATTTTTCCGGGAAAAGCCGAATCATTGGGATACGCGACGGCAGCGCCGTCAAGCTTCTCTGGTGGGACGCCGAACATCAGGTGTGCCCAAGCCCCAAAAAGCACACGTGACCGATACGACTCCGTGTTGTCGCCACCTACACCGGCCGTAACCGTGGATACCTAGTTGGATACCGAGTACCTGGCTACCGCAACAACGACCATGCGCGCCGCCTCAACTTTGACGGGCGCTTCGGCGAAAATCCCGCATAGCCTTGGCGTACTTTGGATTGGAGCGAATCGACCCTAGGATTCTGTCAAAGCTGGGTCAAAGTAATAGACTTCGAACGCCACTGCAAGATAGACAGCTCTCTGCCCAAAAATCCCGGAAACCGCCGCCGCGCATCGAGGTAGCGGAAACCGGCACCTCGGTTTCGTCAACGCTGGGTCAACCTAGGCGTACGGTCTCCGACGCGTAAATCTTCCAGCACCACTGCACTCGACCGGCCAGGGCAACTAGGCTCTCCGAATCCGTATCGGCTGGGTAATGGTAGCAACGGAGTGGCGCAGGCACTTGTCATGCGCGACCTCATTCATGAGGTTGTTTCGATTAACTGCTACATGCGACGCTATAAAGCACGGCGGTGATTGGAAAGCGCGCCAACTAACTGATTCAGCAACAGCTTTCGGGACGCGGCCCGCGTCGTTATCTGCGAACTTATTACCGTCTCTCCGAGCATTAAACGCCTCGCGCCGCCCCGTCCATCAAGGGCTGATACCTTTTAAGGCTGCGAACTTATTCACCTCTTACGCTTCAGCGCTGCCGCTCGCCGGCATGATGCGCAGGAGAAGAGCACGCGCCGCCGCCCGCAACGCTGTTTGGCCGTCGGCGATTGCTCCTACGTCCCGGCGTTCCATGTAGGTCCCGAATGCCGCTCTCGTTTCATCCGCGCGGCCATTGGCCTTGATTAACTCTTCTGAGTAATAACTCGCGTTCATGATGCGGATTGACGCAGCACCGAGAAATTGCCTTTGCTCTTCATACAGTTCGGGGAAGTAGAGCTCTCCAAGCGTTTGGAGCTCTGCCCTAGGGTCGTGCAGGTCGTTCAGCTTGCCACGACCGGCACTGCGCTCTGTTGCTTCAACGTAGCGGACGACACCGTGGGCGTGGTTCAGGAACTCCTCCAGCTTGACGCGCCGGAGGTTTGTCCATTCTCGCTTAGCCCAGTCTTGCTGCCCGATGTCCGTCTTGACTTGCTCGACAATCTCGGTTATCTGGCCTACGTCTTCTTTGGTGGCGAGCCCTTTCCCCTTTTCTTGAAGGTAGGCGCCGAAGTAAGCGCCCACGCCAGCGACCACGAACGTTAGGAGCATTGATAGAACTTGGGCAAGAGTCATCGGTGCTAGACGAGTCGTAAAAGAGTGTGGAGTTTAGCGCGCTTGTCGGGCGCGCCAGACGCAACGCCCTTCAGTTCGGCACGTTGTATGGCGAACCGTGGAACGCCGTCTCCCATCGCCCATTCGGATTTCGCTTTCCAATTCATGCGAGACGTCAAACATCGCGAGTGTCCCTCTGGCTTCCTTTTACGGAGACTGCACTCGATTCCAACGAATCGACCGACCAGCGTAGCGCCACGGCAAATTTCCACCCGAAAACCGTAAGAGCCAGGTAAAACTAAATCGCTACAACTGCAGGAGTGTTCCCAGTTGTTTCGGAAACGGGCGAACCCGTGGAACTCGGTGGAAACAGCGCCATTGGAAACCGCCTACGAACGTGGTAACCGGCTGGTAACCACACGATGGTAACTATCGGTTTCGCTGCGAACCCCGGCGGCACGAACCGAGACCTTTCCCGTGCGTACCCGTGCTGCGACCCCGGCGGCGCGCCGCCTTGCGCTGTATGAAATTCGAAAGATAAGCCGTAATAATCCGGCAGACCGTGCGGACTTATCTGCGTCGAAATCCGTTCGGAAATCCGGGGGCGCGCCGACCGCCCTGCCTTGTCACATAAGGGTTTTAATGTTTCGAAACGTGCGAACAAATACGCGGAAAAATTCGGCCCTTTCAACGCTCTGAATGGTCTTCGGGGCGCTATCATCTGCCGACAAATATACCAAGGGGAAGCGTCGTGTTTCGCAAGCTAATTACTACAACCATTGCCGGAACTGTCGCCGTCCTCGCCGGATGTAATCAGCCGGCGAGGACGGCGGCATCCCAGGCATCCGCTTCTACCGGTTCTGCGCCGGCCGTCTTGCTCCCCGCTTCTCCAACGGCTGCGCCATCAGCTAGTTCTGGCCTGCCTGTCTCTGGCCTGCCTGTCTTTCCGACTGCGCTTGAGGGACACCAGTCGTTCGAACTGGGCCAACTGATATACCTGCTCATGCCGGCACCGAGCATTAGAGTCGGCTGGGATTGGGCGGTCGATTCGCCAATTGTATGGATTGACGATGGCTTCGTAAGCACCGACGTCTCGACCTACCGGCGAGGGTTCTCCCGGGTGAACTTGATGGGCAAGTGGAGCACCGAGCTGAGACAGAAGAAGGACGAACTTGGCTGGGAGGTACAGCTCTTCACGACGGCACCGGCCAAGTTTGGGCCTCAGGAAATCAACATCCAACCCGGCACGGATGACGGCGACGATGCCTGCTTCGGTACCCGGTTCGACAACTGCTGGTTTGACCCGCGTCCGTCGCTCAAGGCAGCCGGTATCGAGGCAAAATCGGTGTGCCAGTACGGCCCGAACGAGGCGAACTCGACGCATATCTATCAACTCGCGGCCCCCGGGAAAGCCCCCATACTGTTCTCATGGCTGCAAAGCGAAGGTTCCGGCGGCGACAGCGCCAGCGTCTCGCTACTGCTTGATGCTGACAAGAAGGCGGCCTGCACGCCACCCAATCCATGACCTCAGCCGCCGATGAGAAGATGCCACGGGACCGCGACCGTCTCGCGCGCGCGCGTACTGGTCGCGAAATGCGGCGGGCGCCTTAGCAATTCTGAGCATGGCGTTTCGCGAATTCAGTTTTACGGTGAGGTGAGTGAATTTCCCAAAAAGCACCGCCCAGCAGGCGTTTCAGGGAAATAAGCAGTCAGAATCCGTCAAGGCTGGGTCAAGGTAAATCCCGTCACGGCTTTGTCTTGCTCGGGCACTCACGCTCCTCGCCGAGTATCTCGAACAGCACTGGGCGGAATGCCGGTTCCACGATGCGCCACGCAGTGCCCAGACGCATCACCGCACCGCGCCCCGTCAACCTCGCCTCGTGTCGCCGTAGCCATTTGCCCATGTCAGCGGGGCCGGTCAGGCGCGGACTGCCGAAGCGCCAGATGGACCGGGCGCGTGCGTTCTCATGCAGCCACGTTTCGAGCGGCACGAGGCGTTCGACTTCGACCACCTCGGATTCAGTGCAGGTCACGGTTACCTCCTTGCGGTCCCCCGCACACGATGCGGAGCTGAGGCGGTTTGCGTTCATGGTCGCCGCAGCAATCATCAGCCATCGCTCGGCGGAGCTCTCCGCTGGCCGGGTCGACGAAGCTCACTGCGTTCCAGCAGCCATCAGCTTCGTCGAACGAGGTGCAATTTGCGCAGCACTTCCCTGGTCGTCCGCTCATGGTTGCCTCACAGGTCATCATTCATGTCGTCGAAGCCGCTGCCGTACATCCGGCGGCCCTGCTCGGCTCCGTCCATCATCTGGCTCTGTGAAGTCGGAGCGCAACCGGAGGCTGCATGACTCTTCTCTAACGTCGGAGAGGTGGGCGAACCTACCGTGTCACCTTGTACCTGCTGGCGCTTTCGTCGAACGTGGTACGTGGTCAGAACGGCATGGGCCACAAGGTCGAGCGCCGGTTTTGCCTCGCCGTTCCTATCGGTCCACACCTTCGGCGTCAGTGCGCCCGCCAGCGCCACGCTATCTCCATCACCGAGTGCCAGCAAAGCGGTCTTCGCAGCATCGTCAAACGCAATCACGTTCGCGAACAGCGACTCGCCATCACCCATGGCGGCGCGCACCTTGGCGGTCACGAATGTCTTCCCGCTCTGTCCTGTCCGGCTGCTCGCCGTGCCGTATAGCTTGCCGCTCACCAGTCCGTCAATCATGTTTCACCTCACAATCGGCAGCGACCGCCGCCCAGGCCTCAATCGAACCCTCACAGGTCCATTCGTAACCGCTCCACATGCAACCGTGCTGCACGGCCAGTCCGACCGCCAAAGGCCACACGGCGCGCCAATCGTCGCGGCCCCGCCGGTAGAACAGGACGGGCAACTTGCCCTCCGCTGTCGCCTGCCGTGCTGCCTGTCCATACCATGTGCGGATGTCACCGCGCGCCGCCGTCGCATGCCGCTTCACCTCGGCGCACCACTTGGGTATGCCCTCAAGGTCGCTATCCCCTCCGTGCTGTCTGACCCGTCGTTTCACATCCCAACCCGTGAGGTCTTGAATCAGCCCAGCAATCTCGCGCTCGCCGGTCTTGCCCTTGGTTCTCGACTTCATGCCCATGGCGACACCTCCCGGGCAAGCACAGCAAGCTGCAAAAGCGTCGGACGAGGCGAAAGCAGCGCGCCGCCGACTAAACGTTGATTGGCGTTCATTCGCGTTCCCCTTCGCTAGGCAAGGTGTCCAACTTGTCCATGTTGTCCATGTTTTCCACGTTGGACATGCTGGACAAGTTGGCCAAGTTGGACGACTTGGGCAGGCTCCAATACCACTTCCCGCCGTCTCCTCGCCGCTTCTTCACGCCCAAAGTGTCGGACGCTCGGCGGATGGTTCGCCACGCAATGCCGGCATCTTTTGCTTCGGCTTCCACCGATTTGGTGGGCACCACGTCATCGCCCAAAACCTGCAAGAGGAAATCGGCGGCGGCATCTTCAGCGCTCGCCTCTTCCTGGTCTTCGTCGGACGGGTCCGTAAGTAACTCTCGCGCCGAACCCTCAACGGAAGTGCCCCAGGCCACATGCGAGGCAAAGATTCCCGGCAGGGGCTCGGACTGCTCAAGGTGATACTGGAAGCCGCCATCGTCCGGCCCGATGTTCGATTTACTGCGAGCGAGAATGCGCCGGTCCTCGCCGTCCTCGGACTTAACCTTGGCGGCGACGAGCACCACGCGCGCGACCGCCGTGAAGGCGATTGAGCCGACCACCCGCTGCGTCGGGTCGGAACCCTGCCCGCCCTTTGAAAAGTGGGTAATGCCCAGAAGCGCGGCATCCATCGCAGCAGCCAGGTCCACGAGCGGCTGCAATGCCCTGCGCGTCTCCGTGTTTTTATGGCTGTCGCCGGTCACCGCGCCCACGACCGGGTCGACGACGATTAGCCGGACGTTACCGATATGCTCGGCCGCCTCTTGAAGCGCCACCATGTCGCGGCTCGGGTCGAATGAATGGAGCTCACCCGCGACGCGTGCGCCAGTGACGAAATAGACTCGGGCCCGGTCCGCCCCGGCAGCGATAAGCCGGGGGAGCAACGTATCTGCAGGGTCATCTTCACCGGACCACACCAGGACGTTACCGGTGGGGCACCTGGAGCCGTCCGGCCAGCGACCACCGGCCGTCACTGTGGCAGCGAAGCCAATCGCGATGGTCGTCTTGCCCTGCCCCGGGGCGCCGGCCAAGATGTGGAGCTTCCCTAACGCCAGCCAGCCATCCCACAACCAGCGAACCGGCTCGGGCGTCAGGTCGGCACCGTTCACCAACACCACGCCGTCTTTGGGCGGCTCGACCTTCCGAAACCGCTCAGCCTTGGCCAGAACTTCGCGCATGATTACTTCGGGTGCGCTCATGCAGCCTCCCGGAGTGCGTCGTTCAGGTCGTTCTGAGCCTGCCGAGTAACCAGCACTTCACAGTCGGAATCAACCCACCGTTGCGCGCACGCTTGCGCCGCGCCGATTCCGGCAGCGTCGTTGTCCGCACCAATTACCAGGCTTTGAATTCCGGTCAGACGTGGGAAGGCGGTCAGGTTGCCGGCGTCGATACAGGCCCAGACCGGCTTGTGCGCCCACGCGAGACTTAGCGCCGTCTCGATGCCTTCGGCAATGCCGAGCCCGATGGTCACCGCGTCGTCCGGCCACAAGCGAATCACGCCGCCCTGCTTGCGGTGGCCGCCGAGCAACATGCGCGAAGGCTCAACATCTGCCTTGGTGCCGTCGGCGCAAATCCACGTCCGATGCAGGCTGAGCGGGCGGCGCGTGACCGCGTCGGTAATAAGCGCCACGAGCGCCGGTCCCACGTACCCTTCCGGGTGCTTCAGTGAAGGATGAAAGCGCAGGTCTCCGTCGGCGGGCGGGACGACGCACTTCCTAGCCTGGAGGTATGCAGCACCAACACCGCTGAGCTTCTTGCACTCGCGCCACAACGCGTCGCCGAAGTCCGACAGCGCTTCATACCGTTGAGCGGTAGCGGCCTTTACACGGGGTTGCGCTGGCGTCGTCAGCCGAGCGCCGCGCTCCGGGCGGAAGCTCTCCGAGAGGTCGCAGCGAAAGCAATGGGCCACGCCGCCGCCATCCTGCTCGATGGTCAGACCGAGCGTCTTGTCCCGGTCGTTGCGCCCGCAGGCGGGGCAGCTTAAGCGATGGCTGCCTACTTCATAGTGGGTCCATGCAATCACGCAGCACCTCGCAGGGAGCGCGCGGCCAGGATAGTCTTCGGGTCGAGCCAGTAGCGCTTAATTGGGCGGTGATAGCCGGGCTCTTTTACCCATTCGCTCTTGACGGGCCAGCCAAGATAATCCAGCTCCTTCACGTAGGCGGCGAGCCTCCAGCGATTTGTGCCGAACGAAGGCTGGGTAATTCGCTCCCCCGTCAGCATGCGGTCGAGCGCGGCTTTCGGGTTCGTACCGTGGGTAGGCCAGACGGGGTTAAATTCAGGCGGCGGAAGCAGTTCAAACTGTTCCGGTTCGCGGGTATTATCGGAGGGTGACTTAGGCGTTCCGAAGAAACCCGATTTTGCTTGGCGGCGGTCGGGTTTTTTCATTATTGGCCCCCGTTCAGCAGAGCCTGGATGTCCGAGACGCGCCAAGCAAGGCGGCGGTGAATGCGGACTGGGCGAATCGGACCGTTCTCAAGGCATGCCCATTTGCGAAGCGTCTGGGTCGCACGGTTCAGCGCGCAAGCAGCTTCCTCGGTCGTGAGCGTGGCCTCGATGCCTCGTGCGGCGAGGGTGATTCTTGAGGTTGATTGAGTGGCATGCATCGTCGTGTTCCTTCCCGCCTATTGCGGTTCGTTGATTGACGATGCGAAGATTCGGCGCGCAAGCCACCCTTGCGACAAGGGGTCGACGCAAACCCCTTATGGGATGATGATTCGCGGACCGCAAGCGCAAGGGCTTGCGACTCAACCACAAGGGGGTTGCGACGCGCGCTAACTTCGTCTTGGAGGCTTCCCAAGGCGAATGTTGAACGGGTCGTGAGAAGCGAAGATATCCTTTGGAGCCCCTTTCTTTGGGGCTACCAACTGCCTGACTCGTTCGGCGGAAATACCCAGTTCACGCCCTGCCGCAGCTTTATTTCCCCCATGTTTTTTGAGCACGGCCATGACTCGCTGCCGACGCTGCTCCGGCGTCTCCGGAGCTTTTTCGGCGCCGCTGTCGGGCTGCATGGGCGACTCTACAGGCAGCCCCTTATCACGCGCCCACTGAAGCCACGGCACGACGAAGCCCTTCCGTTGCGCCCACTCGACGTAATACGCAGGTGCACTTCGGGGCGGATGGTCGCCGCTGCTCCACACCCGCTCCGCCTTGGTGAGCTCTTTCGATACCCGGTGCAGCATCACCGCACCTACCGGGTAGTAGTGTTCTTCAAGCGACGGACATTCAGCACGGCGTTTTTGCATGTCCTGGAAGTCATTCCAGCCCTGCCAAGCGTCGAAGCTGACGAGCGAGCCATCTAGGTGACGCGCACTTACCAGGCGGGCGGCCCCTTCTTTATCCGTGTACCGGACAAGGTCGTCTGGCGACAAGCCAAATAAAATTGGCAGCGCCTCCTCCGCTTTCCACGTGTCGTGTCCAAGCCAATCAAGTAGCGCAATTGGTTCCGAACCGTCATGATGCGCCCGAACTTTCTCGTGTTCGGCTTCGGCCAGCACGGTCAGCACGCCTTGAAATGTTTCTTCTGCGAGAGCTTCTTGCGAAGCGGTATCGGGGAAACGTGGTACATCGTTCAACAGACTGAGAAGCTCGTCACCATCAATCACGGCGCCATCGATAGCGTCTGTTGGGACGAACCGAACCGGGTCGAAAAGCTTCAGAGTTCCTTCTGACGCAAGCCGGCCGACAATACGCCACAAGTAGGTATGCTCGACGCGCTGAACTGCGTACATAGTCGACAAGTAACCGGGCGCTCCGCCGGCCTTTTCTAATGCGGCGGCGGCCGATTCCTCCTCGCCGTGGTTGCTCCATCTGAGCTCAGCCAGTTCTGCGACAATCTCTGCCAGTGGCACAAGTGCGGCTGGCGTCTGTTGCGCTATGCTTGCCAGCGCTCGCATTTCATCAGGCACAGTCCATCGCATTGTGTTCAGCGCCCATTCCGCGAACCTAGCCAGGTACACCTCACCATCGTTGCCCCCTGTCACTGTCGACAACGTGCCGCCAGTTCCAGCATGGCTTTTTGCGATTCCGAGCCTGCGCGATATTTCGCCTCGCACGTCCTTGCTGGCGGCGAATTGCGGCAACAGTTCCGCTACGAAGAATGCGCCCACGTCATGTGGGACTGCTCCTGGCGCGGTATTGCAAGACAGGCATACAGCATCACGTAGAGTCAATTTCAAAGCATGACGCCATACGCCCCAGTCTGGCTCGTGGGGATTGTCAGCGCCAACCGCATTGGCTTCGTCGGTCGCGCCTGAACTGACCAACTCGTTCTTGCGCACCACTAGCACTGCGCCGTCCGGCAGGTCCTGTGCATGAGGCACTGCGCCATCGACCGGCTGCAATTGCATCAGGCGGTAAATCTCATCGCCTCGCTGCACGAATATTCCGAACGTGACTTCAGGGGTGTCTACGGTCGTTCCGTGTTTGAGTGCAAAGTATCTGCACCTGACGACGTACAGATTGGCGTTGTACAGCTTCTTGTCGTCATAGAGAGTAAGGTCCCAAACGTACCTCACACGCCGTAGCTCGTTGGCGACAGATGCTTTCACGTCCCCGTTGTCCGTCAACCAAAGCGGATTTGAAGTTTTAACCAATTGCGCGGGAGCGTTCTTCGCAAAGAACACGGACGCTTTTAATCTGCCATCGAGGAACCGCTCGTAAATGCCGGCTTCGTCGGTCCCGATGATTTTCGCGGCCTCTGCTATGGTCCAATGCTCGTCAAAATCAGGCGCAGGCATGTCCGGTGTGGTCCAGTTAGTAGCCGCAAGCGCCGGCCAGCATTTGTCAGCGATTGCAACGGCTCGAACGTCCGCGACGGCCAGATATTGATATTCGCGCACGTCAATGCCGACGACAGGAACGCCCTTAGGCTGGCTGGCGGGTAAGCCGTTGTAGGTCCTGCATTGCAGGCCAAGCGATTCGAGCCATCGAGTGACGCCGAGAATCTGTCGGGAGCGGCCCTCGCCCTGTGGCGGCGCGTCAGGTGTGAGAATGACCATTGCCCATGCGACGTGGTCAAGGCGAGCGTATCGCTGCTCGATAATCTTTCGCGCTTCCTCCCTGTCACCGTGAGTTACCGCGCCAAGGGGAACATCGAGAAAGTTGGAAAGTTCGGCGCGGGCGAAGCCGATTTGATGCTCGCGCATGAAGTGCTTGCCATAGTCCCACTGCCCGCCGTTCGGGTCGCGCGGTGCCGGCCCGACAACGGCGGGGTCGAGGTCAGTCCGAACGCAAGCCATCGTGTGCTCATAGTGGTTCGTGGTTTCGCGGCCGTACCATTCTGCAGCATGCATCAGGATAGCCATGCCTTCGACGGCAACCGTATCGTTGAATAACGGCCTGCCGATAGTTGCGTGTATCTCAGCCCATCGCGGGCTGTTACCCAGAGCGTTGTGCAGACGCTCGTAGAGCATCTTGGCAGCCTCAGAGGCCCGCCACATCGGCTCATCCTCAACGGTAGTACGCCCTTTCGGTACCTCGACATCCCTTGCGATGAAGTTCAGTGCTTCGGCCAGAGAGATAGCATCCATGCTATTGGGCAGTGTTGTTTGGGGGAGAGGTGATGCTCCTGCCGTGGTGCCCGAGGGCTGATTCGCGGCAGGCAGATAGGACTCCGGCTGTGCGTCGTACCTAAGCCGGTTGGCTGTCACGTCTAACTTCGTGTACGTCAAGGTGTCGTAAAGGTTGAGGTCGCCGTCGTAGACCGCGCACAATAGCTGGCGGTCGTAGCGGACCATTACGAGGTCTCGGAGCCGGGAAACCGGATTCGATGGCTCGGCAATGTCATGCGCGGCCTTGAGTTGCAGTCGGGCGTCATCCGGGCTGGTGCCCTCGGGGACGACGTTCCACGCCATCGCGTCCGACAGAATTTCATATGAGACGTAGTGATGGTCGGTGGTGTAGTCGCCAGTCCTATCTGGCTTGGCAAGCAGGCTTTCGAACGAAAGATGGAGTTTGTTCGAGACGGCCCACGAGTCCAATTCGGCCACGCTGAACATCGCGCCATTCGCGCACTCGATTACAGCCAGATGGCGGTTCTTGTGCTTCTCTGCAGCGTCCAGCTTCCCGGTTTTTGCCCCACTGTCTGCACCGAGCGTTATCGCCGGTCCATCATTTGGGTATGCATCGCCCAGCAAGTAGCCGGCTTCAACACGGGCGCCGAGGTCCTGCTCATTGCGCAACGGCAAGGCGCCGACTGTATCCAGCCATGCCAGTAGGTCAGCGGTCAGCACCGTCGATTTCTCTGGGTCGACCGGCGCGATGGCGGTGTTGGTCCACGTGGCGAGAAGTGGCTTTACGTCGGCCGGGAGGCGTTTTAACTCTGCCGCTTCAGCGAGAAGCGAAACCGCGTCGGCCCATCCGCCCCCGAGCCTTTCGATTATGAGATATGCAGCCTCTTGGAGCGTCACCCGCTGTCTGTGCCGGAGTAGCCGAGCACGGTCGTTATGGTTCATCAGCGCCCTTCAAGCGCAACCTTCAATTGGGTGCCCCTGCCAGGCCGGTGAAGGTCTCCGACTTTTCGCTCCGTCGAGCTAGGCAGGGGCAAAGTGGTTCAACTTGGCCATGCTGTCCACATTAGCCACATTAGCCACGTTGGACAACATGGACAAGTTGGACAACATGACCGACTGGGATAGTGTCTCTTATCTCGCGTGATGTGTCCGGAAAGCTTTCAGGTCGTCCATATTCAGCTGATAGCGTTCCACGACCTTGGCGAGTTGGTCATCGTTCGCGGCAGGGCGAATAACAATGAATGTTGGCCCGTCGGCGGCCTGTCCCGCCCAACACGCGGCATCGTCAAGGCAGACCAGGCGCGGGTCGCCGTAGGTCGTCACGATGACTTCGCGGTTGCTGAAGCTGCCATAGTCCGTTTGCTCAAGCATGGCTCACCTCTTCCGTTTCGAGTTCGGCGTGGCTGGTGCTCCTGGCCCTGCCGTTCATGGTGACAACGCCACATATCCTCAGGTCATCGCTCATTTCCACCATGCGGTCTGACCAAGACGGATTGAGCGCCTTCAGATATTTGGTGCCGCCCTCGGTGACGAGTTGCCTGAACGTCGACCATGCCCCGTCGTGAGACTCGACGACAACCACCGAGCCGTTTTCTGCGTCACTCTGCGGCCGGACAAGGATGAAGTCACCAACGGCGAACGAGTCGCGGTCGGCTGGGTCGTACATGCTGTCGCTGACCACGCGAAGGAAGTATTCAGAGCTTACCGACTTATTCATGGCATACCTCCGCCACGACACGTTGCTGCGCCCCGTCAAACATCAAACCCGCTCCAACGACGTTAGCAGGACCCACGACGCGGCAATAGCGAACCTCGTCGAGCCCGAGCCTGTCTGCCACGGCTTGCCCGAAGTCCGTCGCCCCGTCGTGGGTCGGGAAAGTGCCGTACTCGTTACCCTTCGCGTCTCGCACCGCCCAGTAGACCGGCCTGTCCGTCATGAAGGCGAAGGTGCTCGGCGGGACAATCATGTCAACCCGGTAAATTGCCGCGATATCACACCAACGCACCTTCAATTGAGACGACGGGTGCCAAGCCGAAAGTGTAACTGTGCGCGCCGAATATCCTTGTACCGTTCGGAGGTGCCATTTGCCATCATCAAGTTGCGCCAGCACTTCCTCTCCCAACTCATCCGCGATGTCACCGCAATTCTCCAGCAGCGCAAATTCGCCCATCTTGATGCGCGGGTGCATGGAATCGTCCGGCATCTCAAAGGCCAGGATACGGTTCGGCAACGTAATGAGAGCATCGGCGGCGCGTACGCGGGTCACTTTATGCTCCGCATCCAAAACGGCGGTGGCTTCCTCAGTACTACTTGAAAGTTGGTTCACGGTTATGCCCTTTATCCGAATGAACCGCCGGCCGCCGAGACGGCGGGGTGGGCGGGCGCAAAGCAGGGTTAGCAGACCGGTCACGTAAGCACCCGGCAGACCCGAAGGTCTCCCCGCCAAGGCCCGCCCATAGAAGAGGCGCACGAAGGCGACACGCACAAAAAAACCGCTTAGCGCGGTTAGTGCGCTTACATGATGCGGGCTGCTAAACCCGGTCGCGTCTGTGTTCGCGACAGTTGAAGTTTACGAGCGTTCGATAACACACACAAGCCTTTTAGCGTTGCTTCACAGTCTTTTCGTGAAAAACGGATGAACGCTCATCAACTATGGTGCAGATTACCGAATCGCTTGAAGGTTTGATTGCGCGAATAGGCGGCGGAAAGCGAGTCTGTTCGCGCCTGCCGCCGACCGCGAGCGCAGGACTGCCGCCGCTCTTGGCCGAAACCGTTAGGCGGCGGCAACTACTTTTAAGGTCGGTTTGCTCTGTTCAGCAGGCTTGAAATCTATCCCGGCCTGGCTGAGCATCCAGCCTTCAATCTTGTCGTGCCACATACGCAAAAGGTCCAACGGGCGGCGACGGTAATGTTTCTCCGCGATTGCGCTCGGCTTGTGCCCTTGAATCTGCGCCACCACGCCTACCGGAACTTCACACCACTCGGACAGAGTCCCAAAAGACCGGCGCAGCCCGTGGATGCTTAGATGAGGTAGGCCGGCAGCAGTCAACGCCGCGCCGTGTCCGGACCTCGGGTCTGCAATATTTCCATCAGCGGCAGTTTTACTCGAAAACACCCACGGCGAGGGCTCCCATTTTCTTCCGACCTTCTCAAGCCTTACGAGCCGGCGCACGGTAGGTGGAGTGTCATTGATGCGCTTAAGCTCCAACAGCAGCGAAGCCAAATAAGGCGTCAAGGGGATGACTCGACCACTGTCTTCTATCTTGTCTGCGATGGACAAGCTGCGCCATTGGAAGTCGATGTCTGTCCATTTCATTCCGGCCATCTCCTCGCGGCGAGCGCCCGTGATGAGTAGTGCCTGGAGATAAGTCGAAATCACCGGATTCGGAATCTTGCGCACGGCATCGAACCACGCCGGTAGTTGCTCCCGTTGGAGGCAGTCGCCGTCCTTGGCTTTTATACTAGGAAGCGCGTCTTTGACGTCGCGAGTTTTGTACGAATCAGCAGGCACTGTGCCGCGATAAGCGGGCGTGTCAGCCATCCAACGAATGAAGGCGCGCAACAGCCGGTAAGACAGGGCTGCCATTGCCGGATGCAGTGATGCCTCGCCTTCGAGCCAAGCAGCGACCCTTTCTCCAGTCAGGTCAGAAAGCCTCGCCGGCCTAAGTGACGCCAGCGGACCTGCCGCCGTCACACCTGAGCCCCGAATCTTTTTCTTACCGCCTTCGGCAGCGAGATGAACATGGTCGTTATAGTGGCGCTCGCTCCACTTCGACTTACGAGCCTTGAGATAAACCTCCCAGGCGTCGGCGAATGTCACAACCTGGCGGCGCGCTTCTGCCGAGCGCGCTTCATGGGCGGCGCGCTCCTGGGCTTTCAGCTCACGGGGGTCCTTACCATCGTCAACCAGCGTCTTCAGCCGACTCGCCTCTGTCCGGGCCTTGCCGAGGTCCCAGTTCCGGGGGTCGCCGATGGTGATACGCAAGGTCTTCCCGTGCAAGCGGCCCTCGAAAACGTAGGCCCGCCCTCCGCCGACTGAAACGCGCAGACCTAGCCCCGGGGTTTTCGCGTCCCAATAAATACTTTGCTGCTTTCCAGCTTCGCACTGGAACCCGGCAACCCGCTCACCGGTGAAATTTGCTTTCGTCATCGCCTATCTGCTCCGCCCAAATCAAGTGTAGGCACTGTGTAGGCAAAACATAGCGCAATAAATCAACATTGGTCAACGCAAAAATCAGATGGAGTGGCTCCGACAGCCTTTATCTACGGCAAATGTGGTGCCTACACGACTACAAATCAACTCAGAGGAATACCGACTCATGCGGACTGTTAATCCGTAGGTCCCTGGTTCGAGCCCAGGTCGAGGAGCCAAAAAGTTTTCACGCAAAAAGCCCAATCGAAAGATTGGGCTTTTTGCATTTCGGGGCACCAAATCAAGTTATCAAATCTGCGCTGATGCTCGGCACCCTGCTCACGGTTCTGTGAGATGCGGACGGCTTGCGCCGAAGGGTCACCCAACTCGGTTTATTGTGTCATCGCCTCCATTCGTGCGAGGCAAATAGTGCAGATCCGACCCTGGCACCTCTCGGTCAGCTTTTTCACGGACTGCTAATGATATTGCGCGACCGAACCCCATCAGAAATGCACGGTCATCAGCGTGCACAGTTCCGCAAATCCGACATCAACTGCGGCGTCCGCCAAACCGGCATTAATGGTATATATTTTTGCTATATATCGTTTCTGGAGTCGCATATGGATACCGCAAAGGTTTTTTGGTCGGGCCGGTCCCAGGCCGTGCGCTTGCCGAAGGAATTCCGGCTGGATGCCGATGAGGTGCGCGTTCGCCGTCATGGCCGCGCGATCATTCTCGAACCGATCGCTAGCGATTGGGCTTGGCTCGATTCGGTTGTCGGTCCCATAGATGACGACTTCGCCGAAGCCGCGCAGGAAAAGCTGTCGGAACAAGACCGCCCGGATCTGGACTTTTTTAAGTGAATTATTTACTCGACACGAATGCAGTTATCGCCTTGATGAAGGGCCACAGCGGTTTTTTGGCGCGGCTCCGTCAGCACCAGCCGCGGGATTTCGCCATGCCGTCTATCGTCGCTCATGAGCTCTATTTTGGCGCTTACAAGAGCCGACATGCCGCAGGCAATCTCAGGCGCGTTGAAGCGCTGCAATTCGAAATTCTCGACTTCGATCCGGAAGACACTCGCCGCGCCGGTGAAGTGCGCGCGCAGCTCGCTTCGGCAGGAACGCCGATTGGGCCCTACGATGTCTTGATTGCGGGACAGGCTCTAGCGAGATCGCTCACGCTCGTGACTCACAATATGCGCGAGTTTCAACGTGTGTCCGGCCTGAGTGTCGAGGATTAGGAAGGCTGACGCTGTATGCATGAGCCCTGCCAAACCATGGCGCATCACAGACCACGAGATTATCCGGAACAAGCCCGGATCCTGCGCCCACTGCACGCCGATACCAGACCGGCATAGCGCGCAATCCGCTGCGTCATCAAAAAAGGGACGAGAAGGCGAGACCTCGCTTGACGCCCTTCCCCACGCCTCACCTTTCCCACCGCGCCTAACCGACCCGATCTCCCGCCTCCATCGAATCTTTAAAATTGATAGTCGTCAGACAACGGTATAATCTATCGATCAACCGCATCTCCGAACTACAACATCGCCACCCGGCTGACCCAAGGAGCGTTTCTGATGGTCGAATCCCTCACATCCGTCGTGACACCCCGACGCGCCCGTAACCTGGCGGAGAGCGTGTTCGACTACGTGATCGAACAGATCGAATCCGCAGCGCTGAAGCCGGGCGACAAATTGCCCACGGAAGCGAAACTCATGCTGACGCTCGGCGTGAGCCGAACCGTTGTGCGCGAAGGTATTTCTCGCCTGCAGGCCAACGAGGTCATCGAAACACGTCATGGCATTGGCAGTTTCGTACTCGAGCCGCGCCGCGAGAAACTGGGTATCGACATGGTTCCGGCCACGACGCTGCGCGACGTGTTGTCCGTGCTCGAATTGCGCATCAGCCTGGAAACCGAATGTGCGGGCCTGGCAGCGCAACGCGCACAGCCGGAAGACCTTGTGCGCATGCGAGCGGCGCTCGACGCGATAGAAGCGACCAGCCGCAACGGCAGCGACAGCGTCGCGGCCGATCTGCAGTTCCATATCGCGCTCGCCCGGGCGACCGGAAACCGCTATTTCGTCGATATCCTGACCCAGATGGGCGCCGCCTTGATCCCGCGCAACCGCATCGATTCAGCGGGGATCGCGAAAGCCGATCCGAAAGCGTACGTCTCGCTCGTCAATCTTGAGCACGAGAGCATTCTCGAAGCAATCACGCGACGCGACGCCGAAAGCGCTCGCGCAGCCATGCGCATGCATTTGTCGAACAGCCGGGAACGCTTGCGGCGCGCGAATCAGTCAAGCGAAGCAAATGGCTGAAAGCGCGCCGCGTAGTAACCGCTTATCTATCTGCGGCCGGGACGGCGGAGATAGATAAGCGGCGCGAACCACCAAGCCAGTCGCGCCGACACATCGGTCTCGCAGGCGGGCGCCCAAAACCGCATCAACAGGCGCCCGACCATCCAGTAGCGAATCCGCGAATATCAACCATCTCGTCTGACGTCCTACTTTAACTCATAACCCCTTCAGCGCAATTAATGGGAATGCCATCCCATTCATCCAGAATTGCAGAGCGTTTCCGGGTTAACACCCATTTTGGCAGTCCTCATACAACTCTTAGAATGTCATCAGACAACGTATCACACGTTGGAGACTGCCAACCTGCACGCTATTGCTCAGTCGCACGAGCACTTGCGCCGACGGCCCTGACCGACCGGGCCGCCATCCGGAGATGAATTTGTGACACCCGACGCGCTGACATCGGCGGCCTCAAAAGTTAAGCGCCACGTGCTGCCTCTGTTCCTGATCACGTTCATCGCGAACTACATCGACCGGGTGAATATCGGCTTCGCCAACACGCATAGGGAGACGGACCCGGGGATCGGTGCGGCGGCCTACGGGTTGGGGAGTGGCTTGTTTTTCATCGGCTACGCGCTGTTCGGAGTACCGCCGAATGTGCTGATGGGCCGGGAATTGCTTCGATCATCGCGGCCGTTGTCGCGTTTTTCGCGAAAGACCGGTTGACCGACGCCGCCCTGAACACACTGCCGACCCGAATCCAACTCGCGCCGCTTAAGAGCTCGCCACACACCACGCGCATCGCCCCAATCAACTCACACTGAGCACGTTCATGCCCACGAACTCAACCGTATCAACCGCCGCGAACGCCACGCCCACCGTCACCGAACTGCGCGTGATTCCAGTTGCCGGCCGCGACAGCATGTTGCTGAACCTGAGCGGCGCACACGGCCCGTTCTTCACGCGCAACATCGTGATCCTGCGCGACAGCGCGGGCCACACGGGCGTGGGCGAAGTGCCGGGTGGCGAGAGCATCCGTAAGACGATCGATGACGCGCGTCCGCTCGTCGTCGGCCAGTCAATCGGCAATCTGCACGCCGTGCTTAACACCACGCGCAAGCAATTCGCGGATCGTGATGCAGGCGGACGCGGTACACAAACCTTCGACCTGCGCACGACCATCCATGCCGTGACGGGACTCGAAGCCGCGTTGCTCGACTTGCTCGGCCAGCATCTGGGCGTGCCGGTCGCGGCGCTGCTGGGCGAAGGCCAGCAGCGCGATGAAGTGGAAATGCTCGGCTACCTGTTTTATATCGGCGATAGAAACAAGACCGATCTACCCTACTCCGCCGGGACCAACGCGACCGATGACTGGACCCGCGTGCGCAACGAAGAAGCGATGACACCTGAAGCTGTCGTACGACTGGCGGAAGCCGCGCACGCGCACTATGGCTTCAATGACTTCAAGCTGAAGGGCGGCGTGCTCTCGGGCGATGCGGAAATCGAAGCGGTCACGGCGATCGCCGAACGTTTCCCCAAAGCCCGCGTGACGCTGGACCCGAATGGCGCGTGGTCGCTGTCCGAAGCCGTGCGCCTGTGCCGCGACCAGCATCACGTGCTGGCCTACGCAGAAGACCCGTGCGGTGCCGAAAACGGTTATTCCGGCCGCGAGGTCATGGCGGAATTCCGTCGTGCCACGGGCCTGCCGACGGCCACTAACATGATCGCGACCGACTGGCGCCAGATGGGCCACGCAATCCAGTTGCAATCGGTGGACATTCCCCTCGCCGATCCCCATTTCTGGACGATGCAAGGCTCGGTGCGCGTGGCGCAAATGTGCAACGAGTGGGGCTTGACGTGGGGGTCGCACTCGAACAATCACTTCGATATTTCGCTCGCCATGTTCACGCACGTCGCGGCAGCGGCGCCCGGCAAGATTACTGCCATCGATACCCACTGGATCTGGCAGGACGGCCAGCGCCTGACGCGCGAGCCGCTGCAGATTGTGGGTGGCAAGGTGAAGGTGCCGGCACGGCCGGGACTGGGCGTGGATATCGACATGGACGAACTCGAGAAAGCCCACGCGCTGTATCAGGAACACGGTCTCGGGGCCCGCGATGACGCCATCGCAATGCAGTACCTGATTCCGAACTGGACCTTCGACAACAAGCGCCCGTGTCTCGTGCGCTGATTTCCTCAACGGCTGACTAAACGGCTGACTGAACGGCTGATGCAGCGACTTACCTCAAAACCAATTCACGACCGACCATGACGACACCTCAAGAGCTCAAGCAAATCGTTTCCGAAGGGCTGCTGTCCTTTCCGCTGACCGACTTCGACGAACAAGGCGACTTCCGCGCAGACACCTACGCCGCGCGCCTGGAATGGCTTGCGCCCTATGGTGCGACAGCGTTGTTCGCGGCCGGCGGCACGGGCGAATTTTTCTCGCTGACGCAGAGCGAATATTCGAACGTAATTCGCACGGCGACGGAAACCTGCAAGGGCAAGGTGCCGATCCTCGCCGGTGCGGGGGGCGCGACACGGGTTGCGATTGCTTATGCGCAGGAGGCCGAACGGCTGGGCGCGAACGGCATTTTGCTGATGCCGCATTACCTGACCGAAGCCAGCCAGGAGGGTATTGCCGCGCACGTCGAACAGGTGTGCAAGGCGGTGAAAAATATTGGCGTAATTGTGTATAACCGCGCCAATTCGAAGCTCAACGCCGACATGCTCGAACGGCTAGCCGATACCTGCCCGAACCTGATCGGCTTCAAGGACGGCGTGGGCGAGATCGAAAACATGGTGACAATCCGTCGCCGGCTGGGCGACCGGTTTTCGTATCTCGGCGGATTGCCGACGGCCGAGGTGTACGCAGAAGCGTATAAGGCGCTGGGCGTGCCGGTGTATTCATCGGCGGTATTTAACTTCATTCCGAAGACCGCGATGGAGTTTTATAAAGCGGTCACCTCGCAGGATCACGCGACGACAGGCCGTCTCCTCGATGAGTTTTTCATGCCCTATCTGGCTATTCGTAACCGGAAAGCGGGTTACGCGGTGAGTATTGTGAAGGCCGGCGCGAAGCTGATCGGCCGCAGCGCCGGTCCCGTGCGCGCGCCGTTGACCGATCTGACCGAAGATGAAATGGCACAACTCGATGTGCTGATCAAGAAGCTCGGCGCTCAGTAAATCCGGCAGTAGTTAAAAAGCCGTTCCAACGTAAGTTGGAACGGCTTTATTGCATCTGCCCCGCGTATAAACCCGCCCGACCTAAGCCTTGAGCAACACCACCGTCAGCGAGCGCACACCTTGCGCGCCGCGAATCAGCACACCTTCAATATCCGCCGTCGCCGATGGCCCCGTCACCAACACCGCATAACGCGCGGCCTTGAAGTCATCGCGCCGATACGCATCCTGCAGTCCATCCACGATTTGCGCTGGATCGAGCAGCACGATCAGATGCTGCACCAGATAGCCGATCGAATTGACAATGTATTCGTCCTCGCTGAACCACACCGAGCCGGTTTCGGCCACGCCGAAGCGCGCGCGCACCACGCCTGCATCGACGTCCTGAAGAAGCGCAGGCGACATATCGGCGGCCAGCGCACGATTCCCTTCGATACCCGGCACAGCCGACGCAACTATCGCATCCGGGCCAAAACGGTCGCTGAGCAGCGTACGCACCGTATCGAGCGATTCACCTTCGACCACCGTCCCGCCCATCGCGGCCAAGGCGGTGCGGAAGCGTTCGAGGCGCTCACCGGGCGGGGTATCGAAGAGCGGTACGTCCGGACGCGGCCTTGCAGCCGGTTGCGCCGCGCGGATCTTCGCGAGAAAACTTTCACGTGTGGTCGTGGTCATTTCTTGCCTGCCTTGCGATTTTTCTTGTACCACTCGTGGAACGTTTCCGCGGGCGTTTCGGGCAGGTCGCGGTGACGCCCCCAAATGTTCAGCGGGTTATAGAGCACGAAGTTGGGCAACCGCTTGAGCGCGCCGCCGAGCGACGCGACCGTGCCTCGATACAGCGTCGGACTGGCAAGCAGGCGCCCTGCCATCTTCAGCACTTCCTGCTTCACGAACGGCACTTCGTGATTCGCCGCAATCACTTCGCGCCACTTGTAGATCTGCTCGTGAATGTTGACCTTCGTGGGACAGACGTTGGTGCAACTGCCATTAAGCGTCGATGCAAACGGCAAGCTGCTGAAGCGTTTCATATCGTAAGTAGGATTGATGATCGCGCCGATCGGCCCCGAATACGTAAAGCCGTACGACAAGCCGCCGCTTCGCCGATACACCGGACACGTATTCATGCACGCGCCGCAGCGGATGCATTTGAGCGAATACCAGAAGTCTTCCATCGCGAGGCGTTCGGAACGGCCGTGATCGACAAGGATGTAATGCATCTCCGAGCCCGGTCGAGGGGCGCGAAAATGCGAGGTGTATTGCGTGATCGGTGACCCGAGCGCACTGCGCGACAGCATGCGAATGAACACGCCGAGATCGGAGATTCTGGGAATCAGCTTTTCGATACCGATCGATGCAATGTGCAACGGCGGCACATTCGCGGACAAATCCGCGTTGCCCTCGTTCGTGCACACCACGACCGTTCCCGTCTCCGCCACCGCGAAGTTGCAGCCTGTCATGCCCGCGGTCTTTTCGCGTACGAAATACGGTCGCGTGTTCATGCGCTGGCTTTCGGCGAGATAGTGGATGTCGCTGTTCTTGGGATCGGTGCCGATCGTGCGGCCGAACAACTCGGCAACGTCGGCGCGCAGTTTATGCACGGCGGGCACCACCATGTGGCTCGGATCCTGGTTATCCAGTTGCTGGATGCGCTCGCCGAGATCCGTTTCCATCACCGTGATGCCGCGCGGCTCGATGTACTCGCGCATCTTGCATTCATCGGTGAGCATGGATTTGCTTTTGACAAGCGTGGTGAGACCGCGCTCGGACATCAGCTTGTAGACGATCTCGTTGTGCTCTTCCGCCGTCGATGCGTAATGCACGATCACGCCGTGCGACTCGGCCTGGGTGATGAACTGGTCGAGGTAATCGGCGAGATTCGAGAGCGTGTGCTCCTTGATCCCCGATGCCAGGTCGCGCAGCGTCTCCCACTCGGGCATGCCGTGGGCTTGGGCGTCGCGTTTGCTGCGCAGGTCCCAGAGGCGTTTATCGTGGAAAGCAACGTGATCTTCCTTCGCGATAAACGCGCCCGCCGCCTTCGCGTGATCGAGCCGCTTGCTTTTGCCCTTCGCAGCGTCGCTCATGAGCGTGCTCCGTTCAGGATCTGGGCGATATGGATAAAACGGGCATCGAGTTTCAGGCGTTCGGCGCAGCCTTGCTGATGCATGAGGCATGACATATCGCCTGAGACGATATATTGCGCGCCCGCACCGAGGTGATCGCGGACCTTGTCCTGCCCCATCCTCACCGATACCGCTTCTTCCGTCACTGAAAATGTGCCGCCGAACCCGCAGCATTCGTCGGGGCGGGTGGGCGTGACGAATTCGATGCCTTTAACGCCTTCCAGCAGCGCGCGGGGTTTGGAAAACGGCGCCCCGCCAATCTCGGATGCCGATACTTCACGCAAATGCCGGATAGCGCTGCAGCTATTGTGCAATCCCACGCGGTGGGGAAATTCGGCCCACGGGAATTCGCGCACCTTGAGGACATCGTGGAGAAATTCGACGAGTTCGTAGGCGCTCGTCCGAACCTTGCGCACGGACGCCGTCTGCTCGATAGCGGTCAGATGTTCGCGTACGTGATGAATACAACTCGCGGATGGGCCGACCACGTAGTCGTAATCCGCGAAATTGCGGGCGAACACGCGCTCCGCGCCGGCCGCTTCCTTTTGCGCGCCGCTGTTCGCCATTGGCTGGCCGCAGCAGGTTTGTTCCTCAGGGTAATCAACTTCCAGCCCCAGGCGTTCGAGCAATTCGAGTGTCGCGATGCCAACTTCGGGATAGAACGCATCGATGAAACAGGGCACGAACAGGGCGACTTTCATTGGATTGAAAAATGTGAGGAGCCTGAAAACCGAAGGATTTCACCGCTCTTGGTCAGCTTGGTCTGACCAAGACTTTAAAGTTTGCGATCTTTCATGTCAAACTAGGAGAAACATCGAGCCGTTTTTTACCCACTTTTCTGCGCACTCATGCCTTTTCAACCCGTCCATTCCTACACCCGCACGCGCATTGCTGACGTCGTCTCCGACCAGATCCGGGCGTTGATCGCGAGCGGTGCATTAACGCCCGGGCAACGTCTCCCCGCCGAACGCGATCTCGCGGAACAACTCAACGTCTCGCGTCCCTCGTTGCGTGAAGCGCTGATCCGGCTGGAATCGGATGGATTTATCCAGGCTGCCGCGCGCAGCGGCTTTGTTGTATCGGATGTCACCGCCCCGCTCGTATCCGCGCCGCTCGCCGCTCTGCTAAGCCAGCATCCGACCGCCAGCGCGGACGTCCTGGAACTCCGCCACGGCCTCGAATCCCTTGCAACGGGCTACGCGGCTGAACGCGCGACCGCAGGCGATCTGGTGCGTATCACCGAAGCGTTCAACGCACTCAAAACCGCCGCCATCGAGCCAAAACGCACGCGCATTGCGGAACACGACGCGGCGTTCCATCTCGCCATCGCCGATGCCACCCACAACCTCGCCCTCGCCCACGTGATGCACGGCCTGCAAGAACTCGTGCGCGAATCAATGCTGACGTCGCATAGGCTGGTGGATTACGACAACGACGTGGAAGCGAACTTGCTGGCGCAACATCAAGCCATCTTCGATGCCATCCTCGCCCGCGACCCGCTGCGCGCCCGCGAAGCTGCTGGCACTCACTTGGACTACGTCAGCCAGCTTTATCGCGACCGCTTACTCCGCTTACCCAAGCCGGAAACAACCCGCCATCCTGCTAAAACTGCAAAAACCGCAAAAAGCCAGAATCCGGAGACCACGCCATGACAATTTCAAGCGCCCACTGGGGCGATCTCGCCGACGGCACGCCCGTCGATCTTCACACGCTCAGCCACGACAACGGCTTGCGGGTATCGGTGACAAATCTGGGCGCGGCCCTCGTCTCATGGTTCGCGCCGGATCGCGACGGCCATCTCGCGGATATCCTCCTCGGCCACGACACCCCCGCCGCTTACACCACCGGCACCGCTTACATGGGCGCGATCGTCGGGCGCTGGGCGAACCGCATTGCGGACGCACGCTTTTCCCTGGATGGCGTGGAGTATCAGCTCGAAGCCAATCAGCCGCCGAACTCACTGCACGGCGGCTTCCAGGGCTTCAGCCACAAGCTGTGGCAAGCGCGGCATACCGAGGACGCGTTGGTCCTCACGCTGGAATCGCCCGCTGGTGATAGCGGTTTTCCCGGCGCGCTCACCGTTCAGGTGACGTACACGTTCAGCGACGCGGGCGCACTCACGATCATCTACGATGCCTTCACGGATGCTCCCACGCCGCTCAATCTCACGAACCACGCGTACTTCAACTTGTCGGGCGTGGACTCGACGACTATTGATGACCACGAGATCGAGCTTGCCGCCGATCAGTTTTTTGCCATCGACGAACACACGATCCCGACCAAGCTGGAAGACGTTGCCGATACCCCGTTCGACTTCCGTACTGCTGCGCCTCTCGGACCGCGTCTCCATACCCGCGACAACGAGCAAGTGACGCTGGCGGGCGGCGGGATTGACCATTGTTTTGTGTTGCGCACTGAAGCGCCGGTCACCGAACTGCCGGAAATGCGGCGTGTCGCGGCCGTTTATCATCCGGGCAGCGGACGCGAACTGATTGTCTCGACCACCGAGCGCGGTTTGGTGTTCTACACCAGCAACAATCTTGAAGGCGTGCCGGGCAAGCATGGTCTGACCTATCACAAGCACGGCGCGCTCTGTCTCGAAGCGGGCGGCTTTCCAAATCAGATCAATATGGATGACGCGGAAGATGTCGTGTTGCGCCCCAACGAGCGATATAGGCAAATCACGCGCTACGCCATGCGTGTAAGGTAAGAACGTGCCACCCGCCATGCCGCTGATAGGACCCCGCCTACAGTCGAATAGGACTGTGACGGGCATCGGCGGGCGGACCTCTCATCGATACTGAATTCATTGAATCAGAGATCGAATGGAGGAAGACAATGCCTTATCTACTGGGATGGCTGCTTGGTGTGCCGGTGATCGTGTTGGTGATCCTGTATCTGATCTTTCACTGATCGCTGCACTACGCACAATATTGAACGTGAAAGCGCGAGACGCGGGTTCACGTGGATTGAACGAAGGCGTCGTTACAATACGACGCCTTTTTCAATTCCTCATTCCCCGAAGGATTCCGATGAAACGCGCTCTCTTCGCCTTGACGTTCATGACGTCGTTTGTTGCGTTGCTTGCTGCGCCTGCCCTGCATGCCGAGGAGATAGCCAGCGTCAACACGAATTTCCGCTTTACCGGCTCGGACCGTGTCACGGTCGAGGCTTACGATGACCCGGCTGTCACGGGCGTCACGTGTTACGTCTCCCGCGCGCGCACGGGCGGGGTTAAAGGAACGCTTGGAATAGCCGAAGACCCGTCTGAGGCATCGATTGCTTGCCGCCAGGTCGCGCCGATCAAGATCGATGCACCGCTCAAGCAGAAATCCGATGTGTTCTCGGAACGTATGTCGTTCATTTTCAAGACGCTGCATGTGGTGCGTATTGTCGATGCCAAGCGCAATACGCTGGTTTATCTGACGTATAGCGACCGGATTACCACCGGCAGCGCGAAGAACAGCGTGACAGCCGTGCCAATGCCTGCGGGCACGACCATTCCCGTCAAATAAGACGAGAGCGCCGGTTGGCCAGCCTTCGACTGAATAATTGAAAGCTGGCCTAAAGTTTTCCCTCCCCGCGCCGATATACAGACGAACGGCCGTCGCCCTCATGGCAACGCCGACTGTCTTCCCGCGCCGGTTCAGACCGACAAGCGGGATCGGGAACCGGGAAACATCATGGGTCAGATCACCCTTTCATTCAAAGACGAGACGATCGCGGCGCTACGTCGCGACTTCGAGACGTTGATTCGTCTGTCGCTCAAGTTCGACCCCCAATTCGTCACGCCCACGTTCGAAGATTTCCTGCGCGCAAAACTGCTCGACAACCCCACGCCGCTCACCGAACTGGCTGTCCAGCGAATGCTGCAAAACGGTCAGTACGCGTGGGCGAAACGGGCACTCGACAAGGAGTTTCCGGACGTCGTCGAAATGATGATGCGTCAAGCCGCGGAACACGGTTTCGGCTTCGCGGTGCGCTCGGACTGGAAACCGGACGATCTCGTGAAGGCATCGCGCGCGTGGGCCACGGCTATCGTGACCGAAGCGAACGGCGACCCGACGCAGATAGACACGCTCGCGGCCCAGATCAAGGAAGCGGCATCGGACATCCAGGAACTGGAGATGAAAATGCAGACGCCCGCATGGCGTCTCGCCGACTCACTGCGTCAACGCGTGTACGAAACCAAGATTGCGACCGAACACAGTGTGGGATCGACATCGCGCGAGAAGCTCGGTGAATTGCGCTGCCTGCTGCGCCTTGGCATGTTTCATGGGTCGATATCGAAGCAGGAAGCGCAGCAAGTGCTCGAGCAGATACGCATGATCAAGCCGGAGATTTTTATTGAAGAGCCATACGACGGTTTCACCCGCTTCGGCAACTGGCTGCGTGCGATTTTCACGCCGGAGCGCAAAGCGCCAAAGCCTTCGCGCGCTGAGCGTTGAGCCGGTCCCGAGCTCAACTGAAGCCCTTCACTCCCACATCTTCTTGAGCCGCGCGGCGATATCGACTTTCGCCTTTGCTGCAGCGGCCAGCCCCGCCGCCGTCGGCGCGCTGGGCTCAGGGACCAGCGGCCACGCGCACGCTTCGAACTGCGGCATCAGATGTGCGGGAATGAATCGCGTGCGCGCCGCCCAGACATGCCGGTCACCCATATGCGTCTGGTTGTGCACGTAGAAACGCTGCGGCGTGACAATGTGCAAATCCTCTTTCGCACGTGTCATGGCGACGTACAACAGCCGCCGTTCTTCGTCGATTTCCTCGTCGCTGCCCGTGCCCATATCGGACGGAATGCAGCCGTCCACGCCATTCAGCACGAACACGTTCTTCCACTCCTGGCCCTTGGCCGAATGGATGGTGGAGAGAATCAGATAATCCTCATCGATAAGCGGAACACCCGATTCGTCGCTGGTGGCATCGGGCGGATCGAGCGTCAGTTCGGTGAGAAAACGCTCGCGCGTGGGATACGTGGATGCGATGCTTTCCATCTGCAACACGTCGCCATGCCGGATGGACGCGTCTTCGTGATTGCGCTCCAGATGGGGTTCGTACCAGCGCCGGATCATCTCGAACTCAGCGGGCCAGCCGCTTTCGCGCGCGCAAACCTTCGACATCATAGTGACGAGCGCCGGCCAGTCTTCGCTCGCGCGCAACGGCGCGGCGAATCCGGCTAACGCGGCCGGCGTGTCACTGCGCTCGGCCACCTGATCAAGCACGCGTCCGGCGATTGCCGGCCCCACTCCCGGCAGCAACTGCAGCACGCGAAACCCGGCCACGCGATCACGCGGGTTCTCACCCCAACGCAATACCGCGAGCACGTCCTTCACGTGAACGGAATCGAGAAACTTCAGCCCGCCGAACTTCACGAACGGAATGTTGCGCCGCGTGAGTTCGATTTCGAGCGCGGCGCTATGATGCGCGGCGCGAAACAGCACCGCTTGCTGCTTCAGCGTCATGCCGCCTTCACGCGCCTCCAGCACCTGCTCGACGATATACCGCGCCTGATCGGCTTCGTCAGCCACCGAAACAATGCGCGGCCGTTGCGCCGAAGCCTTGTCGGTCCACAAGTTCTTCGTATAACGCTCGGCGGCGAGTCCGATCACCGCATTCGATGCCGCCAGAATGGGCTGCGTCGAGCGGTAATTGCGCTCGAGCGTCACGCATTTCGCGGGCGGATTGAAGTGACTCGGGAAGTCGAGGATATTGCGTACCGTCGCGCCGCGAAACGAATAGATGGACTGGGCGTCGTCACCGACTACGGTCAGGCCGCGGCCGTCGGGTTTCATCGATAGCAGGATGGACGCCTGTAGCTTGTTCGTGTCCTGGTATTCATCGACGAGCACATGGTCGAAACGGCTCGACAGATCCGCGGCAATGGACGGCTCGGCAGCGAGATGCGACCAGTAGAGCAGCAAGTCGTCGTAGTCGAGCACGCTTTGCTGCTGCTTCGCGTTGACGTACGCGGCGAACAACCGTCGCAGATCGTCCTCCCATTCGCGGCACCACGGGAACGCCTGGTCGAGCACCGTGGCAAGCGAAGCGCCGGTGTTGACCACGCGCGAATAGATGGAGAAGCACGTGGACTTGGCCGGAAAGCGCTTTTCCTTCGCCGATAACCCGAGTTCATGCCGCACGAGGTTCATGAGATCGGCGGAATCCTCGCGATCGTTGATGGTGAACGACGGCGACAACCCCACGAGATCCGCGTAATCGCGCAACAAACGCGCGCCCACGCTGTGGAAGGTCCCGGACCACGTGAGGCCCTGCGCGATCACGCTCCGATTACCCAAAGCGTTCACCGCAATACGCGTCACGCGCCGGGTCATCTCGCTGGCTGCGCGCCGCGAGAACGTCAGCAAAAGTATTCGATGCGGGTCCGCGCCCTTCACCAGCAAATGCGCCACGCGATGCGCCAGCGTATTCGTCTTGCCCGATCCCGCCCCCGCGATCACCAACAGCGCGCCGGCAGGGTCGCCAGCGTTCGATGCTTGCGTGCCGTACTCGACCGCTTCCCTTTGGGCGTCGTTCAGTTTGGTCAGGTACGACGCGATTTCTTCCCGCGCCGGCTTGGGCGCGAGATCGTCGTCGGTGGCGGAATTAAGCGTGAGCACGTCGCAAGGGCTTTAAAAAAGGGTGACGCACACTGTATATCCATACAACTCATTCACGCAAGCAACTGATGCAACAGGCTTTTGGCCCTATAAAAAATGGCCCGGTGCGCTTACGCGCACCGGGCCATCGTCATTTCCCTGCAACGGGATCTACCGCGAATCAGTCCGCTTTCTTCGCGTTTTTCAGGTTCGCATCGGCGGCGGCTTCATTCGCCTTCGCCTGGGATTCCGTCTTTTTCTTGTCGGCCTTGGCCTGCGCTACATTTGCGTCCTTATCCGCTTCGGCCTGCTTCTTCGCCGCTTTCTTCTCGGCGTGCGTGGGTTCGGCCGTGGTCTGCGTCTGCGCGACCGACACAGTAGCGGCCGTCGCGAATGCGCCCGCGAGCAACGCTGCGAACAAGCGCTTCGTGGTCATGGTCATGAATTCCTCCTTACCAGCGGCCCCGCTTAAGGGGCCGCGTTCAATTCATCAAGCTTAAAACTTAGTGCTGCAGGCCCGTATCCTTCGGACCATCCGGCTCGGCGGACTTCAGTTGGTCGTTGGCGGTCTGCCTGTCGGCCTTCTTGTTGATCTTCGCGTTGCGCACCTGCTCCTTGTATTGCGCCTTCGCTTCCTTGTTCGTCGCCTTCAGATCCTGCTTCGATGCCTTCTTCGACGCCTTGTATTCAGCACTAGCCTGCGCGTTGGCATTGCGCTTCACAACCAGCGGATCGGTAGGCGCCGGTGCGACGATATTCTGCGGCGGCGGCGCGGTTTGCGCGGCCATCTGGCCGGCATCGGCAGCGGCAGGCTGCGCGGTCTGCGCGAACGCGGACGCGGACAGACCCATGGCGACAAAAGCGGTACCCAACAGCATTTTCTTGACTTGCGACATATTCATTTCCTCTCTGGCAGTTTTTATTCCGGGCGGCCGATTGCAACCATTGCAATCAACCGCGACGCCCAAGCGATGTGTGTTGTGTCCTCAAACACCGCGCGCCGCAAATACCCGTCTACACTTCTGATGACCGGCATGACGCGTAAAAAGCCGCGTAAAAAACGCACCGATCACTATGACTGACCCGGGGCCGGACGCTGGAGTTCGCAAAAACACGTCATTGTTACCGAAGGTTTCACTTACTGACATATTGCAAACAGCCATACGCTCCGATATCCGGGAGTCTGGGCTGTAGACGCACTTTGCGTGCCCGGCTGGTTTATCATGGGCGCCCTTTCCGCCCCACCCTGCAAAGACCGCTCACATGCCGCGACTCGAATTCACGCTCACGGGCGACTACGTCGAACTTCACAACCTGCTCAAGCTGATGGGCCTGGCCGACAGCGGCGGCTCGGCGAAAGCGCGCGTCGCCGAGGGCGAGGTGAAGGTTGACGGCAAGATCGAGTTGCGCAAGACATGCAAGATCCGCGCGGGCCAGACAGTGGTTATCGAAGACACCACGATCAAGGTTCAGAAACCGAAATGATCGGTGCAAGCGATGCGTAAGCGAGATGGATGATGTCAAATACCGCGTCGTTATCGACATAAACGCAATCAAGCAATAAGCTAGACGGCTTTCGTTCCCTTTCGCCGCTTTCAGCTTGTTGACGGTTGCAGCCAGCTTTTCAAGTTGGCGCGCTTCAAAACCGAGACTTCAAGCTGAGATTTGAAGCCGGGTTTCAAAGCTGAAATTCAAAGCAGAAATTCAAAGCGGAGCTTCAGCTCAATCAGGCTGGAGCGCGGCCGGAACGAGCGGGCGATGCAGGACCGGTAACGGTTCGCTGCATCGCCCGTTGCCGTTTTTGCGCGGTTGTTGCCGTGCAGCAAAGCATCCAGATAATCCGTCATGCCATCCAGAATGATCCGCGCGAACGCGCCGCCAAGCCTTTCCCGTCATGCCGTCGATACCGCGAGGCTCGCCGCGCCGCTCGCCATCTCGCAACTGGCGCAAATGGCGATGGGCGTCACCGACACCATCCTGCTCGGCTCGCTCGGCCCCGATTCCCTCGCGGCCGGCGGCCTGGGCGCAAACCTGTTCTTCGTGGTCGTGGTGCTGCTGCAAGGCGTGCTGACGTCGGTGAGCGTCTCCGTCTCGCACGCGCGTGGCGCGAACAACGATCACCTCGTGCCGAATATCTACTGGACCGGGGTGGTGCTGTCGCTGCTGCTCGCGATTCCCGCATTCACGCTGCTGAGCTTCGCCGAACCGATCCTGCTCGCGTTCCACGAACCCGCCATGCTCGCCAAAAATGTCGGCGAATATTGCGCGATCCTGCGCTGGGGTGCGCCGGGCAGCCTGCTCGGGATCGGCATGATGCGCGCGTTCCTGCCGGCTATCGGTGCGGCGAAGCGGCTGCTGTGGGTATCGATTGGTGGCGTGTTCGTGAACGGGTTTCTCAACTACGGCCTGATCCACGGCGCCTACGGCCTGCCCGAACTCGGTTTTCTCGGCTCGGCAGTCGCTACCACGATCACCGTCTGGCTAACGGCGCTGGTGCTGATCGCGTTCCTGCATTTGCGTGCTCGATACAAACATTTTGTGGTGGCGTCACGGCCGCGCCTGCCGCTGATGGGCGAATTATTCGGCATCGGCTGGCCGGTTGCGATCACCTACGGCGTCGAATCCACGCTGTTTCTCGCCACCGGGATGACTGTCGGCACGCTCGGCGAAGCCCCGCTCGCAGCGCACCAGATCGCGCTGAACGTGGCGTCGGTGGCGTTCATGGTGCCGCTGGCTATCGGCCAGGCGGCAAACGTGCGCGTGGGCTACTGGATCGGCGCAGGACAGCCGCTGGCCGCTCGCCACGCCGGGTTCGTGGCAATTGCGCTAGGCGTGGCATTCATGGCGATGTCGGGCTGCGTGCTGGTGCTGGCGCCGCATGCGATCGTCGGGCTGTATCTCCATCTCCATGACCCGAAGAACGCCCAGACCGTCGCGCTGGCTGCGTCGCTGCTGGGCGTGGCGGCCGTGTTCCAGATCGTCGACGGCATGCAAACAGTCGCGTCGGGTGTGCTGCGCGGGCTCAAGGACACGCGCGTCCCCATGCTTGCGGCAGCGCTCGGTTATTGGGGCATCGGCTTTCCGACGGGCTACATGCTGGCGTTTCACTTCAACGGCGGCACGAAAGGTTTGTGGTGGGGACTGGCTGCGGGACTTGCGAGCGTCGCGGTGCTGATGACCCTTCGCTTCGACCGCATGAGTCGCCGTCTGGTCACGCGCAGCGCGCTTGACTCAGCTAAATCCGTGCAGGCTCCCAGCCATACGGCTTGAAGTAGTGGCTACGAATCTTCGGATTGGAGCGGGCATAAGTTAAGCAGACATTGTTGGTTGGATTTGGAGCGGCGCGAAGATACGATCAAGCCGTCTCCTTGAGATTCATCCAGTAACAGGGGTATTAAGCCCGCTTCGTCGAAGCGGGCTTTTTTTCGTCCGCGCGTGGTAATAACACGGTTCTTCAAGCTCGCCCCCTCCGCTTTTTCGCAAATCGACGCATTCGCCGTGTCCGTAGACGATTTCCAATAAAATGACCGCGCATGATCCTTGGGCAGACTCGCGCGAGATCCGGCGCTGCACGCGGCCACTGCGTGCACAACAACCGCAAGCAGTTCATAAAAATCGCTCGGGCAAAACAAGAGGAATGGACGTGTCGGAACGCAGCAGGCAGTTCTCTGAGTCATCTATGTCCCAAGCCGGACAAGGCCAGCACACCGGCAGGCGCACGGGGCGCCCCCAAGCCGGACAGGTTTCATCCCAGCCTATCACCCAGGAACGGCCCGTTCCCACACCACGGCTGTCGCGCGGCCTGGCATTCGCCGCCGCCGTGCTCACGGCGCTGACGCTCGCCGCCTGCGCCACGCGGCCGCCTGCAACCGCGTTCGATCGCCCCGCCACCCACGCGCTCTCTGCCACCGCCGACACCCCCTTGCGCACTGCGCTCCTGCCAAAGGAAGCTGCGCACCCGGGCGAGTCCGGCGTGCGCCTGCTTCCCACCGGCACCGAGGCGCTGCAGGCCCGCATTGCGCTTGCCCGCGCGGCGACCAAGACGCTCGACATGCAGTACTACATTGCGAACGAGGACAACACGGGCAAGTTGCTGCTCGGCGCCGCGCTTTACGCGGCGGATCGCGGAGTCAAGGTGCGCATGCTCGTCGATGACCTGAATTTCAAGGACATCGACCAGATCATGGCCGCGCTGAATTCGCATGACAACATCGATATCCGCGTGTTCAATCCCTTCGGCAGCGCGACCCGAAGTTTCGGCGAACGCACGCGTAACCTGCTCACGAAGGTCGATCATTTCACGCGCCGCATGCACAACAAGGCGATGATCGCGGACAACCAGATCGCGATCGTGGGCGGCCGTAATCTCGGCGACGAATACTTCAGCGCGAGCGCAACGCTGCAGTTTCGTGATCTCGATGTGTTTGCGGCCGGGCCAGTGACGCACAAGATATCGGCGAGTTTTGACGAGTACTGGAACAGCTCGATTGCGTATCCGCTGCGCGCGCTGAACAAGCAAAAATTCGATCCCGCCGATCTCGACAAAACCCGCGAAGACCTGCGCCAGCACTGGAAAGAACAGGCCGATCCGCTGAACGCCAAGCCACTGAACGCCACGCCGCTCGCCCGGCAAATAGCACAGGATGGGCTGGGCCTGACCTGGGCGCGCACGGAATTCGAAGCCGATTCTCCGGTGAAGATCGAACATCCCGATAAAGACTACAAAAGCCCGCCCATGCAGCGCCTGATCGAACTCGCGAACCAGGCGCGTAGCGAGGTCCTCATCATTTCGCCGTATTTCGTGCCGCACGACGAGGGTGTAAAGGCGCTTGCCGCCATCACCGCGCGCGGCGTGAAGGTGAAAGTGCTGACCAATTCGATGGCGGCCACCGACGCCGTCGCGGTGCAGGCGGGTTACGCGCCGTATCGCGTGCCGATGCTCAGGGCCGGCGTAGAGTTATACGAGTTCAAGCCGGTACAGGCCCAGGGCGACAGCCGGCCGCGCACCGGGCTGTTCGGCTCGCAATCGCGGGCAAGCCTGCATGCCAAGGCTTATACGATCGATCGCAGTATCCTTGTGATTGGATCGATGAATCTGGACCCGCGCTCGGCGTCGCTCAACACGGAACTCGCGCTGGTGATCTACAACCAGCAAATTGCGAGCGAGGCAGCACGATTGTTCGATGCCGGCACGGCGCAGGCGAGAGCGTATCGTGTGGAACTCGCTTCGCCGGCTGTGCTGGCGGGCCTGAAGAACATCGGCGCGCCCATGTCCCCGCTCATCTGGACCACTGAGGACGACGGCCTGGTGCGCACTTACAATTTCGACCCGCAAGCGGGCCTTTATCGCAACGTGTTGACGGGTCTGTTCATGCTGCTGCCCGTCGACTCGCAGCTTTGAACTTTTAGATTCTGAAATGTGCAGGCTAACCGGATTCAGAAACGCGATGGCGCGGTCCATATTCAGCCCCGATTCCAACCCGAACCTGAAGCAAGCCGAAGGAGCATGAAGCCATGACGGACGACGTAAGACTCGAGAAGGACACTTTCGGCGAAATCGCCGTGCCTAACGCAAAACTCTGGGGCGCACAAACGCAGCGTTCCTTGCAGAACTTCAAGATTTCGAGCGAGAAACAATCGCCTGAACTGATCGATGCGCTCGCGATCGTGAAGCGCGCATCGGCGGAAGTGAATGCTGAACTAAAGGTGCTCGCCGCCGATAAAGCGCAGGCGATCATCGCGGCCGCCGACGAGATCCTGGCCGGTAAACACGCCGACGAATTCCCGCTCGCCGTGTGGCAAACGGGGTCTGGCACGCAGACCAACATGAACCTCAACGAGGTGATTGCGAACCGGGCGAGCGAATTGATGGGCGGCGAGCGCGGCGAACAGCGCAAGGTGCATCCGAACGACGACGTGAATCGCGGGCAATCATCGAACGACGTGTTCCCGACTGCGATGCACATTGCCGCCGCGGTCGCGATCACGAAACATCTCGTGCCTGCGCTCAAGACCTTGCGCGAGACGCTCGACAAGAAATCGAAGGCGTTCGAGCGAATCGTGAAAATTGGCCGTACGCACTTGCAGGACGCCACGCCGCTTACGCTCGGACAAGAGTTCTCGGGTTATGTCGCGCAGCTTGACCAGGGCATCCGGCACGTTGAATCGACCTTGCCGCATCTGTATCAACTGGCGTTGGGCGGCACGGCGGTTGGCACCGGTTTGAACGCGCATCCCGAGTTTGCAGTGAAGGTAGCCGGCGTGATCGGCAAGCTAACCGGCTTGCCGTTCGAAACCGCGCCGAACAAATTCGAAGTCATGGCTGCCGCCGACGCGCTCGTGTTCGCGCACGGCGCGCTGAAGACCATCGCGGCGAGCTTGATGAAGATCACCAACGACATCCGCTGGCTCTCGAGCGGACCGCGTTGCGGGCTTGGAGAATTGTCGATTCCGGAAAACGAACCGGGTAGCTCGATCATGCCGGGCAAGGTCAACCCGACCCAATCCGAAGCCGTCACCATGCTCTGCTGCCAGGTGTTTGGGAATGACGTGGCGGTGAATATTGGTGGGGCGAGCGGTAATTTCGAGCTCAACGTGTTCCGCCCGATGATCGCGCACAACGTGCTGCAATCGGTTCGTCTGCTGGCCGACGGCGCGCAGAGTTTCAACGATAACTGCGCGGTGGGGATCGAGGCGAACGAATCACGTATCGATAGTTTGCTGAACGAATCGCTGATGCTCGTGACGGCGCTGAATCCGCATATTGGCTACGACAAGGCCGCAAAGATTGCGAAGAAGGCGCACAAGGAAGGCACGACGCTGAAGGCGTCCGCGCTGGCGCTTGGGTTTGTGACCGAGGCGGAATTCGACGAGTGGGTGAAACCGGAAGACATGGTCGGCAAGAAGTAACATCAGAATAGGGAGCAGCGGTTGATGAATCCGCGCTTTATCAACCGCCTCCCCCTTATCGTGCCGGTTTTTGCGCACGCCAGAAACCAAGATGTTCCGAATGCGCAATGAGCTTCTTGCCCGAGTCGGCAAGAATATGGCCCAGACGCATCTCAATATCTTCAGGCGACACCTCCGCGCCGGCAATCCGCAGACGCAGACCTGTTGCGACCAACGAGCGTTTGATGCGTGCAATCAGCTCGTCCGTATCCTTGCTGAGTGCCTTGGTTCGGTCGGTCTTCTCGTGGAGCGACGCCAGCAGCAACTGGTCCAACGTGCCGACAGCCGCGCCACCGCCCATGCGCGGAGACGCAAGCGCGTTCCAGACCTCACCCCGTTCGGCCCGCGAGAGCAGCACCGCGTTTAACCGGTCCGCCGTCTCGCACGGCTGCTCGGCGCCGTAGCGGATCGACGTTTCGCCGGTTGCGATCGACAAACGCAGGATCTTGAGAATGTCATCGAGCATCAGACCGGTGAATTCAGGGGAATCGAAAATCTGGGCCAACGTCATTTCCGAGCGGCGCAAAAGAGCGTAAAGCGTGTGATGGAACTCGGGACCGCGCGTCACCGTAGCATGTTCCGATGCGACTACCCGTTCGTATGCGACAGACGCGTTACCCCACACATGGATATGTTCAGCTTGCTCGCGCAGACGGGCATCGTTGAGCGGCATGTTTCCGCGCACAAAAATATCTCTACGGAACAGGCGGTTGCTGCAGTAATCGTGCACTTCCTCGGCGTCGATTGGATCGGCAATGGTATTCACCATCTCTCGCTGCTCATCGGTCAACCACTCGACCGGCAACATGTGCGAGAAGCTGGCGCTGCCCGCGAAAGTCAGTTTCGCCTCAGACATTTCACGCGCGATATCGGCGAAGTAAAACGGCGTCCATGCCTCTTGCAAATACTCGTGGACGAGGTAGCGTGGATCCATGGCATCGAAATCGTGGATACGCAACAGCGAATCAGGATTACGCTGAAAATGCAACGCGTCGATACCCGCTAGCGTCCTGGCAAGCGCCGACGCCTTCGTCCACGTCCCGCCCTCTCGTTTGGCCCCCAACGTCAGCAAGCGTTGAAGCGGCATTACTTGAGCGCAACCGGTCATCGCGTTGTAGCCTGCCTGAACGACCCCCCCTGGTTTCAGATAGCGCCTCAGGAATTGCACGATCTGCGCGCGGGTTTCGTCTGATATCCAGGAAAGGATACCGTGCATCGTGATGTAGTCGAATTGGGGCAGCTCGACCTTTCCCTGAGCAAGTTCGCCGAAGTCGTTTTCCAGCAAGGTGAGATTCGGCAGACGGGCTTCATCTCGTACCGACACGGCCGCCAGCACGTGCAACGGGTTGAAGTCGCAGGCGTAGAAATCGCCGTTGGGATGTGTTGCCGCCAGGATCAACGCGGTCAGGCCTTGGCCGAATCCCAGTTCACAGTACGTAAATTTATCGATGGAGGGCGGTGATACACGCTGCATTACAAGGCAGGCGTTCAAGAAAGTCGGACTTTGTTCGTGGTGGTAACTATTGGTATAGGCGACAGAAGTGTTGTAGCCCGCAGTCCAGTTCACGGTGTTTCCTCATTTCATGGGTTGTAGTTGCGCGCGGGCTCAGTGGGCTTTTACGCGTGCGCGAACTATGCCGATAGCTCAGCAATACATGAATGAGAAACGTCTGATTTGTTTGCTCTATTTTCTGCAAATATCGAAGGGGAGCGGCCGCTTGTGCCAATTATGGGCGCCGCGCTGGCGGTTTTGCGGCCAGCGCCCCTTATCCCTTTTAAACCTTCCCCGCCGCGACTTCTTCCGGCTTCAATTCCACGATGGCGTCCAACGCGTCCTTGACGTCCATCGCATATTTCGCCAGCCGCTTTTGCTCGTCCGTCACGGGCACGAACGAAGGCACCGGCACAGGCTTGCCCTGTTCATCGACGGCGACGAACACCATCAGGCAATCGGTGGTCTGTTGCAGCACGCCGCTCTTCGGATCGCCTGCGTGCACCGAGATATGCAAATGCATGCTCGTGCGCCCCGTTGCCACCACGCGCGCGCGTAATTCGACCAGGTTGCCCACCAGGATCGGCCTGCGAAAACGGATATTGCCCACGCTGACTGTCACGCAATAGCGCCCGGACCAGACCGCGGCGCACGCGTAGGCCGTCTCGTCCATCCACTTCATCAGCGCACCGCCGTGAACCTTCCCGCCGAAATTGACGGACGTCGGTTCGGCGAGAAAACGAAACGTGGTCTCCGACCGATCGGTGATCGGGGCGTCAGTGGATTGAGGGATGGGCGCCGCAGGTTTCATGTCGATGTAAGACAAGCCCGACGGGCCTGCCTGATAAGTGGAGTTACCGAATTATACGAGTCTCAAAAAAGCGCTCGCCGGCCCGCTCCAGCGCTTAGGCACAACTTAGGCACAACTTAGGCACAACTTAGGCACAACTTAGGCACGGCTTAGGCGCTCATTTGCGCACGGAAATGCCCTCGTCGATCACCCCGTACATGGTGATGCCGCTCGACCCGCTTGCTGACGGCGACCCGCCCGAAGGTCCCGCACAACCGGCACACGCCGCCACAAGCAGCGTTGCCATCAAAATTTTTACCATGGAAGTCTCCTGCACGGCCTTCACTCGACGCGAAACATCATTCTAGCGCGGGGCTTACGCGGCGCTCATGATGATGTCCAGCCCTGAATCAATACTTCAGGTTTCGATGAAACATCGCGTGCAAGAAGCGGCTAAAGTAGAGCGTATCCAAGGAGGCTGCGATGACGCTCGATCACGACGATGCACGCCCATTTCCCGGTTTATCACGCATAGGTGCCCTGCTCGCGGACCCCGGCCGCGCCGCCATGCTGTGGTCGCTGATGGACGGCACCGCCCGGCCCGCCGGTGAACTCACCATGATCGCCGGTATCTCGCCATCCGCCGCCAGCGGGCATTTCGCCCGGCTCGTCGAGAGTGGCCTGCTGGCGCTCGAAGTGAGCGGGCGGCATCGGTATTACCGCATTGCAACACCCGATATCGCCATGGCGATTGAAGCGCTGGCTAATCTGGCGCAAGCCAGCGCGCCGCTGCGGGAAGCGGCGCAGGCGCATCGGCCTGCGCCACGGCCGGCGTCTGCCGTACCGCTCGACATGCGCTATGCGCGGACTTGTTACGATCATCTCGCGGGCGAACTGGCTGTGCGGCTGTTCGACCGGATGCTGACATCGAAATGGCTGGAAGTCGCGCAGAGCGCTCAAGGCGGCGCGCAGGCCGGCTCGAAGCAGCCCGGCCCCACCGCGCTCGATGCAACGCCGCAAGGAATCGATGAATTTTCGCGGCTCGGCATTGATCTCACGGCGCAGAAAGCACGGCGCAGGCGGTTCGCCTGCACGTGCATCGACTGGAGCGAACGCCGGCCGCATCTGGGCGGCGCGCTGGGCGCGGCGTTTCTCGACGCCTGCACCGAACACGGCTGGGTTGAAACAACAGCCAAGCGACGGGTCCTGCGAGTCACCCCCGCGGGCGAGCGGCATTTCGCCGCCGTCCTTACTGGCGTCTAGCCGCATAGCACCGGCATAGCACTGCCGAAATCACAGCCACGGCCATTCCGACTGAGCGTTCAGTTGGAATGGCCGTGGCTGTGTGCGGACGAAATATGACACTTACAAAACCGGTTCACATGTAAAGTTTTTGGCTCGCTTTCGTGTTCAAGGCGCGAACTCAACCCGCTTGTCAAATTACAACGGGAATACGCCAAATCATCATTATTAGGAATACAAAATTTATTGAATTCAATGACCTGAATCTGAGAAAAGCGTAGTAACGGAAACCTCGTCGAAGCCCATACCGCGCCTTGCATCGAATCAGGCATGAACAACGCAAAAAACACAGCTTATCAACGGAGATAATAATGATCGCAACGCCGCACCGGCTCACGCTTACCGCGCTCGCGGCTCTCAGTTTGCTTGCCACGCCCTTTGCGCTCGCGCAGCAAGCCGCTTTCGCGCCCGCCAAGGACGCCACGGCCATCACCCGGCAGGATAACCTGGCGGTCTACCAGCAACTCCCCTTCGCCGACAAAACGGATTTCGACGACGCGCAGCGCGGTTTCATCGGCAAGCTCACGACCGGCACGTTCCCAACCGACGACGGCCGCACCAGCTGGGACCTGAACAAATACAACTTCCTGAAGGGCGACGCGCCGGACACCGTCAACCCAAGCCTGTGGCGCATCGCTCAGCTCAACATGTTTACTGGCCTGTTCAAGGTAACGGACCGCGTGTACCAGGTGCGCGGACTCGACCTCGCCAACATGACGATCATTGAAGGCGACACGGGCATCATCCTGATCGACGTGCTGACAACGCGCGAAGCCGCGCGCGCCGCGCTGGATCTTTACTTCCAGCATCGGCCGAAGAAGCCGGTGGTCGCCGTTATCTATACGCACAGCCACGCGGATCACTATGGCGGCGTGAAGGGTGTGATCGACGAAGCAGATGTCAAGAGCGGCAAGGTCAAGGTGCTCGCCCCGGAAGGCTTCCTGCAGGAAGCGGTGGCCGAGAACATTTACGCCGGCAACGCAATGGGGCGCCGCTCGCTGTATCAATACGGCGCAATGCTGCCGGCAAGCGCCCGAGGCCAGATCGATGCGGGACTCGGCAAAACCACGTCCCGCGGCAATCTCGGCTTGATCCAGCCTAACGACACCGTGGAAAAAACCGGCGATACCCGCAATATCGACGGCATTCAGTTCGAGTTCCAGATGGCGCCGGGCACGGAAGCGCCCTCCGAGATGCTGATCTACATGCCGCAGTTCAAGCTGCTCGACACCGCCGAGGACACCACCCACACCATGCATAACCTGTACACGCTGCGCGGCGCGCAAGTACGCGATACGGTGCAATGGTGGAAAACAATCAACGAAGCCATCGTCCGATACGGCGACCGTACGGACGTAGTGATCGCGCAGCATCACTGGCCGACCTGGGGCCGTCAGAAGGTGGTGAACTACATGGCGGACCAGCGCGACATGCTCAAGTATCTCCACGATCAGTCGCTGCGCCTCGCCAACGCCGGCTACACCATGAACGAAATCGGGGAACAGGTTCAGCTACCTGACAGCATTGGCAAGAAGTGGTTTAACCGCGGCTATTACGGATCGGTGAATCACAACGTGAAGGGCATCTACCAGCGCTATCTCGGCTGGTATGACTCGAATCCGGCTAACCTGCACCCGCTGCCGCCGGAAGAAGAGTCTGTACGTTTCGTCGAGTTCATGGGCGGCGCCGACGCGGTAACGGCGAAAGCAAAAGAGTCATTCGACAAGGGTGATTACCGCTGGGTTGCGACCGTGATGAACAAGGTCGTATTCGCCGATCCGTCGAACAAGGCCGCTCGCGAGCTGGAGGCAGATGCGCTCGAGCAGCTCGGTTACCAGACGGAGAACCCGACCTGGCGCAACGAGTACCTGATGGGTGCGTTCGAGTTGCGCAATGGCGTGCCGAAGGGCAAGGGCATCAATACGGCAACACCCGATGCCATTGCCGCCATGAGCCCTGACATGCTGCTTGACTACATGGGTATCCGGCTCAACGGTCCCAAGGCGGACGGCAAGCATACGGTCATCAACTGGAATCTCGGCGACGGCAGGAAGTACGGCATCGAGTTGCGTAATTCGGTGCTGATCTATACCGAAGGTGTCACGCTCGCGAACCCGGATGCCACGCTCACCATGAGCAAGAATGATTTCACCAGGTTGCTGACGGGCGGCGCGCAAGCACCGTTGGACGCGGACAAGATCAGCGGCAACAGCCAGAAGGTCAGCGAGTTGTTAACCCTGCTCGACACCTTCGACCCGATGTTCAACATCGTTACGCCGTGATGGTTTAATGGGCAGGCGTTCCGGCTTCAATTCATTGAAGCCGGAACGCGCGCGAAGGCAGCGCTTATTCCACGCTTATTGCACGCCCATACCGATCTAAATTGCGATCGGCGCCTTGATGCCCGGATGATATTGATACCCTTCGATCACGAAGTCTTCGTATTGGTAATCGAAGATAGACGCGGGTTTTCTCGCCAGTTCGAGCTTCGGCAGCGGATACGGTTCACGGCTCAATTGCAGGTCCACTTGCTCCAGATGGTTCAGGTAGATATGGCAATCGCCGCCGGTCCAGACTAACTCCCCCACCTCCAGATCGCATTGCTGCGCGAGCATGTGGGTGAGCAATGCATAACTCGCGATATTGAACGGCGTGCCCAGGAACACGTCCTGACTGCGGCAATACAACAGGCAGCTCAGCTTGCCTTCGTTCACGTAGAACTGCGCGAGGCAATGGCAAGGAGCCAACGCCATTCTTCCGGCACGGGCGTTATCGACGGGCGACATGGACTCGTCCGGGAAATCCGCCACGTTCAAGGCGGTCAGCATTAACCGCCGTGAGTTAGGCCGCGTCTTGATCTGATGCACAAGCGCGCTCACCTGATCGACCATCGTGCCATCGCTCTTTGGCCAGAAGCGCCATTGATGCCCGTATACCGGTCCGAGATTGCCATTTTCATCGGCCCATTCGTCCCAGATGGTCACACCGTTGTCGTTCAGATACTTGATGTTCGTATCGCCGTTCAGGAACCACAGCAACTCATAGACCACGCTCTTCATGTGGATGCGCTTGGTCGTGACGATGGGAAACCCCTCCGCCAGATCAAAACGCAATTGACGGCCAAACGTGCTGATCGTCCCCGTGCCAGTCCGGTCCATCTTGCGGGCGCCGCGTTCGAGAATGTCTTTGAGCAGTTCTTGGTACTGGATCATGAGGAGGGTCGTTCGTAAAAAGAGGGCGTGTCGCTATTTTGGCAGAACATTTCCGCGCACCTGCGGCGCACTCCCGCGCCAGCTTCCCGAAGCCCTGGAAAACGCGGAAAACGCAGCCGCCGATAAAACCAAACCGCGATTTTACCAAGCGCCGGACGGCGGGGTGCGAAGGCCTCTTATGGCGGATAAATGGGGGGACAAATGCGAGCGATCCGCGGGACTCGAGTGAACCCCGGGCTTGAATGTATCAGGCAGAGACCTTGGCGACCGACGACCGACAGGCGGCCGTCACACGCGGACCTTAGCCGCGCGTAACGTGCTCCGTCGGTGCATCGACTTCAATGTGCCGCATGCCATGCGCGCTCAGAAGGCGGTACAGCGTGACCCGCGAAATGCCGAGTTCCTGTGCGGCGTCGCCAAGACGGCCGCGATGGCGTAGCAAAGCGAGTTCGATAGCCTGCCGTTCCGCAGCCTCCCGTGCCTGCGCCAGCGACACCGGCGCGACTTCAACGTACTCGCCGAGCTCGAGATCGCGCGCACTGATCTGGCGCCCTTCGGACATCACAATGGCGCGACGCACGCGATTGATCAGCTCGCGCACATTACCCGGCCAGCCATAGTTATGGATAGCGGCAATGGCATCGGGCGCGAAACCGCGCAGACGCCGGCTCGCGTCCTTCTTAAAGCGGTCCAGCATGTGCTTCGCGAGCAATTCGATGTCCTTTCCACGTGCCCGCAGCGGCGGTTCATCGATTTGCAGCACACACAGACGGTGATACAGGTCGGCACGGAACCGCCCTTCGATCATGGCCGTCTGCATATCCACGTGGGTGGCCGAAATAATGCGCACATCCACTGGCGTTGAGCCATGTCCGCCAAGCCGTTCAACCTTGCGTTCCTGCAGGAAACGCAACAGGCTGGCCTGGCTTTCGAGCGGCAAGTCGCCGATCTCATCGAGGAACAGCGTGCCGCCGTTAGCCGCTTCCACGCGGCCGATCTTGCGTTGATTCGCGCCGGTAAACGCGCCGCGCTCATAGCCGAACAATTCGGATTGCAACAGGTGCGCGGGAATGGCGCCGCAATTGATAGCGACAAACGGCTGGTCGCGCCGCGCCGAACGTTCGTGAATGGCAACCGCGGTGAGTTCTTTGCCCGTGCCTGATTCGCCCGAGATAAACACGGGTGCATCGGTCATGGCGACCTTGCGGATAGAGCGGAACAACGCGAGCATGGCGTCGCACGAGCCGACCATCTCGCCTTCGGCGCGGCCGTCGCGCGCGTCGTTCGATGCGTTCTCGTGCAGCGCCACCATTCCATAGGCGTGGCCGACTGCATCTACAACGCGATCATTCGATGTGGGTAAGGTGACGTAGTCGAAGCAGTAGTCCCGAATCAGCCGGCGCACGGCCGCATCTTCGAGTTGGCCTGTCACCGTGGCCGCGACCCAGCCGACGTTGGTCAGCGTCAGCGACGCTTCGAGCGCCGCGAGTTCGTGTGCTTCAAAGCTGCTTGAGAGATCCAGCAAGCCACCAGTTGCCAGATCACTGCGAAGCCACCGACGGGCGTCCTTCGCGTTCGATACCACTTCTATGTGCCAGCCCCTCTCCTCGAACCGAGCACACAACGGCGGGCTCGGGTCACGAGTCACGTAGATTAGTTGCCGCCGAGCGACTTCCATTGTTCTGATCCTTTCGTCAACGGTCGTTGAAAAGGTCGCGCCGGTAACTGCCCTCAACCACGCTGCAGACGTCGAAGACTCGCATGCCCCAAGCGAACGGTCATTCGGAAAACTGCAAACGGTGAAACCCCGGAAGCGACGAGTGCTGTCGCGCGGTTCTATACGAACCTGTTTTGTTTCAGATGCTGTTTTTGAGAGACTACTATAAAGCGAATACTTCGAAAACAAATATCCGCAACAATGTCCGCGAACCCGTCCTGAAGCAGGGCCAGTGTGCGTTTCAGCAACGAGACCGCCTTTTAATAAGCAGTTTGCAAATAGTTTAAATAAGACAATAGCAATTACGCAATTTTTGATAAAAATGGCCGTTAACCGTCTATCGTTTCAGTCATGAAACGTTTTCGCCTTTTTTCTGATTCAGTTTTTCAGTTAGCTTGCCGCTGGTCCAATAACGGCAACGGAATGCGTGCCATGGCATATGTTTCGCTCAATGACAATGAATCAGGGAGATTGTCATGGAAAGCACCGGATGCGTTGCCAAGCGAGAAAATACTGCGACAGCACATAAGATAGCTGCCATTAGCGCCGTGTGCTTTGTACTGAGCAGCTCAGCCGACAACGTTTGCGCGCAAAATATCGCAAACAACGATGCCGTGATTCAGCCCACGTCCCCGCATGGAGTGTCCGGATATGAAACATTCTTGATGCGGCCAAATCCGCCAGCCATTATTACGGAAAGAAAAAATGGAAGCGGCGACGCTGGCGAAGCAGCATCGAACGAGCGCATTATTGTTAATCCTGTAACGGAACGGGAACAACCCGCATCGATTCAACCCATTGCGTCGGCGCCGCTCGCGATGCGGGACGCGGCCTCGGTTGAAAAAGTCACAGCGACGAGGCAAGAGTCCCCAGTCGCCGGGCACACGACCAGCGTCACGCTGTGGGATGAGATCGCGCCGCCGGTGCCTGCTCCCGTTCCCGCAGATGCAGCCACGCGCTCCACACCGGGGGACGTCGCGAGCGCGGCCACCCAGAGGGCGCAGTAGCCGGGAATGTGCAGACTATTGCAACAGTAAAGTCGTGTGAAGATCGACCGCCAGATACTCGATGCAACCGGGCAACATCGCGGTGAATAGGATTTAACCGGATTTGAACGACACGTCGGACAGTAGGACACTGATCGTATTTCTCAGCGAGTAGCGGGAGTAGCTGGAAGAAGCGAGGCCGCGTTGATTGCGCGGCACACCAGCACGCCGCGCAATCACGCGAGGAACGCGCCCGCAGGTTGTGCGCAGCGTCCCGCTCGACGACAACATGGATCGACAGCGCATTGCACCGCCGTGTCTGCCAGGACACCGATTGCGCCCGTTGCAAAGCCCGTTGCAAAAGGAGATCGCTCGTGCTCGAATCTGCCCCCGTCTCCGTACCCGTGTCGGGTAAAAACGCACTGGCTTCAATACCGCCAATGGGCGCCCTCCCCGCCGACGCCTCGATCACACCCGATCTCTCCGGTTTGGCGGTTCTCGCGAGCCTTCCGATCATCCCGACGCCCCATGCGGCGTCCGCTGTCCGTAACCTGCTGTACGTCGCGCAGGCGCCGAACGAGACGCTGGTCACGTACTTGAAGAGCCTTGGCTGGAAGGTATCGGCGGGGGCGCTCGCCACCCAGGCCAGCGTGCTGAAAACCGATACGCCGGTAGCCGGTATTGTCGATATGACCAGCTTTTCGGCGCGCGAGCTGGCCGCGCTCGAACCTGCGCTGCGTCATCAGCGAGCCGGCTGGATCGCCCTCACTGACGACAACCGCCTGGCAGACCCGGTCGTCTGCCACTTGATTCGGCACTACTGCTTCGACTTCGTGAAAGGCCCGGTCGCACCGGCGACCATCGGTTACCTCGTCGATCACGCGTACGGCATGGTGAGCCTCGGCGACATTGACCTGGCCGATACCCCGACCGTGTTCGGCGACGAGCAGATGGTCGGCACCTGCGAGGCCATGCAGCAGCTCTTTCGCACCATCCGCAAAGTCGCGAACACCGACGCCAACGTGTTCATCACCGGCGAATCAGGGACCGGTAAGGAATTGACGGCCGTGGCCATCCACGAGCGCTCGCCGCGCCGCAAGGGGCCATTCGTCGCGATCAATTGCGGCGCGATCGGCAATCATCTGATCCAGTCCGAACTGTTTGGCTACGAGCGCGGCGCGTTCACGGGCGCGAACCAGCGCAAGATCGGCCGGGTGGAAGAGGCCGACGGCGGCACGCTGTTCCTCGATGAAATCGGCGACCTGCCGCTCGACAGCCAGGTGCATTTGCTGCGTTTCCTGCAGGAACGCAAGATCGACCGGCTGGGCGGACACGACCCCGTCGCCGTCGACGTGCGGATCATTTCCGCGACTCACATCGACCTGGATGCCGCCATGGCCGATGGCCGGTTTCGTACCGATCTGTTTCATCGGCTGTGCGTGCTGCGCGTGGACGAACCGCCGCTGCGGGCACGCGGCAAGGACATCGAGATTCTCGCGCTGCACGTGTTGCACAAGTTCAGGAGCGACGGCAGACGCAAGATCGTCGGCTTTGCGCCGTCGGCGATAGAAGCGATGTACAGCTACGCCTGGACCGGCAACGTGCGCGAGATGATCAACCGCGTGCGGCGCGCGATCGTGATGGCGGAGAACAAGCTGATCACCGCCGACGACCTCGGGCTCGGTCACTGCACCGGCATTGAATCGACCACGCTGGCCGCTGCCCGTGATGCCGCCGAGAAACGCGCGATCGAACTGACGTTGCTGCGGCATCGGCACAAGCTCAGCGAGGCGGCGGCGGAACTGGGGATTTCGCGAGTGACGTTGTACAGGCTGATGGTCGCGCATGGGTTGCGCGGCGCGGCGATGACGAACGGCGCCGACGCGGGTTGAGGAAGCTTGCGGCGGCGGGCGTCGGGTAGAATCTGCGGCTTGATTTATCTCAAAGCCGGATACGGATCTCTACATCATGACGACGCTGACCCTGATCGTCGCCCGCGCGCGCAACGGCGTGATCGGGCGCAACAACCAATTGCCCTGGCGCTTGCCTGAAGACTTGGCGTTCTTCAAACGCACGACGATGGGCGCGCCTATCGTGATGGGGCGCAAGACGCACGAGTCCATTGGACGGGTGTTGCCGGGACGGCGGAATATAGTCGTGTCGCGCGACGCTGAGCGCCGCTTCGCGGGCTGCGATACGGTAATCCGGCTTGCCGATGCGCTGGAACTTGGCGCTCGCGACGACGCTGGCGAAGTATTCCTGATCGGTGGCGCCGAGTTGTTTCGCGAAGGCTGGCCGCTCGCGCACAAGCTGATCCTGACCGAGATCGACGCCGATTTCCCCGGCGACATTTCCATTGACGCACCCGATGAAGCCGTCTGGAAAGAGATCTCGCGGGAGACGCATCACGCGGCAGCGCCGAATGATTTCGACTATTCGTTCGTGGTTTACGAGCGCCGCACGGTTTAACTTCAGATTTCGAGCGCTTGATCGGCTAGCGGGTTAGCCCACCGCGCGCTTCCATTGAAAAAGCCCGGAACGGCGCCAACCGTTCCGGGCTTTCTCGCTTCTGCAGACGCTCTTACTGCCCCGCGATCGTCATCTTTTCGATCAGCACGGAGCCAATTTCCTTGTTGCCACGCACGACCGTATCGGCACCAATGGCCTCGATGTGCCGGAACATCTCCTGCAATGTGCTGGCGACCGTGATCTCTTCAACCGGGTACTGGATCTTGCCGTTCTCCACCCAGAAACCGGATGCGCCGCGCGAATAGTCGCCCGTAACGTAGTTTACGCCCTGCCCCATCAGTTCCGTCAGCAGCAGGCCCGTGCCCAGCTTCTTGAGCATTTCCTCGAAGTCATCGCCGGGTTTGGTGAGCGAGCTGCGCAGCGACAGATTATGCGAACCGCCTGCATTGCCCGTCGTTTTCATGCCGAGCTTGCGGGCCGAATACGTCGACAGGAAATAGCCTTGCACCACGCCATCTTCCACGACGTTGCGGCGCTGCGTGCGCACGCCTTCCTCGTCGAAAGGCGCACTGCCCATGCCGCCCTTCACATGCGGGTCTTCCAGCACCTGGATATGCGGCGCAAACACGGGTTTGCCGAGGCTGTCGACGAGGAACGTGGTCTTTCTATATAGCGCGCCGCCGCTCACTGCCTGCACGAAGGCACCCAGGATGCCGGCTGCCAGCGGCGCTTCGAACATTACGCGGCATTTGCGGGTATCGAGCCCGCGTGCACCCATGCGGGCGAGCGCGCGATGCGCGGCGTAGCGGCCGATTGCTTCCGGTTCGGCGAGATCGGCGGCATTGCGTTTCGATGTGTACCAGTCGTCGCGCTGCATGTCGCGCCCGGACCCCGCAATAGGCGCACACGCCACGTAGTGACGCGAAAACGGATAACCGCCCATGAAGCCGCGCGATGTAGCCAGCACGAACTGCGAGTGCTGCGCCGACACGCTTGCGCCTTCGGAGTTCTGGATGCGTTTATCGACGGCGAAGGCGGCGTCTTCTGCTCGACGGGCAAGATCGGCGGCTTCTTCAGCGTCGATATCCCACGGGTGGTAGAGATCGAGATCTTGCGGCGCCTTTTCCAGCAATTCTTCTTCGGCGAGTCCTGCGGCGCTGTCTTCGGCTGTGAAACGCGCGATGTTGTAGGCGGCGGCGACCGTGTCTTTCAGCGCTGCGCGCGTGAAGTCCGAGGTGCTGGCATTCCCGCGTTTATTCCCGATAAACACCGTCACGCCGACCATTTTGTCGCGATTGTGCTCGATGGTTTCGACTTCGCCGCGGCGCACGCTGACGGAGAGGCCGTCGCCTTCGGAGATCTCGGTGGCGGAGTCGGTAGCGCCGAGCTCCTTTGCATGCCGCAGGATGTCGGACGCGATTTCCTTCAGCTCGTCCTGGGTGTGCGGGAAAAAGCGTTGCCTGACGTCCATGTCTGCTGCCATTTTATGTCTGCCTGTGGGTGCTCGATGTGTCGAGCGTGTTCGCGTTGTTGGTCGTGGTGACGCGGCGGGTTAGCGTCCGCTGTGAGCTTGAACGCGGCAGTGTGACCGGTTTTCGACCATCGCACGATGATAGCAAGTCCGGCGCGGGTTTGGTTTCGATGGGGATGCTCGTTCGCACCAGTGGACGCCGGCCGCTAATGCCAAAACACCCTCGAAACTACCGCCTCCTCCCAAGTTACAATACCGGGATGAACCGTAAAACCCGCACGCAACCGATAAACCCGGCCGAGGCCTCCGAACAGGACGGCAGCGAGCACGGCTACGACCGCCCCAGCAAATCCCAGCTCAAGCGCGACATGCTCGCGCTGCAAGTGCTGGGCGTAACGCTGATCGAGCTGCCGAAAGACGCGCTCAAACGCATGCCCATGCCGGAAAAGCTCGACGACGCCGTCCGCGCCGCCCGCCGCATTACCGACCACGAAGGCAAACGCCGTCAAGTGCAATACGTCGGGCGCGTCATGCGCTCACTGACCGACGAGGAAACGGCAGCGCTGCGCACTGCGCTGGATTCGTATCGCGGCGTGAACCGGGCGGAAACGGCCAAGCTGCACTGGATCGAACGCACCCGCGAAAAGCTCCTCGCCGACGACGCCGCCCTCACCGATTTCATTCGCCAACACCCCGGCGTCGACCCGCAAGAGGGCCGCACGCTGATCCGCAACGCCCGCAAGGAACGCGAACAGGCTAAACCGCCGCGCTACTTCCGCGAGCTGTTCCAATGGATCAAGACGGCAGCGGGCGTGGAGGACGAAGAAGACGAGAGCTTGATCGAAGGCGAAGCAGACGACGAAGGCGTCGAATTCCCGGAACGAGACGACGACGATGGCTACAAAGCGTAATCATCCAGACGAATTGGTGATTGGCCTGGTGTCGATCAGTGATCGGGCTTCGCAGGGCGTCTACGAGGACAAGGGCATTCCATCGCTGCAAGAGTGGCTCGCGAGCGCGCTGAGTTCGCCCTGGCGCGCGGAAACCCGGCTGATCCAGGACGACGCGGCGACCATCTCGGCCACGCTGATCGAACTCGTCGATGAAACCGGCTGTGACCTGATTCTGACCACCGGCGGCACAGGCCCGTCGCGCCGCGACGTGACGCCGGAAGCCACGCTCGCAGTAGCCACGAAGCCAATGCCCGGTTTCGGCGAACAAATGCGCCAGATCAGCCTGAATTTCGTCCCGACAGCCATTTTGTCGCGACAAGTGGCCGTGATTCGCGAAACGGCGGATCACGCAGCGCTGATCGTGAATTTGCCCGGACAGCCGAAATCGATTCGCGAAACGCTGGAAGGACTGCGCGACACCGACGGCAAACCCAAAGTACCCGGCATTTTTGCCGCCGTGCCCTATTGCATCGATCTGATCGGCGGTCCGTACATTGAAACGCGGCCCGAAGTAGTGGCCGCGTTCAGGCCGAAAAACGCGATCCGGCCGCCGAAATCCTGACCGGCTACGCGCTTAACCCGGCGTGGTCGGGGTGGTCGGCGCGGCACTATCCGCGCTACTCGCACTACCCGCTGCCGACGGAATCAGGAAATGCTCGCGGTAATACTTCAGTTCGTCGATGGATTCGTGAATATCGGCGAGCGCCGTGTGCATCGCGCGCTTCTGAAAACCCTTGTAAATGGCCGGCTGCCAGCGGCGGCACAATTCCTTGAGCGTGCTGACGTCAAGATTGCGATAGTGGAAAAACGTTTCCAGTTCCGGCATCCACCGGGCCATGAAACGCCGGTCCTGACAGATGGAATTGCCGCACATGGGCGACTTGCCCGGCGGGACATACTGGCCAAGGAATTCGCGGATTTGCCGCGCGGCTTCGGCTTCATCAACCGTTGACGCCCGCACGCGCTCCGTCAACCCCGACCGGCCGTGCGTGTTGCGGTTCCACTCGTCCATCTTGTCCAGCGCCGTTTCGTCCTGGTGGATCGCCAGAACCGGTCCTTCCACGAGTTTGTCGAGCGTCGAATTCGTCACCACCACCGCAATCTCGATAATGCGGTCAGTATCGGGTTCGAGACCCGTCATCTCCATGTCGAGCCATACGAGGTTCATGTCGCTGCGAACGAGGTCGGAGGAGCTGGCGGAAGCAGCGGGATCGAGCGAGGAATCGGCCATATGAGGGCAACCTGAGAGGGGTTAGACGCCTTGCCAGGCGCGGTTTCGGAATACAAACACAGACCGCGCGCGGCGACGGCCAAGAACCTATAATTCTCGCATAATTCAATCGCGCTTATTTCAATCGGGTTTCCGCTGATGTCCAATTTCAATCTCGCCTTCTCGGTCGTGTTCGTCGTGGCACTGGTCGGCATGGTCGGCACCAAGCTGTGGCTGGCATCGCGCCAGATCCGGCACGTCGCCGCGCATCGCAAGGATGTGCCGCCGCAGTTCCTGCAGACCATTCCGCTCGCCGCCCACCAGCGCGCCGCCGATTACACGGTCGAGCGCACGCGCCTGACCATGATCGAGGTCGTGGTGAGCGCTGCGCTCCTGATCGCGTTGACGCTGCTGGGCGGCGTCCAGCAAATCGAGCTGGCAGTCTCCGACTGGCTCGGCCGTGGTTATGTGGGGCAAATGGCGCTGGTCGCCATCGTGGTGGCGATCACCGGTGTGGTGGACCTGCCGTTCGACTACATCCGGCACTTTGTGATCGAAGAGAAATTCGGCTTCAACCGGATGACGAAAAAGCTCTTTTTCCTGGATCTGGTGAAAGGCATCGTGCTCGGCGCGGCAATCGGCTTGCCGGTGTTGTTCGTGACGTTGTGGCTGATGAACCAGGCCGGCGCGTTGTGGTGGCTGTGGGCGTGGGTGCTGCTGGTCGCGTTCCAGATGCTCGTGTTAATCCTGTACCCCACGTTTATCGCGCCGCTGTTCAACAAGTTCGAGCCGCTGAAAGATGAAGCGTTGCGGGCGCGCATCGAGAACCTGATGTCGCGTACGGGGTTCGCTGCAAAGGGTTTGTTCGTGATGGACGGCAGCCGCCGTTCAGCGCACGGCAACGCGTATTTCACGGGTTTTGGAGCCGCGAAGCGAATCGTTTTCTTCGATACCCTGCTCGCCCGGCTCTCCGGTAACGAGATCGAAGCGGTGCTCGCACACGAGCTCGGCCACTTCAAGCGGCGCCACGTCATCAAGCGCCTGATTGTCACGTTCGTGCTCAGCCTCGTGATGCTTGCGCTACTCGGCTGGCTCGCGCAATGCGTGTGGTTCTACGAAGGGCTGGGCGTGCGGCCATCGCTGCTGGGTAACAACAACGGCCTCGCGCTCGTGCTGTTCATGCTGGCATTGCCCGTCTTCATGTTCTTCGTGACGCCGTTGGGCAGCTTGAGCTCGCGCAAGCATGAATTCGAAGCCGACGCTTTCGCCGCAAGCCAGACCGACCCGCGCGACCTCGTCAACGCGCTGGTCAAGCTGTACGAGGACAACGCGTCCACGCTCACGCCAGACCCGCTCTACTCCGCGTTTTACGCATCGCATCCGCCTGCATCGCAGCGCATTGAGCGCTTGATGCGGTACGCCGCATGAGGCCGCGTACCGCGAAGAAAGCGACAAACGCGCGCATTGAAGGAAAGGTCATCGCCGCGCACGGCCGGCATTATCTGGTCGCCCCCGCCGATGGCAGCGCAATGCTCCAATGCTTCCCGCGTGGCAAGCGCAGCGAGATAGCAGTCGGCGACCGGGTGAGTTACGAGCAGTCATCGGCGGACCAAGGGGTGATAGTCGAGATTGGCGAGCGGCGCAACCTGCTTTATCGATCCGACCAGTTCAAGTCGAAGCTCTTCGCCGCCAACCTCGACCAATTGATGATCGTGCTCGGCACGGAGCCGCATTTCAGCGAGGACTTGCTCGGGCGCGCGCTGATTGCCGCCGAGGCACACGGGCTCGAACCATTGATCGTGCTGAACAAGATCGATATGGAAGGGCCGCTCGCGGTCGCTCGCAAGCGGCTGGCGTTGTACCGGGAGCTTGGGTACACGGTGGTGGAGTTATCGGCGAAAGCGGCGCCTGAGCACGTCCATGAAGAACTCGATGCGCGTCTGGCAAACCGTGCCACCTTGCTGCTTGGGCAATCGGGCATGGGTAAATCGACGCTGGTGAACATCCTCGTGCCAAACGCCGAGGTCGCGACGCGGGAGATATCGAAGGCATTGAACAGCGGTCGGCACACGACCACGTTCACGCGGCTGTATCCGTTGCCGGGAGGAGGATCGCTGATCGATTCTCCGGGGTTCCAGGAGTTTGGACTGCATCACTTGTCCGAGGGACAACTCGAGCGTTCGTTCGCGGACTTCCGGCCGTTCCTTGGCAAGTGCCGCTTCTACAACTGCCGGCATCTGCATGAACCGGGCTGCGCGATTCTCGAAGCCATGGCGGAAGGCAAGATCAGGCCGGCGCGACATCAGTTGTATGCGCAACTGGTGCATGAAGCCAGCCAGATTGTTCGATGATTTTATTGACCTGATCAGCATGTGCAACATCATCTAAAGCAGATTGCGACGGGATGAAGAAACTGACGCGGGCTCCGAATCTGATTACAGCGCATCACTGGGTGAATGTGCTGGTGACAGCGGGGATAGGGTGCGAGTTGCACAACCGTTATTTGAGCGGCGCGATGGGCGAGATTCCGGCGGAACAATGCGCGCCCGAGATATGGATACTGGATGACCGCGACGAAGTATTGGCGGCGGGGATCCTGGACCGCGCAAGAAACCCGACCACCAACGCCCGGGGATGGCGCTGCCAGCAATGCGGTGAACCACTGGAAGCGCAATTCACCGTGTGCTGGCAATGTGGGACCGAGAGAGACCCGCTGAACGACGAGTAAGGCTTCAGGACACGCTGAAGTCAGGCAGCCGTTCCGTCAGGCCAGCCACACCGCGATGCTGAGCATGAGCAACAACAGCATCCAGAGAATCACAGCACGCCAGACGAGGCCAACGGCAGACTGCAAAGTCCGCGGCGTGCAGTCGTCGCCAACGGGCAGCGGGCTGGCATCGCCAACCGCCAACGCCTCTACGCTTAGCGGCTCCGCTAACGGACCCGCCAGACGCGCTCCAAGCGCCCCGCTTCCGGCTGCGAGCAGAACCCCTTCGTTGGCATCGGGCCATTGCCGGGCATGATTGCGCCAGGCATAAATAGCGTCCTCGAAATTCCCGACAATGGCGAAGCCCAGCGAGGTCAGCCGCGCCGGCACCCAGTCGATGAAAAAGAACGCCCGCTGCGCGAACGTGGAAAACGCCGGCGTGCGTTCGTCAGTCGGCTGGACCCATGACCTCGCCAGATACTCCGCGATGCGATAAAACACCGCGCCCGCTGGTCCGATCGGAATCAAGAACCAGAAGAACACACCAAACACGTGCCGATGCGACGCCACGACCGCATGAACCAACGTATGCCGGACAATCTCGCTGACGGGCATATCAAGCGTGTCAATGCCAGTCCACTCGTTGAGAACCTCACGAGCGCGGGGTACATCGTCGTTGTTCAGGGCGAGATGGATGTCGGTGAAATAGTGGCTGAACTGGCGGAAGCCCAACGTGAAATACACGATCACGACATTCCACAGGAACGCCAGCGCGAAGTTGATGCGATAGAGCACGTAGTAGACAAGCCCGACGGCTAATGTCCATGGCACCACGACCACTAGCCAGGCGAGCACGCCGTGCCGCTGCTTGCCAGCATCGAAACCATGAGCCGCGGATTCCGCATGGTACTGAAGCAACGCCGAAATGGGGTTCTGCGGCGAGAGCGCGCGCAACTGCTCAATGATGAGAGCCAGCAATACAGAGAAAAAAGTCATGCGATGCGCCGAGACCTTCGAGTTTTACGAATTTCTTGTAAAGATAGCACAGCACTGTCCGCGCCAGAGGGACACATCGGCCCCATGGCTAGCCGAGTTTCGACACGTCGGCCGTCAAGCTGCGAGGAAACGATAGAAATTGCGTAACATACCCGCCGTTGCACCCCAAATGAAATACGGAGCCACATTCTCGGCGGGTGAAAAAGGCATCGCAAAAAAACGACGCTCGCCTCCTTCCCAACGAAACACGCGGACCTGGTGATTGGCCGGGTTCATGAGGAATGCGAGCGGGACTTCGAAGATATCGGCGACTTCGAGGGTATCGGCGTGGAGTTCGAACGGGGGATGCACTAACGCCACGACCGGCGTGACGCGAAAACCCGTGCCCGTCAGATAGTCCGGCAACTCACCCAGCACTTCCACATGCTTCGCATCCAGGCCCACTTCCTCTTGTGCTTCGCGAAGCGCGGTCGCAGCGGCGTCGATATCTTCCGGTTCGCGACGTCCGCCCGGAAAGCTGATCTGCCCCGCGTGATTCGAAAGATGATCGGCACGTTGCGTGAGCAACAGGCTCAGGCCGGTCTCCCGCAAGATCAGCGCGATCAGCACCGATGCCACCCGTGGATCGCCGCCCAGCGCCTTGATCCTGTCGTCGCGCGCATCCGGCGCCCAGTCGAGCGTCTGCTTGAAGCGTGCGCGCAGCCCCGCCGGCGTCAACACTTCGCCGCGCACAGGCGGCAGATCTGCGCCGGTCGATTCGATCGGCAAGATCTCAGGATCGAGGATTCGGGGAGTCGACAGCTTGGTCGGAGACACGAGGGGCTTTAAGTTCTTGGAGGTCTGGTTCTGATTCTGATTCTGAAAAATCGTTGCGGGCGGGACGCAAAAAAACTCGCGTGAAGCGCAAGACACAATTTGACCACACCAATGAAAAAAGCACCCGTGAAGGTGCTTTTCCCAGTGCAGCTTCGGTGCAGTTTATTACGCCTTGGCAGCAGCACGGTCTTTCGACACGAGCTTTTCTTTGATCCGAGCCGACTTGCCCGAACGCTCGCGCAGGTAGTACAGCTTCGCACGACGCACGTCACCACGACGCTTCACGACAATGCTCGCCAGCAGCGGCGAGTAGGTCTGGAACGTACGCTCGACGCCTTCGCCCGACGAAATCTTGCGGACGATGAAATTCGAGTTCAAACCACGGTTGCGCTTCGAGATCACAACGCCTTCGTAAGCCTGAACACGCTTGCGCGTACCTTCGACTACGTTGACGCTAACGATCACCGTATCGCCGGGGGCGAATTCGGGAATCGACTTCTCGCCGAGTGCGCGCGCGATTTCTTCTTTCTCAAGCTGTTCAATCAGATTCATTACTGACTCCTGGAGCCATCTTGCCGGAGTTGTTTGCCATATTAGTGGCCCCGGTAGAGGATGGATTCACATCTGGCGCCCGCTTGAATTCACAAGCCTGGCACCGCCCTTTCGTCTCGCCTTGTATTTGCCTTCCAAAGCCTACTGCGCTTTCGATCGTTCCTTGGCGAGACTTGCGAGCCATGCCTCATCGACACGGCTCAACATTTTAGCCCTGCGCGCCTTTTCTATCAGATCAGGCCGCTTTTCCTGCGTATTCTTGAGCGCCTCACGCCGGCGCCACGCCTCGATTTCCTTGTGATGGCCGCCAAGCAGCACATCCGGAACCCGCACACCGCCGTATTCTTCCGGGCGCGTGTAGTGCGGGCAATCGAGCAGCACGTCGACGAAACTGTCCTGCACAGCCGACTGCGAGTCGTTCAGCACACCGGGCAACTGGCGCACCACGGCGTCCATGAGCGCCATGGCCGGCAATTCGCCGCCCGACAACACGAAGTCGCCGAGACTCACTTCTTCGTCCACCACACGATCGATCAAGCGCTGGTCGATGGCTTCGTAACGGCCGCACAGCAACACGAGCCCCGGTTCCTGAGCGAATTGCATGACCCGCCCATGATCCAGCGTTTTCCCTTGCGGCGACATCATCACCACACGCGACCCGCTGATGCCCTGCTCCGCCTGCGCCGCTTTCGCGGCTGAAATCGCATCTTCCAGCGGCCGCGCCAGCATGACCATGCCGGGGCCACCGCCGTACGGGCGATCATCAATAGTTCGATAATTGTCCGTGGTGAAATCGCGAGGATTCCACGTGCGCAGACCAAACCGTTCCTGCTTGACTGCCCGGCTGGTAATACCCCAATCGCTCAGCGCGCGAAACATCTCGGGAAAGAGCGTCACGACGTCAAACTGCATCGCTCTCTCCTTGCAGTAATCGATGGATCAATAGTCAACGTCCCAGTCGACGACAATCCTGCGCGCCGCCTGATCCACTGTTTTGACGAATACGCCAACGAACGGAATCAACCGTTCGCCAGTCGCGGGCGAACCGTCCTTGCCCGTAGTCGGAAATTCCACGCGCATGATGGAATGCGCGCCGTTGTCGATCATGCCCGCGACCTGGCCTAAAGCCACGTCCGCGTCATTCACGACGTCGAGGCCGATCAGATCGACCCAGTAGAATTCGTCATCGCCAGTCAGCTTCGGAAAGTCGCTGCGCAACACATGAATACTGTGACCACGCAACGCATACGCCGTGTCGCGGTCGTCGCAGCCTGCAAAGTGCGCGACGACTGTGTCGCTATGCACTTTGGACTGTAAACACCGAACCGCCTTGCGTTCATTTCCCTTGACCAGCCACCAGCGCTTTGCCGCAAGCATTGCGTCGCCGCCATGACCCGCGTGCGCGTGCGGCGCAATCTTGACCCAGCCCTTCAGTCCGTAAGCGTCGACGATCGCACCCACTTCAATGGCGTCATCGGGCAAACTTTCTACGGGCTCGATCGAGCCTGCGCTATCTGAAGCGTCGACAGCCACGCGACGCGCTGCCGGCTTGCGGACAAACGCGCCAAACGTGGCTTCGTTTGGCTCAGGTTTTTCGCCACGCGTGGCTGTCAAACCTGAGTCTGAAGCAGAATCACGCGTTGACATGAGCCAATCTCCCGCGAACCTCGGCAGCTGGAATCGATCGGATCACAAGTACCCGAACGATCGACTGCAGCAAGCGCACTTAAGCAGCCGGCTGAGCTTGTTGCGATTGCTTGACCAGACGTGCAACTGTCGGCGACAACTGCGCGCCGTTGTCTTGCCAGTACGTCAGGCGATCTTGGGCGATACGCAGCGATTCGCCTTTGGTCGCGACCGGGTTGTAGAAACCCACGCGTTCAATGAAGCGGCCATCACGGCGGCTACGCGAATCAGTTGCAACGATGTTGTAAAACGGGCGCTTCTTGGAGCCGCCACGAGCCAAGCGGATGATAACCATGCTGAAATCCTTGAAAACCGGGGTTCGGAACTACCAAAACACGCGATTATAGCGGCAAAACGATGCCTTAACAAACACTTGCGTCGATTAATCAAGATGGAACGTGGTCCGCAGCGCGCCATTCGACCGACCATCGCCCGCGCTGACGCAGCGCAAGGCGGGTTTTTCAAGACTTCGCGGGGCAGCGCGCAGTGTCATTTTGGGGAGACAGATGTGGACTCGCTCATGACTTTGACCGGTAAAGATTTCTTCGGCGACGATTCGCGGCGGAGAAGGAGAATCCGTCTTGCCGGAGGCTGCGTCCGACGTTTCGCCCGATCCCTCGTGCATTCGGCCTGTTCTGCCTTTTTAGCGGCGAATGTGCTGACGAATGTACTAGTCGTAGCGGCGGCCGCGTTCGTCGCCGATGGCGCTTTCGCGGCGCTACCGATTGATGAGATCAAGCTGCCGCCGGGCTTCAGCATCGCCGTCCTCTCCGACGACGTCCCGAGCGCCCGCGCCATGGTTTTATCGCCTAAAGGCGTACTTTACGCCGGAAGCCTCGACGGGCACGTCTACGCGCTCGAGTTGAAAGACGGCCGCGTGGTGGCGAAACACGTGATCGCGTCAGGTCTGGACGAGCCTGCGGGCGTGGCGTTCCGCGACGGCGCCCTCTATGTCTCCGCGATCTCCCGCATCCTGCGCTTCGACGACATAGACAATCACCTCGATGCGCCGCCCAAACCCGTAGTGGTCACTGACAAACTGCCTTCCGACCGGCATCACGGCTGGAAATTCATCGCATTCGGCCCGGACGGCAAGCTGTATGTGCCAACCGGCGCGCCGTGCAACATTTGCAATCCGGATCGCAAGCGGTATGCGCTGATCGCCCGGATGAACCCGGACGGCACCGACTACGAAGTCTTTGCGAACGGCGTGCGCAACACGGTGGGTTTCGACTGGGATCCGCGCACGAAGGAACTTTGGTTCACCGACAACGGCCGTGACATGCTCGGCGACGATATCCCCGACGACAAGCTCAACCGCGCGCCGAAAGCCGGCATGGACTTCGGTTTCCCCTACTGCCACGGTGGCGATGTTGCCGACCCCGAATACGGCGCGGGCCATCCGTGTTCCGGGTTCACACCGCCCGTGGTCAAGCTTGGCGCGCACGTGGCGTCGCTCGGCATGCGCTTCTATACAGGCACGATGTTCCCCGCCGACTATAAGAACAACATATTCATCGCGGAACACGGGTCGTGGAACCGCAGCACGAAGGTGGGGTATCGGGTAGTACGGATCGTGGTGGGTGCGAATGGCGAGAAAGCGCGCATGGAGCCGTTCGCCCAAGGCTGGCTCCGTCCGCACGAACAAGTGTGGGGCCGTCCCGCCGATGTCCTGCCAATGTCCGACGGCTCGCTTCTCGTCAGCGACGACTACGCGGGTGCAATCTACCGGATTACGTACGCGCAACCTTGACGTTGCCGTGGTCTTGCAGTGACATTGCCTTGACCCGGTCGCCGCACGCCGAGCCGTTTAGCCGCGTGAGCGCCCACCCTTGCGAGCGTAGAATGCCGCGTCGGCACGAAAGTATTGTCTTTTGTGCCAATCCGCTCCTATCGCTCACTGCATTTTCCTTTTCGTTTCCCGATGAACCACTCGCCTTCAACTGCCACGCATCCATCGAAACCAACGTCAAACGGGCGTTTCCGCTCGAAAACGCTGACCGCCGCGCTCGCCTTCTTTTTGGGCAGTATCGGCGCGCATCGGTTTTATTTGTACGGTTTGCGCGACAAGTTCGGCTGGGCGCACATTGCTGGCATCCTGCTGGGCGTGGCCGGTTACCTGCTGCTCGCGGCAACGGAGCGGGCTTCGATTCTCGGCTGGGTCCTGGTCGTGCCCGGCGCCATTTCACTGCTGGCGGCGTTCTTGTCGGCGATCGTCTATGGCTTGCGCCCCGACGAAAAATGGGACGCTCAGTTCAATCCGCAAACCGCCCAACATAGCGAATCCGGCTGGGCAGTCATTTTCGTCGTGATCTTTGCTTTGTTGTTTGGCGCGTTCCTGCTGATGGCTGGTCTTGCCGTCACCTTCCAGACTTACTTCGAAGGCCAGGTTCAAGCAGCTAAAGAGTTGTCGCAGTAAGCGAAGCGCAAGTGTCGTAGCGACTCTGGCCAGGAGTCGCTACCTCCACGCTTCAAAACAACTTCATCTGCGCACTGTCTGCGACCGCCCGTGGATTTCGACGCACCGCCTTCTCAACGCGCCGAAACTCCGACATATCCAGAATTCCGCGCTGCCGTTGATTCAGGCCAAGCCGCTTCGTGGCGTTATGAAAACGCTGCTTGAGCATGTCGGCCCACAAACCTTCGCCTTTCATCCGCTTCGAAAAATCCGAGTCGTAGTCCTTGCCGCCGCGCATATCGCGCACACGCCCCATCACACGTTCAGCCCGATCCGGGAAATGTGCCGCGAGCCAGTCCTTGAACAATGGCGCCACCTCCCACGGCAAGCGCAAAACGATGTAACTCGCACTCGTTGCCCCCGCTTCCGCGCATGCCTCCAGCACCCGCTCCATGTCCGGTTCTGTGACGAATGGAATCATGGGAGCGACGCTGACGCCTACCGGAATGCCCGCTTCGGTCAACGCCCGAATAGTGCGCAGCCTTCTTGAAGGCGTGGCGGCGCGCGGCTCGAGCGTGCGGGCAATCTCTGCGTCGAGCGTGGTAATGGTGATGGCGGCCATGACCTGTCCCTTCTGCGCCATAGGTGCAAGCAGGTCGATGTCCCGCTCGATCAGCGACGACTTCGTGATTGCCGCAAACGGATGCCCGCGTTCACTCAGGATCTCGATAACCCGCCGCGTGATCCGTAAATTCCGTTCGACGGGCTGATACGCGTCGGTAATTACGCCCAGCGCGATTGGCTCCGGCTGATAGGACGGTTTGTCCAATTCCCGCTCGAGCAATTCGCCAGCATTGATCTTGGCGTAGATCCGGCTTTCGAAATCCAGTCCCGGCGATAATCCCAAATAACTATGCGTAGGCCGCGCGAAGCAATAGATACAGCCATGCTCGCAGCCACGGTACGGATTCAGCGACACTGAAAACGGGATATCAGGCGATGAATTGTGCGTCAGGATGCTCTTCGCACGTTCCTCGAACACTTGCGTGCGCAGGACCGGTGCGTCATCGGCTTCCCCGTCCTCGCTGACATGTGTCCAGCCGTCGTCTACCCGTTCGCGCTCATCCTTCTCGTAACGCCCCTGAAGGTTCGTGACCGCCCCTCGGCCCTTGAGCGGCGCGGGCGGAGCAACAGGATATTCGTGGTCGTGAGAAGCCATAGCCGCAGAATGAAAGCGAGAAAGTACTGTACAAATATACAGTAAATTTCCCCGACCGCAAGCTCATTTCAGGCGTCCACTGCAATGGTCAGCGTTTCCTTGATTTCCTCCATCACCACATAGCTTTTCGACTGCACGGCGCCCGGCAGTTGCAGCAGAATGTCGCCGAGCAGCTTGCGGTAATCGGCCATTTCACCAATACGCGCCTTGATCAGGTAGTCGAAATCACCGGAAACGAGATGGCATTCCAGCACCTCGGGAATACGCTGCACTTCGCGCCGGAACTGCTCGAACATATTGCCGCTTTTGTGATCGAGGGTGATCTCGACGAACACCAGCAGCGACGCCCCCAACTGATGCGGATTCACCCGCGCGAAATACCCCGCGATCACCTGGTCACGCTCCATGCGTTTGACGCGCTCAATGCAAGGCGTTACCGAGAGCCCGACCTGCTCGGCCAGATCTTTCATCGCGATGCGCCCGTCCTGTTGAAGGATCTTCAGGATGCGGCGATCGATCTTGTCGAGTTCTCGTACTGAATTTCGTTGCGTTCTCATTGCTTTCCACTGAAAAGTGAATAAATACAATAACAAAAACTGCCTCGGTATCAATACTATAGTCGATACCACTATGTAACCCGCTACTCACACGGCTTCAGTCAAAACGAAGCGAATGACCGGCGGACACACTTTGCACGGAGCAAGGAATGCGAGTCGTAATTCTGGGAAGCGGTGTTGTCGGCGTCACGAGCGCCTACTATCTGGCGCGCGCGGGGCACGAAGTAACCGTAATCGATCGTGAAGCGGGAGCGGCGCTCGAAACGAGTTTCGCGAACGCAGGTCAGATCTCGCCTGGTTACGCATCGCCGTGGGCCGCGCCCGGCGTGCCGCTCAAAGCAATCAAATGGATGTTTGAGAAACACGCACCACTCGCGATCCGTCTGGACGGAACGTCGTTTCAATTGAAGTGGATGTGGCAAATGCTGCAGAACTGCACGCAGGCTCGCTATTCGGTCAACAAGGGTCGCATGGTGCGCCTGGCCGAATACAGCCGCGATTGCCTGCAGGCACTGCGCGCGGACACCGGCATCAATTACGAAGGCCGAACCGGCGGCACGCTGCAGGTTTTCCGGACCCAGCAACAACTCGATGGCGCCGCGAAGGACATCGCCGTATTGCGCGACGCGAACGTGCCGTTCGAATTGCTCACACCGGCTCAATTGCAAAACGCTGAACCAGCGCTTGCCGCTGTGTCGCATAAGCTGACCGGCGGCTTGCGCCTGCCGAACGACGAAACCGGCGATTGCCAGAAATTCACGACCCGCCTCGCCGCCATGGCCGAGCAGCTTGGCGTGAAATTCCGCTACAACACGCCAATCGACGCGCTCGCGGTAAGCGGCGGACGGATCGCCGGCGTGCAGTGTGGTGGAGAGACCATTCGCGGTGACTCGTACGTTGTCGCGCTGGGTTCGTACTCCACGAAATTGCTGGGCAGTCTTGTCGACATCCCCGTGTATCCGCTGAAGGGTTATTCGATCACGGCACCCGTTGTGAACGAAAGTGCCGCGCCGGTTTCCACCGTTCTCGACGAAACGTACAAGATTGCGATCACCCGTTTCGATGACCGGATTCGCGTCGGCGGAATGGCGGAGATCGTTGGCTTCAATAAATCGCTGAGTCAGGCGCGTCGGGAAACGCTCGAAATGTGCGTGAACGACCTGTTCCCTGGCGGCGGCGATACCGCGCAGGCATCGTTCTGGACCGGCCTGCGTCCGATGACGCCGGACGGCACGCCTATCGTTGGCCGTACGCCGGTGCCGAACCTGTTCCTCAATACGGGTCACGGCACGCTGGGTTGGACCATGTCGTGCGGATCGGGCCAGATGCTGGCCGACCTGATGTCGGGGAAGCAACCGGCAATCCAGTCTGACGATTTGTCGGTGCATCGGTATTTCGGCGAAACGCGTACGAATACGCGGCCGTCGTATGCAGGTGCTTGAGTTGGATTTTCACGTCTAACCACGAACGAGCGCACGGTTCAAAGAAAATGCCGTCCCTGACTTTCGTCAGGGACGGCATTTTTCATGGCCCCGCTTAACGCAGCGAATCAGAACTGATCCTCGCTCAGCGCGAGATACCCTTCCTGCCCGTTGCCGCTGACTATCGATGCTTCAATGCCCGGTGCTTGCGACAAAATATGCTCCGCGAAGAACTGGGCGGTGGCGATCTTGGCGCCATAAAACGCTTCGTCTTCAGCGCGCTTGTCTGAGGCTGCCAGCAGTGCTCGCGCCATTTGCCACCCACCGAACACAATGCCCGCCAGCTTCAAATACGGCACGCTGCCGGCAAAGACCGCATTCGGGTCGCTTTTCACCTTGGCCACCATGAACTCGACCACGCGTGCCAGCGAGAGGCTTCCCGCGCTCAAATATCGATGCATCGAACTAAACGCCTGCCCGTCACGCCCGGCTAGTTGCGCGATGGTCTGATCGATCTGCGCGAAAATCGCCTGCGCCGTCGCTCCGGCGTCACGCACGGTCTTGCGGCCGATCAGATCATTAGCCTGGATCGCGGTCGTGCCTTCATAGATGGTGAGAATGCGCGCGTCGCGGTAATACTGCGCCGCGCCCGTTTCCTCGATGAACCCCATGCCGCCATGAACCTGCACGCCAAGGCTCGCGACGTCGATGGAAAGCTCCGTGCTCCAGCCCTTCACGATCGGCACAAGAAACTCGTAGATCGCCTGATGGCTGGCGCGCGCGGCCTCATCGGGATGATGATGCGCAAGGTCGCAATGCGCCGCCGCGACGTAAGCGAGCGCACGCGACGCTTCGGTCAGCGCGCGCATGGTGGAGAGCATGCGGCGCACGTCGGGGTGATGAATGATCGACACCGGCTGTTTGGCGGAGCCATCGACCGGCCGGCTCTGCACGCGATCCTTCGCGAACGCGACGGCCTTCTGATACGCCCGCTCCGACACCGCCACGCCCTGCAGCCCGACCGCGAAGCGCGCGGCGTTCATCATGATGAACATGTACTCCAGCCCGCGATTTTCCTCACCGATCAACTGGCCAATCGCGCCGCCGTGATCGCCGAATTGCAGCACGGCTGTCGGGCTCGCTTTGATCCCGAGCTTGTGTTCGATCGATACGCAATGCACGTCGTTGCGAGCACCGAGCGTGCCGTTTTCATTAACCAGGAACTTCGGCACGATAAAGAGCGAGATGCCCTTCACGCCGTCGGGCGCGTTGGGCGTACGCGCCAGCACAAGATGGGCGATATTCTTCGCCATGTCGTGCTCGCCATAAGTGATGAAAATCTTCGTGCCGAAGAGTTTGAACGTGCCGTCGCCATGCGGCTCGGCGCGTGTGCGGACCAGCGCAAGATCGGAACCGGCTTGCGGTTCGGTGAGGTTCATCGTGCCGGTCCATTCGCCGGAAATCAGCTTGGGCACGTAGAGCTGCTTCTGTTCCTCGGTCCCAGCGGTTAGCAATGCTTCGATAGCACCATCGGTAAGCAGCGGGCACAGCGCAAACGAGAGGTTCGCCGCGTTCAGCATTTCGATGCAGGGCGTTGCGATCAGCTTGGGCAAGCCCTGGCCTTCATACTCGACCGGATGCAGCACGCCTTGCCAGCCGCCCTCGCCGAACTGGCGGAATGCTTCCTTGAAACCGGGCGTGGTCGTGACTTCGCCGTCCTTCCAAAAGCTCGGGTTCTTGTCGCCTTCGAAGTTCAACGGCGCGACGACTTCGTTGTTAAAGCGCGCGGCTTCTTCGAGCACGGCCTGTGCGGTGTCGAGACTGGCGTCCTCGAAACCCGGCAACGCCGCGATGGATTCTATGTCGGCTAGTTCCTTCATCACGAACAGCATGTCCTTGACGGGTGCTCTATAGCTCATGTCTTGTCTCCCCCAACAGATGTGAAAAGGGGCGCACGTATGTCGCCCCTTTTTTGCGGTCTTGCTTTTCCCCAGCCGATGGCTCTAGGAACGATCAGCCAAGTTCTTTCACGAGTTCTGGCACCACCGTGAACAAATCACCCACGAGGCCATAGTCCGCCACACCGAAGATCGGTGCTTCCGCGTCCTTGTTGATCGCGACGATGACCTTTGAGTCCTTCATCCCGGCCAAGTGCTGGATCGCGCCCGAGATACCGACCGCGACGTACAAGTTAGGCGCCACGATCTTGCCGGTTTGCCCGACTTGATAATCGTTCGGCACGAACCCCGCATCGACTGCCGCACGCGATGCGCCCAGCGCCGCGCCAAGTTTGTCCGCCAGCGGTTCCAGCACTTTCGTGTAGTTCTCGCCGCTGCCCAAACCCCGTCCGCCCGACACAATGATCTTTGCCGACGTCAGCTCCGGCCGGTCCAGCTTCGTCAACTCGCGGCTCACGAACTTCGAGATACCCGTGTCGGCCGTTGCTTCGATCTTCTCTACCGATGCGCTGCCGCCTTCTGCCGCCACCGGATCGAAACCCGTGGTGCGGACCGTGATGACCTTGATCGCATCGCTCGATTGAACGGTAGCGATGGCGTTGCCCGCGTAGATGGGGCGTTCGAACGTATCAGGCGAATCCACTGCGGTGATGTCGCTGATCTGCGCCACATCCAGATGCGCCGCAATACGCGGTGCAATGTTCTTTCCGTACGGGGTCGCCGGTGCCAGGATATGCGAGTAGTTCTTCGCGATCTGCACCACCGTTCCGTCGATGTTTTCTGCCAGGCCATCGGCGAGTTGCGGGGCATCAGCAAGCAGCACTTTTGCTACTCCCACAATCTTCGCCGCTGCATCGGCCGCCGCTTGCGCGTTCGAACCGGCGATCAGCACGTGGATATCGCCGCCGATCTTCTGGGCCGCTGCGATGGTGTTCAACGTCGCTGGTTTGACCGACGTGTTGTCGTGTTCTGCAATTACAAGAATGGTCACTTTGGAAACTCCCTCACAGAACCTTGGCTTCGGTCTTCAACTTCTCGACCAGCGTCTTCACGTCCGGCACCTTCACGCCTGCGGAGCGCTGCGGCGGTTCAGCAACCTTGAGCGTCTTCAGGCGCGGCGTAACGTCGACACCCAGGTCTGCGGGCTTGAGCGTTTCCATCGGCTTCTTCTTGGCCTTCATGATATTGGGCAGCGTCACGTAACGCGGCTCATTCAGGCGCAAGTCCGTGGTAACCACGGCCGGCAACGTCAGGGACAGCGTTTCCGAGCCGCCATCGACTTCACGCGCAACGGTGGCTTTGCCGTCGGCGACTGTCACCTTCGAGGCGAACGTGGCTTGCGGCAAACCGGCCAGCGCAGCGAGCATCTGACCCGTCTGATTCGAGTCATCGTCAATGGCTTGCTTGCCGAGGATAATCAGTTGCGGCTGCTCTTTATCGACCAGCGCCTTCAAAATCTTCGCCACCGCCAACGGCTGCAATTCCTCAGTCGATTCGACCAGGATCGCGCGATCGGCACCAATCGCCAGCGCGGTACGCAGCGTTTCCTGACATTGCGTCACGCCGCACGACACCGCGATCACTTCGGTCGCCACGCCCGCTTCGCGCAAGCGCACGGCTTCTTCCACAGCGATTTCATCGAACGGATTCATCGACATCTTCACGTTCGCGATGTCCACTCCACTGCCATCCGGCTTCACCCGGACTTTCACGTTGTAGTCGACCACGCGTTTGACTGGCACCAAGATTTTCATGCACACGCTCCTAAGTTACGAATACATCATCCCAAGTCCATTATAACGAGTGACTCCCGCCGCCGAATGCTAACGGCGGACTACAAAGGACCCCCTCAGACTCTGCACAATCAGTAGACGTTTAATTTTTACAGCACGATCGTTCGATTTTACGGGTAGAACAGCATGGATGACAATCGGGGATTGCGCTCTAAACGGCACATTCGCGACTTTTCCGCTAGTCATTCTTATGACCCTTTTGCTCCAGACATGCTGCAAGGCGGGCAGGCGCATGAGGACTATCATCTGCGGCATCCCGATTTTGCCGACTGGCCATGCCAAAAACCCCGCACAGCACGTATTCGACCAGCAGTATTGCCACCGCCGATGGCATCGACCTTCATCTTCATCGATGGCAAGCCGCCGCCACGTTCCCCAAACCGCTGGCGCGAATCGCGCTGGTGCACGGGCTGGCCGAGCATGCACGCCGATACGACGCCTTCGCGCTGCGCCTGAACGCGGCGGGCATCGAATTGATTGCAGCGGATCTGCGTGGCCACGGCAAGTCTCCCGGCGAGCGTGTGTGGATCGAATCCTTCGACGACTATCTGCTCGACACCGATGCCCTGCTCAACGCCGCCGACACCACCGCGCCGCTCAAGATCCCGCTGTTCCTGATGGGGCATAGCATGGGTGGCGCAATTGCAGCGCTGTATGCCGCCGAGCGCCTGCCGGAAAGCGGCCGGGAGCTGGCCGGGCTGATCCTGTCGAGCGCCGCGCTCAAACCGCCGGCCGACGCGCCGCGCTGGAAGCTCAAGCTGGGCGGCCTGATCAGCCCGCTGATGCCGCGTTTTCCCGCGCTGACCATTGATCCAGCCGCGTTGTCCCGTGCGCACGGCGTGGTCGAGGCGAACCGGCGGGATCCGCTGGTGCATCATCGGGCTATACCGGCCCGAACGGCGTCGCAGATTGTCGCCGCCATGCGCCGTATCGCTGCAAAGCGCACGTCGATCAACCTGCCGCTGTTCGTGTTTCATGGCACGAAGGACGCGCTCACCAACCCCGACGGCAGTCGCGAGTTCGAAGCCAACACCGGTTCTACCGACAGCACCCTGCTGATCCTGGAAGGCAGTTATCACGAGACGCTCAACGATCTCGACCGCGATCGTGTGATCAAGGCGCTGATCGACTGGACGCTTGTACGTGCGGACCTTCAGCGTTCGCGCATGTAAGGTTACGGGCTCGCAGCGAGTCTCGCCATAAGCGCAGCGGCTTAGATGTCGGCCAGCGCGCGCACATGCGCGACCACGCTTCGCCCCAGCGCCGACAGGTTGTACCCGCCCTCCAGACTGCTCACTATCCTGCCCTTGGCGTGCCGCTTCGCCACCGCACGGATCTGCTCGGTCAGCCACGTGTAGTCGTCCTCGACCAGCCCCATATTGCCGAGATCATCCTCGCGATGCGCATCGAAACCTGCGGAGACGAAGATCATCTGCGGCTTGAATTCATCGAGTCTGGGCAGCCACATCATGTCAACGGCTTCGCGCACAGCCATGCCTTTCGTACGCGCGGGCATCGGCAGATTGACCATGTTCGATGCGTGATTATCAGCGCCGCTGTACGGATAGAACGGGTGCTGGAAAAAGCTGCACATCAGCACGCGCGGATCGCCCGAGAATGCGGCTTCCGTGCCGTTACCGTGATGTACGTCGAAATCGATGATAGCCACACGCTCTAGCCCATGCACCTCCAGCGCGTGTCGCGCGGCGATCGCGATGTTGTTGAAGAAGCAGAAGCCCATCGCGCGCGCTGGCTCCGCGTGATGTCCGGGCGGCCGCACGCTGCAAAACGCGTTGTCGTAGGTGCCGGCGATCACGGCGTCGGTGGCGGCGACCGCGGCGCCTGCGGCGCGCAATGCGGCGTGGTAAGAGCCCGGCGACATCAGCGTATCCGGGTCAATCTCCGCGCGGCCCACTGATGGCGCAGTCTCCTTCACGAAGTCGATATGCGCCTGCGTATGAACCCGCGCCAGGTCCTCTTCACTCGCGAGCGGTGCTTCTTCGCGCTCGATCAGGGTGTCGATACGGCTTGCGATCAACTGATCCTCGATCGCCTGAAGGCGCGCGGGACACTCGGGATGCCACGGACCCATATCGTGAAGAAGGCAATCTGGATGGGTATAAAAGCCGGTAGCCATGATGGGTTGCGCAGCCGGGCGTGCCGTACCGCGTGTCTCGTATGGTTCAGATGTTTTTGTCGGGCGCGGTGCGAGCCCCTTCCTGCCGTGCACCAGCTAGCGGCCGAACGCCGCACCGCGCGGGTTATTGTTAAGTTACCACACTGGAAATGGTGCGGCCGACCAGCAACGCTTTTGCAGCGTCCGCGCCCGCTCACAAGGCTTTCGGGATGGTCCCGAAAACGCGTCGGTTATACTGGTCCGACTCTCGTATGCCCTGCTCGTTTTCCAGCGCGCCTCGCGTTACATCGCCACAATTACGCACACTATGAACTTCAAGTTTGCTTCGACCGTCTTGCCTCTTTCGGTGCGAACCGCGCGCCTCGCCACCATCGCCGGCCTGGTTTGCGCACTTGGCACATTCAGTATCGGCCAGGCAGTTGCGCAATCGCAGCCGCAATCCGCACCCGTGCAAGGGCAGATGTTCGAAGAAGAGATCGTGCCGCAGCGTTACGCGAACAATCCGAATGTGGACGCGTTCATTAACGATATGGTTGCGCGTTACGACTTCGATTCCGCCGCCCTGCACGACCTGTTCAATCGCGTAAGTTATTCGGCAACCGCAGTGAAACTGGTCCTGCCGTCGCCCACGCCAGCCACCAAGAACTGGCGCGCGTATCAGGCGCGTTTTATTGAGCCAGTACGCATTGCCGCCGGCGTGAAATTCTGGCGCGCGAACCAGGCCGCTTTGCAGCGCGCATCGGATCAGTACGGCGTGCCGCCCGAGGCGATTGTCGGGATTATTGGCGTGGAGACAATCTATGGCCGGTACATGGGTAACTTCCGCGCGCTCGATGCGCTGACCACGCTCACCTTTGATTATCCCAACACGCCGAACCGCGCGGAACGGCAAGCGACCTTCCGCAAGAATCTCGAGGATCTGCTGGTGTGGACGCACGACCAGCAAATCGATCCAACCACCGTGCTCGGGTCGTACACCGGCGCAATCGGCATTCCGCAATTCCTGCCGAGCAGCATCGTGCAGTACGCGGTGGATTTCGACGGTAACGGCCACATCGATTTGCGGAACAGTCCCGCCGATGCCATCGGCAGTGTCGCGAACTATCTGAGCAAGCACGGCTGGGAATCGGGACGGCCGGTGGTCTGGAAGATTGCCGGCGACACGGGCAGCCAGGGTATTGCGCAAGCTGCCGCGGATGGTCAACCTGAGCCGCACTGGTCGCTCGCCCAGCTCACGAAAGCCGGCATGCTGATGAGCGAACCGGGGCTCAACATCGCGGCCGAAGCGGGCACGCCAGTGACGGTCGTCGACTTGCCGACGCCGGGCCGACCGACCGAATACACGCTCGGCTTGAAGAACTTCTACGTGCTTACGCGCTACAACCGCAGCTTCTTCTATGCACTCGCTGTGTATCAGCTTGGCGAAGCGGTGAAGGCGCAAATGGCAGCGGGAAATGGCGGCGGTTCAGCGTCGCAATGACGTAGCCGTCAAGCGTCTTTGACTCCCGCACTATGCAAAAAGCCCGGTCGACACCGGGCTTTTTGTTTGTGCTTCTGACTTTGCACTTGTGTCTCAGGCCGGAAACACGCCCGTCGACAGATAGCGGTCACCGCGATCGCAGACGACGAACACGATGGTTGCGTTCTCGACCTGGCGCGCCACACGCAACGCTACTTCGCACGCGCCGGCAGCGGAAATCCCGCAGAAAATGCCTTCCACCGATGCCAGCCGCCGCGCCATTGCTTCGGATGCAGCCTGACTGACGTTTTCCGTGCGGTCCACGCGGCTGCGATCGAAGATTTTTGGCAGATAGGCCTCGGGCCATTTGCGGATGCCAGGGATGCGCGAGCCTTCTTCCGGTTGCGCCCCAATGATCTCAATGTTCGCGTTCTGTTCTTTCAGATATTGCGACACGCCCATGATGGTGCCGGTCGTGCCCATGGCAGACACGAAATGCGTGATGCGGCCTTCGGTGTCGCGCCAGAGTTCCGGGCCGGTTGTCTCGTAGTGGGCGAGCGGATTATCCGGATTCGCGAACTGGTCGAGGATGATGCCTTTGCCGTCGCGCTGCATTTGCTCGGCGAGATCGCGGGCGTATTCCATGCCGCCGGTGACTGGCGTGAGCACGATTTGCGCGCCGTAGGCTGCCATGCTCTGGCGACGTTCGATCGACAGGTCTTCCGGCATGAGGAGCACCATTTTGTAGCCGCGAATGGCTGCGGCCATGGCGAGTGCAATACCGGTGTTGCCGCTTGTTGATTCGATCAGCGTATCGCCCGGTTTGATGCGACCGCGCTCTTCCGCCTTCTTGATCATCGAAAGTGCCGGACGGTCCTTCACCGAACCCGCCGGGTTGTTGCCCTCGAGCTTGCCGAGGATCACGTTGTTGCGGCTGCGGATTTCGTCGTCCGGGATGCGGACCAGTTGCACCAGCGGCGTGTTGCCAATGGTGTCTTCGATAGTCTTGTAAGCCATAGCGGTCGTGGGGTTGCTGCGGTCGATAAGCTGTTGATTGTAGCCCAGGGGTTTTCGTTCGCACTTTGGGGTTTTGGGCGGGGGTTTGGGGTTGGGAGCGGGGTCTATGCTGGGGTGCCAGGTTTCAGGTTAGCGGGCGGGGTCTATGCCGGGTTGCCAGGTTCCTGCGTTTGCGGTCGGATTCAGTGCCGGGTTGCTGCTTTCGGCCTTAGCGGCCTGCTTAGGTTACCTAATTTCTTTATCGCTATTAGCCACTGCGCGTGGCGGCGCGTCATTTCTTTGTCCAAAGCGACAAAGAAACGAAGCAAAGAAAACGCTTTCAAACCACGCTACCCTAAGTGTCCACAGCGTGCAGTTTCTGTTCATGGGTGCCCCAAAAGCACGGTGCTCGCCAGAGCCTCGGATGTGTGAACCCCTCCTTCTCGCGAATCCTGACACGAACACGCTTCGCCCCCAACGCTCTCGGGCAAGCACCATTGCCAAGGAACCCGCACGGCATCACGCGTATTTGTTGCTCCATGTCTTGGCGGGTTAGCGGCATGGCGAGCACGGTTGTTTTTTTTGGGGTACGGCCTGACACACCTTGCGGCTCCATTTCGAGGCCGGTTGGCGACTTGGTTCGGCATACATACAAATTTGGAGGATGGTTTTACGCGGATAGCGCGGGGTGTTCCTTGGGCAGGTTCAGTCACTGGTGGCGAAGCGTGTGGGTATCCGTGTTCGGAGAAAGAGGGGTTCACACACCCGCAGTTCTGGCGAGCACCGTGCTTTTGGGGCACCCATGAATGGGAACTGCACGCTGTGGACACTTAGGGTAGCGCGGTTTGAAAGCGTTTTCTTTGCTTCGTTTCTTTGTCGCTTTGGACAAAGAAATGACGTGCCGCCACGCACAGTGGCTAATAGTGATAAAGAGAATATCCGACTTATGCAGACCACTAAGGCCGAAAGCAGCAATCCGGCACTGAATCCGACCACGAACCCTGAACCCTGGCATCAACCCCACCCAACCCCCGCCAAACAGAACCCCGAGTGCGAACGAAACCCCCAGGGCGCATCAAGTCGACCGGCGCGCCGACCGATGCGCCATACCGCGTTACTTCTTGACGACGACTGCGCCAGCAACCGGCTTGGCACCGGCAACCGCCGCTGGCGTCCCGGCCGGTCCAATGGTCAGCCCTTCGGCCTGCAAGCGCTCAACCGTCTTGCCGCCCATGCCCTTGACGCGTTTGCTCAGCTCGGCCGCGTCTTTAAACGGACCGTGTGCTTCGCGTTCATCAAGGATGGCTTTCGCCTTGGCCGGCCCAATGCCCTTGATGCCGCGTAACGCATCGGAATTGGCGTTGTTGATATCTACGGCGGCGAACGCCGAACCAATCGATACAGCCAGCGTGAACGCCGCGAGAAGTTTCTTGATCATGTGAGTCTCCCTTGAAAACCGGCCCGCGATGATCGCTGACCGGGAGACCCAGTGTATGAAGATAGAGAATGCTTTTATAGCTGACCGAATAGCCAACGCACGTATCTGTCGACACCTTCCTGAACCGTCAGAAACGGTGCGTCATACCCAGCCTCGCGCAGCTTTGACTGATCAGCCTGCGTGAAGCACTGGTACTTGCCGCGCAACGCGTCAGGGAACGGAATGTACTCAATCAAGCCACGCTGCACCAATTCCGCCAGCGACAACGGCGCTTCGCCATCAATTGCCCGCAGCGAGTTCACCACCGTCGACGCAATGTCGTTGAACGGCTGTGCGCGTCCCGTGCCCAGGTTGAAAATACCCGACGTCTCCGGATGATCGAAGAAGTGCAGATTGACCTTCGTCACGTCTTCCACCGACACGAAATCGCGCGTCTGCTCGCCCGCGCCATACCCGTTGTACTCGCCGAAGAGCTTGACCTTGCCCTCGGCTCGGAACTGGTTGAAGTTGTGGAACGCAACAGACGCCATGCGGCCCTTGTGATTCTCGCGCTGCCCATACACGTTGAAGTAGCGGAAACCAGCAATCTGGGTACGTGCTTTCGGCAGGATCTGGCGCACGATCTGATCGAAGAGGAATTTCGAATAGCCGTACACGTTCAGCGGCTTCTCAACGTCGCGACGCTCCACGAATTCGCTCGATCCGCCATACACCGCCGCCGACGACGCATACAAGAACTGCACGCCCTGCTCCAGGCACGTATCCAGTACGTCACGGCTATAGCGGAAGTTGTTGTCCATCATGTAGCGGCCGTCGGTTTCCATTGTGTCCGAACACGCGCCTTCATGGAAAATCGCTCTGACCTTGCCGAAGTCACCGCGTTTAAAGCGCGCGACGAATTCGGTCTTGTCGAGGTAATCGTCGACTTCGCAATCGACCAGATTCTTGAATTTGTCGGCGCGCGTGAGGTTGTCGACGGCGATCACACGTTGCTCGCCACGCTCGTTGAGCGCCTTGACGATGTTGCTGCCGATAAACCCGGCGGCGCCGGTAACGATGATTGTCATGGTGGTTTTAGCCGCTAAGTCAGCCGAAATGTCAGGCGAAAAGTTCGTTGTAGTCGACGGTCGCCGTGCCCAGCTTCCCGACAACTATTCCCGCTGCACGGTTGGCATAAGCGATACAGTCGACCAGCGGCACACCCGCACCCAGCATGGTTGCAACGGTTGCAATAACCGTGTCGCCGGCACCCGAAACATCATACACTTCACGCGCATCGGCCTGCGTGTGGACCACTTGGCCAGCGGTGAAGAGGGTCATGCCTTCCTCCGACCGGGTAAGCAGTAGCGCGCCGAGATCGAGAGACTCGCGCAGCGCCGTTACGCGTGCGAGCAGATCTTCTTCCGAGCTCCAGCGCCCAACTACTTCGCGCAACTCCGCGCGGTTCGGCGTGATCAGCGTAGCGCCGCGATACCGGTCCCAGTCGTCACCTTTCGGGTCGACCAGCACCGGTTTGCCGGCCCGCTTCGCGTCCGCGATCATTTGCGTCACATGGGTCAGACCGCCTTTCGCGTAATCCGACATCAGGATCACATCGTGTTGCGGCAAGAGTGCCTCAAACCGGGCGAGACACGCGCTCAGGACTTCGTGAGTCGGCGTATTTTCGAAGTCGACTCGCAACAGTTGTTGCTGCCGCGACAGCACGCGAAGCTTGATGGTCGTGAGCAATTCGGGGTCGCGCTCAAGGAACGCCGTGACCCGGCTCTCGCCCAGCAATTCCACAATGCGTTCGCCCGGCTCATCATGCCCGACCACGCACAGCAAGCCCGCCTGCGCGCCCAAGGCAGCCGCGTTGCGCGCCACGTTTGCCGCACCGCCAAGCCGGTCTTCCTTACGCTGCACATGGACGACCGGCACGGGCGCTTCCGGGGAGATGCGGTTCACATCGCCGAACCAATAACGGTCGAGCATCACGTCGCCGACCACCAGCACACGCGCCGACGCTATGCGCGCACGCGGAACCGGCGCAACGGGAGCGTTTAAAGCGCCAACGGGCACCGCAGCATCAGGCGACAGGGAGTTCGACATGGGGACGTCCTATTGCAAAATAGTCGATGCCGAGTTCCGCCATCGTTTCGGGTTCGTACAGGTTGCGGCCATCGAAAATGACCGGCATCTTGAGCTCGCTCTTCAGATGCGCAAAGTCCGGGCTCTTGAACTCCTTCCACTCGGTCACGATCACGAGGGCGTCCGCGCCGGGCAACGCGTCCTTTTGTGAATCGACAAAATGCAGGCGTTCGAGTTGCTGCGGTTTATCGGCGAGATCGAGCGCGAACACGCGGCGGCTTTCCGCCAGCGCCACGGGGTCATACGCGCGCACCGTCGCGCCGCGCTCAAGCAGCGCGCCAATCAGCCGGCGGCTCGACGCCTCGCGCATATCGTCGGTATTAGGCTTGAACGCGAGGCCCCACACGGCGAACGTACGGCCGCGCAAGTCTTCGCCCATGCGCTTCGTGATCTTGCCGACAAGCACTTCCTTTTGCAGATCGTTCACTTCTTCCACGGCTTCGAGAATCCGCAACCGGTGCCCGTTCTCACGCGCCGTCTGCGCCAACGCCTGCACGTCCTTCGGGAAACACGAACCGCCGTAGCCGCAACCGGCGTACAGGAAGTGATACCCGATACGCGGGTCCGAACCAATACCACGACGCACCGCCTCGATATCCGCACCCACGGCATCAGCGAGATTCGACAAATCGTTCATGAACGAGATACGCGTGGCGAGCATGGCGTTCGCCGCGTACTTCGTGAACTCTGCCGAACGCACGTCCATATAGAGCGTACGCTCGTGATTGCGGTTGAACGGCGCGTAGAGGTGCTTGATCTTCTCGCGGGCAATCTCGCCAGCTTCGTCGTCGTCAACACCGAGCACGATGCGGTCGGGGCGCATGAAGTCGTCAACAGCCGCCCCTTCCTTCAGGAATTCCGGATTCGATAAAACCGAAAAACCGTTCCTCCCCGTCGACTCAATTCCGCGGGCCCTCAGTTCCTCTTCAACCACGTTGCGCACGTGCTGGGCTGTGCCGACCGGAACCGTCGATTTATCGACGATCACCTTGAAGCCGTTTGCATAACGCCCGATGTTGCGCGCAGCCTCGAGCACGTACTGCAAGTCGGCAGAACCGTCCTCGTCCGGCGGCGTTCCCACCGCGATGAACTGGATCTCGCCGTGCTCGACGCTTTCCTTGATATCAGTAGAAAAACGGATGCGACCGGCAGCGCGCGTCCGTTTCAGGATCTCGTGCAAGCCCGGTTCGTGGATCGGCACACCGCCGTTATTGAGGATGTCGATCTTGTGTGCATCGACGTCCAGGCACAGCACGTCGTTGCCAATTTCAGCGAGGCACGCGCCGGTCACTAGTCCGACGTAGCCCGTCCCGATGATGGATATTTTCATAAGCGTTCCGGAGAAACCGGTGATGGTCGTTGAATCAGGCCAAAACGGCCGCGGAGTCCGATCGTGTCAAACGTTGCTCGTCCTGGGTGGACCGGGTCACGAAGGACGCACGTGAGTCGGTGGTCACGCAATCCGCATTCAGACGGATGCGGTGATCGGCTCGACGCGGCGTGGCGCATAAGTTTCCCAGCCACTGCAGCCAGGACATTGCCAGTAAAAAAGACGCGCGCGGAAACCGCAATTCTGACACGTGTAGCGCGGCAGGTTCTTGGTCCGTTGCCTGACGAGCGTGCGCATCAGTTCGAGTTCGCTGCGACGCGGTTCCTCGGCCGTGGCCACTTGCGCTTCCAGCAGCCGCGTCATGCCCGCAACGTTCGGCGATGTCTGCATCTGTTGCCGCGCAAGCGCGTGGGCCGCGTCCATTCCGCGCAATTGGGAGACGTGCTTGAACGCCACGTCGAGCAGATCGTTCGACGGATAGCGATTCACGTAATCAACCAGCAAATCGACGCCTTCAGCCGTGCGGCCGAGTTGTTCGTAAGCCTGCACCAGCTTTTCCGCCACCAACGGCAGATAAGCCGCGTTCTGCTCTTCCACGCGACGCCAGCACGTGATGGCCGACTCCAGATCGCCCCCGGCGGCATCCACATCGCCAACCAGGATGGTCGCGCGCACGTTGTCGGGATTGGCCGCGAGCGCAAGCTTCAGTTCCGCGCGGGCGTCTGTCGGGTTCTTACGCTGCAGCGCCTCCTGCGCGAGTTCGCAATAGAAATGGGCGACTTCCTTTTCAAGCGTCGCCGCGCCCATTTCCTGGATACGGCCAGCGGTTGCAATCGACTTGTTCCAGTCTTTCTCGATCTCGTAGATGGTCAGCAAAGCCCGTTGCGCGCCGAGCGCATATTCGCCCGCTTCGAGCGACCGGAACGTTTCCTCGGCGCGATCCAGCAGACCCGCCTTCAGGAAATCCTGGCCGAGTTCGAACAGCGCGTGATCGCGTTCGGCGACGGGCAGATCAGCCCGGCTCAGCAGGTTCTGATGCACGCGAATGGCGCGATCCGTCTCACCACGGCGGCGAAAGAGATTACCGAGCGCAAAGTGCAATTCGATGGTTTCAGGATCGAGCTTCGCAACTTCGATAAAGGCGTCGATGGCCTTGTCGTGTTGCTCGTTCAGCAGGAAATTGAGGCCGCGAAAATACGAGCGCGGCAGATTCGCGTTTTCGGACAGCAGCGTTTTCAGGTCATAGCGCGATGCAATCCAGCCGAGAGCGAACGCGACCGGAATGACAAGCAGCCACCAGAAGTCTAAATCCATGCGAATTCTTGGAAAGGGTTAAGGGCCAGCGCGCGGTGCCAGAAGCGGGCACCCGGCCGCACTGGCGCTGGGCCAGTCAGATCAGATCAGATCAGCGGCGGCATAGGCGGTTCCATCGGCACGACGGGGGCATCGCGCGCCGTGCGCAGTTCGCGTTTGAGCCGGGCATTTTCCATCCGCAGGCGAAATAACGACGGCAGCGACGAGAGCAGTCCAGCCAGCAAACCGACGACAAAAAACGCCAGGCCGATCAGGATCAGCGGTGCTTGCCAGAAGTAGCCGGCGAGAAAATTGAGCGTCGCGCTTTGCGTATTGGCCAACGCCAGCACGAGCAGGAGCACGAAAACCAGTACACGGATCAGCCAGACAAAAAATTTCATAAGGGTCTCTTTGACGGCAATAGCGGAACGACGCAGGAGGCAACGCGGGCGGCGGGTATGACACCGATATTCCACGCGATATCCCCCGAGGGACGCAAAGCGTGGGCCACGCTGCCTTGGTCGTTGGCGTCCGGTATTGTAATTGAAGCGTATGAGGCAATGCGCAACGGCTTGGACGTTAGGCCGATCAGCAGGAGGTTTGCGGCAATTTACCGCCTTACGATGACACAAAAAATAATATAAACGAACGAACGTGCAGGGCGGCAATTCTATAAGCGTGCATCTGGTCGAGGCATAAAAAAAGCACCCTTGCGGGTGCTTTTTCCGGTCATTTGCCTCTGGCTGACAGCCGCTTGATGCGGGGTGAACTCGGACGCACGTCAAGCATCGTCGTCTTCGTCGCTGTCCGCTTCATTCGACTGCTTCAGCGGCTCGCCCGCGCGGCCGTCTACCCGTTCGCGCAACTCCTTGCCCGGCTTGAAGTGAGGTACGAATTTCTCCGGTACCAGCACCTTCTCCCCCGACTTGGGATTGCGTCCAACGCGCGACGGTCGACGATTGAGGCCGAAACTGCCGAAGCCGCGAATTTCGATGCGATGGCCGTTGGCCAAAGCGTCCGACATCGCATCGAGCATCGTCTTCACCGCGAAATCCGCATCTTTAAGAACAAGTTGCGGAAATCGCAGCGCCAGTTGGGCGACCAATTCCGATTTGGTCATGCTGCAGCAGTGCCTTGCGGCTTAGCCGTTCTGGCCGTCGAGCTTGGCTTTCAACAGCGCGCCAAGGTTCGTCGTGCCGGTTGCAGCCGTGCTCGAGTCAGCCGAAGCCAGACCACGGATAGCTTCCTGTTGCTCAGCCGAATCCTTGGCCTTGATCGACAGGTTGATGCCACGCGACTTGCGATCGATGTTGATGATCATCGCGTTGACCTTGTCGCCTTCCTTCAACACGTTGCGAGCATCTTCCACGCGGTCCTGAGCGATTTCCGACGCGCGGAGATAACCTTCCACGTCTGCCGTCAACGTCACGACTGCACCCTTCGCGTCAACCGACTTGACCACGCCGTCAACCGTCGCGCCCTTGTCGTTCATTGCCACGAAGTTGCTGAACGGATCGCCTTCGAGTTGCTTGATACCCAGCGAAATGCGTTCCTTCTCGACATCGATGCCCAGAACGATAGCCTGGACTTCGTCGCCCTTCTTGTACTTGCGAACAGCTTCTTCGCCCGTTTCGCTCCACGACAGGTCCGAGAGGTGAACCAGACCGTCGATGCCGCCCGGCAAACCGATGAACACGCCGAAGTCGGTGATCGACTTGATGGCGCCTTCCAGCTTGTCGCCCTTCTTGAAGTTGCGGCTGAAGTCGTCCCACGGGTTCGGCTTGCACTGCTTCATGCCGAGGCTGATACGGCGGCGGTCTTCGTCGATTTCGAGAACCATGACTTCGACTTCGTCGCCAAGTTGCACAACCTTCGACGGTGCAACGTTCTTGTTCGTCCAGTCCATTTCCGACACGTGGACCAGGCCTTCGATGCCCGATTCCACTTCGACGAATGCGCCGTAGTCGGTGATGTTCGTAACCTTACCGAACAGGCGCGTGCCCGACGGGTAACGGCGGGAAATGCCTTCCCACGGATCGTCGCCGAGTTGCTTGATACCCAGCGAAACGCGGTTCTTCTCTTGGTCGAACTTGAGGATCTTCGCGGTAACTTCCTGGCCAACCGACAGCACTTCGCTCGGGTGACGCACACGACGCCATGCGATGTCCGTGATGTGCAGCAAGCCGTCGATACCGCCGAGGTCCACGAATGCGCCGTAGTCCGTGATGTTCTTGACCACGCCTTCCACGATCGCGCCTTCCTTCAGCGTTTCGAGCAGCTTTGCGCGCTCTTCGCCTTGGGTAGCTTCGATCACAGCGCGGCGTGACAACACAACGTTGTTACGCTTGCGGTCGAGCTTGATCACGCGGAATTCAAGCGTCTTGCCTTCGTACGGGGTCGTGTCCTTGACCGGACGCGTATCAACCAGCGAACCCGGCAGGAACGCGCGGATGCCGTTGACCATGACGGTCATGCCGCCCTTGACCTTGCCCGTGATCGTGCCGGTCACGAGTTCGTTGTTGTCGAGCGCTTTTTCCAGCGACAGCCACGAAGCCAGACGCTTCGCCTTGTCACGCGACAGGATGGTGTCGCCATAACCGTTTTCCAGGGCGTCAATAGCCACGGAAACAAAGTCGCCCGCCTGCACTTCTACCTCGCCCGCGTCGTTCAGGAACTCTTCGAGCGGGATGTAGGCTTCGGACTTGAGACCAGCGTTGACGACCACGAAATTGTGGTCGACGCGCACGACTTCGGCGGAAATAACTTCACCCGCACGCATGTCCTGCTTGGTCAACGACTCTTCGAACAGAGCCGCAAAAGATTCGGTAATCGGGGTAGATGTTTGCAGGTCGGACATAAAAATCTATAGTTGCGCAGCTGCTTCGCGATGCCTGCCCGAACTGTTCGGGCCGATGACAAAAAAGGCGAGTGCCACACGGGGTTGAGGGGTTAAAACACGCTCCATGTTTCTCATGGAGCTCCAAAACAAAGCCGCCAAATGGTGGCTTTTTCCAGCAATTGCAACAAAATTGCAACGAACACCACGCGAATTGCATTAAATCAACTGAAACCAACCGATGATCTGATCGACCGCCTGGTCGATGGATAACCCGGAGGTGTCCAGCGTCTTCGCGTCCACTGCAGGCTTGAGCGGCGCGGCTACACGGTTACTGTCCCGTGCGTCCCGCTCGCGCAAATCTCTCAGCAAGTCCTCCATATTAGCAGAAAAGCCTTTTTGTATCAATTGCTTATGCCGCCGCGCAGCCCGCGCTTCAACGCTGGCCGTGAGAAACACCTTGAGCGTTGCATCGGGAAAAATAACGGTGCCCATGTCGCGGCCGTCGGCAACCAGCCCCGGAGGCTTGCGGAACGCACGCTGGCGCGCAATCAGCGCTGTCCTAACCTGGCCGTGGACGGCAATCGCCGATGCGCGGTTGCCGATTTCCTCGGCACGAATTTCCGTCGATACATCCACGCCGTCGAGCTGCGCGCAGCCTTCCCGGAACGTGATGTGGAGTGTTGCGACGAGTTCGGCGAGCGCGTCGCCGTCCTCGGGTTCAATGTTGTAGCGCGTGCTCGCGAGCGCGGTGAGCCGGTACAGCGCGCCGCTATCGAGTAAATGGAAGCCGAGCGTGGCGGCGACTGATGCGGCGACTGTGCCTTTGCCCGAAGCCGTCGGGCCGTCAATGGTGATAACCGGAGTCTGGTGAAAGGGACGAGTGGGTTTCATCGGAGACGTCCGGATCGGCGAGCGGCTGCGCGCGGGGTCGGGGCTTTCATCACGATATTTATATTAGTCATGGCCATCAGGCCTTCGCGAGCTTGGCGAACTGCTCGAAGTAATCGGGGAAGGTCTTGCCGACGCATTTCGGGTCGTTAATACGCACCGGCACGCCACCCAGGCTCACGAGCGAGAAACACATGGCCATGCGGTGATCGTCGTAGGTGTCGATAGCGGCATTCGGCGTCAACGCGGCCGGCGGCGTGACCACCAGGTAATCCGCGCCCTCCTCGATCGTCGCGCCGACCTTGCGCAGCTCCGTGGCCATGGCGGCAATCCGGTCCGTCTCCTTCACGCGCCAGCTCGCAATATTGCGCAGCGTGGTCGTGCCGGTGGCGAACAGCGCGGCCACCGCAATGGTCATGGCGGCGTCCGGGATCAGGTTGAAATCCATGTCGATGGCCATCAGCTTGCCGTCGTCGGATTCCACGCCGCGCACTTCAATCCAGTCATCGCCCAGCATGACGTTCGCGCCCATGCGGATCAGCGCATCCGCGAAATTCACGTCGCCCTGGATGCTCGCGCGGCCCACGCCTTCCACTCGCAGCGGACCGCCGCCCAGCGCGCCGGCCGCGAGGAAATACGACGCCGACGACGCATCGCCTTCCACCGCGATCGTGCCCGGCGACGCGTAGCGCGCGCCGGCCGGCAGCGTAAAACTCTTCCAGCCGTCGCGTTCGACGGTCATCCCGAAACGCTCCATCAGCTTGATCGTGATGTCGATATACGGCTTCGAAATCAGCTCGCCGTCCACTTCCACGACAATCGGGCCGCGTGTGTTCCGCGCCAGCGGCAAGCTCATCAGCAACGCGGTCAGGAACTGGCTGGAGACGTCGCCACGCACGCGGATCGGTTGATCGACGGCAATGTCAGCCGGGTGAATCCGCAGCGGCGGGAAACCCTCGTTCGCTTCGTAATCTATCTTTGCGCCAATCTGGCGCAGGCCGTCGACGAGATCGCCGATCGGCCGTTCGTGCATGCGCGGCACGCCATGCACGCGATACTCACCGCCGTTCAGCGCGAGCGCAGCCGTGAGCGGACGCACCGCGGTGCCTGCATTACCGAGAAAGAGCTCCGCCGATTTCACCGGAAAGCGACCGCCGGTGCCTTTCACGACACAGCGCTCGCCATCGTTTTTCACCTCGACGCCCAACGTATTGAGCGCCGCGAGCATCACGCGGGTGTCGTCGGAATCGAGCAGGTTCGTGATTACCGTCTCGCCCTCAGCCAGCGCGGCAAGCAGCAGGACGCGGTTAGAAATGCTCTTCGACCCGGGCAGTCGGACCGTGCCGGACGCACGCGAAAAAGGTCCGAGATCGAGGTGTTCCATGATTAAGTCCAGTTAGCTATTGCGCGAATTATTGCGCGGATTCGTCGGCGGCTTTGATCGCGCCGCCATGTTGCCATTCAGTTCGCGCCGTACGCGAGCGCTCGAAGGCAGCTTCGAGCGCGGCTCCGTTGGAGGTGTCGATGGCCTCGCGAAAACGCGCCAGCACGTTGGTATACGCGTCGATTTCGGTCAACAGCGCCGTCCGGTTCGCGATGCACACGTCGCGCCACATTTCCGGACTCGACGCCGCGATCCGCGTGAAATCGCGGAACCCGCCGGCGGCGAACGAAAACTTGAGCGCCGCGTCGGGCGCTTGCAGAATCATCTCGACCAGCGCGAACGACAACACGTGCGGCAAATGGCTCACCGACGCGAGCACGCTGTCGTGCTGCTCGGCAGTCATTCGATGCACGCTCGCGCCGGTCGCAAGCCACATCTCGGCGACGCGCTCCACTACATCCGGCGAATTCTCCGGCAACGGGCACAGCACGACATTGCGATCGACATAGAGATCAGGTATTGCGGCGTCCGGTCCACTTGATTCCCGGCCGGCGATCGGATGGCCGGGCACGAACTGCGCAGCGCGTTCGCCCAGCGCCGCACGCGCCGCCGCGACGACGTCATTTTTTGTGCTACCGACATCGGTGACGATGGTACTGACGCCCAGAAACGGCGCAATCCGCCGCAGCAGCGGCTCGGTTTGCGCAACCGGCGCGGCAACGAGCACGAAGTCGGCGTCGCGCAGCGCGAGTTCCAGCGCGCGGTCGTCGTCGAGAGACACAGCCGAATCGATCACACCGAGTTCCAGTGCGCGCTCGACAGTCTTTATCGAGCGCCCGACGCCTACGACTTCGCCCGTCGCGCCAGCACGTTCGCGCAAAGCGCGCGCGAGTGATCCGCCGATCAGGCCGACACCAAAAATGACGATTTTATTGAAAGAGAACGCGGCCACGAGACATCGATAAAAACGCGCCTTTCGGCGCGAGGGTGAACAATCGGAACAGCCCGTGCTTTTTCAGAAACGCACGGGCAAAACAATCAGGCAGTTTCCGCAAGCGACTTTTCGAGCGCCGCGATAAACGCGTCGTTCTCTTCCGGTAAGCCGATCGTGACACGCAGCCACGGCAACAAACCGTAGTTGGCGACCGGGCGCACGATCACGCCTTGCTTGAGCAACGAGAGATTCACGCGTTGCCCGGCGGCGTCGTCATTACCCACGCGCACCATCACGAAGTTGCCGTCAGACGGGACATATTCCAGGCCGAGTTTGTCGAAGGCTTCAGTCAGCCGGCGATAACCCGCCGCGTTGATCTCAGCGCTCTTTGCCAGGAATGCGGTGTCCTTCAACGCGGCGATTGCGGCGGCTTGCGCCATCGAATTCACGTTGAACGGTTGGCGCAGGCGATTCAGCAGATCGGTTTGCTCTGGTTGCGCAATGGCGAAACCCACGCGCAATCCAGCCAGCCCGAACGCCTTGGAAAACGTCCGCGACACGAGCAGATTCGGATAACGACGCACCCATTCGATGGAATCGTAGCGCTTCTCCTTCGACAGATATTCCGTGTACGCCTCGTCCAGCACGATCGCCACGTGACGCGGCACGCGTGCGATGAACGCCTCGAGCGTCCGGCCATCGATAAACGTGCCCGTCGGGTTATTCGGATTAGCGACGAACACGAGACGCGTGTCGTCTTCGATGGCAGCGAGCATCGCCTCAAGATCGTGACCGTACTTCACGGCCGGCACGACGATCGCACGCGCGCCCAGACCCTGCGTGGCAAGTGCGTAGACCGCGAACGAGTATTGCGCATAGACAATCGATTGCCCCTTCTCGACGAACGCATGCGCGGCGATTTCGAGGATGTCGTTGCTGCCGTTGCCCAGCGTGATCCATTCCGGCGGCACGCCATAACGCTCGCTCAACGCGGCCTTCAGGTCGAAACCGTTCGAGTCCGGATAACGGCCGAGTTCCTCCATGGCTTTCGCCATCGCGAGCTTCGCCGACTCAGGCATGCCGAGCGGATTTTCATTCGACGCGAGCTTCACGATGTCCGCTTCGTTCAGTCCAAATTCACGCGCCACTTCCGAGATCGGCTTGCCGGCAATATAAGGCGCGATCGCGCGCACGTAGGAAGGGCCGAATTGCGATGTCATGTTTTCTCCAGCGGTTTTTAAAGGGCTTAACGAGCGCGCGGGTACGAGCCGAGGATCTTGAGGAACTCGGCCTTTTCGCCCAGCTCCTTGAGCGCAGCGGCGACCGCTGCGTCCTCGCGATGTCCTTCCACGTCGATATAAAAGTAGTATTCCCACGTGCCGACGCGCGCGGGGCGCGACTCGAAACGGGTCATGGACACGCCATGACGTGCCAGCGGTTCCAGCAATTTCAGCAACGCGCCCGGTTCGTTCGCCACCGACACGATCAGCGACGTCTGGTCATACCCGCTCACGCCCGTGCGTTCCTTGCCGATCATCACGAAGCGCGTGCGATTGTGCGGGTCGTCCTGGATCATCGCGCTGACCACGCCGAGTCCGTAATGCGTGGCCGCCCGATCACCCGCGATAGCCGCAATGGTCGGGTCGCCCACCGCCAGCCGCGCCGCTTCAGCATTGCTCGATACCGCCTGACGCGCGAGCGTGGGCGCATTCGCCGTCAGCCAGTGTTGGCATTGCGCGAGCGCTTGCGGATGCGCGAACACGCGCGTCACGCCATTGAGCGTGCCGGACGCCGTCAACAGATTGTGGTGAATCGGCAAAGCCAGTTCGCCGCTGATCACCAGCGACGTTTGCAGCAACAGATCCAGCGTGCGCGAGACCGCGCCTTCCGCGGAGTTCTCAACCGGCACCACGCCAAACTCAGCCGCACCGGCTTCAACCGAACGAAACACTTCGTCGATGGAAGGACACGGCACGCCTTCAATGGAATGTCCGAAATACTCGAACATTGCCTGCTCGCTGTAGGTCCCGACCGGACCGAGATACGCGGCGCGCAGCGTCTGCTCAAGCGCGCGGCTCGCGGCCATGATCTCGCGCCAGATCGAGCTGATGTGATCGTCGGCGAGTGGCCCTTCGCTCATTTCCTGAAGCCGCGCGATCACCTGCAACTCGCGCTCGGGGCGAAACACCGGCGCGTTGAAATGCTTCTTCACCTCGCCCACTTCGAGCGCCACGGCGGCGCGCTGGTTCAGGAGCGCGATCAGCTGCGCGTCGAGTGCGTCGATGCGTTCGCGCAGCGGTATGAGTCGTGAATTAAGGTCGTCGTCCATGCGTTGTATGAGATGAGTCGATCCGGCTTGGGTACCCAAGCATCGGATGGGAGGCCAGGCCCGATTTCAGGCGCTGGCCTGCTCGAATTCCTTCATATATTCAACGAGCGTCTTCACCGCTTCGAGCGGCACCGCGTTATAGATGGACGCGCGCATGCCGCCGACCGACTTGTGGCCTTTCAGCTGCAGCAGGCCACGCGCTTTCGCGCCGGCCAGGAATGCTTCGTTACGGGATTCGTCGGCGAGAAAGAACGGTACGTTCATCCTCGAGCGCGACTGACGCTCGACTTTGTTCAGATAGAAACTGCTGGCGTCGATGGCGTCGTACAGCAGCGTCGACTTTTCGATACTGCGTGCTTCCATGGCTTCCAGGCCGCCCTGCTTTTTCAGCCACTGGAACACCAGGCCCGCAATGTAGATGGCGTAGGTAGGCGGCGTGTTGTACATGGAATTGTTCGCGGCGACCGTCTTCCATTCGAACGCCGACGGGCAGATCCCCAACGCGCGGTCGAGCAGATCCTCGCGCACGATCACGACCGTCACGCCTGCCATGCCAATGTTTTTCTGCGCGCCGCCGAACAGCACGCCATATTTCGCGATGTCCATGGGGCGGGAAAGAATGTGCGACGACGCGTCGGCGACCAGCGGCACCGAACCGAGATCGGGAATCTCAAAGGTCTCGACACCGTCAATTGTTTCGTTCGTGCAGATGTGGACGTAGGCCGGATCGTCGGAAAGATGCCATTCGGCGATCCTCGGCACATGCGTGAAACCCTGCTCCGTCTTGCCGTTTGCAGCAATGTGGGGCGTGCCGTACTTCTGCGCTTCCTTGAACGATTTCTGCGACCACGAGCCGGTCACAACGAAGTCCGCGGTTTTACGCGCACCCAGCATGTTCAGCGGGACGATCGCGTTCTCGCCTATGCCGCCGCCCTGCAGGAACAGAATCCTGTGCGACGCGGGCACTTTCAGCAGATCGCGAAGATCAGTGAGCGCGGCTTCATGGATCGACATGAACTCAGCGCCGCGATGGCTCATTTCCATCACACTCATGCCGCTACCGTGCCAATCGAGCATTTCGTCGGCGGCTTGACGGAGTACTTCTTCGGGCATTGCTGCAGGACCAGCGGAGAAATTGAACACGCGCATCTGATAAACACCCCGAAAAGCCGGACGCGGTAAAGAGGACGCTAGCAGACAACGCCAGCGCGAACGGAACGCTGAATAACGCCTGAACCACGCCACGAAAAAGAAATGGCTGTTTGCGTCTGAACGCAAACAGCCATTATCGCACCGTCCCAAAAACCCGCCAAACTACAACCGCGTGAGCGGCGGCGGGCGGCGGGTTCTGGCAGCCTTAGCTTACTTCGGCTTGACAGCAGCCACTTCCTTGTCCGCTTGCGCGCGGGTGGCCTTGATCGATTGCGGCATGTACTTCTGCATCAGACCGTTCACCACGTCACGACCAACCTGGTCTTGAACCTGGATGAACTTGCGACCCGTCGGGCTCTTGTAGAACGTCGTCAGGTCTTTGATTTCAGACGTCGTGTAGTACTTCGCGTACGCGTCGTACTGAGCCTGCATGGCGTCCTGACGGAACGAGTCGGTCGCGAAGACCTGACCTGCCGAATCAACCAGCTTCGGTACCGTGTCCTTCTGGAGCTGAGGAACGGCGGCCTGCTTCTGCTTGTCGTTCATCGTCTTGTTTTCGCTCAACGCGTCGGACAGGATGGCCGGAACCAGTTGCTTCGACTGCATTTGTGCGCTGTTACCAATGGCGCCGACGAGCTTTTGCGCGTCGATTGCGTCCAGCAGGTCCTTGATCGCAGCTTGCTTCGCCGGATCCGGTGCCGCTGTGGCTGCGTCTGCAGCCGGCGTCGTAGCTTGGCTCTGGAGCGATTGAGCCGATGCGAAAGCCGGTACCAAAGCAGCCAGCAACATCCATTGTTTAAACTGTTTTTGCATCATTACTCCCTTAAAAAATTTTTTCTTCCATCGCTGCGCGACTCGGCATTTGCTCAAGTCGCGCAGCTTATCCATTCAAGCTTTCAGAAACAGAACGGGCGCTGGACGCGGACATTCGGTCAGGACGTGCCGTCCTCATCACCTTCCGGCGTGTCGTCCGGCGTGTCGCCTGCGTCAACGTCATCAGCCGCAGTGCTGGCCGATGGTTCGCCAGCGTCGTTTGCCTCGCCCGCTTCACCTTCCAGATCGGCGTCGAGTTCGACTGCCACTTCCGCCTCGGCGATATGCTGCAAGCCGGACAGCTTCGTGCCGTCATCAAGACTGATGAGTGTAACACCTTGGGTTGCACGGCCCATTTCACGGATCTCCGACACCCGCGTGCGAATCAGCACGCCAGTATTGGTGATCAGCATGATCTCGCTTTCCGGCTCGACGAGCGTTGCGGCGACTACCTTGCCGTTACGTTCTGACGTCTGGATAGCGATCATGCCCTTCGTGCCACGGCCGTGACGCGTGTATTCGTCAATCGGCGTGCGCTTGCCGAAGCCGTTCTCGGTCGCGGTCAGCACTGACTGGTTTTCACCGCCCGCCACGAGCAACGCAATAACCTGCTGCCCTTCTTCCAGTTGCATGCCGCGCACGCCACGGGCTTCGCGGCCCATTGCGCGCACGTCGTTTTCGTCGAAACGCACCGCCTTACCCGAATCCGAGAACAGCATCACGTCATGCTGGCCGTCGGTAATCGCTGCACCGATCAGGAAATCGCCGTCGTCCAGGCCAACTGCAATGATGCCCTTGCGCAGCGGCCGGCTGAAGGCTTCCAGTGGCGTTTTCTTGACCGTACCCAATGAAGTCGCCATAAAGACGTATTTATCGGCGGAGAATTCCTTGATCGGCAGCACGACGTTGATCTTCTCGCCGTCTTGCAGCGGGAACATGTTCACGATCGGCCGGCCGCGCGAATTCCGCGAACCCTGCGGCACTTCGTAGACCTTGATCCAGTAAACACGGCCACGGTTCGAGAAACACAGCATGTGGTCATGCGTATTCGCGATGAACAGCGTGTCGATCCAGTCGTCTTCCTTCATCTGCGTGGCCTGCTTGCCGCGCCCGCCACGCTTTTGCGCGCGATACTCGGACAGCGGCTGCGACTTCACGTAGCCGGTATGCGACATGGTCACGACCATTTCCTGCGGCGTGATCAGATCTTCGGTGTTCAGCTCGGTGGCATTCAGTTCGATGCGCGAACGGCGGTCGTCGCCGAATTCCGCACGAATGGACGCCAGTTCTTCCACGATGATCGCGCGAATCCGCTCCGGCCGCGCCAGGATGTCGAGCAAGTCGGCGATTTGCGCCATCACTTCCTTGTACTCGCCAACAATCTTGTCCTGCTCGAGCCCGGTCAGGCGTTGCAGACGCATTTGCAGAATTTCCTGCGCCTGGACGTCGGACAGCTTGTACAAGCCGTCGGCCTGCATGCCGTACGCCGGATTCAGCCCTTCCGGCCGATATGCCTGACGCCCGCCCGATTCCTCGGTTTCGGCGCGCGACAGCATTTCGCGCACGATTTCCGAGTCCCAGGCGTTGTTCATCAAGTCCTGCTTCGCGATCGGCGGAGTCGGCGCGGCCTTGATGATGCGGATGAATTCGTCGATATTCGCCAGCGCCACCGCCAGGCCTTCCAGCACGTGGCCACGATCCCGCGCCTTGCGCAGTTCGTATACTGTGCGCCGCGTCAGCACTTCCCGCCGATGCGACAGGAAACACTCCAGCATTTGCTTCAGGTTCAAGAGGCGCGGCTGGCCGTCGACCAGCGCGACCATGTTGATGCCGAACGTGTCCTGAAGCTGCGTCATCTTGTACAGATTGTTCAGCACCACTTCCGGCACTTCGCCGCGCTTCAGTTCGACCACCACGCGCATGCCGCTCTTGTCGGATTCGTCGCGGATGTCCGAGATGCCTTCGATCTTCTTCTCGTTCACCAGCTCGGCAATGCGCTCAAGCAACGTGCGCTTGTTCACCTGATACGGAATTTCGTCGACGATGATCGCCATCCGCTGGCCGCGGTCGATCTCTTCGAAGTGCGTGGTCGCGCGCATCACGACGCGGCCGCGACCGGTGCGATACCCGTCCCGTACGCCCGAGACGCCATAAATCACGCCGGCCGTCGGGAAATCCGGGGCCGGAACGATCTCGATCAGCTCGTCGATGGTCGTGTCGGGGTTGTTCAGCAGATGCATGCAGGCATCGACGATTTCGCGCAGGTTGTGCGGCGGAATATTCGTCGCCATACCCACGGCAATGCCGGCCGAGCCATTGATCAGCAGATTGGGAATACGCGCAGGCAGAACCAGCGGCTCACTTTCGCTGCCGTCGTAGTTCGGGCCGAAGTCGACCGTTTCCTTGTCAATGTCCGCGAGCAACTCATGGCCGATCTTCGCCATGCGGATTTCGGTGTATCGCATGGCGGCGGCGTTGTCGCCGTCGACCGAACCGAAATTGCCTTGTCCGTCGACCAGCATGTAGCGCAGCGAGAACGGTTGCGCCATCCGCACGATGGTGTCGTAGACCGACTGGTCGCCGTGCGGGTGATATTTACCGATGACGTCGCCCACAATACGCGCCGACTTCTTATAGGCGCGATTCCAGTCGTTGTTCAGTTCGTGCATGGAATACAGCGCGCGACGGTGGACTGGCTTGAGGCCGTCGCGGACATCCGGGAGCGCTCGCCCCACGATCACGCTCATCGCGTAATCGAGATATGAGCGGCGCATTTCCTCCTCAAGGGAGATTGGCAGGGTCTCTTTGGCGAATTGATCCATTTATCCGTGTCTTGAACTGTGCGGCGCCGGCGCGGAATAAAAGCCTCTTTTGCGGCGTTTTACCCGGATTCACCGTCGTTTAGCATCGGCATTGCGAACGCAACGCATCACGCGATTCTAACATGCGCGACATCCGCTCCCGGGGCCGGCGCGTATACATAGAGTCGGCAGGGTGCGGATTGCCAAATTAGGGGACAAAGCAGCAGGATCTGGACGGAGCCCGAACGCGAGCCCGGACGATGAGCAGCATGACTCGGACCACAAAAGCAAATCGTTGCGAAAGCTTACAATTTGCCGCACGGAACAAAGTGAAAACGTCAGACTAACCCGCTATCATTCGCCCTCACGGATTTTGACGCCGCCAATTAACGCGCGAAAAACCGTCGAAAAGAATGTATTGAGGTTTTTGGAAAAAGTTCCGGGGTGGCACGCATTGTGCGCAGGTTCGGCACCTATCAAACCCTGCTTTTCCCACGCCCCGTCTTGTTGCGCATGCACCACATAAGGTTGCGGGCGTTGGGGCCCCGGGGATATTTTTATCGTTGCAAGGGAACGATATGGCAAAATGCGAACGCACAAAGTTAGACACTGCTCGAAGTCTACACACAGCGTTTTGTTCCGCGGTAATGTTATACTTCGAGCAATGTATGACTTGTCTTTGTCAACAAGGCTCGCAGTAAACCTGCGGTAATCTCAATTTCGAGAGGAGAAATATGAATAAACTTTCAAAGCTCGCGTTCATTGCAGCTACCGCAGTTATGGCTGCATCGGCTATGGCGCAATCGGTCCCGGCTTCGCGTCAGGCAGTTAATGACAACTGGGTGAACGGCACGGGCGAATACGTGTGGATGAACGGCACGAACGAGCTTTGCTGGCGTGACGCGTTCTGGACCCCGGCAACGGCCAACGCAAAGTGCGATGGCGCGCTGGTAGCCCAGGCACCGCAACCGCCGGTCGCTCCGCCGGTTGCTCCGGTCATCCAGAGCCAGAAGATTACGTACCAAGCTGACGCTCTGTTCGACTTCGACAAGGCTATCCTGAAGCCGGCTGGCAAGGAAAAGCTTGACGATCTCGCATCGAAGATTGGCGACCTGAACCTGGAAGTCGTGGTCGCAACGGGTTACACGGACCGTATCGGTTCGGACAAGTACAACGATCGCCTGTCCCTGCGTCGTGCACAAGCTGTCAAGGCATACTTGGTCAGCAAGGGCATCGAAGCCAACCGTATCTATACGGAAGGCAAGGGCAAGCGTAACCCGGTTACCACGGGTTGCAACCAGAAGAACCGCAAGCAACTTATCGCCTGCCTCGCACCGGATCGTCGCGTGGAAGTCGAAGTTGTTGGAACCTCGCGTCAGCCGCAGTAATTCGCGACAGATTGCCGCAGGATCAAAGCCCCGCTTCGGCGGGGCTTTTTTTATGCCCTACGCGTCTTGCTGCATGCCTGGCGCGGCCGACTGCTCGCCCGGGCTGGTCCCTTGCCTCGTTTCACCGGCTCTCGCCACCGCCTATATACTTGGTGCTTGACCGTTTCCGACCTTATGTTTCAAGGCTATGCGCACATGATCAATGCCGATCCCCACGAGCTTCAAAAATTCAGCGAGCTGGCTCACCGCTGGTGGGACCCGAATGCGGAGTTCAAGCCGCTGCACGAACTCAATCCGGTACGACTCGACTGGATCGACGCTCATGCACATCTGCCGGGCAAACGCGCGCTGGATATCGGTTGTGGCGGCGGCATCCTGTCTGAATCGATGGCCGTGCGTGGCGCCAAGGTGAAAGGCGTGGATTTGTCGTCGAGCGCGCTGGGCGTGGCTGACCTGCATAGCCTGGAAAGCGGCGTTGAGGTGGAATACGAGGAGATTGCTGCCGAGACGCTGGCGGCGCGGGAACCCGGCACCTATGACGTGGTGACCTGCATGGAGATGCTTGAGCATGTGCCGGACCCCGCGGGGATCGTGCAGGCGTGCGCAACGCTCGTCAAACCCGGTGGCTGGGTGTTTTTCTCCACGCTCAACCGTAATGCCAAGGCGTATTTGTTCGCGGTGATCGGCGCGGAATACATTGCCCGTATGCTGCCGCGCGGCACGCACGATTACTCGCGTTTCATCAAGCCGTCAGAACTTGCGCAATACGTGCGTTCCGCGCAACTTGATATCGTCGAGATCAAGGGGATTACCTACCGGCCGCTCAGCAAGCACTTCGGCCTCTCTAACGACTCCAGCATCAACTATCTGATGGCTTGCCGCCGTGTTGCCTGACGGGAACAGACATGACCGATCGCCCAAGTGACGCCGACCCCACGCCTCCGAGCGTCATCGAACCTGTACGGACTTTCATGAGCGACGACCCGACGCCGCTGCCCCAGCATCAGATTGACAAGAGGCGGCTCAAGCTTTGCCACGCGGTGCTGTTCGACCTCGATGGAACCATCGCCGACACCGCGCCCGACCTCGTTGCAGCGGTCAACAAGATGCGGCACGACCGCGGGCTTGAAATGCGACCGCTGGAAATTTTACGGCCGCTGGCGTCGGCGGGCGCGCGCGGCCTGTTGGGCGGCGCGTTCGAGATCGGTCCGGAGCATCCGGATTACGCGTCCATGCGCGAGGAGTTTCTCGCCAACTACGAAGCGGATTTGTGTATCGAGACGACGCTGTTTCCGGGTATCGACGAATTGCTCAATCAACTCGATGCACGCGGCGTGCGCTGGGGCATTGTGACCAATAAGGCGACGCGGCTGGCTGAACCGCTAGTGGCGCTGCTGGGACTGGCTGAGCGCTCGGCCTGTCTTGTTTGCGGCGATACCACCCCGCATTCGAAGCCGCATCCCGCGCCGTTGCTTCATGCCGCAGAATTAATGGAAGAGGCGCCAGAGCGTGTGGTGTACGTAGGTGACGACCTGCGCGACGTCCAGGCCGGTTTCGCGGCCGGCATGGTCACGGTGGCGGCCGCCTACGGTTACTGCGGGACGGACTTGCCGCCCAACCGGTGGCATGCGGATCACGTGGTGGAAACGACAATTGAGTTGCAACATCTGCTACGCGACGTGCAATAACGCGTATCGATGCATAGTGACGGCTGCGGCTTTCTGATGGGCTCTCCGGCGAAAATGCGGACGAAACTGTGAGATAATAATTAATGCTTCGGGGGCGACCTGGTTTCGACAGGGGTTGCGAAGCGGCTAGGGCATACCGAGGACCCGTCACCTCGTAAATCAATGGGAAAAACGTAACTGCAAACGACGAAACGTTCGCACTGGCAGCCTAAGGGCCGCCTGCCTCTCCCTAGTTTACTGACGGACTAGAGTCGCAAGACCGGTAGCAATACCGCGAGAGGTCATATACGTCAGATAAGCCTTGTCGGTGTCACGACGCCAAGGTCGAAAATTTAGTGAATCGCCGAAGCGAAGCGTGTTCGTCCGCGTCGCCAGGTTAAATTAAATGATAGAACTAAGTATGTAGAACTGGTCGTAGAGCGCTACTGGACGCGGGTTCGATTCCCGCCGCCTCCACCAAATAGCCTTCTGGTATCACTAAAGTTTGACCGAAGCCCCCGCGCAGCTTGAGTTGCGCGGGGGTTTTTTGTCTGTTGGCGACGGCTGCTTGTTGCCGTTGACTGGCGCCACGTTTGAATACGGCACCGTCCCGTAGCCGCATACGAGCGCGTCTCACCGCGCCCACAGATCCGGACCACGCCTCCCTAACGCAAAAACGCGCCGCCGAAAATCCGGCGACGCGTTTCACATCTAATCCACTCGATTCAACTGAATCAACTCAGCCCTACTCGCGGATTAAGCACATCGCAGGCAATCGCCAGGTAGCGGTCGGCCGTGCTCTGCAACGTCAAACCATTAAGCGGCCGCGTGGCTCTCGGCTGCGACAAAGCATCGAGCAACGCACGGCCGTAGGCATCGGCGTCGCTGGTATCGAGTAGTTCAACGCCCGGGAACTCATTGGCGAACGCGAACGAGGGAATCTCATTGCCCACGACAGGAATTCCCGACGCCAGCGCCTCCAGGAATCCGATGCTGTGCGCCTCGAAACTCGACGGCATGGCGAACGCGTGCGACCCGCGCAAAATCTCCGCGACATTCGATTGCGGCCCGATCACCTTCACGCGATCGCTCAACCCCAGGTCCTTCACCAGTTTCAGGATGGCCGCGTGATATTCGAGGTTTTCAATCACACCGCACAGGAGCAAACGCGCGTCGGGATCGGCCGCGGCAACGCGCGAAAACGCTTGCACCGTTTGCAACTGATTTTTCTCCGGGATATACCGGCCGATCTGGACGATCTGCCTGAAACCGGTCGATGGCAACGGCTCGCTCACTTGTTCGAAACGCGAAATATCAACGCCGTTCGGCACCACAATCATGGAGGGATGCGAACCCACTTCCTTGACGTAATCGTCGATATTTTTCTGCGACACACCAATCACCGCTTTCGCCCGTCCCGACAGCAAACGTTCGGCAAATAGCAGCGCGTTGTTCGCGAAGTCGTTGGCGCCGGAATGCATGACCCAGACGATCGGCACGCGCGTAGGCAGCGCGCGCACGTACAAGGCCGGAATCGTCGCGTGCGCAAAAATGATGTCGGGTTTGAACCGTCGAATAGCGCGATGCAGGAACAGCAGCCGCCCCACCCTGCCAAGCGAGCGCTGCGGGAAAAAACAGACGACATTGTTCGTGCGCAATTCGGCGCTGATGTGCTGGAAATCGTCGTGCTCAGGCATCAGCGAAGTAATGCAAACGTCGTGACCGCCCCGCTGATGCCCAATGGCCACGCCCTTTGCAAGCACCTCTGCACCAGATAATCGGGGTGCAAGAATGACCTGAAGAATTCTCATTTGTTGTCTTCCCCTCGGCGATCCGAATGTCCCATTGCGGCCATGCCGTCATACGGATAAGTACTTATCCGCATCCCCGCGACCACGCTTCTCTGACGTGGACGTCGGCCGGCTCGCTTGATTTTTTTAATGAAATTATTAAATACGCATGTCATTGAACTCCGCTCAATGCACACACCATTAAGATACCCGAGCGCATCCAGCGCACACCGCCATCAGGTAGCATTAATCGGTCGGTAATGAGGGGTAACAAACGTTAAGCCGGCGAAGACGTTTCGTAGACGCCGGCACGGCGGAAAGTCGGGGGTAAAAGGCAGGGTTAACGCCGTTTGGCAGAATTAAACCGTGAAATTAAGCCGCAGCAAAAAACGGCATTTTTAGCCGGTTATCTCGGACTCCGGCGTTGTGACGGTTTTAAGCTGGCGGCACACAGAAAGCCAGCGGCTTTAATACCAGCCGCCGCATGCGGGCCTAAAATCACTCAGCCGTCCTGCAGGCTTATTGGTCCGGCGGGCACTGCAAGTTACAGCCATTCGGATCGCCCAGGTCGCCGCGCTTGCGCTTTGCCGACACGCCGTTCTGATACTTGTCCGACGGTGCGGAAGCAGCGAACGGCATCTGTGGGTGTTCTTTCAGGCGAAACTGATCCTGCAGGATGCCACCGGGAATACCAGGGGAATTCTGGGCAAAAGCGACGGGCACAAAGGCAACGGCGCTAACAACGAACGCGGTCAACGCGGCAACGCTCAAAAGCAATTTCATGGCAGCAGTAACGGTGAGTAAAACGGTCGTCGGTTAAACGTTTGGTCAGCGGCATTTCCGGCGTGGTGAACCGCGACGCAACGTCGCACGCAACCCCACCAGCCAGCCTCGCCAACCATCAGGTTAGCGTAATTCTAAGCGTAAGGCTCCGGATCGGCCTGACAGACCGCGGCCAAATGGTTACCGCGCGTTTCCGGTCGCTCCGCTGAGCGCCGCCTCGAGTTCCAGCAGTTGCCCGCAAAAAGCCGGGTCATAGCCCTCCAAATGCGCCACGCTGTCACGGAACGCGTCGCTGCGCAGCACCTCCAGCAGGCCGCTGAGTCCGGCGTCGTTGAGTTTGTCGCGGTCGCACGCGAACAAGTAGTCCTCTTCGATAATCGGGATGAAGTCCAGCGCGAACTGCTGTGCGGCCGGCTGTACCCCGAAGCCAAGATCGGCCATGCCGCTCGCGACGAACGCAGCAATGGCCGAATGCGTCAGTTCGGCGGTGGCGTAGCCGTTGATGCTCGCAGGATCGACGCCAATCTGGCGCAGCGCCAGATCCAGCAGCATGCGCGTGCCCGAGCCGGGTTGACGGTTGACGAAGCGGATGTCGTCGCGGGCGAGATCGTGCAAGCCGCGTATGCCTTTGGGATTGCCCTTCGGCAGAAACAAGCCCTGCGTGCGCCGTGTCAGATGAATCAGCCGATGCCGCCCCGCGTCCAGCCAAGGGCGGTAGATCTCGGCGCAACTCGCGCGGAATTCGCCGATAGGCAAGTGGAAACCCGCCAGCTCGCACTCGCCGCGCGCGAGCGCGCTGACGGCTTCAGCACTCTCGCGATACTTGATGTCGGCGGGAATTTGCTTCGCGGCCAGCGCGCCCACCAGCGCCGCGACGGCGTACCCGTGCGAGGCGTGAATCCGTATCTCGCTCACCGTGCGCGACAGCCGTCGGTTCAGTTCGCCGGCCACTTCGCTGGCCAACGCCTGAAGGGGCCCGTCGAGCCGCTCGTTCGACAGACGCTGCGCCCGCAACACGGCTTCGCCGAGCTCCGACAGCACCGACCCGCGTCCACGTGACTTCGTTATCAGCGCGCCGCCCAACCGTGTCTCTATGTCGCGCAAAAGGCCCCACGCGTGCCGATAGGATAAACCCTTAGCCGACGCGGCTTGCGCAATGCTGCCGGTCTGTGAAACGAGCAGCAGAAGCGGCACGGCCGCGCTGAGACTGGCTTCGCGGCCGGCGGCGTCGCGCAGGACGAGCTCCGTACGGCATTCGACATCGATCATATGTAGTCCCAGTTCCTATTGCCTTCGACCCGATAGCCTCGTATCTTGCATATCACGGGCTCGGTGCAGCAAATTATAAGACCGATATATGCATTTATAAAACATATACCGAGCAATGGAGACTCCCCACATGGTCCAGATGCCTCATAACCACCAGAATCAGCCGGCCGGTACGCCCGATGAGCGCGTCGCGCGCCATCTGAAAAAGGGTGCGTCGCTGCTCGCCGTACTGCACGCCATCCAGGACGAAGCCGGCTACATTCCCGCCGATGTCATCGCCCCGCTCGCTCAGGCCATGTCGCTGTCGCGCGCGGAAGTGCACGGCGTGATCACCTATTACCACCATTTCCGCTCCGAACCGCCCGCGCGCGTGACCGTGCAGCTGTGTCGTGCCGAGGCCTGCCGGAGCATGGGCACGGAGGCGCTGGCGGCGCATATTGAAGGGCATACGGGGTGCAAGTTCGATTCCGGTCATCAAACTGATACGGAGCTCGAGACCGTGTATTGCCTCGGGCAATGCGCGCTGTCGCCGGCCATGACCATCAACGGCGAGTTGCATGCCCGCGTCACACCCCAGAAGTTCGAGCGGCTGTATGAAGCGGCGCGCGCAAGCGCGGAGGACCTGGTATGACGCGCATCTACGTCCCTTGCGATTCGTCGGCACTGGCGCTCGGCGCTGACCGTGTCGCGCTCGCAGTTGCGGCTGAAGCTCAGAAACGCGGTATTGAAGTTGAAGTCGTGCGCAACGGTTCGCGCGGCATGCTGTGGCTGGAACCGCTGGTGGAAGTGGAGACGGGGGAAGGCCGCATCGGTTATTCGAATGTCGATGAAGACGATGTCCCCGCCCTCTTCGATGCCGATCTGGCAAATGGCGGCGCGCATGAAAAGCGCGTCGGCGTGGTGGATACGCTACCGTGGCTTGCCAAGCAGCAACGCCTGACGTTCGCGCGCATTGGCATCACGGACCCGCTTTCCACCGATGACTACGTGAAGCACGGTGGCCTCGAAGGTTTGCGTAAGGCGCTTGAAACCGATGGCGACGCCGCCTGCGAAGCGCTGCTCGAATCGGGCCTGCGCGGACGCGGCGGTGCAGCGTTCCCGGCCGGTATCAAATGGCGCACGGTGCGGGCTGCATTGGCGCCGCAAAAGTACATCGTCTGCAACGCCGACGAAGGAGATTCCGGCACGTTCTCGGACCGGCTGGTCATGGAAAGCGATCCGTACATGTTGATCGAAGGGATGATCATCGCGGGGATCGTGACCAAGGCGACGAAGGGTTATATCTATGTGCGCAGCGAATATCCGCACGCTATTGCGACGCTGAACCGCGCTATAGATAAAGCCCGCGATGCAGGCTGGCTTGGCACAAACGTGCTCGGCAGCGACAAGGCATTCGAACTGGAAGTGGCCAAGGGCGCCGGTTCGTATGTCTGCGGTGAAGAAACGGCGTTGCTGGAATCGCTGGAAGGCAAGCGCGGCGTAGTCCGCGCGAAGCCGCCGGTGCCTGCGCTCGTGGGTTTGTTCGGCCAGCCGACGGTCATCAACAACGTGATCACGCTGGCCACCGTACCCATCATCTTCGCCAAGGGCGCGGCGTTTTATCGCGACTTCGGCATGGGTCGTTCGCGCGGCACGCTGCCGTTCCAGATTGCAGGCAATGTGAAGCAAGGCGGCCTCGTGGAACTGGCTTTTGGCGTGACGTTGCGCGAACTAATCTATGAATATGGCGGCGGCACGGCAAGTGGCCGGCCGGCGCGCGCTGCGCAAGTCGGTGGTCCGCTCGGAACGTATCTGCCCGAAAGCCAATGGGATATTCCCATGGACTACGAAGCTTATGCGGCAGTTGGCGCGGTGGTCGGACACGGCGGCATCGTGATTCATGACGATACGTCGAATCTCGCCGACCTCGCCCAGTACGCCATGCACTTTTGCGCTGTCGAATCATGTGGCAAATGCACACCCTGCCGGATCGGGTCGACTCGTGGCGTTGAAGTCATCGCGAAGATCCGTGCCGGCGATACCTCGCCGAAACAAGTGACGCTGCTGCGCGATCTCTGCGACACCATGGTTTCCGGCTCACTCTGCGCAATGGGCGGCATGACGCCGTATCCGGTGCTGTCGGCACTCGACCATTTCCCCGAAGACTTCGGTCTTTCCAAAAAGCCGTCGCAGAAAGCGGCTTAAAAGAAGGAACATAACCATGTCCAACTCATCCTGCGGTTCCGGCAATTGCGCGTGCAAGACGAAACTGCGCGACCCCTTCGACGATACCGACTACGGCACGCCGCTGCGCCATGCGGATATCGACGTGACGCTCGATATCGACGGTACCTCGGTGACGGTGCCGGCGGGAACGTCGGTGATGCGTGCGGCGATCGAAGCCGGCGTCAACGTTCCTAAACTCTGCGCGACGGATTCGCTTGAGCCGTTCGGTTCGTGCCGTCTGTGCCTGGTTGAAATTGAAGGCAAGCGCGGTTATCCGGCGTCGTGCACCACGCCCGTGGAAGCCGGGATGAAAGTGCGAACGCAGACGAACAAGCTGCAATCGCTGCGCAAGAACGTGATGGAGTTGTATATCTCCGATCACCCGCTCGACTGCCTCACCTGCCCCGCCAACGGCGACTGCGAGTTGCAGGACATGGCGGGCGTGGTCGGCTTGCGCGAAGTGCGCTACGGCTACGAAGGCGCGAATCACCTGAAGGACAAGAAGGACGAATCGAATCCGTATTTCACGTACGACGCGTCGAAGTGCATTGTCTGCAATCGTTGCGTACGCGCGTGCGAGGAAACGCAGGGGACGTTCGCGCTGACCATCGCGGGACGTGGTTTCGAATCGCGCGTAGCCGCGAGCGAAAACCAGCCGTTCATGGAATCGGAGTGCGTGTCGTGCGGCGCGTGCGTGGCGGCTTGTCCGACCGCGACGCTGCAGGAAAAGACCGTGATCATGCTCGGCCAGCCCGAGCATTCGGTCGTGACGACGTGCGCGTATTGCGGCGTCGGCTGCTCGTTAAAAGCCGAGATGAAAGGCAGCGAAGTCGTACGCATGGTGCCGAACAAGAACGGCCAGGCAAACGATGGTCACGCGTGCGTAAAAGGCCGCTTTGCATGGGGCTACGCCAGGCACAAGGACCGCATCACCAAGCCGATGATCCGCGCCAAGATTACTGATCCATGGCGAGAGGTGAGCTGGGAAGAAGCGCTCTCGTACGCTGCCAGCGAATTCCGTCGCATCCAGGACAAGCATGGCGTGGATTCGATTGGCGGGATTACATCGTCGAGATGCACGAACGAGGAAACCTACCTCGTGCAGAAACTCGTGCGCGCGGCGTTCGGCAATAACAATGTCGATACCTGTGCCCGTGTTTGTCACTCGCCGACCGGTTATGGCCTGAAGGCTACGCTCGGTGAATCGGCGGGAACGCAGACCTTCGCGTCCGTCGAAAAGGCCGATGTGATTGTTGTAATCGGCGCGAATCCGACCGATGGCCACCCCGTGTTTGCATCGCGGCTCAAGCGCCGGGTGCGTGAAGGCGCGCAGCTGATTGTGGTGGACCCGCGCCGTATCGATATCGTGAATACGCCGCACGTGAAGGCATCGCATCATCTGGCATTGCGGCCGGGCACGAACGTCGCCATGATCAACGCGCTCGCGCACACGATCGTGACCGAAGGACTGGTGAAGGAAGATTTCGTCGCCGAGCGCTGCGAGGCGCGTGCGTTCCAGCAATGGCGCGACTTCATCGCCCTCGAAGAGAACTCGCCCGAAGCAATGGAAGCCATCACCGGCGTGCCCGCGCAATCGGTACGTGAAGCCGCGCGCATCTATGCGAATGCCGGCAACGGTGCGATCTACTACGGCCTGGGCGTGACGGAACATGCGCAAGGCTCGACGATGGTCATGGGTATCGCGAATCTCGCGATGGCAACGGGCAACGTGGGCCGTGAAGGTGTGGGCGTGAATCCGCTGCGTGGCCAGAACAACGTGCAGGGTTCGTGCGACATGGGTTCGTTCCCGCACGAGCTGCCGGGTTATCGCCATATCGGCGACGCGGCAGTGCGCTCATTGTTCGAAGAAGCATGGAACGTGAAGCTGCAATCGGAGCCGGGCCTGCGGATTCCGAACATGTTCGATGCCGCGGTTCATGGCAGCTTCCTTGGCCTTTACTGCCAGGGCGAGGACATTGTTCAATCCGATCCGAATACGCAGCACGTGGCGAAGGCGTTGTCGTCGATGGAATGCATCGTTGTGCAGGACATCTTCCTGAACGAGACGGCCAAGTACGCGCATGTGTTCCTGCCGGGTTCGTCATTCCTCGAAAAGGATGGCACGTTCACGAATGCAGAGCGCCGGATCTCGCGTGTTCGCAAGGTCATGCCGCCACTGCCAGGTCTGGCCGACTGGGAAGTGACGATCAAGCTCGCCCGCGCGCTCGGTTATGAAATGAACTACACGCATCCGTCGCAGATCATGGACGAGATCGCAAGGCTCACACCCACGTTCACCGGCGTGTCGTACAAGCGTCTCGATGAACTCGGCAGCATTCAGTGGCCGTGCAACGAGCAAGCGCCGGACGGCACGCCGACGATGCACATCGACGAATTCGTGCGCGGCAAGGGCCACTTCGTAATTACGAAGTTCATCGCGACGCCGGAGAAGGTGACGCGCAAGTTCCCGCTGCTGCTCACCACGGGCCGCATCCTGTCGCAGTACAACGTGGGCGCCCAGACGCGGCGCACGGAGAATTCGCGCTGGCATGAAGAGGATCGGCTGGAGATTCATCCGCATGACGCCGAAGACCGCGGCATCAAGGCGGACGATTGGGTCGGGATCGAATCGCGTGCCGGGCAGACTGTGCTGCGCGCGAAGATCACCGAGCGGATGCAGCCGGGCGTGGTGTACACGACGTTCCACTTCCCGGAGTCCGGCGCAAACGTGATCACGACCGACTCCTCCGATTGGGCCACGAATTGTCCCGAGTACAAAGTGACGGCGGTGCAGGTCATGCCAGTGGAACAGCCGTCGCAATGGCAAAAGGATTATTCGCGCTTCAATACGCAGCAGTTGGAGTTTCTTGAGTTGCGTGATTCAACGGTGGCGACAGAAGCGACGGTGACGTCGTCGGGGAAATAATCATGGATGTGAACAGCCTGGTCGAGATGGCGAACCAGATCGGTGAATTCTTCGATTCAATGCCGGATCATGCGGAAGCGGTGGATGGCGTAGCCAATCACATTCACAAGTTCTGGGCGCCGCGGATGAGGATCGCGCTGCTCAACGGACTGGATGATCCGGGCATTGCATCGGCGCTTGAACCTATTGTGCTGGAAGCGCTGACGAAACATCGGGCGGCGTTGACGCCGGCGGGGGCGGTGGTCGCTTAACCCCTCACCCCTCCCCTCGCGGCTGCGTCGAACCGAACCATGTTTCGCAATGACGCAGCAACGCCTGTGTATCCGAGGGCGCTCGCCCTCTGGCCGCAATATATCCATCCGGGCGCACGAGATAAAAGCACGGCCGCGTGCGACCGTAGGCGTCGGTCAGAGAGTTCGCGCTATCGCTTTGGTTATCGGTGATACGCCACACGCGCACCGCATTCGGCAACACCTCTTCCACCAATACCGCCAGCTCGTCCAGATCCTTGTCGCGGATAGCGTGCGCGACGGTGAGTGTCGCAGGCGCCATCGCAATGTCATTGTCCGACGACGGGTTCACCAGCAAGAACAACGAGAAACACGCGGGATCGTGGAGATCGAACAGACAGCCCACGCCCGGCGCCCGCCCGAGCGGACCGTCCAATACATGCACCCACGCGTCCGGCGCGCGTTCACCCGCTCGCGGACCACCATCGAGCGAGCGATCCAGCGTGAGCGGACTGCGCCGGTATTGAATCGACAACTCGCTGACCGTGCGCCGCGCGGCATCGCGCAGCGGGCCGATCGCCGATAACGCGGGCATCACGTGATCGCGAATCAGCTTCATCGGCCCATGCTCAGCAGCGGCCATTTGCGTCATGAAACTGGACTGCCGCAGCACTTCTCGTTCGATCGGATGACGCTCGTCGTGGTAGGTATCGAGCAAACGGTCCGGCGCGACCCCGGCCAGCATCCGCGCAATCTTCCAGCCAAGATTAAACGCCTCCTGAATGCCCGTGTTCATGCCCTGCGCGCCGGCCGGACTATGGACATGCGCGGCATCGCCGGCGAGAAAAATGCGGCCCGAACGCAGCCGGTCAGCCATGCGGTTATTCAGATGAAAATATGACGACCACTGAAGATTAGTCGCCGTCACACGATGATGAATACGCGCTTCGATAATCGCCCGGCATTCGTCAAGCGTCGGCGCGGTGTTTTTATCCAGACTGTCCGCCGCTTTACCGGTGGCCATGCCGGCTGCCATGCCGGATACCACCCCGGATGTCACGCGCTTGTCCGCGATCAGGCGCGTGCGGCCACCGCCCATCGGAAACAGGGTCGCGATTCCCTCGCCGGACGCGAAGATATGGAATTCGTCGTCGGGCCATTCGGTATCGGCTTGCAGGTCGGCAAGCAGGAAGGTTTGCTCGAACGTCTTGCCCGCGAACTCGATGTCCAACCCGTGGCGCACCGTGCTATGCGCGCCGTCCGCTCCAATCAGGTAGGACGGGCGAATCGATTCCTCAGCGCCGTTCGAATGCCGCAAAGCCGCCTCCAGCCCCGCCGATCCTTCCCGGAAACGCATCAATTCCACGCCGCGTTCAACGCGCACGCCGAACGACGCAAGATGCTCCGTCATCAGGCGTTCGGTGACGGATTGATCGAGGAACAGCAGATACGGATACCGCGTTTGCAAGGGATCGAAGTCGAGCCGCGCGAGGCGCTGGCCATTCGAATAGAGATTCGCAACCCGCGCCCGATGACCGAGTTCGAGAAACGGCTCAACCAGCCGATGCTGCTCGAAGAGTTCCAGCGTACGTGCCTGGATGCCGATGGCGCGTGACCACGGCGACGGCTCGCGGGCTTTGTCGATGAGACGCACCGGAATACCGGCGCGCGACAAGCTCATGGCCGCGGCGAGGCCCGTCGGACCGGCACCGGCGATCAGAACCGGCGGCACGTCGAGGACTTTGTGTCGATTCGGCTTCTGCGCGAGCATGCGCTTCTCCCTCAAACTTCACAGTCCCAAGTGTACGCCGGTCGCCTCGCGCGAACGACCGCTCACTCAGTGTGCGTGAGCCTGAGGCTGCGCCGGCGAACGTTCGTGCAGCGCGCAGTGATGTTCCGTCGTGCCCCTTTCTACCTGCAGCGTGGCGTGGTTCATTGCGTGGTCACGGCGCAAGGCCGCCACAATGCCGTCCACGAATACATCGCCGGGATGCCCGTCCGGCATCACGAGGTGCGCGGTCATTGCGTTTTCCGTGGTGGACAGCGCCCAGACGTGGAGATCGTGGACGTCGGTGACGCCCGGCACACCCGCCAGATACCGTTCAATACCCGGCTTGTCCACGCCCGGCGGGACGGCGCCCATGGCAAGGCGCATGGCGTCGCGGCCAAGGCCCCACGTGCCGACCACAATGACCCCGACCACGATAATGCTCATCACCGGATCGATCCAGCTCGCGCCGGTGAACAGGATCACGAGGCCGCTGATGGCAACCGCCGCGGAGATCCCGGCGTCGGCAGCCATATGCAGGAAAGCACCCCGCACGTTCAGGTCCTCCTTGCTGCCGCGCATGAAGAGCCATGCTGAGAAACCGTTCACGACCATGCCAAGCGTTGCAACAATAAACACGTCGAGGCCCGCGACCGGCGCTGGATTGAGCAGGCGCTGAACGGCTTCAAGCACGATCGCGCCGCACGCGAAGAGCAGCAGCGCGGCGTTGGCGAGCGAAGCAAGTATCGACGAACTGCCCAGCCCGAACGTGTAGCGCTCGGACGGTTTGCGCGTGCCGAGCCAAACGGCGCCCCAGGCGAGCAGCAGGCCGAGGACATCGGAGAGATTGTGGCCCGCGTCGGCAAGCAGCGCGGTGGAATGGGCGAGAAAACCGTACACCGCTTGCACCACCACGATCAGCATGTTCAGCCCGACTGCGATCGCAAATGTGCGGCCCTGCCCCGCTTGCGGCGCGTGATGGTGATGGTGGCCACCGGCACCGTGGTTATGCGCGTGACCCGGCTCATGCTTGTGGCCGTGATCGTGGCCGTGCTCATGGTCGTGGTCATGTCCATGAGCATCGCCGTGCTCGTGCTGATGTTTCGATTCAGGTTCCATTTATTCGTTATCCGGTCGGAAGTCGGCCTGCGGCTCGGCAACGTGCTCGAGCAATTCGGCCAACATGCCACTGATGTGGTTATCGGCGGCGAGATAGAAAACCTGCTTGCCTTCACGCTCGGCGCGTACGATCCGCGCCGCCCGCAGCAAACGCAGGTGATGGCTGACGAGCGAAGCCGACAATCCCAGCGATTCCGCGATTGCTCCCACCGCGCAGCGCCGCTCGACGCACGTCAGCACGATTCGCAAGCGCGTGGGATCGCCCAACAGGCGAAACAGGTCAGCGAGCGGAACAACACGCTCATCGGTTGCTACAAAGGGAGAAGACAAAATAAATCAGCCAACAATTGAACAGGTGTTCATATGTTACAGAAATGAATCCGGGTACGTCAACGCAAAATTCGGGATCGGCGGCGAACGTGTGTAAAAATGAGGCGTTTGCATTCGATTTTCCTCAATGGATACAGTTTTTGCGCGTGGCTTCGCGGCGCATCGCGATGGCCGCCTCACCGAAGCGGAACGCGACTATCAGGCCGCGCTTGCCGCAGAACCCTCCCACGTCGACGCACTTCATCTGCTCGGCGTGCTGCGCCATCAACAGGGCCAGCACGCGGAAGCAGCCGAACTGGTGCGTCGCGCGGTGGACCTGCGTCCCGCCGACGCCGGTCTGCAGCTCAATCTTGGCAACGCGCTGAAGGCGCTGGGCCGGATTGACGACGCTATCGAGCGGTTTCGCAACGCGCTGCACCTGCAACCCGGTTTTTCGCTTGCGCAGTACAACCTCGGCAATGCGTACGCGGCGGCGGGCCGTCACGAAGACGCCGCCGATGCCTTCGAAAAAGCGCTGCGCCTGCAACCGCTGGACGCCGCGACCTGGAACAACTTCGGCAATGCGCTGCTCGGCATGCGTCGTTACGAAGAAGGCGCGAAGGCATTTCGCCGCGCGCTGCAGATCCGTCCCGGCCACGCGGGCGCGCACAACAATCTCGGCATGGCGCTCAATTCGCTTGGAGATACTCACGGTGCGATCGAGCAATTTCGCGCCGCCATTGCGGCCGAGCCGAACTATGTCGCGGCGCATTTCAACCTGGGCAATCTCCTCGATGCCGCCGGCCACCCACACGAAGCCGTGCCAGTGCTTCAGAAAGTACTGCGTATGCAGCCGCAATTCGCGCCGGCGCACTTCGGCCTGGGCCACGCGCTCTCGGCTATCGGCTCGTACGAGGCGGCGTTGCCGCAATTCGAGCGTGCGGTCGGACTCGATCCGAAGTACGGCGTTGCGTGGCTTGGCCTCGGCAACGCCCATCTGGCGCTCGGTGCGCACAAACCGGCATTGCGCGCATTCGATCAAGCGTTGCGGCTCGATCCCGGCCTCGTCGCCGCGAATCTGAACCGGGCGCTGACGTTGCTGGCATTGGGCGATTACACGCGCGGCCTGGTCGCCTACGAATGGCGTCTGCGCACGCCGGGCAGCATTACGCTGCCCTCGACGCCGAGGTGGAACGGCGAGCCGCTGCCGCGCCAGACGCTGCAGATTCGCGCGGAACAGGGTTTCGGCGATACCTTGCAGTTCGTCCGTTTCGTCCCCTTCGCGGCGAAGCTCGTCGGGCAGATCGTGCTTGAAGTGCAGCCGGAACTGGTCGCGTTGCTGGAGCCGGCGGCGCACGCGGCCGGCGTTTCGCTGAAAAGCACGGCCGATGGTTTGGCCAACGCCACCACGCTCGCCGATGCAGACGCTTTCTTGCCGTTGTTGAGCTTGCCCCTGGCGCTGGGTGTATCGAACCCCGACACGGTGCCCGCGCGCACGCCGTATCTCGTGGTGCCAGCGGCGTACAGGAAGAAGTGGCGTGGCTCGCTCGGCGGTCAGTCGAAACGCAAGCTGGGCATTGCATGGTCCGGGCGCATTCAGGCGGGCGAGACTCGCTCGGCGCCGCTTGGCATGCTCGAACCGTTGTTCAGGCTGGAAGGCATCGACTGGATCGTGTTGCAGCCTACGTTGACCGACGAAGAGCGCTCGTGGCTGGACACTCATCCGCGCGCCCGCTTCATCCAGCGACTGGAAGGCAAGCTCGAAGATTTCGCGGATACCGCCGCGATCGTGGATCGGCTGGACGGCGTGGTATCCGTCGATACCGCCGTCGCTCACCTGACCGGCGCGTTAGGAAAACCGCTATGGCTGATGCTGCCGTTCGCGGCCGACTGGCGCTGGGGTATCGATACCGCCTCGACCCCGTGGTACCCGAAAGCACGCTTGTTCCGGCAGCCGAAACCCGGCGCATGGGACGATGTGGTGGGACGGGTGGCGAGCGAGATAAGCGCTTCGTAGTACGGGTTCAGAAGCGCGGGTTCAGAAGCGTTGAATGCACAACAAAAATCCCTCGCCATTGGCGAGGGGATTTTTGGTTTCAAAGCCGGCAAATATCACGCCGTCTTGTATTGACTCCGCGCTTCCGACGATCGATACAACACCAGCGTCGCGATCAATCCGCAGACCGCGGCAACGGCCATCCACGCGCCCGGCGCCGCCTTGTTACCCGTTGCGTGAATCAGGTACGTGGAGATAGCAGGCGTGAAGCCGCCAATCGTCGTCGCCAAGCTATACGCTAGCGAAAACCCTGTGGTGCGGACTTCGACCGGCATGACTTCGGTGAGCGCCACGACCATCGCGCCGTTGTAGCTGCCGTACAGGAACGAAAGCCACATCTCCACGCCGAGCAAGCGCAGGAACGATGGATCGGCGACCAGCCACTGCACGGCCGGATACGACGTGAGAATGGTCAAAATCGTGAAGAACAGCAGCACCGGACGACGGCCGACGCGGTCGGAAATAGCACCGGAAAGCGGCAGCCACACAAGATTCGACAAGCCGATGAACACCGTCACCACCAGTGCATCAATGGAGGAAAGCTTGAGCACTTCCTTGCCGAAGGTCGGCGTGTAGGCGGTGATCATGTAGAACGATACGGTGGTCATGATGACCATGCCCATGCCTGCAAGCACGATGCCCCAGTTCGCGAGCATCGACTTCATGATCTCGCCCATCTTCGGACGGTGTTTGCGTGCAAGGAACTCTTCAGTTTCCTGCAACGAACGGCGAATGATGAACAGGAACGGCACGATCAGGCAGCCGATGATGAACGGCACGCGCCATCCCCACGACGTCATCTGGTCGGGCGGCAGGATGCGGCTCATGCCTACACCGATCAGCGCGGCGAACACAACGGCTACCTGCTGGCTACCGGATTGCCACGAGCAATAGAAGCCCTTGTTGCCCTTGGTCGCGATCTCGGAGAGATACACCGACACACCACCCAGTTCTACGCCAGCGGAGAAACCTTGCAGCAGACGTCCGAGTAACACGATGATCGGAGCCACCACGCCGATAGTCGCGTACCCCGGAATCACCGCAACCAGCAAGGTGCCGACAGCCATCAAACCCAGCGTAAGGATCAGGCCCTTGCGTCTTCCGTGATGATCGATATACGCACCGAGCACGATGGCGCCAATCGGCCTCATCAGGAAGCCGGCCCCGAATACAGACAACGCGAGCATCAGCGACGCAAATTCGTTACCGCTCGGGAAGTAGGTCTTGGCAATGGCCGAGGCGTAATAGCCGTAGACCATGAAGTCGTACATTTCGAGAAAATTGCCGCTGACAACGCGGAACACCGACTTCACCTTCGACTCGTTCGCGGGCGTTGCATGTGACGGGCTGGACATGGCTATCTCTAAAGACAGTGGCCGGATCCCGCTGCTGATGCGCCGTGAATCGACCGGGTGTTGACGACAACCCGGTAGCGTTGCACCGGATGCCTGTGTAAGCTTCGCCCTGCTTAAAACGGCGAAAAATGCTCAAAACAATGCGAAAGCGCGATCAATAAACGCGAATCAGGGTTAACCATAGCAACACTAAAACCATGCACGTCACCAATGTTACAGCGGGAAAGTGAAATTCGCCTACCCGGAACATCGCGCATGTGCAGGGGAAATAACATTAAAACTTCCTTACCTATGTCCATCTATCAGGCTGCATTTTCTGATCCGTCATGGCCCGTCGTGCTGCGGCCAGCCACGTCTGCCGATGCGCAAATCATCGCCGGCATGCACGCGCAAAGTTGGGCGTCGGCGTATCGGGGGATCTTGCCCGACGACTTCCTCGATCGCGAGATGCCGGCCGAACGAGAAACGCACTGGCATGCACGATTCGAAGAACTGGCTGCAGGTGCGGGCGAGGTATTGATCGCTATTCAAGATGATCGGCCAATTGGTTTCGTTTGCCTGGTTGCACCCGATGAAAACGGCAGCGTACTCGTGGACAATCTGCATGCGCTACCGGAAGCCAAAGGCAGCGGGTTGGGCACTGCAATGCTGAGCGTCGCCGCGCAATGGGCGCGCGATCGTGGCGCGACCAGCATGCATTTATTTGTACTTGAGCCGAATGTTGCAGCGATTGGTTTCTATGAGTCTCGCGGATGGCGACTGGCTGGCCGCGAAGCCGACACAATGGGCGGCATTGATATTATCGCCCTGCGTTATGTCCTGCCTATCGGCTGATACCCCGGCGATTCTTTTGCCTTCGCGGATGGGTCGTTGTAGTCACGTTCGACGCCTGTATGCCCGCTTGAAAGCACGTGTACGGATAGTCATGCGTCGTGCGCTGAAACGTCCGTTGCGTCCGTGTCGAATCAGTGAATTTTTTCACTCCAAACGCCCAATAATCGCAGAACTAAGAAGGTCCTGCGCGACGCGCGCAAGCTGGCGCCGGGGATTATCGTCAGCTGTTCTGCGGCCGGTCCGGGCAAGGTGACCTATTCAACACCTTTGCGGCAACAACCGGGCGACGTCCACACGGCTGCCCCTCTTGTTCGTTCGTTGAGCAGTCCTGACGCCCGCTTTCGGGAATAAGAAAAAGATGAATGCTCCTATGGTCTTTGTAGAGGGGGCGATCTACGTCTGACGACGCTGTTACCGCTTGCCGGATGCGGTCGTTTTGAGCGCTACCCCAATCATCAAACCCGCTTCCGATTCTGAGACGGTTCATGCATCCGCTGCGTCGAGCGCAACGGTGGTGGTTACGTCGGCTTTGCCTTCGGCTGACGCTTCTGCGGCAGCGAAGACTACGGCTTCGGCAACAGTGAGCCGCCGGTGAGCAAGGCCCCGAGTGTGAGCATGATGGCTCGCGAAGGACACACTGCCACACGCAATTCTGTCTCGGTACGCGCAACCAAAGCGCGGACGGTCGTGCATCCTCTGGAACGCCATGGTTCGAAAGCCAAGGCGAAAGACCCGCGCGACGGTCATCGGTACGAGGCGATATATCGGCGGCATGGGCATGAGTATGAGTATGGAGCGCCAGTTTATCGCAGCACTGGGAATGAGGCGCCGCTCGCATCCCCGGGGCGCCGGCGTTGTTTTTCTATCCAATAGATGGTGTATTACGTCGCTCTGTTCCAGGACAAAAATTTCTGGCGCGTCGTGAAATCACAGGACGATGCTCGTGTTGAAACGGTGTACGCGCAATTCGCCCGCAAGAGCATGCGCTTGCCGAGGGCGAGATCAAACGCACGCAGTTGCAGGCGCAGAAGGCATTGCTCGAACGTGTCATTGCGGTCTCGAACGACGAGGCGCAGCGCCTGACCGCCGATCTTTCCATTGCACGGGCGCAGTAAAGCGAAGTGTCGCAACGTCAACAACAGATGCAGGTGGAATCGGCGGCGTTGCTGAACGAGAAATCCGTCGCCGAGCGCAAGTTGCTCATCTTGCAGCGGCAGGTTCAGCAACTTCAGGATCAGAGCGAGGCAGGACTCGTTCAGTAACGCTCAAGCTCGATCTGGCGTTTGATCCGGGCAACCACGTAGCACCAAGAAGGCCGTTCCAACTTTCGTCTTGGAACGGCCTTTTGTCATCCATCTACTGGAGCTCACTATTGGGCCTCAATACTCGCTGTTCAAACCACGTACGCTTAAAAACGCGTTTCGCGTGCCACGCGCAGGAAGGTATCGAGCAAGGGCGTGCAATCGAGCAACTCGTCACCGCCCGCGCGATGAAACTCCGGATGCCATTGCACGCCCATCACGAACGGTGCACGCCGATAACGCACCGCTTCAATAATGCCGTCGTGCGCCGACACAGCCTCGATGTTCAGGTCACGGCCAATCGTCCTCACCGCCTGATGGTGGATCGAGTTGACGAGCGCTTCGCGGTGGCCCGGAAACATGTTGACGAGCGTGGAGCCATCGGGGAAACGAATCGGGTGGCGATGCTGATCGTATTGCTCGTTCACATGCACGCCGGCCGTGGGGACATCGGTTGCAATGTCCTGGTAGAGCGTCCCGCCGAACGCCACGTTGATCAGTTGGCAACCGCGGCACACGCCAAGCACGGGCTTGCCCGCCTCGATGAACTCATGCAGCAACTCCAGTTCATACATGTCCCGCACGCGGTCGCCGGGCCATTCGTGACGCGTGGCTGCTTCCGTATAGGATTGCGGCGATACGTCAGCGCCACCTTGCAGCAGCAGGCCATCTAGCTGTTTCGCGTAGTCGCGCAGGCGGATGTTGCTCGGATGCAGCATGCCCTGATGGCCGACCGTCGGAATCATGAAGACGAGCACGTCGCGCGACATGACCCAATGCGCAATCGATTCTTCCAGATACTGCAGCGTCTTACCGCGCAGTCCTTTGGCTCCCGGTTCAGGATGAAAAATCCGCGCCGACACGCCAATTCTCAATGTCCGCTGCGTGATCCGCTGACCCGCACGGTCAAAGATCTGACGCGCACGCGCCTTGATCACACGGCCAAACACCGACCACGCGGAATCGCTGTGGCGCAGATACGCCGGGGGCGCCTTCATGTCCGGTGCATCGGGTGGAATGGGCGGCGGACGGAATGTGCCGAAGTCCGGCGCGGCCGCAAATTCCGGCGGCAAGCTGGAAACCGGCTTTGACGTTACGCTTTCCGTGACGCTTTCTGTTGCGTTCAGCGCTTCGGCTGCGGCGGCTTGCGCTTCGGTGGCATTTTCAAGCTCCGCTGCAAGATTGGCCTCGGCTTGCGTCGCGGTCTCGAGCTGCGCTGCGAGGCTCGCCCTGGCATCGAGCGTTTTGTTCGCAGCAGATGCGGGCGTGGCCGTTCCCTGTGTGGTCGGCGTCGTCTTCACCGCCGATGCGCGGGCCTCGGCTGCATCGGCGCGTTGCGCTTTGGCGGTATCGACGGGTTCTACCGTCGACGCGCTACCTGGCGCATCCGTCGATGCCCGTTCAGCCGCCGTATCCTTCGGACCAGGCTGCGCGGCGGCAGCGGGAATATCAGAGCTCTTCGGGGATGACACGGGAGGGACGGCCGGCGCAGCACTACCCGGGATGGAACCCGAAGAATCGGCTGTGGGAGAACCCGTGCCGGGCGCGCCCTGCGTACTTGGCGTTAACGACTCGTTTGACTCATTTGACTCGTTTGACTTGTTTTCGCTCATTCCGTTTATAGGCGCGGGGCGCTGTGAGAATGGTCAGAGTTTAATTATCCGCCTCTGGTCCGGGGGCGGCAAACCATCAAACAATTGCTCACATTATCGGGGAAAACAAAGATTTCATGCTCAAGGATGATCTCTCGGCTCTTCGAATGTTTCTCGCAACGCAATCTGCATGGTTGCGTGGATTTTGACGCACCAGCGCCACAATACCGTGAGCAACAACGCCGCGCAGACGAGCACCGCAATCATCAAGCCGAACGGCGGCAGGATGCCGCCCGAGAGCACCGTCACCAGCAGGAAAACACCGAACATTGCGAGAATCGGGATCAGGCCGGAAATGGCCGATCGCAATGCCCGCGTGAAACGTCCGGCTTTCGCGGGCTGCACGCTCACTTCGGCGAGCATCAGTGCGAGCGAACCCAGTTTGCGATACACCGCAACCAGGAACGGCAGGGACACCAGCAACGCTACGCTCCAGAGCGCGACACGCTGGGCGTTATTGGTGGGCAACCAGCGTGACAGATATTCAGTGGCAAACGGCGCCGCGTAAGACGCTGCGAGGAAAATGGCCGCCACCAGCGCGAGATTCACCGCAATCTGCACCACGATCCGCCGCGTCATGCTGAACAGCGTCGGACCGTCGGTGTCCGGCGAAAGGCTCGCGAGCCATTGCGAATACAGGCCGAACGTGTTCGCAACGGGCACGGGCATTGAGCGGGCAATGCGACGCGTGATCGGATCGGCAGCCTTGATCAGGTACGGCGTGAACAGCGTGGTCAACGCGGAAACCGCGACGGCGATCGGGTACAGGAAGCTGCTTGTCACTTTCAGCGACAAACCCAGCGACGCGATAATGAATGAGAACTCGCCAATCTGCGCAACGCTCATGCCCACACGCATCGACGTGCGCCCGTCCCTGCCCGCGAGGAAGGTGCCGAGCCCGCACGACACGATCTTGCCAAACACGACCGCGACCGTGATGACCGCAATCGGCCACCAGTAATCCACGAGCACCGCGGGGTTCAACATCAGGCCGATGGTCACGAAGAAGATGGCGGAGAACATGTCGCGAACCGGCGCGATCAGGTGTTCAATGCGCTGCAGGTTGCGCGATTCGGCCATGATCGCGCCGATCAGGAACGCGCCGAGCGCAATGCTGTAATCGAGCTTCACGACCAGCAGGCAGAAGCCGAAACAAAATCCGAGCACAGTGACGAGCAGCATTTCATCGCTCTTCGCCTTTGCCACATAGTCGAGCGCGCGCGGCACGATCAGGATGCCGATCACCATCGATACGGTCATGAACAGCAGTAACTTGCCCAGCGTGACAAACGCCATGCCTGCCGAGACGGAACCCGTCTGCGCAATGCCCGAGAGCAGCACTAGCATGGCGATGGCCAGAATGTCCTCGACAATCAAAATGCCAAAGATCAGTTGCGCGAACGGCTCGCCCTTCATGCCGAGTTCGGAGAGCGCCTTGACGATAATCGTTGTGGACGAAATGGCGAGCATGGCGCCGAGGAACAGCGAATCCATTGCGTTCCAGCCGAACCACTGCCCGATTTCGTAGCCGATCCAGATCATCAGCACGATTTCGGAGGCCGCAGCCACGAAGGCCGTCGCGCCGACTTTGAACAGTTTCCTCAGGCTGAATTCGAGCCCGAGCGAAAACATCAGGAATACCACGCCGAGTTCGCCGAGCGTCTGGATGGTGGCTTCGTCGTGGATAAGCTGGAACGGCGGTGTGTAAGGCCCGATAATCACGCCCGCCACGATGTACCCCAACACGACCGGCTGCTTCAGACGGTGAAACAACACCGTGACGACGCCCGCAGTCGCCATGATTACCGCTAGATCTTGAATGAAGCCAATCGCGTGATGCATCCACGAATCCTTACAAAAAGCACACAGGGATGCCGATAATACCGCAATGGTTTTTTACATTGATGACGGAAATGGTCAGACGAGGGGCAAAGCGAGAAACGCCATCAGACAGGGCCGATGGCGGTATGACATGCGGTCGTCAGGTATCCGCGACCAGATACACATTCCGGCCTGATACGGGATCAGGCCGATTGCGGGCAAACGGGCTCAGACCGCCGCTTCGTCTTCTTCGCCCGTGCGAATGCGAATAACACGTTCGACGTCGGTCACGAAGATCTTGCCGTCGCCGATCTTGCCGGTACGGGCCGCACCGATGATTGCGTCAATAACCTGATCCGTTTGTGAGTCAGCCACAACCACTTCGATCTTCACCTTCGGCAGGAAGTCGACCACGTATTCCGCCCCGCGATACAGTTCCGTGTGGCCCTTCTGCCGCCCGAAGCCCTTGACCTCGGTGACGGTCAGACCGGTGAGCCCGGCGCTGGCGAGCGCTTCACGGACTTCGTCAAGCTTGAACGGTTTGATGACTGCGGTGATGCGTTTCATGGCGCGCCTCTTGGAAAATTGTGTGGATAAGCGAGAAAACGGATTTGGGAATCGATGTATTGATTCTAGCTGCGTTTTCACAGTTAACCGCAGAGATCTCGCGCCATAGCACCGAGATCATGCCGTTATCGGCGCATTTACGCGCAGATATGGTGCAAACACCTCAATCCACCGGAATATTCCTCAAATCGTTCATCCAGACGATCGATTCTGAATCGCTCGGCGCGCGCCAGTCACCACGGGGCGACAATGAACCGCCCGACCCCACTTTCGGCGCATTCGGCACGCAAGACCGCTTGAACTGGCTGGTCCGGAAAAACCGATCGAGGAAAATGCCCAGGTGGTGTTTGATGGCCGGCAACGCGTACTCGTTTCGCGCGACATGCGCGCCTTCGGGCCAGTCGCCAACGTCGCGGTCCTTCCATGCGGTGTATGCGAGGAACGCCACTTTCGTTGGCGCAAAACCGAAGCGCAACGTGTAATACAGGTTGAAATCCTGCAACTCGTACGGTCCGATGACGCTCTCCGTCTTTTGCTCCGGATTGCCGTTTGATTTACCGGGGACGAGTTCCGGGCTGATGTCGGTATTCAGGATGTTGACCAGGACATCCGAACCCGAGTTGCCAATTTGCCCGGTCTCCGCGACCCACCGGACCAGATGCGTGATCAGTGTCTTCGGGACGCTGGCGTTGACGTTGTAGTGCGACATGTGATCGCCCACGCCGTACGTGCACCAGCCAAGCGCCAGCTCGCTGAGGTCGCCCGTGCCGACCACGATTGCGCCCTTGAAGTTCGCGAGCCGGAACAGATGATTCGTGCGCTCGCCTGCCTGCACGTTCTCGAACGTGATGTCATATTCCTCTTTGCCCGACGCGTACGGGTGGCCGAGATCCTTCAGCATCTGCTCGCAACTTGGCCGGATGTCGATCTCGCTCGCCGAACAACCTACGATCTCCATCAGTTGACGCGCTTGCAGGAGCGTCCGGTCGCTGGTGGCGAATCCAGGCATGGTCACACCGAGAATATTCGTGCGCGGCAGCTTCAGCCGGTCCATGGCCTTGGCGCAGACAAGCAGCGCGTGGGTTGAATCCAGACCGCCCGAGATGCCGATCACGACCTTCGATATGCCGCTCGCCGAGAGCCGTTGCACCAGCGCCTGCACCTGGATGTTGTAGACCTCGTTGCAGCGTTCGTCGCGGCGCTTCGGGTCGGATGGAACGTAGGGGAAACGCTCCACGACGCGCTCCAGCGGCAATGCTCGGTTGAGCGGCAGATCGAGATTGAAGCGGACCGTTTCGAACTTCGATACTTCGTCGGCATGGCGACGCACTGACTGGCCGAACGTGGTCTGGTGCATGCGTTCACGCGAGAGCCGCTCGAGATCGACATCGGCGAAAACAAGATGCGAGGTGTCCAGGAAACGCTCGGATTCCGCGAGCAGTTCGCCGTTTTCGTAGATCACCGCCTGCCCGTCCCAGGCCAGGTCGGTGGTGGATTCCCCCCTTCCCGCCGATGTGTACAAATACGCTGAAAGGCACCGGGCGGACTGCTGGCCGACCAGTTGATGCCGGTAACTCGACTTGCCGACCACCACGTTCGATGCCGACAGGTTCACCAGCACCGTCGCGCCCGCGAGCGCCGCGAATGACGAAGGCGGCACCGGCACCCAGACGTCCTCGCAGATTTCCACGTGAAAGCGGAACAGCGGCATGTTGGCGATTTCAAACAGCAGCGCCGATCCGAACGGCACTTCGGTACCGAGCAACGTGACGCGATCCGTCGACGCGTTCTCAGCCGCGCTGAACTGGCGTGCTTCGTAAAACTCGCCGTAGTTCGGCAGATAACTCTTCGGCACGACGCCCTGAATCTGCCCTCCCGCGACGACCACGGCGCAGTTGAAGAGCGTATGGTCGACGCGCAGCGGCATGCCCACGATCATTGCAATAGCGAGGTTTTTCGATGCCGCCACGACGGATGCGAGCGCCTCTTCGCAGGCGTCGAGCAAGGCGCGCTGGTGGAACAGGTCGTCGCAGGTATATGCCGGTAGCCCGAGCTCCGGGAACGCGACCAGCACCGCGCCGTTCGCCGCCGCCTGCTTCGCCAGCTCGATGGTTTCGGCCGCGTTGAACGCGGGATCGGCTACACGGCAACGGGGCACGCCTACCGCGACGCGAGCGAAATCGTGGCTGTAGAGATTGAAGAATCGGTTTTTCATCTTGAGCTTGTCCATACGATGCCCCGCATTCGGGGATCCTGTTCCGGCGCATAACGGGTTAAGGGCGGGTTGCGAGTTACCGCTGTGAAAGCGAAAGCATTTCGACATGATGATAAGTCGAGTTGCAGTTTTCGGGCGCCTATTGGATCAAGCGTTAGCCATCCGGTCAGGTTTCGAGCGCGTCAGACGCCCGGCCCTATGCCTTCTTCCTGAAGGGCGTATGCGCTTCCAGCTCCTGGATATGCTGGTCCATCGCCGCCGTTTCTTCATCGAGAAACTCACTGATCGCGTGTGCGAATCGCGGGTCCGCGACCCAATGTGCGGACCACGTGGGCGTGGGCAACATGCCGCGTGACATCTTGTGCACGCCCTGTGCGCCGCCTTCGAAGCGGGCAAGCCGGTTCTCGATGCAATATTGGATTCCCTGCATGTAGCAGGTTTCAAAGTGCAATCCGGAGATGAATTCTTTCGTGCCCCAGTAGCGACCGAACATCACGTCGCCACCAATCATGTTCAGCGCGCACGCGAGCCGCTGGCCATCCGCTTCGGCAATCACGAGCAAGATGCTGTCGGGCGCGGCCGCGTGGATCTGGTCGAAGAATTCGCGCGATAAATACGGCGGATTCCAGTGCTCGCGGTAGGTATTTTCATAACAGGCGTAGAAAAAATCGAGCGCTGCCTCGTCTATCTCCGCACCGCGCAGCCACGTGTAGCTGACGCCGGCGTCGGCCACACGTCGACGATCCTGCTTCACCTTCTTGCGCTTGTCGTGGCTCATGGTGGCAAGGAATGTGTCGAAGCTGTCGTAGCCACCCGGGGCATTTTCCCAGTGAAACTGAACGCCTTCTCGCAGCATGTATCCGGCTTCGGTCAGGGCTTCGAGATCCTGCTCTTGTGGAAACAGCACGTGTAGCGATGAAAGCTCCAACTGCTTCGTCAACTCGATCGCGCCGCGCGCCAGCATCACGCGCTCTTCATGCGTGCCGGCGATCAGGCGCGGTCCGGTCACCGGCGAAAACGGCACCGCCGATAGCCCCTTCGGATAGTACTTAAGCCCATTTCGCTCGAAGGCGTCGGCCCAGGCGTGGTCGAAGACTTATGTCGTCAACCCTTTTGCGAAGCAAAACTGTATGAATAGGGTTTACATGTATTCACTCTTCTGAATTCCGAGGGTCGAGCACGACCCGAGGAGCATGAGGGCAAGCATGCCCGAATGCGGGAGGGGGTCCGGGGGAGGGAAATCCACGTCCACACAGAACCCGCTGGCGCCGCATCAGAGTGCATCCTATAACCGATTGATACTGACCAATCGAGCGAAGCCTACCATGCTGCAAAAAGACGTGCTGGGCCTGGACATAATCGTCGAGTCGGAACGAGACCAAAGAACACTCGATTATCTTATTTCCACTTGTGGCTTCGCGCGAGTGCGCGGGGCGCGGGAGAAACTTCCGGGCGAAACACGTCCCTACGTATCTAATCTCGCTAAATTTCTTGGCGTCACCATCCCTATCGAAGTATTGGCAACACCGCAAAGCGAGGCCCGCCAGCACATCACCGAGTTGAAGGAGCGCCTCGCTAAAAGAAAATGGGACTGAGCCCAGTGGGACTGAGCCCACAAATAGTCGTCGGGCAATTCAAAGCTTTCGCGCTGCGGCCGCCTACTTGCCACCCGCACGCAGAGCGGCCACGTCGTGGCGGTCGGGCGACGGGAAACGGTTCATCCCAGCGAGTTTCAGAATACCTCGGCCTGAAGTTGAGTGGCTTGAGCCGGATTTAGAGAGCCGACATAGCCCAATATGGCTTGCTGCCGATGGGGATTCTCGTTTCCTCGCATCGCGTCGAGGAACGCAAGCCACCTGTCAGGCAATACATGCAGAGAGTGCTGTGACAGCTCGATATTGAAAGCGCGGATTTTGTCGGCCGGCCCTTGTTCTTTTTTCTTATTTAAATCGAAACCACTCTTTTCGGATACGCTCTTAATCTCGGCCAAAATAACCTCCGCCGATGCGTGGTCAGCTAGTGAAATTATTATGTCATCGACATAGACGCTCACTTCTATGCCATCGGCCGCAGTGAGTCTCTTCAAATAATTGCCAAGTGCACTTTTACGCAGACAGATGCTTGCGAGCAAAGTGGACTGCACAAATCCATACGGCAGTATGTAACGCTTTTCCGTACCTTCAGGGAATCTCACTGTCGAGAGATTCGCGATATCGCGAGCTTCACCGTAGCTGTAAATCCCTTTCAGGACACGAGTTATCCGACTGCGATTAATGCGCTGAAAAAAATTCTCGACATCGACATGAATAAAGCAGGTCTGCCCGAGGTGTACTTTTAATGCGGCTACGTGGCCACCATCACGAAGATGGTAGTAGTACGCCGGCGCCTTCCACCGTTGGCTTAGGTCGTCTTTAATTTTCCGTCCAAGCTCTATCGTATCGACGTTAGGAACGAAGACCCATTTCCCAGGTTTCAACTCAAACTTCGAATCCCAGCGAGGTTCCATGATTTTTATAATTAATGGTCACGTTCTTGATGACAGCCCCTGCCAACCGAACGAGTTCGGTTACGAAGGGAATCAATGCAAGAACTAGACGCTGTACGAAAGTAAGATTATTCATAGCAGCTCTCTCCATTCAATCCCGGCTTGTCTAGCGCTGCGCGTAATGACCACAAATCAAAACTGATATGCATATGGGAAAGATATCCGCAATGCTATATCTCGATATCACATAGTGACGCAATGGAGGATAGGCGCCACCAGAGTGCCTATCGCCGGGAGTGCCACCCTACCAAACCAGGGCGAGCGGTGCAAGTAAATTTTACGGGAACAGAACATATTCGGCAAAATGCGTGAATTTGGGAGATGCTGATGCTTACGAATATCGAGCCGCGCAAGAAGGGAGCGCGAATTTGCCCAGACGCCCCCGCGCTTTCGACTGCCAAATACGGCATACCAAGTTGCTCTTGCATCGGTGGAGAGAGCCTTCCCTCTCGGGAGCGGACGTGACACTCGAGCTCGGCCTTGCGCCTGCATAACGCTAAGGAAACGGAGGCTTCTACCAAGAACTGATAAGAGTGACCGCCGATGCACGCGTCGAACGTACGCCTATCTCATAGAAGAGCACTAAGAACCTGACAGGGAATGGGGCAAACTGCATCGTTAGCAGTGGAATCCGCTTCGACCCGCTGGAATATGGGCACTCTACACTCCTTGTGAATTTCACCGATGTATTGGAACGCAGGAGGAGCAAACATGTAAACGCTTCGATTCCGTCGACCGGGGTTCGCTTCGTAGCTTGTACACATGCTTATTCCGGTTCAACCAAGTCAACGCATACATGACACCCTGTAGGCAGCCAACTACAGCGTTTGCCTACCTGCAGCACGATTTTCGCCCACTAGAACTCGCTAGTCACCCATCCTTTAAAATCATGATTTTATTGGATTTTTCCAAAAAACTTGTGTTGAATTTCAACGATTAAATTTAAGTGCAAATCAACTTCATGACAAGCTGTCGCAAGATGGTGACTATAATGCGTCGGCACCTCTTGTAACCGGTCAGTGGCGGTTGACAATTGACTGCATACTATCGTGCTCGGTGACTATGCCATCCTGCACCACACAAACGAATCGCTGGTGAGACAAAGTTCAGAAGCATCGTCTCTACAGCTTTTAATTTCGGTGTTAGAGGTACACGCGCGACCAACAGATGTCGAGCAAGCGATGAAACGAATCGCAAAATTGGTATCAGTGGAAAGCACAGCGCTGAGTAACCGATAAACCGCGGCGCACAACACTCGGGCCGCGACTCTGTGCAAGAACGTAAATAGATGGACCGCATTATGTCGGGGCGTTTTTTTAACGTTGTGTTGGACGACGCGGCACGGATGCCAGGAATCACAGGCATCTGTGCCGGTTTCGAACTCGGTTCGTGGCGGGTGAAACAGTTAGCGACCGTACTTTTTCGCTCCCTGCCTGATTTCTGTCTGCAATATTCCGAGCGCGAAGCTATCAATTTCGATAACGCGATGGAACGGGTAGCAGCCGCTGCCAGAACGATTTACCAAACCGAAAAGTTCAAGAGTCGCGGTGAATTCGGTGAACTTGTTCTGCACGTCGCGCTAAAAGAACTATTCAACACCATACCGGCAATATCCAAGATTTTCTTCAAGGACTCAGTCAACAACACCGTCAAGGGATTCGATGCTGTCCACGTGGTTCCGACCCACAGTGGTCTTCAGCTTTGGCTCGGCGAAGTGAAGTTTTATCAGGATATCAACGCGGCGATTGACGACGTGTGTTCGGAACTCGATGCTCACTTCGAGCGCGAATATTTACGGAATGAGTTTCTACTTCTTGAGCGAAAAATCGATTCAGCGTGGCCGCACGCCGAAAAGCTTCGGGCGCTGATGGACGAAAACGTGTCTTTGGACAAGGTCTTCGAAGCGGTTTGTGTGCCGGTGCTTCTTACTTACAACAGCCCTGTCACCGGTGTCCACACCCAATATTCAGAGCAGTATGTCCACGCAATGACAACCGAGCTTGAAAAACACTACGCGAAATTCAAATCGAAAAACAATCTGACGAACGTCCACGTTCGACTGATTTTGCTTCCCCTTCAAGAAAAGAAACTCTTGGTGGAAGAACTACACAAAAAGCTGGAGGCCGCACAATGCCTTTGAGTCTTGAACGTCTCCGCAAAGAGATTGTGGATGCAAGAACCACTGAGAGCACAGATTGGTTTTCTTTGCTTCGGGACGTCTCCTCATTTCTCAATGCGACTCGTGGTAGCGCCGACGAAGCAAAGGGACAGGAACTTGTCATTCGCCTGCTGGACATGAGACATCTGCTAGGCCAGTATGACTCAATCTTGGATGCCTTCGTGCGGGAAGCAGGATTATTCCCTTACCTCGAGCCCGATAGGCTGGGATTGTCCGACGCCATCGCATACGAAGCCCATAGACCGGCGACCGGCTCAGACACTGTCTTTCATCGAGTGCAAGGGCAGGTCTTCCAATTGTTAATGTCGGGACAGAGTGTCGTGCTCAGTGCGCCGACAAGCTTCGGCAAAAGCCTTATCGTCGACGCGGTTGTTGCGTCCCGGCGCTTTCACAACATCGTTATCGTCGTGCCAACATTGGCGCTACTGGATGAAACGCGTCGGCGGCTGGCTCGGTTCGGGCCGCTGTACAGAGTTATTACGCACTCCTCGCAAAAGCCGGGCGAACGCAATATCTTCGTTCATACGCAAGAGCGTGTCATCGAAAACGAGAACATTAAAAATACGGATTTCTTCGTCATCGACGAGTTTTACAAGCTGAATCCGTCGGACGAAAGTGAACGGGCGCAGACACTTAACTTGGCGTTCTACAAGTTGTCGAAACAAGCGAAGCAGTTCTATATGCTCGGTCCGAACATTCAAGGGATACCCCCGGCGTTTTCCGACAGATTCCGTTGCATCTTCATCAAGACCGACTTCAACACGGTTGTATCGGAAATTCACAAATTCGACGTCGACGATGACCTCCAGCACGCTATACAGCTCTGCTCGCGGCTCAACGAACCGACCTTGATTTACGTCCAGTCGCCCAACCGCGCCAGAACCGTAGCGACTAGGTTAAAAAATGTGTTGTCCGAGTCATCATCTCCCGAGGCTAAAGCCTCCGCCGCATGGGTCCGCGCTAACTTCCATCCACAGTGGATGTTTGCCGCTGCCTTGGACGCGGGAATCGGCGTGCATCACGGCAGACTGCCCCGGTCGCTAACGCAGTTGGTTGTACGCAACTTCAATAAAGGTGCGCTGAAGTATCTCGTGTGCACGTCAACGCTCATTGAAGGCGTCAACACTCGCGCCAAGAATGTCATCATCTTAGATAACAAGATTGCGACGAGAAAGTTCGACTACTTCACGTTCTCAAACATTCGCGGCCGGTCGGGGCGTATGCGCGAACACTTCATCGGACACGTCTACCTGTACCACGAGCCTCCTCAAGAAGACTTGCCGTTCATTGACATACCAATTGTCACGCAATCCGCTAACGCTAGCGATGCCCTTCTCATACAGGTTGATGCCGATGAACTCAGTCAGGCGTCCGCTGACAAGGTCTCTAAGTACTACAATGACCCGTTGTTGCCGCTGGAATTACTCAAAGAAAACGCGGGCATCGACCCGGCGGCGCAGATTGATATCGCCAATGCAATAATTAGCGACTTCCACAATGCGCACGCGATGCTGAACTGGCGGGGATATCCGTCCATACCGCAGTTGCGGTGGACCTGCGAACTAATTTGGAAGTATTTCACCAACGGGCGTTTCAAAAGCGGTGCAGGTAGCGGTTCGCAACTTTCATTTTTGCTTTCGATGACATTGCGAGCGAAACGTTTCGAGGATGCCGTCGAACTGTTCAAGAAAGATGGAATGGATATCGACGAGGCAATTGAACTGACGCTCGATTTCCAACGGCAGTGGGCAGAATTCCGGGCGCCGAACCTTTTATCGGCGCTGAACCGGATTCAACGACATATCTTTGAGCGATACAACCGGCAACCGGGAAATTACGAGGCATACATTGTTCAAATCGAGAACTTGGGCCGGAGCCCCATCGTAAATGCATTAGATGAATACGGAATTCCTACCCAGATAGGCCAGGTCGTGTGGCAGCAGTTAGGTACGCCAGATACGCTCGACCTGACTCTCGACAGACTGCGTAGTTCATCAAGCTTTTTTTCAGGGCTGACGTTGTTCGAAACCATGCTAGTGGCCGAGGTTCGCAACACGCTCTAGCGTTCGGACTTTTTGGGACAAAGGTGGTCGAGTCAACTACTAATGGTAAGCCTATTGGTGTGATTTTCGCTCGGTTCAACTTTTGCCCACCTGCGGCTTCAACGCGTTCGTCCATAAGTGCGAATACCGAGTTGCTTGCCCATGAGTTAACGACTTTCTATGACTAATTTGCGACCTCCACCGCGTCAGCAATTTACGATAGCGCATAAGACTTCGAGGGTACTCGGCACGCTTGTGGAACTCATTTCAGGGGAATGGTTTTTCGTTGTTCTTGACCGAGCGAACGGGGGAAGTATCATTCTGCTCCGCGCGTTATTCGTTGCAATTTGGATTTTTTTCCTGCTGTTACCCGCGGGTTTAGCCCTACATGACGTAATCGACCCCAGTCGACAAGGTACGCAATTCGATTGGCCGCGGCTTTTCCACTTTTGGGACCAGCATGCATCCTGGCTTGCTGTTGTGTTTGGGTCCGTCTACACCGCGCTCTATGCACGATTTGCCGCTCAGTGGCGTTACCTTGCCGACCTGTATAACAAGGTCAAAGAAGCCTCTATTAAATACGCTGGAGAGCCGAATTCCGATGAGCGGATAGCTGAGTGGAAGGCGGGGTTCGTCGAGGACGCACAAGAGCTTCATTTGGCAAAGAAGCGGATTTTCGCCCAAGTCATAAAGCACTGGCTTGCAGATGAAGCTGTGAAGAACGCGTTTGTCGGGTATTCGGGTGGCCCAAAAGACCGCTACCAGAAGTTGGTCGAGGACATCAATAGAGCAATAGGTGAAGACTAACCTTCTGTCGCCAACGCGCTCGTGACTACCCGCAGTAGTCAGGGCGTGCTGCGACATCAAGCCATGATTTTTTCGACGACGTCGAACGGTTGCTTCGCGATGAGCACTTCGGATTGCTGTGAACCATATAAGGCTGAGTGCCGAATCAGACGCGAGGATGGGAACTAATTCTAGATACCGTCAAGTGGACGGTGAGACTTTAATAAACGGCGTCGGGAGCGAGCGTCGTCCGGTCCTTCCACCGGAGTGCGCGCGAAGGGTCTTCCTTTACAGTTCGCTCCGAACACAGCGTTCACATCGGCTCGAGGTCCGCCCTGACGGTGAGTTGCTGCGTTAGTACCAATTCGAGCCCTATACGCGGCTCGTCCTCGACTTGGCCTGTTGCTCGAGTGAAACCCTTTAGCGAGGCCCCGCAGTGCTCGATGCACTTGAGGGAATCCTGCAATGAACCGAGCGTCGCCCTAATAGCAATGAAGAGCAACCATCATTCGTCGAGTGGATTAGAAACTTATGCTGGGGCGCTTAAGGCACGCACTGCGGAACAAAATTTTTCATCCATTTGCGGCATAATTTGCCGTCCATTTCGGGGGAGTAATGACTACAAGAACAAGACGAGTGACGGCCGCCGCCTACGATGTCGATTTATTTCAGGCGTTTGTAAGCGACCCGGACCTTGGGCACGCCATCGAGGCGCTCAAGCGCGCCAACGACATATTCGACATCATCGAACCGCAGGAGACGCAACACTCCCAGATGCTGCAGTGGTTACTCAACCCTCGCGAAGGGCATGGACAGGGCGACGCTCTCTTCAAAGATTTTCTGACAGCCGCGTGGGCGAACTGCGAGGTGCAAGACGGCCCGAATGCGGAGTTCTTTGCCCACTGGACGCCTTCGCGAATCATGATGACAGGGTTCCACTCGGTACTCCTCATGCGCGAGTACCGAATAGAAACCGGAAACCATCTGGATTTTTTCATCGTCGACCCGGTCAACGAGTTTGTCATCGTCGTTGAAAACAAATACAAGTCAATGCACGGTAACGAACAGCTCAAACGTTACCGCCGCTCTGTGCAGCAATTGGTGGCGCGCCACCCGAGTTTTGCGAACTATCACGTGGCGCTTGTTGCGCTTGATAAAGGGCGTTCACAGCAACTGGAATTGAAAGAGTTAGCTCGTTATTGGGTATATCTAGATTACAGCTGGCTGGAGGCCGGCGCGACCCGAGCGGAGGCACAGCTTAAGCGAGGCAACCAGTCCGCGAGTCTGCTTATTTCCTATTGCCAGCGGCAGTCAGGTTACGAGTCACAATCCGAGAAAGATGTTGACACCATGCTATCGCTCCTGACGCGGGAATATCGCCCGCTCCTCAAGCCGCTTGCGGAGGCGCGCTCGACCCGCCTGAGCAAATATCAGGCGCTCACGCTCGGCGACCCGGCGAGCGACCTCTGGCTTTTTACGCAGCACTATCCGGAGCTGGTGAGACGCCTTACGCGGATGAAGAATCTGTCGTTTGTAAAAGCGGACCTTCAGGCGGCCATTCCAGGAAAAAGATTCGTGTTCGAAACCGGGGCCAACTGGATTCAGATTTTCGACTACGGATGGAACGACTACGTCGAGGCGGATGAAAACGACGTCATCTGGTGGCCATTTTACCTTCGGGTCAGGCAGGTCCCACCGCAGCATTTAACAGAAGAGGAGCAAGCCGAGTCAAGCGAAAATCTGTACATGGTGAGCGTCGTCTACCACGAGGGGCACGTGAGGATTGATAAGGCGACGCGGATTCACGCCGCACTGGTTAAAGCGTTTCCCGAGCTGTCGGGTGGGAAGCAAAAGGCCCACATTAGGCGGATAGCTAAAGAAGAAGTCAGGGAAGGCAACCTCATGTCCGAACTTCAACGTCGGTATCGGTTGCTCTCAACGGCGCTTCAAGGCGTTTAGAGCTGGCCAAATACATTTAGTTATTAGGGCGGCCCATCTGAAGACTGTTCGATACAGAGCATCTTCGGTGCAATGGGTCGCTCACCGCCTCCTAAGCCGACTGCTGTTCCGATTTGACGGCCAGAGGGACCATGTCAGATTCTTCTTCCGAGTTTTGCCGCCCAAATTCCAGAGCTTGGCGGCCAGAAGCGTGGCCGCGGACGACTCCGTCTTCTTTAATTGCATGAAAGACAGGAAACCCGAGCGCCTTCGCGAGTTCTCTGACCTCATCGAAGAAAACCTGGCAATCCCACTCCATCGCCTGGCCGACATGTCCAGCATCGCCGTTTTTCTGGTTCCCTCGTGGATACCGACCTGCAGCGTTCGCTTGTTCCATACAATAGTTTTCCAAGTAACGCGCATGCGCAGCATTGAATGCGTCCATGACTCGCGATGTTAATACAAGCGCATGGTGCCAATCAGACCGATTCCATCCGTGATGCTGCAGACGGTGCCCAGCCTGGTTTCCGGTCTGTCCGATATAGGCTTTATCTTCATTTCTCTTGCCAAAGAGGATGTAGACGCTGGGCTTGCACGCCTGCTGCATTTTGAAGAACTCGGCAAGACGCTCTCTCGGTACGTGGGTTGCCTCCATGATGCCGGCAGTATAAATGGCGACCCGAATGGGTTCGAGGTCTGGGCTTTGCTCGGTGATTTGAATGGTCCGGGGTCGAGCTCGCATGGGGGTTGTCTTCAAGTTGGTAAATTTGTATCCTAAGGCGCGATTCGGGAAGCAAACAAGCAATCTTCAGTAGTGAATGATTGCCGACCCGGATGGTATTTTAGCCTCCAGGCTTGGCGTGCAGATTGGACCCAAACTCTCAATAACAGCACGCGGCTCAGGGTCGAACAAGGACGTCGAATTTTTCCGCCGAGGTCTCCCAAATACCCGGCTCATGCGATGGGGGTTCTTCATCGTGACCTCAAGGGTGAAGGATTGAAGGCTGTGAAGCTGAGGGCCCTGATGCGCCGGGAAACGATTTGCATAGCCGAACAACTCGTGCGCGCTGTCCAGGCGTGAGGCAAGGCGTCGTCCCAATCTGCAACACTCTCATGTGCCAGTAGTGCCGACCGAGTACCGTGGTCGCGCCGTATATTGCCAAGACGCGCTCAAGATGCGTGATTACTTCGTCGATGTTCTTCGGGGTGTAGGGGCTGGTCACAGCCGCTGTTCCTGCTGTCTTCGACTTCATTTGGATTTTCCATACCTGTTCGGTCGCAACAGGGTCATTCTTCCCGTTCATCGGGACACAAGCTGTCCGCATCGCCGGCTATCTTTGTTCAATCACGCAAGCATGACTTGAGCGTCCAAGCGAGCCGGTCGAGTGTATGCGACTCAAGTACGGGCGCCAAATTCCGTTAACAAAAATGTAAGCCCGAGATGGTCAATCAGAAAACAAACCGAGGAACACATGACCAAAGAGTTTGACGAAAAGTGGTGGAGCCTGAGCGCTGTCCTGCAAGTCGCAGACAACGAAGACCTGGATATTCTGGTCGAGCACCTCACTGACAAAGGAAACGGGCGCAATACCTTGTCCAAGGTTCACTTCGAACAACTGATGGCTTGCAGGAAAGCCAAGGTCTATGGGCGGAGCGACCGCAATCTAATCGCCGAGGAAATCCGGCTTTTCGGCGGCAATAGTATTGTCAATGCCATGCGTGGCGGAGAAGGCGCCGCTTACCAAGAAATCGTTGGGGACGCTGCGAAGCATTTGAAGCTAGATGTTCATGGCTCGGAACGGGCGTCGTCGGTGGAGACCCAGATTCTTCGTAGGCTGTTTTTAGATGCCCTCGATGCCATGCACGACGACCAGCGTCGTGCAACGCTGTTGAACGTCGGACTGGGTGACCTGCCTGGAACCAAACGAGCGGAAGTTGCAAGTGCGCTGCGTGCAGCGCCTCTGCACGGGGATGTCCGCTTGAATGTTGCCGCTTTCGTCGCCGACAGCACTGCAACGTCAGTTCTTGGTCGGGGGATTGTCGTCGGAGCAAAGGTGGGGCTGGCGCCGACACTTGCAGGCAGCCTCGCTCTGGGCACAGCCTTTATTCCACTGGCATTGGTCTTCGGCGTAGCAGCGCTGGCGAGCGCCGCTTACCGCGTAACCGTGCCGTGCGTTATCCAAGTGGCATACATCCGCCACAAGGCGTATCACAAACTAGAGGCAGGAGGCACCCTTGATGTGGTTGGGGCCGCAGCAGTGTCGGAAAAGAAACCTTGGATGCCGCCTGCGCCAGAAATTAAGATTCCAGACATCAAATTCCCTGCACTACGCATCAAACTGTAAATAGCAAGGTATCGGATTGCTACGGGCTCGCGTGAAGCTGGCCCGGTTCGACTTATGTGTAGCAGCAAAGAACCTTATGGCCCCGCTTAAGCATTTCTGCTCGAGCTCATAGTCTTCGGCGTTAGGTTACGACTCGTAGCGTGCTGCGAGCTTCCGATATTCGGCGGCGAATTCTTCACGCATCGATACAGGCGTGAGGATTTCGACGTTGGCGCCGAACGAGCGGAGCCACCAGCGCAACTTCAGACTCGGAATGACGGTACCTGTCACCCTCAGTCTCCCGTCGGCGAGGGTCGCCAGTTCCTGGTCCTTCGCCATCGGTGTTTCCTTAAGATGGTTTCCAGCGTTGCCATCGAACGCAATGCTTAGCTTCACCGCTGGCTCTGTCAGGAAGTTGAACGCCTGCTCGCCCTCAACATAGGTGCGCAGACTGAAGTCTTCCGGGTAAGCGAACGTCTTACCAGATTCAACCGTCGACACAATTCGGTCGAGCCGGAAGAGACTTCGCAGCCACTGAATCCTCGGCTTGTCCTTGCGTGGCTCGAATGAAGGGTCCTGCGCGACCATATACATTAAACCGGCGGACTCTACCAGAGCGAGCGGCCATAGCGTCTTCGGTGTTAGGTCCTCTGTCTCAGGCTTACCGGCTGGGCGGTATTTCACACACACTTCTCTTTCGAAGAAAGTCGCCGTCGCAATAACGTGGAAAATGTCTTCACGCAGATTGGGGCGGATAAGCGCAAAGGTGCCATCGACTGAGTCGACCTTATCAGGCCAAGCCCGGTAAATCCGGTTGTCTGCTTTCTCCTGGGAAAGCCGCACCTCGGCGGCGGAGAAAAGCGGCTCGAGGTCTTTGGTAACAGCGGCAGGCAGCTTGTTGCCCGCGAAGCGCTGCAGAATGTGAAAGGCAACTGCTTCGGCGGCCCCCATCAGACCCGCACCGTCGCGCGCGCCGTGCAACCACGGCTTTCGTTGCCAGAGCAGTTCGCGGCCATTTGACGTCGATAAAACAACTTTTTTCTTCTCGAGCTTGGCCAGCTCGCGCAAAACCTTCTTCGGATACTTCGTGCGATGCCCGCGTTCTTCAAGTTGTTGCCGGACTTCGGGTGTGGTCATCCATGCCGTTGCATCACGCTCCGTCGGCAGGATACGCAGGATTGCTTCGTCAAGGCTTGTGGTCATTGGTCCTCTTGTACATTTTATTCTCGATTTCTTCTCGTGCCACTAGCGCGGAATTTACGCTCTGGCGTCGATGCCCGACGAACCGGATTCTACGTTTGATTGAGACACTTTATGTCCCGATTCAGCGCCACTGCCATGCAGGCTACCGTTTGGCTTGTCCAAACCCCGCTCCCGGCGATGCGCTCGCGCAATACTTCGCGGCCGGATGTACGCGTATCTCGCGTTGTCTCAAACGTAGTGAAGAACGCCCGTTTTTTTGATTGACGTATCCGCATTAGGACATGAACTGTCCCAAACGCGTTTCAGTATCTGACCTCAAGCGAGACGCGTGCTTGTTGGTTTATTTCCCGCGGGTGGGCAGGTGTTGCGATTTGGCCTAAAGTTCGACGCCCCACGCGCCGATAAACCGAAGGGTTACTTTTGGTCCCGATTCCGAGAAGTGAATGCAGCACGCAGTCGCAGTACGTGCCCAGCGCGATATTTCGGCCCGGGGTGGCCGGCGTTGGGGAAGTCAGATAGAAACCGGAGAGTCACATGCTTAATAGAGAGGCAGCATCAACCGCTCGCAATCAACTCGAGGCGGCTGCCAAAGAATATGACAAGCGCCAGGGCGAAGTTCAGGCTCTTGCCACCGCGCTCTACAACCTGCGCCGCGATAGCAGCGAACTGCTGATTGGTGCTGTCGAGACTTACGTCAACAGTCTCGCTTCGACGCCGAAGGAATTCGACCGTGCCTTTGCCGAGTATAAGGTCGAGTACCACACCTTCGAGGGTGTCATCGCAGAAGTCGACCGGCAGATGCACGACATAAATGTGACCGGTGGCGCGGCCACGGGAGTGGGTGTGGCTGCCGGTGCTTCGACGGCACTGCTGGCCCCGACAGCTGCTATGGCCATCGCAACGACGTTCGGCACGGCCTCAACGGGTACGGCCATTGCCTCGCTTTCTGGCGCAGCAGCAACGAACGCCGCGCTCGCTTGGTTGGGCGGTGGGGCACTGGCCGCAGGCGGTGGTGGGATGTCCGCAGGCGGCGCGCTGCTTGCATTGGCTGGCCCCATAGGCTGGACCATGGCCGGAGCCGCAGTAGTTGGCGGTGGACTCTTCGTGTGGCGAGCGAATGGGAAGGTTGCGACAGACGCACATGAACGGCGGATACCCATCGAGAAGGGCATTGCCTCGCTCAGGATAGCCGCTGGCGAAATCGACGGTCTCAAGCATTTGACACTTATTCACACCATCGGCATGAAGTCGCTGCTCGGCAAACTCCAGCAGACAGCGCCGGCAGACTATGGCCAGTTTTCAACGGAAAGTAAGGAAGCACTGGGCGCACTCATCAACCACGTGCGGTCGCTGTCCGCGTTGCTGAACAAAACCGTTCTGTCGAACGCTCAGTGAGGTCAAACATGACTATTGACTCTACGGTCGAAGCAATTGGGAGCGCTACATCGCACGCGACGTCAGTGCCTCCCGGCACGTCTGCTATGGTTGACCAGGCCGCAGGCATTTTCGTTGGTGGTCTGAACAGCGCGCGTGCGGCTGCCGAGGCCGTATTGCAGTCTGCCCAGGACAAGGCGTTCGACAACGCGTTGGAAGCCATGGATACGTTGCGCAGCTTCATCGGTGACCCGAGCAAGATTCTCGGCCGCATAGACACGAAACATGGCGAAATAGCTGAGCAAGTTGAAGTCGGCGTGCGCCGCGCACGCGATTTTCTTGCGCAGGTGACACCCGGCGCGACCTTCGACGGTGTTGGGCGCACGGCGCCGATGGACTACACCATCGGCGGTATCGACGTACAGTCGAAGTTCATCAACGGCGCTAATAATGGCCTGAAGCATGTCCTCGAGCACATGGACACGTACAAGGACTTCGGCAAAGACGGTTTCTATCACATCCCAAAGGACCAGCATGCCCAGATTCTTGAGGTCCTCAAGGGTAATACGGGCGAGCTTGGCGATAAGACCGTGCGCGCCATTCACGAAAAGGTTGCGCAAATCGAGTTCGCGAGTGGCAAGCCGTTCGCCGAGGTCGTACAACCCTCGGTGTCGACATACAGCGAGGTTCAGCTTGGCAAGGTGGATGAAACGGTCAGCCACCACGAGCAGGACCTCAAGCAGCAGAACGAGGCACTCAAGGACCAGATTCGCATCAAGCACGAGCCATCGATTGCCGAGGGCGTGAGGGCAACGGCCGGCGCGGCGGCCGTTGGCGCAGCAGTCAGTCTTACCACGAAGGTGTGGAAAAAGTATCGCGAAGGAAAAAACGTCTTCGCCGGGGAATTTACCCTGGAGGACTGGAAGGAAGTCGGCCTGTCTACTGCGAAGGGTGCCGCGGGCGGCGCAGTTGCTGGTGGCGCAATATACGCACTGACGAACTGTGCCGAGATGTCGGCGCCGTTCGCTGGCGCCTTCGTCAGTGCAGCCAAGGGCATGGCGTCTCTTGTCGCGGATTACCGCGCGGGGAAGATTTCGCTCGACGCGCTCATCGACAACGCGATGTTCGTGTGCAGTGACGCAGCCATTGTGGGACTGTGCACGGCGGCCGGCCAAGCGTTCTTTCCTGTGCCTGTGCTTGGTGCAGTACTGGGCTCCATCGCAGGCAAGTTTATTTCGACCTTCATCGGCAGCAAGGCTCGCGAAGTCACCGACCGGCTCGCGGAACGCATGAAACGCATAGTGGCCGCACTCGACGAAGAGGTCCGCAAAGTTCTCGCGTTTCTAGAGCAGGAGTTTGACCGGCTGGGCGACCTGACTGTTGCCGCGTTTGACCTGTCCGCCAATACGCGTCTGCTTGAAGCGAGCCTTGCGCTCGCTCGCGCACATGGTGTGAACGAATCGCTTCTCATCAGGAACGATTCGGACCTGGACGCCTTCATGACGGGGCTTTAAGCGCCGTCATCACCCACCGGAGATATGCTCATGACGATTTTCTGGACGGCGCTCACAACTGCGCTCTACGGCTGCCTCGAGATTCTGGGCACGTTACTCGGCACTGCCCTGGCCGCAGCCTTTGTCTGCTTTCTCGTCGCGGCGCTTCTGGCGGCCGTCGTTGAGATGTTTAGGCAACAGAATGCCGCCGCGTAGTACAGACCAGCCCGCGGTCACGCCGGCAGTGCCACGGTACAGGACATCAGCATCGCGCACATTCCGTGCGCATTAAGGAACAGGGGATAAATTGGATACTGCCTTTCTGAAGGACTCAGGGGACCTCGCGGCGCTGTTGCAGGCCGCCGATGTTGACGACCTCGACGCGCTTGTCGACTACATCACGGACAATGGCTCGGGACGCGTAGCACTCGCGAAGGAAGTGCGCGAGCGATTCGTCACTTGCAAGAATGCTCGCAATTACCGGGAAAGCGACCGCGGGGCCATCGCGAGCGAGCTATTGCTTTTTGGCGGCAACACGATGGCTAACTTGTTTCGTGGCGGCAAAGGTGTGTCCTACACTGAGTTGGTCGGGGATGTCGGGACCCACCTGAAGGCAACCTATGCCAAAGGCGCCAACGCAGCGACGATTGAGGAAGCAATCCTTTCGAAGCTCTACGATGACGCCGTGAGCAAGATGACGCCTGAAGAGCGTCAGCGATACACAGCCGATATGGATATGTTCGGGGATGCGAAGGCGGCGGCGCACTCGGCAGGCTTTCCGGTAAGCCGGGCATACGTCATGTCGGCAGCTGTGGCTAACGCCATGGCCTCGACGCTCATCGGTCGAGGATTGCCGTTAAGCGCGAGCGTAATTGCTTCCCGGAGCGCGGGTCTGTTTCTTGGGCCCTTTGGGATAGCTCTGTCAAGCGTCTGGACCATTGCGGAACTCGCTAGCGCCGCCTACCGGGTTACCGTACCCTGCGTGATTCAAATTGCCCACATCAGGCAGAAGTCGATACGCCGGGCGCTCGAATGCCAGTGCAGTAAGTGCACGAAAATCAACACGCCGGAGGCGAAGTTCTGCTCGGAGTGTGGGAATCCAATGCCGCAGAGGCCTGCGCCGTCGACATCGCTCGTAGCGTCTGCGTTCTAGGGCTGGTTCCGGTTTCGAAATACCACGAGAAAGGAGCGCCCCGTCGTAATCGAGGGCGCCCCTTTTTGTTTGGAGTCTGTGTCGCACGGCTCCGAGAATGCAGTATTGTCGCCCCAGCCTTTCAACGATTTCCAGTGGTTTTGAAATTGTTCGAAGCCGCATGCACGGGAGACGACATCTGCTACCTCTCCACCGGCACATTCGCCAGACCTTCGTTTGCGGCAATATCGCCGCCAGACCCACCATGCTGCTCGCAATAGGCACATGCAAGGCCGAAATCGCAAAGCAGTTGACGGTCAAATTTGCCATCGTGTACCCCCAATATCCGCTCTCATTCCCCGGCCAAAAATGACCTCCTTGCAGGGCTTAAAGCCAACGACAAAGCAGCTGGTCAGAGACATCACCGAGCGCCTCGGTATCGAAATGACGACACAGTATGACTGGTGCTTCAGCAATCCGGACGGCCCTTACCTCGTTAATATCTGGCACGACGGAATGCTCGAAAGCGAGGGGGAATTTTATTTCGTCGACAAGGCGTCAGACTGGGCGGAAAAAAACATCGAAACCGCGACGCCAGTCCAATTGAATCGTGCGGCTGCTGTGTCAGCGCTGATACAGACGGCCTACTATCGGAAGGCTCCGCTTCACGTCGCCATTCTCGATGGCGTGCGCAAAACTGTCGGTCTTCGGGAAACCAGTGAGGCGCATCAAAGAGAACTCGACTCCGTTCTCTGGTATCCACATCACAAGGACACAGACCGCCGGATTCGCGTTGTCAGAGGTAAGCCGCAATCGGAAGAATTTGACCCCTATGGCGAAGAGCAGTCGTATCAGCGACAGAGTAAAAACCCTCCGCCACCGCCAGTGAAAAAGGTGGAAGGCTCAGTTACAGCGATTTATGAACGTGACTCCGAGGTGGTCAAGGAGGTGAAACGGAGGGCTGCGAAAGGATGTTGCGAACTGTGTGGCAAGGAAGGCTTCAAAACGGCAAGCGGCAGGTATTATCTCGAGGCCCATCACGTCATCCCCTTGAACTGCGGGGGGTACGACGACGCCCGGAATGTGGTTGCAATTTGCGCTGATGACTGTAGTGGTCTAATTTCCTCAGACAGGTCGATAGGAGGACAATCCTGAAATCGACGAGGAAAAAAGCTAGATGACGAGAAGGCGCCGACAATTTGACGCCAGCTTCAAGCTGGAAGTGGTGAGGATGATACGAGACCAAGGGTTATCGGTTGGTGAGGTTTGCCGGTCGATGGAGCTTGGAGAGACGGCTGTGCGGCGCTGGGTGGCGCAGTACGATGCCGAGTCCAGCGGGGGGGCTGGCGTGGGCAAACCATTGACGGCCGAGCAGCAGCGCATTCGGCAACTTGAAGTGGAAAACCGGCAACTGCGCGAGGACGTGAGCCTGCTAAAAAAAGCGTCGGCCTTCTTTGCGCGGGAACTGAAGTGAGTTACCGGGTGGTAGCTCGCTTGCAAGAGAAGGCCGTATCGGTCAGTCACGCTTGCCGCTTATTGCAGGTGAGCCGTTCGGGCTACTATGCTCACCGGCGTGCAACGCCCAGTCCAAAGCACTTGCAGGAGCGAACGCATGTCAGGGCCGCGTTCGCCGCCAGCGGCGCGAGCTACGGCAGCCGGCGTGTGATGCATGCGTTACGGGGGCAAGGGCTGCGCATGGGCCGCTACCGGGTGCGTACGTTGATGCGCGAAGCGGGTTTGCGTGCGAGTTGGAAGCGCAAGTTCGTCTCGACCACCGATAGTAAGCACACGCTGCCCGTGGCCGAGAATGTGTTGGACCGGCAATTTGAGGTGACGCAGCCCAATCGTGCGTGGGTGTCGGACATTACGTATATCCGTACGGCTCAGGGCTGGCTGTATCTGGCCGTCGTGCTGGACCTGTACTCACGCAAAGTGGTCGGTTGGTCAATGGCGCCGACCATGCCGGCCGGGTTGGTCATCTCAGCACTGAGCATGGCACTGCAGCAGCGCCGCCCACCACCGGGACTGGTCCTGCATTCGGACCGGGGCAGCCAGTACGCGAGTGTCGAATACCAGGCTTTGCTCAAACAGCATCACGTGGTTTGCAGCATGAGCCGCAAGGGAAATTGTTGGGATAACGCGGTGATGGAAAGATTCTTCCTGAACCTGAAGATGGAACGCGTGTGGCAGCGCCGGTACGCCAACCACGACGAGGCACGCAGCGACATCAATCAGTACATCGTCGGCTTCTACAATCCCGTGCGCCTGCACTCGACTTTGGGCTATCTGTCGCCCGCGGCCTATGAGGCAAAACCGACAGAGGAACAACCTATCTGCCTGTCTGAAATAACTTGACCACTACAGACCACCGGCGCGCGCATTTCGGTGAAGACCGTCACGACATCCGTGACGTCATGATTTGGGATGTGCTTGCTGTCCTCTATCCCGACGACGCAGAGAGGTTTGAAGACTTAGACGAAAAATCCCGTCAAATCAGAATCAGTGACGTCCGGCAACGCAAATTGGAAGATAACCGCGTAGATAGCTAAATCCGATATCACCAAAATGAAAGCGTTCCGCGCCCGTCACTATTGGGGGCATTGGAAGCTGACCCTCGTTTGCCTTTTATCCGAAGTGGACAACATCCAGCGGCATTTTGCGGGCAACGGCGTCGGTTGCCCACGTGTGCCGCAGCACGTGAGGCGCAACCCGACACAACAACTCGCGCTCGACGGCGGTTAGCGGGAGGCTTTTGTCCTTCGCTATGCGCTCCAGAATCGTTGTCAGCAGAAGGTAGATGCTCGCCGGGGCCAGGCCACTACCGGTGAGCTCGCCGCGCGTGTCCAAGTGCTTCTTCTTGGCGCTGTGAGTCGCCGGCACAACGACAGCCGATATCACGGCCAAATAGCTTATCTCGTCATCAAAATCATGACCGCGGTCTGCCCAGTGGGCGCGCAGGGCGTCGACAACTCGTTCGGAGAAGAACACGGTGCGGCGCTTGCGCCCCTTGCCGAGCACAGCGAGTTCCCACAACTGCTGATTTCCCCCCGCTGCCTCCCTGACGATTTTCATTTGATTTCGAGTTGCGGCGGCGACCTCTTCCCGGCGCATCCCGGTGCTCCCCATCAACAAGATGACCGCTCGTGCGAGACGGTATTGGGCCGCCACTGCAGCGAGCTCTCCGGCGCCAAGCGCACGCTCGAGAGGAGCGTCCGTATACCGGGCGCATACACGGTCGAGGATGCCCCCTCCTCCGAGAGAGCTTTCCACAGGTGCTTTGGTAGGGCCTTGTCGACGGCCATGGCCAGCTCCTTCTGGTCGACAGAGGGCAAGTCAACTGTGTGCCAAGGGTTACCTCCAAGATAGGCGACCGCGGTGAGCCACTTGAAAAAAGTACGCAATACCAGCACAGCGTATCGTTGGGACTCAGGTGACAAGGGCCCAGTGAAAGGCCGCCAGCAAGGGGACAAGCGTTGCGCCTTCCCTTTGGCAATCCAATCGTCCTCTGGCGCCGCTAGAAAGTCCTTGTAGCGCTCACACTCATCAGTCCCCACGCTCGACATCGCCGTGCCTTCGCGACAGACACACCAAAGGAGAAATCGCTCAACCTCTTTCCGGTACGACCGCGCCGTCTTCGCTTTGTTGCGATATTTGTTGAGAAAGGCGCGGACCGCGTCGAGGTCGTTGCGTGCGGTAATCAGGCAGAAGCCGTTCGCACGGTTCAAGCCAACGCTTCCATCCAGATGGGGGACCACGCTGCCCATGCGCTCGAACGGCACCAACTTCCGATTTTCCGCGCCCTGCGCCTCGCCGACCACCACCAAATCCATGCAGGCTTTCTCGGGCTCCGGCTTTAGCATGGCAAGGTTGCTGGGGTTAGCCCACATGGTCGCCGCCCCCAATCGTAACCACACGCAACGACAACTTACGGCTCTTCGTTTCGGGCCGAACCACGTACCGACCACGCAGAAAAAATCCGCCGTCCGGCAGCGCCGGGCCGAGCAATAAGCTAGCTGGGTTTGATTGCTCGACCGCGCGCTCGAGCGACCGTCGCAGGTCGCATCGCTGCAACTGCTCATGGAACCGTGGTCGCGTTTGGAGATGTGCTGGTTCGAGCTCGAAACAGACTACTGACATTATGCCGGGCTGCATGCTCAACGCCTCGTGATGTTGGAACCCCGTATAGCGTCGAGACCCAGCCATCACGGCTGCAAGCTCTTGCAAACTGAGCTGCACGTGACCCTCAACCGTTAAAACTCGATATAAAGCATCAAAATTTGATACATGATAATAGGAGTTATCATATAAGAAAGGTTTGAAAGGGACGGCGGATTTATTTTGTAGCACTGCTCGCAACGCCTCACAGATGACCGATGCGCAGCCACTCAATGGATGGGTGTTCGCCAGGAACGGTCGCCGGCAGAACTGTATGTGCAAGCCGCAAACCACGCGCCGAGTTCGCGAACCACACGACCGCATCCTGCGAATCACGATTGGCGAGAACGAACGCCCGGAACCCAGGATTGTTCCCCCAGTGGAAGAAGCAACGCTCGGCAGGCTCGAGCCCCCAACCTAATCCCCAGGCAACGTGGTCGTTCGGTGGATTCTCGCCGACCAGGTCTTCAGCGGCGTCGCCTTGCCTCGTATTCACGCGTGGCGCGAACCACTGCTCGTAGGTTTCATCCGTCAGGCCTCGGCGCGCCAGCACATGCTGAACGAACCCAATGTAGTCGGATGCCGTGGTGTGAAGCGACCCAGAGGCATGCGCTGTCTGGAAGCGGCGCTTTGGCACGGGCTCTTGTTCCCATTCGTGACCCTGAGCATGGTTCTCCGAAAATCGCACTTGCCACTCCAGGCTCGAATTGACCATGCCAATTGGCGTGAACACGCGCTCGCGCGCCAGCGTTTCCAACGAGCGTCCGCTCACGGTTTCCATGCTCCGCTGTAGCCATCCGAATGCGCTGCTGCCGTAGCTGAAGCGCTCGCCAGGGTCGAAGTACGTGCGAAGCGGCTTTCCATCCGGGACCATATTGGGTAATCCGCTCGTGTGCGATAGAACATGAAAAGGCGTTATTTGGTGCGACCTTGAATCACCCGCCACGTATTCGCCGCAGATGTCGAACAGGGGTCGATGCAGGTCCAATAGCCCTTCTTCGGCGAGCTGAAGCGCGATGAAGGCGACAAGCGGCTTTGTGAGGGACGCGGCCTCGAATACGGTTCGGGCGTCGACTGCAGACTGGTCGTGCGCACCACGACGTCCGAAATGATAGTCAGGGCCTCTGGCGCCCGAACGAAGCGTCGCGAGCGAGAGCCCGGGAATCGGGCCACTGGCCGCGGTTCTTGACAAGAATTGATTCAGGTCCGCCATTTGGCCGCCCGTCGAGAATTATCAATTGGCGAAATTCTACAGTCCGATACTCGCGCAAATCCGGCAGCCTTTATCGCACAATTGGAGCGGCGGTAATAAGACGGCGGGTTGATTCGGAAATTCATCTGCGCCGACATGATTGGCGTCGGTGACAGCCAAAATAACGTATAAATGGTTGATGACTCGCCTACAGATTGCGACTGAAGTGAACGCGGGCACCCCGGCGGAAACTTTGGGTGCGGAGCCACATTGCGCATTCGTAGACTAAGAACGACTACATGGAGAGATTCCACATGAGAATAGCTCGGAGCCCGCGGCATGCCGTCTAGAGTCAATCATTACGTTCCTCAATGGTATCAATGCGGATTCCTCGCACCGGGCGCATCGAAATTTGTGGTCTTGGACAAACACCCGGAGACCCGGACGCTAGCAGATGGCCGCACCGTCCCCACACAATCGCCGATTCAACACTGGGGGACCAAACGCTGCTTTCACGAACTGGATTTGTACACGACCTTCTTTGGCGAAGACGTCAACGACGAAATTGAGCGACTTCTCTTTGGCCCAATCGATGCCAAAGGTGCTCACGCTGTGGGCGCGTTTCTACGTGGCGACCCGGCGGAAATGCACGACGTGTTCCAAGACTTCTTTTCGTATCTGGATGCGCAGAAGCTGAGAACGCCCAAGGGACTCGACTGGATAAAGGCGTCTTACCCAAAACTCAGCCATGTTGAGCTAATGCAGGAGATGCAGGGTCTACGGATGATGTACTGCCAGATGTGGGCCGAGTCAGTACGTGAGATTGTCACGGCTCATGAATCGGACATCAAGTTCCTTCTGACAGACAATCCTGTGACAACGTACAACCCCGCTTTGCCTCCGAGCGCGAGAGAGTGCGCTTATCCATACTCGGCTCGCGTCGAACTCGCCGGAACGCAGACTATATTCCCGCTGGACGCAAACACCTGTTTGATACTGACGCACGTCGAATACGCGAAAAATCCGCATGAGGCAAATCCGACCTCGAAGCGAATCAACGCTCGGTTCCGCGGGAGTGGCTATGTGCACTCGCATGCGCACATACGAACGCGCGCTCTGACGCGAGACGATGTTGCCGCTATCAATCTAGTGCTCAAAGACGGAGCGAAGCGCTACGTCGCAGCAGCGGATAAAGAATGGTTGTATCCGGAACGGGTGTTCACCGGCCCGTGGGACGCTATCAAGGACGTGCTTCTCCCCAAAGACCATCTTTGGGAGTTCGGCGGCGAAATGTTCATCAAGTTCGAGGATGGGCATGTCCATTACCAGGACGCTTACGGTCGAACGTCGGGCGCACACAAATACCTGCGCAGGACTGAGATTCGCACCGACTTGGGACCGGACGACGCCTGCGGTTGTGGCAGGGGCAGAAGTTTTGGGCAATGCTGCCAAGATATTCCGCTTGAACGGCGCCCCGACTGGGAGGTGTACGGAATACGGGAAAGAAATTTGATGCTCTGCCAGGCAATCGAGCGCATTCTCGGCCTCGACGCTGACAAGACATGGGACGACGTCCGAAAATACATAAGCGACGAACAGGTTACGCAAATCCACAAAGCACTCGCCGCGCTGTGGCCGGCAGATACGAACCTGCCAGATTTATTGCCTAGACCTCGCAAAGATACCTTTCGTGCCGTCTATATGGGGCTGTCATCGGCGTTCTGAAAGTCGTCAAAAATTGACGGCGTGAAAGTGTTTTTTCTTCCTGCCTTTTCTTCCTCAGATTCACATCTCTAGAACCTGCCTTTTCTTCGGTTCTTCGTCGCTTCTTCGTCGGTCCATTCCGTGGCTGTGCTGGATGACTTGCCTGTTCTTCGCTTACGCGCTGCGTGGGCTTAGCTCGTGCAGCGGCGCATGATCTGGCCCCAGGGAGGGGCCGGTCCATGACACGCCAAAGACAGCGTAAGTGCCTGGGTTGCGGGACGTTGTTCCGGCCGGATCCGCGCAATGTGCGGCACCAGCGGTATTGCTGCCAAGCCGCGTGCCGTCAGGCGAGCAAGGCGGCCAGTCAACGCCGGTGGCTTTCCCGACCTGAGAACCAGGACTACTTCCGCGGCGCGGAGAACGTCGTGCGAGTGCAGCGCTGGCGTGGTGAGCATCCGGGGTACTGGCGGCATCCGGGCTCACCAGCGCCGGGTGCGTTACAAGATGACTGCCGCACGCAAGCCATTGAAATAAAAGAGGAATCTGCATTCTTAGTGGGCGAGGCGTTACAAGAGGTCTTATCGGCGCAACCGGCCGTGCTGATTGGGCTGATCGCCCATTTAACCGACAGTGCGTTACAAGAGGACATCGCGCGCAGCACCCGGCGACTGCTACAACTGGGAAAGGACATCTTGAGCGGGGGGCGCGAGCATGCCGATCAAGCGAGTCATCTGCCCTGAGCGGATGCGGCAGATTCCGGCGCACTTCAGCTGGGTCGATCACCGGCTGGTGCGCGAGCGGTATATCGAGCGCTGTGACGCGTGTGCCGCCGCGCTGTACCTGTTTCTGGTCACTGTCGCCGATGCCCAGGGCCTGAGCTATTACGCGGACACGTCGCTGGTGCATCGCCTGTCGATGGCGCCGGCGCGTCTGGAGATGGCCCGCAACGATCTGATCCGTATTGGCTTGATCGCCTGGCAAAGGCCGCTGTATCAGGTGCTGGCGCTGGATGCGCCGCCTCCTGAGTCGGCAGCGTCCCCGCGTGGCCACCCGGATGTGGCCACGCAGCTCGAGCGGCTGCACGCGGCGCTGGGCAAGCGCCATGCTTGACTATGAGGCGTACTGCAAGATCCGCGATTGCCATGATCGGCAGCACCTGACGATTACGCAAACGGCGCGCGCGCTCGGGCTGCATCCGCAAACCGTGACGAAATGGCTCAAGGCCGGTCAGTACCGGCCCCGCCAATCGCCCCCACGCGCCAGCCGACTTGATCCGTTCAAGGCGCAGGTGGTGCGTTGGCTTGACGGGCATCCGTACAGCGCGCAGCAGATCTTCCAGCGCTTGCGCGAAGTTGGCTTTGACGGTGGCTACACGATCGTGCGCGACTATGTGCACAAGGTTCGTCCGCCGCGGCGCCAGGCGTTCCTCAAGCTCGCCTTCGCCCCCGGCGAGTGCGCGCAAATCGACTGGGGCGAATACGGCTCGATTGGCGTCGGCTCGACTCGGCGGCGACTGTCGTTCTTCGTCATGGTGTTGTGCTACAGCCGCCTGATGTATGTGGAATTCACCGTGTCGCAGACGATGGAGCACTTCCTTGCGTGCCATGAGCACGCGTTCGCAGCCATCCATGGTTGCCCGAGGAAGGTGATGGTGGACAATCTGAAGTCCGCCGTGCTGCAACGCCTGGCGGGCGAGGCGCCAGTGTTCAATCCGCGCTACCTCGATGCGGCGCGGCACTGGGGTTTCGACATCGTTGCCTGCAACGTCGGCAAGGGCAACGAGAAAGGCCGGGTGGAAAACGGTGTTGGTTACGTCAAAAAAAATCTCCTCAACGGGCTCGAGCTATCCGAGTTCAGCGCGATCAACCCTGCGGCCCGACTCTGGCTCGACACCATCGCCAATGTGCGCATACACGGTGAGACGCATCAGCGACCCGCCGATCTGTTCGCCGCCGAACAAGCCCATCTGAAACCGCTCAATCCATTACCCTACGACGTTGCACGCATCGTGACGGTACGTGCGTCCAAGCAGTTTCGCGTGGCGTTGGACACCAACCATTATTCCGTGCCGGCACAGTACGCAAGCGAGCGCGTGACGCTCAAAGCCTATCCCGAGCGGGTCTGCATTTACCACGACAACTTGCTGATCGCCCGACATGCCCGCAGCTACGATCGCCGCCAGGACATCGAGGACCCCGAGCATCCGAAGGCACTCCTCGCACAACGCCGCAATGCTCGCGAACAGCGGTTGATGCTGCGCTTCCTGAGTCTGGGCCCTCACGCTCAGGCCTATTACGAAGGGCTCGAGCAACGGCGTGCCAATGCGCGGCAGCACATGCGCAAGATCGTCGCGCTGAGCGAGATCTACGGCATCGAGGCCCTCGCGCGCGCCTTGCAGGATGGGCTCTCGTTCCACGCCTTCAGTTGCGAGTACATCGCCAACATCCTCGAGATGAAAGCACGCGATTTGCCTGAACCCGGCGCGCTGCACCTGATCCGCCATCAGGATTTGCTGGACATCGAACTCGCGCAACCGGATCTCTCACGCTACGGACCGGAGCAGCCCCATGACGACGAAAGCTCAACGTAACACCACAATCGCGCACCCGAGCGAACTCGCCATCGATCCGTTGCGCACGCAGCTCACGGGACTACATCTGGGCTACGTGCTGCAACATTACGAGGCGTTGGCCACCGAGGCGGCGGCGCAGCACTGGTCGCATGTCGACTATTTAGCGAACCTGATCGAAGGTGAAGCGCATCAACGCGAGGATCGCAGTATTGCTCGGCGGGTCGCGCTCGCCCGTTTCCCGGTGCTCAAGACGCTCGATCAATTCGAATGGAATTGGCCCAGCAAGATCAATCGGCTGCAGATCCAGAATCTGTTTCGCCTGAACTTCATCGAAGAGCGAGCCAACGTGATCTTCCTCGGTGGCGTCGGGCTCGGCAAGAGCCATTTGAGTATCGCGCTCGGACATACCGCCTGTCTGCGCGGCTACTCTGTACTCTTCGCCACCGCGGTCGATATCATCAACTCGGTGAACGCCGCATACGCGCATGGCGGGCTCAAGCGTGAACTGCGCCGCTACGTCAAACCGCGCGTGCTCATCGTCGATGAGCTGGGATATTTACCCATCGATAAACAGGGTGCCGACGCGCTGTTCCAGATCATCAGTCAGCGGTACGAGCATGGCGCAACCATCCTCAGTTCAAATCGGGCGTTTAAGCACTGGGCCGAGATCTTCAACCACGACAGCACGCTGACCTCCGCGTTGCTCGATCGCGTCCTCCATCATGCCGAGACCGTCGTCATCGAAGGCAAAAGCTATCGCATGAAAGACCAGAGTGATCCTGAACCCACCACTTGATCATCTCGCCATGGTGAGTTTCAAACCGTCCGTTTTACGTGAAATTGACGCCGCCGCTGACAGGGGCCACTCAATGCGCGGATGGCCGGCGTTGTTGTCGTAAGCATGCTCTCCTTCTTCGACGAAATTGTCATTGCGAATCCGTTCATGAACCCCGCGATTGTTCGGCCCGAGTTCAACCCAATACAATCACCTGATTCCCACAAGGTCAACACCATCGAGAACGTGCTGTTGATGCTGTCGCTCTGGCCATTTATCGAGTACGGCATGGTCCACGTAGTCCCCGACATCGGGGACTACAATTTTGAGTTCGCGCAAACGTCGATGCAAGCAGCCGAAGCCCGGGTTAACGGCGCAGACATCGTCGCAAAGGAAGACTATCCGCACCTTGCGCAGTTGAGGTACAAGTCGCTGATTGCGATTAATCGAATGCCAGAAGGCGCTTTGGCATCTCACTTCAAGTCTGAGCGGCCGACGAGTTCCGCGGATGAAATCGCAGAAATAGTGTCAAAGATTAAGGAAACGATTGCTCAAGACCCATATGCGCTGCTGCAGCCGGCGAGCGAGGGTAAGTACGGGAACTTCCTATTCCAAAAGGGATTTGCTCTTGAATCCGGAATCTTTTTTGCGGCACTAACCGGCGCGGTGTTGTACACGGACTATCACTCGTTATGGCAACACGCGCATCGGCACGCGACAGAACATCTAGGACAAACTGCCAGAGACATTCGGCCCGTCGTGGAGGCATGTCAGTCCGTCGCAATACCCGTGGATTTAGGCCTAGAAGCGATACGTGAGGCTATGGAGAGCGGCATGTTTGAGCCGTTGCGAGCTGTCATGAGGGAAATCGTTTCATCTGCTCGCCAGCATCTCGACTCCTCTTGGATGTCAGAGCTGGCAGTGCAACTCGAAAAAGCATCCGAAACGACGAAAATCGAGTCAGCAACCTTGGCCTCCAGTGCGTCGGCTCGGGTGCTCGTCTCGTTTCCAATCGGCGGTTTCCATAGGGCTGCAATTTGGCGACACCTACTGACATTCGGGCAGGCACACCATATTGAGCCCATCCCCGCAGCGTTCTTTGTAAAGTTCACTGCATCCGCCACACCACTAGTGCCGTAACGTCATAGAGTCGCCGCTTCGCAGTCACTCCGGTTTTCGTCTCCTGCCGCCTTTCATCGAAACGTAGCTTGTGGTCTTCGCGAAAGATGCAAGCCGGGAGGCGTGGGCACTATCCGCGGTATCCATTGCGCCACCGTCAACCGACCACCGCATGCGACAAGAATGCTGAATGGGCAAACCCTTTTTGCATCGATTTTGTTGCCGTAGGTCTCGGCCTTGAAAGCGTGGCGCCCGCTCTCTAGCCTTGCTTAGGCCGTGGCATCCACTAACGTCAAGAACTTTTCGAGTGCCTCAGGCGTTAGCTCGAAGAGCTTAAAAATCTCACAATCAAGATTGCGCGGCAACGCAAAGCCAATTTCCGATTGAAGGCGCCTGCCGAAGTCTTCGAGGGCTACCGGGTCCATCTTCAACTTTCTACTGGGTACATAAAGGCCGCCGTCGACGTGAACCCCGACAAGCGGCTGGCCGCCGATGCCCCGCAGAGTCAAGCGTGGATTTTCCCCGGAGGATGTGCCGACAGCAAATTCGACATCGTGGCTCAGCCCCCAGTCTCGTAACCTTTCAAGGTTCGAAAGCATAGCGGGCTTGTACTCAGATTTGCTGATACCGCCCTTCGAGAATCGCTCGCGCTTGTGGACTAATTCAAAGAAGTCTTCGACGCTGCGGAGTATTCCATTTCCCGCTTCAGCCGACTTTCGGCTTTCGGCGCGAGCGGTCCGTCCGATGACCGACGGCACAAACGCCTCGCGGCCGCCGCATTCGAGGCGCTGTATTTCAATGCCCACGACCTCTTCGACGTCGAGTCGCTCATTCAGGAATTCGATGAGCCTACGCAAAGTGGCCGGAATCTCGTCGGCAACGAATACGAGCCGAATCCTGCCTGCTTCAAGGTTCGTCTGGACCGTCTTCCAGAAGGTATCGGCATCGCGCTTCCCGAGAAACTCGGCCAGTTGCGAATCCGCCTCGGCAGCGCGGTCCGCGCGGAACTGATTTTGGATGTCCCGCACTTCGCACGTCACCATGAGGGATGCGTAGTCGAGCATCTGAGCCACGACCTGACGCTTGTTTTCCGGGTTTGCCGAGCGCTTGTCTTCTACAAGCGTGGGGATGCCCTCCTGGTCAAGGAACAAATGGTCAACGCTGAGGGAGCTTCCACTGCCGTCGGAGAGCGGGAACTCGTCTTTCACCCGAAGCCACCTGCTTCGGCCGCTATCGTTCGGACCCGGCAAGCCGTCGGCGAGTAGCTCGGGGAAAGTAGATAGGAGGTCTTGCAGTTGTTTTTCTTGTCCGTATGGCTTGCGGTCGAACCGCACCAATTTCCCGTTGTCTGCCAAGTACATGCTTGTCATAGGGTCCTCGTTGAGCCTCTTCTCGATATCGGGACACGGTACCTGCAAGCATCAATGCTTTCCGTACGCCCAGGCACCAAGCATACGCAAAGCGTATAAGTTTTGCGTCGTCGGTCCGCGCTTGGTGGTCCGCAGATACCTATAAAGGTTTCTGCCGCCGTTGATAGCGCTCAGACTTTTTGTTTGACGGTCAGCTCAGCGCATAATTTCCGACCGACATCTACCGAAAGAGACAGCGATGACACTTGGCGTAGCGCGTTCAGACTCAAGCCCACCGTGCGCAGTCTATTCGACGGTCTCGGGTGGGGAAATTCGAAAGCAAATTGAAAACCATTTCTTGATTGAAAAAATCGCCGATTGCGCTCTACTGCAGCCGGGCTTTAACGATGTGTACGAGGTTTCGCTGGAAGACGGCGGCCTGACGCTCATCGCTCGAAGTCGGCGGCCGTGAGCGCTAATGTATCGCTTTTGGCTCGCAGCGCCATGCGCACCGCCAACGCGAAAACGCGGCCACGACCGTCTGAAAATGCCTTTACGACGCGAGCCTCGTTTGCCTCGGCGGGCAGCCAGAAGAACTGTTCGAGCGCATCCCGACTAATCGAACAACGTACTTCCCGACCGCCAGCTGAAACCGGGAACACGACGGCGCCGCCGTCAGACTGCAAATATGCTTTGAAATCGCTGGTCTTTTCCATCACCCACCTCTGCCCTCTCAACCGCAGTACCGCTGGAAACTGCGTTCTTCTCAAGCAACCTATTTTGCACCGCAAGTTGGCCGTCTCGCTATCCGTCTCGAACGGCGGCATGCCCATTCCCTTGGACGTGCTCGAAAAGGTCTTTGAACCTTACTGGCGGCCGGTTACAAGCGTCCCCGGGGGCGGCCTCGGTCTCGGCTTATACATCTGCAAGCAAATTGTGGAGGCTCACGGTGGAACCCTTGAGGCATCCTCGAGTGTTGCCGATGGAACATGCTTTACCGCGCGATTCCCGTTTGGGCAGTAAGGGGACTCCAGAGTCTCGACCGAAGCGTTACGACGTCTCGCAGCCGAGTTTTTTGACCTTCGACGAGATGGAAAGAAAAGCAGATGACAGCCTGTCATTTGCCGGAAAGCCGGCCGGGCAATGTTCCTATGGCAGTTTAAGAGCTTTGAGAATTCCTAGTAACTTCGGCATAGTGTACGGCTTCGCCAAAAACGTGTACGACGCAAGTGCAACGGGTTGCGCAGCGGCCGATGTCACTATTACCGGAATCGTCGACAGCAATAGTACTGATTCCAGAGAACGGATAAGCTCGGTACCATCCATTTTCGGCATGGTTATGTCCGTCACAATCATATTCGGTAGTTCCTTCTCAATGACGAGAAGCGCATCTTCTCCGTCGCCGGCCGTTCTCACACGATAACCCTCCCCACTAACAACGGTTTCAAGCGCGCATATTAAGTTTTCATCGTCATCGACAAGCAGTACTAATGTCATAGTTTCTCCGTCTACCTCTACAGTGCAACGTGTGTTCCTGACGGTAATCAAAACGCCTTTGCGTTTGCGGCTTTCGGAGCGTGGACGAACGTGAAACAACAAATCTGTTGAGCAGCGCGGTCACTTCCCGGCTGCTCGGTCCTCAATGGAATAGCGCCATAAGCCGGCGCAGCTTGCATTGGGAAGGGCGAGCCAACCGAACGCGGTCGCTTCGTGCTATTGCGGGTGAACGCCGGGCGCCTTCGGTTGCCGCGATGGCTCGAGTATCGCGGTCACTTCCGCGCCGATGAGAAACACGGCGGCGGAGAAATATAGTCACATCATGAGGACGGCTAGGGAGCCCGCCGCTCCGAATGAACCCGCTGTAGCGGCATGCGCCAAATAGAGTCCGGAAAGATGTCGTCCCACGGAGAACAACACAGCCGCCACTGCACCGCCGACAAGGGCGGTCCTGAAGCGCACGTGTACGTCCGGTAGCCATTTGATTAAGGCACCAAAGCCTGCCGTCATGACCAAAATCCCGAAAATCATTTGAGCAATGGCCGCGACGACGGTCAAGGTGATGCTGCCGAGCACGGTATGACCTACCGTTTGTATCGCCGTATCCAGGACCAGCGAGACAACGAGGAGGAAACCGAACCCCATCACAAAACCGAACGAAATCAGGCGAGCGCGCAAAAGCAGAGCGAACCCGGAGATGCCCTTCGGCGATTCGACCTTGAAGACGATGTCAAGCGCGGTGTTTAGCGACGAGAAAGTCGCCGAGGCGCCGACCACGAGGAGCACTACCGACACTGCGGCAGCAATTCCGCTGCCACTCGCGCGATGCGCGTGCTCCACCATGACTTGCATCGCGCCGGCGGCTTCCGGACCCGTGATGTCTTTAATTTGCTCGAAAAGCCTTCCTTGCGCCGCGTCCTTTCCGAAGAACCAACCAACAACTGCGAGAACATTGAGAAGCGTTGGCGCGAGCGAGAAGGCTGAGTAGAAAGCAATGCTTGCCCCGAGCGTGGCGCAGCGGTCAGAAAGAAACCTTGTCGCAGCAAGACGCGCGACTTCGAAAACTCCGTGGCGAGAAGGGGAGCTATTTGCAGGTGGCTCCTTGGTTTTCTGAATCTCAGCGCGTATGTTCATGCTCTCCTCGTTCGTCCCCTATATCATCGACGCGCAATTAGGCTGTCCTCCACGATGGGTTCCGCACGCGCTGCTCGGAAACGGCGTCGTTTGCCTCCAGCACGCGGGAGACATATGGTCGGCCGCTATCATCGAGAATTTGTCTCCAATCAGTGGCGAGCGCCTCATCCAGCGTCTCAAGCACACTAAATTCCACGTCGTCATCTCCTGTCCGGGCCGCCATCGTGAAGCTTGCGTCGCCGAGCTGGTCTATCAAGCCTTCGTCCTCGGGCAATACCTCTAGGACGTAACGTCTAGTCATCGCTCCGACTCCTAGGCTGAGATTTAGCCTGGCAGCGCCTGTGCCTCAGGCAATCAAGATGCTGCGAATGCTCCCTTATCGAGTGAGGCCTGCACGCCATTGCAGTGCGCACACATCTCACGGTGCCGAAGCAAACGCCGCGCCCACAGCGGCGCCGACCACATCCATAAAGGTATGGTCTTTGCGCCGGTCTACTCATTAAAAAAAATGGAGCGATTGGAACAATGGACAGCACGAATCACACTTTCGACCGGGCAGCGCCCGCAGAAGCCGCCTTCGAAGGCTACGTCAATCCCATCGTCGCCGAAGCCATCGAACACGCTTCCGCTCTTGAGGACGGCGCGGACGCTGAAACGCTCCACAAACTTCGCATTGCGTTGCGCCGGTTGCGAACGCTTCTCTGGGCATATCGGCCAATCCTCAATGGAGAATTCGACAATGAGCAGCGTGCGCTATTCAAGTCCCTCGCCAATGCAGCGGGCAACACGAGGTATTGGGACATACTGATTAGTCTTGTGGAGAAAAATGGCGAAGCTGCATTGCTGGAAGCTCTAAAACGAAACCGCAATGAAACTGCGAAAAAGAGCGTCGAGACGCTGCGCAACAACGAGCTTGGCAACTTCCTTCAGGAATCGGTAAACGAAGTACATCGCGAGCTTACGAACGCGCCAGACTGCACACCGCTCAAAAAATTTGCACGGAAACGAGTAAAAGCCGCACAGGAGCAACTGAAGAGGCGGATGCGGCACGCTCGCAAAGTCGGCAGTTCTGACTACGACTCGTACCATGACGTGCGTAAGGCCGGTAAGAAAGTGCGTTACCTCATCGAGTTTTTCGAGCCGCTTCTCGGTAAAACGCAACGCAAAAGCATGAAAAGCTTGAAGCGATTGCAAAAGCTCTTTGGCGCGCTGAACGATGTGGTCGCGAGCCATGAGCTTCTTTCCGCACATCGCGCCTCTCTGCCGCGCGGCGCAAACGCGAAGGACGCCCTTCGCTCGCTAAAAAAAGAACAGAAGCGCCGGATAAATGCAGTGGCGAAATTTCTGTAAAGGCCTAGCGACCGTGGCTCTCGCCAGGCATACCGTCTGGCTCCCACTGACCGGTCGCGGGCAGCGTCATTCTTGAAACACGACGACTGACCAGGCTTCCCGACTGGTACGTTGGCACGCAGGGCGGCGGTTTTTAGGCGCGTGTGCCCGGATGCTCCCCGTCCTCCCCACCGAACACCAATCGAACGTCATTCCGAAACTAATTGTTCTTCGACACTCTCGTCGCGTTCTCCATTCCATTCCCGGTACTCGACCAGAGCAGGTACGCGTTCAATTGCGCCAAGCGCTTCAATGCCGAGTGCGTGCATCTTCGCGAGCAGGTCGTTAAGTACGTCTTGCCGGCGCATCGACCATGTGGATGCGAAACAGCGCCAAAATACCCACCCAGCGCGTTCTAGCACACGCTGCCGGCCAATGTCGGCCTGCCAGCGGTCCGGACCATGGAATTCGTCGCCGTCCAGTTCAATAGCGAGACGCGCATCGTTCGCGCCCTCCACCACCATATCGATGCGAAATGCGCCTGCCTTGACCTGGGGAATGACGCGGTAGCCACGATTCACAAGCTCGGTGTACACGTCGCGCTCAAAGCCCGATTCGCACAAATCGATGAGGCTCTTTTCTTCCTCCCGGTCGCCTTGTCGCTCGACTGGCATAGAAAAATGCTGGAGCAGCCCCGCTCGCAGGTCCTTGCCTGACGCGGACAGCTCTGAGAGCTTGACCGAGCGCACGAGGTACATCCGGTCTTGCGCGCGGCTTGCGGCCACGTTGAAGCGCTGCTCGGACGACTGGTCGGAGAGAGCGCGGGTACCTGACGAGTCGATGACGAGCGATAGGAAGATGATGTGACGCTCTGCTCCTTGGAAGGTCCTGGCATCGCCGCATGCGAACTTCCGCCGATGAAGCTCCGCAGCGTCGCAGCGCTCACGCACGAGTGTGTCAATGTACTTGCCCTGCTCGGGCCCGAGGAGCGTCACGACGCCGAGGGTGCGATTCTCGAATTGCGGATTGGTGATGATGGCTTGAATTTCAGCGACGATTGCTTCTGCCTCCGCCTTATTGATGTCCTTCTTGTCTCGTACCCCGGCCGGCACGTAAATATCCACAAGCGGCGGGTCAATGCGCTGGCTCATTTTGGGAATGCGCAAGGGCTGGATGAAATCTTTATAAAAGTGCTTGTTGCTGTATCCGATGATGGGCGGCACGCAGCGGAAGTGCTCTCGAAGCATGACTTTCTGTGCGGCGAACACCGTCGAGGCGATGTCATAGAGCGACTTCTCCGGCGTAAGTACCGCTGCGTATGGTTGGTCAGCGAGGAAACGGTCCTTGAGTTCCTGGATGCGCACGGCTGAAATAAAGCTCCCGTCCGGCGATACCTGGCGGTCATCTCCCACAACCAAAATCTTTTTGCCGCGCAGCACTGCCGGGAGCGCCCACAAGTCCGACTGCGATGCCTCGTCGACAATCACCAGGTCAAATGCGCCCAAGGTTGCGGGAAGCGTTTCCGACACTTTCGCGTGGCTCATGACCCAACAAGGCACCGCATCCTGCGCATCGTGCATGGCCTTCTGGGCGTCGCGGCGGTGACGAACGGCGTTAGGGCCTGTGCCGGCGCCGATACGGCGAATAGCGGTACGGTATGTCTCTAGTGCGGACAGGACCTTGGGCGTGGCGTTCATTTTGGTCGAGAGCCAAGCGGACTTCGACACCATGCTTGAATACAGACGAGAAAGCCCTGCCTCTGCGTCGCGACGCTCGCCTGCGAGTACCCGCAGTTCTTCCCGCGCTTCAATGCTGTCCAGATAGTTACGAACTCGAGCCCAGTTCCAAGCCTCCCGCCAGTGGGCAGGCCATGTGAGGTCTTCTCCTGCAGCGTGTACAGGCACGCTGCGTAGACGCGAAGCCAGACGAACTGCGCCAGCCGTTTCAATCTTCTTGCTGTGAGTGCGAACTACCTCGAGTTCGATGAAAAGCCCTTCAATGCGACGCAATTCAGCAACGAGTTCAGCGTACTCGGATGCCGCCTTGTCGGCAGTGAGTGCAGAGTCGCCAAGCCGAGTTTCCGCGAAGTTCCGGAGGCGCTCGGCAACCGGACCGCGCGTACCCGCAAGCTTTTCACGCAAGATGGAAAGGTTCGTGGTTGCCTGCGCGAGTTCCACTCGACTCAAGTGTTGGCGCAGATACTCGCGCACACGCGCTAGCTGCTTGGAGCCGCCTCGCAGGTCTTCAACCGGCGGCTCGGCGAAAACCTTGTCGGCCGCCGCCGCGAGATGCACATCGTGGTTTGTCGCGAACTTATGTGCTTTGCGAGCGGCGATGGTGACGCGCTCGATGTTCCTCAATTGTGTCACGCTCGGCGTAAGCCGAGGCACCGCAAGTGCGTCGGCGAACTCATTCCAGCGGGCGCAGAAAGATGCGACTTTGTCGTGCAGGGCGACATAGCTGAAAACGTGCTGCCAATCCGACTCGTTTTTCGGCTCGATTTCCGAAATTCGGATGGCCGCGACTTTTTCTTTGGCGTCGCCGACACCCATGGCGAACATACCAAAAGGCTTACCGGTCGTGGCCGCTCGCTCCAGTGCCTCTTTCACCTTCGCTGACGCAAGTGCGGCCTCGTCGATTTTGACAGGACGCTGCATGAAGGCAGAGCGTGCCTCCATCAGTTGGTCAGACTCGGTGAAGAGCGCCTCTAAAGCGGTGCGTTCTGTGGAGTGGTCGGCGCGACGGCATTTGCGGCGCAACTCGAACGGCCAGGTTTCCTCCGTCTCTTCAATTTCGGCCGCGAGCGTTATCGCCGCATCTACGTTCGGTAGCATCTCCCGCGCGTGTTGGTAGACGTCGTCGGTCGTCGCCCGCAGGGCAAGCAGCGTGCCCTTCGCCTCGGCCTCTCGCAGGCTGGCGATATTGAGCATGACCGTATGCAACCGACGCACGTCATCTACTGCCAAAAGACTCGCACTCGACGGCAGCTTGGACGAAACGTATTCGAGGTCCGGGCCGAGGGTTCTTCTCGCCTCCCGCAACGCGCCGACCTCGTCCGCGACAAGCGGCGGGGCATGCTCGGCCTCGAGCGAAAGTAAGTCGTCAAACCATGAATAGGTCTTTTCGCCTTCGATGACAAGCTCAGCCATTTTTTGCGCACGCATTGGGACGCCATCGACCTGGATGTCGGACAGCTGTGTCATCGCAATTTCGTCGATGCGGTGGTCGATTCGGTGCATGGCCTCGTGGGCACGGTCGATATCGGAGAGGTTTGCCTTGATTTGGCTTGCCACCACGTCAGGATTCATTTGACTCACATGGTGGATGATTGCCTCAATGCTGGCCTGGAATTGCTGCATCCCCTGCCGGTCGCCGGAAAGCAGCGCCACGGTCAAAGGCCGTACTTCCTCTGGAATCTTTTCCTGCAGCAGCTCAAGCGCCTTCTCACCCTTCGAAGTCACGAGAATTTTCTTCCCGTTCGCCAGGTAGTGGCAAATGATGTTGGCGATGGTGTGGGTCTTGCCAGTCCCTGGTGGCCCTTGAACCGCGACGCCGTCCGAGCGCTCCAACTGCTCGACGATGGTCACTTGCTCATGGTTATACGGCAGCGGGAAAAACAGCTCTTTCGGCTTGCCAGAAGAAGCGCCAGATGCGCCGCCAGCGAGACCACGGAATGAGACCGCGTCGTAGCTGACTTTTTCATCGGAGGGCGCTGTCACAAGAGCAAGGGGCCCCTCGGGAATCTCGGCGCCGGCTTTGAGACGCGCTTTGAGACGCTCGATGTCCTCGTGCAAGAAATTGTTCGACCGAGGACGCGAATGAAGCACCCACAGGTCCGTTACGAGAAGCTTCTCGCCCGCTGGCGGCAACCCTACCTGACCTTCGACGTATTTGCCGTTGCGGTCGAGGTTGCCCGCGATACCGCGTAGCGCGTGTTGGAAGCTACCTGGGTCAAACGGATTCAGCAGCCGGTCCGACGAGCGCTCGAGTTCTTCCCGGGCAACGCGTTCCACAGCCGCTGCGCTTTGCAGTTGGCATGCGGCAAATGCATCGAACTCTATGCGCGGGCCGGTCGCACGCGGCCGGACTTCGATGGCGAGCGTGCGGTCGTCAATGGACAGTTCGAGCGATTGCGTGAGGACGGGATACTGGTAGTCGAATTCGACTTTTTTCGTACGCTCCTCGAAGTTCATCTTCCACGATGCGACACCGATACCGCAAACCATCTCCTGTGGTTTGGCTGTGTCTTCGAGTTCCAGCTGCTGCTTAAGCGAGAAAAGCTCGCCGTAGAGTCGAATGGCCTGCCAACGAGGCTTCTCAACCTCGGCCCAGGTCTGCCAAAGCACCGAGTATCGTTCAACGCCAGCCTGTACCGACGCTTTCTCGCTATCTACCAACGCTTGGGCCTCGGTTTCTGGGAGACCGTCCGTCAAGTTCGCGATGCGTCGCTCGAGCACGGCTTCGTTCAGGCGTGGAGGTTTCCCGGTCGGATTAGTGTCGACGACCAGCAAATCCTTAAGCTCCTGCGGAACAACTGGTGGATTCTGAGCCTCGAGTCGAGCAACCCGGAGCCACACATGGTCGCCCTCGACCTTCATGTCGAGGTCAACGCCGGGCAATGCACGTAGGTCGGCGCTCGTGCGTAGAAAACCATCAGCGCCCGAAAGCTTGAAACCGCGCGGGTCAATATCTTTTGATTGCTCGATGACGTAGTCAAGCAGCTTGGTAAGCAAGCCGGAAGTACTCATTTGCCCCTCGGATTCGATGCGGTCGTACGTGGGTCCGCCAGGCCGAGCTTTCGACAATGCGCGAGAATCAGCGTCTCAAGCAGGTTGGTCTGGCTGCGATTCTCATAATCCGCAGCAGCCTGAAGCAGACGCTTTATGTCCGGGCGTACCCGCGCGTTGATGGTTTCGGTCTTCCCAGCAGGCATAGCCTTCCCGATGATTTTGTAATGCGGTGTACGTTACACAAATGTCTCATGCACAGCAATGTGTGCTCGCCTATCCAGCAAGTGGATTTCACCTGCCGCTGCGATAAAAGGGTCACATCAATTTGATTTGCAAAATCGCAGTTGGCACGACATTGCTGTGAAAAAGCTTGCAGGCGTCACCGGATACGGCGCATCTCATGGGGCGGCTTCGCGGCATGCCTCTTGCCCGTGAGGGGCTTGGCAACGAAAGCAAAAGGTCGGGTCATCGAATATAGTTTCGAGCAACGAAAACCATTACCGAGGAGCCGAGCATGAAGGTCTTGTTTGTTGACGACGACCCTGCGTCAGCCGACGCGCTGGCCGCGCTTGCGATAGAGCTGGGACATGAGCCCTCCGCTGCCTATGACAGCGAGGGAACTGTCGCACAGGCACGTGCCGTGGCTTTCGACTTGATACTGTTAGACATCCAGCTTGGAGGCGCCGATGGTCGAGACGTTTGCGCCGACATACGACGCGAAGGCGCCTCACGACATTGTCAGATTCTTGCAATGACAGGGCATGTTGGCTTAGAGCAAGGCGTGAGTCTTGGTGATGTCAATGGGTACGTCCTGAAACCGCTACAATTCGACCGCCTTGAAGAATTGCTTACGTCATAACCGCCGTCTTTCACCAGGCGAAGAAGTCCCAAAGTGCTTTGCTCGGCTCCTCGAGTAAGGCAAATTTGGACCACTGTCGAATATCTTCGTGAACCTTCAGCCGAACGGAGCATGTCGTAATTATGCGCGGCCGGGCATAAAATGCGAATAAAGCAGCCGCGAAATCTCCGCAGCTCCTCCCACAGTTCCAACGCCTATATGCGGCACTATTAATTCCTCCCGGAGGGGTGGCTGTGTAATACGCGAGGTCTGTGAAGCTCGCCGAATCGTCGGACGGTAGGCAATGATTTGCCTGCACCCAGTTCCACTACTGTGTGGCGCTGCGAGCCGCGGAGCCGGCCTGTAAGCCGGTCCAATTGCCGTTCTGAATGCTTGTCAACGCAGGCCCGGTCGCCGAACATTAATATGTTGGGCCGCGCCCGCTTCCCGCATCGTGATTGAAGCGCAAAGGGCTCTTGTCCCCTCCAGACCAAAACTGGGTGTCAACTCAACTTAGCGCCGCTCATTGCTTCTGCACATACCAACAGCATGCGCTGAACCAGCGTGCTCGCCTTATTCAAAGACATATCTCCCGTAAACAGCGCCTGCACATGTGCTTGCCGAACAGCAACCCCGGCGCTGCGCAAGTCGCGTCGAGCAACCCGCAACGCAAGTTGCCCTAGGTTCACACGTTCGAGCCACGACATTCTCATGGAATTGCGCCTAAGCCATAGACGGCAGCTCTCAACTACATGGTCGACGCGCCACTCGCATGTAAGGCTATGTGATGCTGCTGCGGTCGCTACAAGAAAGCAAAGCAGTTCTGCGCGGTCCTCAAATGCTACGTTCATCTTTAAGCCCTCTTTCCTTATATCTTCGCGGAGCGCGTGAATCGAGCGCTGGCTGCAGCTGACGCCTGTAGCCACGCAGTTACCGTCGCATGCGGGACGATGGTGTCGATGGTGAACGTCCATCGTCCGAAACGTAGCACGTCGGCTTGCCCGCCTTACTGCGCACGATAACCTCGACGACCGTCTCGCCGAACGCAGCTCGCGCCTCAGCTTCGACCGCCGCCATCTGAGGCATCGGATGTTGCTTGCGTCTTACCACCATATCCACAAGCACCCTTACAGTCGACTTAAAAGGGGCAATTCACCGTTTCGCAAAGACAAGATAGACTACTGTACATCCATACAGTGTCCGACGTCCATGAGCCACCCGATTCCCATCACCGACGACGCTGTAGGCTCATTTCTCATCGAAGTGCTGGCAAAAGTGCCTGCGGGGTTTCCTAGCCCGGCGCAAGACCACACGCAAAAACGCATCGACTTGAACGAAGTGCTGGTCCTAAATCCAATAGCGACGTTCCTGTTTCAAGTGGAAGGGGATTCCATGGTCGATGCACGTATCTTCGATGGCGACCGTCTCATCGTTGACCGGTCGGTCGAGGCGGTTCACGGGCGCATCGTCCTCGCGTGCGTCGACGACGAGTTTACTGTCAAGCGGTTGTTCAAACGCGCCGGCGTGGTCCGCCTTCATGCCGCCAATCCGAAATATGCGCCAATTACTTTTGTCGAGGGCCAAGAGATGAGCGTGTGGGGCGTCGTTACCTGGAATTTGCGACAAGTGCTGCATCAGCAGAAACGTCGATGACAACCTTTGCGCTCATCGATGGCAACAATTTCTACGTCTCATGCGAGCGTTGTTTCAACCCGTCGCTTATTGGCAAGCCAGTCGTCGTTCTCAGCAACAACGACGGGTGCGCGGTAGCGCGCTCGCAGGAGGCGAAGGATTTGAAGGTTGGGATGGGCCAGCCTTGGTTTCAAATCCGCGACCTAGAGCGCACAAATGGGCTGATAGCGCTGAGCTCGAACTATGCGCTGTATGCGGACCTGAGCGACCGCATGATGTTTGTCATTGGGCAGTATTCCCCTGTTCAGGAAATCTACTCAATCGACGAATGCTTCATCGACTTGAGCGGCTTTCGCCGCGACCTTACAACTTATGGACTAGAGATACGCGCTCAAGTGCTGCAGTGGATTGGCATTCCGACTTGCATCGGCATCGGCCCGACGAAGACGCTCGCGAAAATGGCCAATCACATCGCCAAGAAAAACGTGGGGCGACTTTGGCAAGGCGTATGTGATATCAACGTGCTCACGGCAGACGAGTGCGATGGCATGTTCGCGAACGTTGACGTAGGGGAAGTCTGGGGCGTGGGCCGCAAGATTGGAGCGCGCCTAAAGGAGATGGGACTCGAGACGGTGCTGCAGTTCAAGCGCGCCACTCCCTCGTTCATCCGCAAGCAATTCTCGGTCGTACTCGAGCGTACGCTGCTCGAGCTCAACGGAATTGCTTGTTACGGATTTGAGGACGCGGGTCAGCCGCAGAAGCAAGTGCTTTGCTCGCGAAGCTTTGGCCACGTTGTGTACACACTTGATGAGCTTACGCAGGCAATGACGCAATTCGTCGCGACTGCTTCGGAACGTCTGCGTCGTCAATCATTAAAAGCGAACCACGTCCAGGTGTTCATTCGCACCAGCCCGTTCAAGAAGGAAGACCCTCAATACAGCCGTGCGATAAACGTACCTCTCGCTTCGCCGACGTCCGATACGCTCACACTTGTCGACTCTGCTCTTCTAGGCTTGCGTCAAATTTATCAAGAGGGTTTTCGATACGCGAAAGCAGGCGTCTTGCTTCACGAATTGCAAGCGACCTCTGTCGAACAAGTTGAGCTCTTTGGGCGCGATGCAAGCCGGAGCGCGAAGTTGATGGTCGCGCTCGATGCTATCAATGATAAGTACGGCCGAGGCACACTCAAAATCGGCGCTGTCGAGCAGCGTCGGACCTGGCACATGAATCAGGACAGGCGAAGCCCAGCTTATACGACTGATTGGGCGTCGCTACCCATCGTGCGTTAGCAACGCATTCCGCGCCAGCGGTACTATTGGTTGAATGGTTCGCGCTCGCGGAGCAACTGACGGATACCGATGCCATTGGTGCGGAGCAGGCTTATCGAAAAACGCTTGCGTTGGCTTCTGAGCCGCATTACCACGCTTACACAAATCTCGGCGTGTTGCTATGCGAGGCCGAATCTAAGTGCGACGAGGCGTTGTCCGTATTTGACGTCGCGTTGACGCATTTTCCTGACGACACCCTACTGCACTTTAATCGCGCCGTTGTGCTCGAGGACTTGGGGCGCTACACGGCTGCCGTGGCAGCGTATGAGCGATGCATTGAGCTTGACCCAACGCATGCCGACGCTCATTTCAACGTAGCGCGGTTAAGTGAGATAAGTGGCGACAAACAAGGACTTTTGCGGCACCTCAATGCGTATCGCAGGCTCATCGGCTGACGACGCCGCGGGCCTTTCCGGGGGTCGTGTTCGCGAAGACCGTCCTTCAGTCCGCTGCACGACGAACACGCTATCTACCATTGGGCAACGAGCTGTAGTGATGCATGGGAAAGAAAAGGGCAACGTCTTAGCCGTGTGTGTCCACCCACGCTCTCGCCCAATCGAGGCCAATGAGCCGAGCCTCATCTTCGGTTGAGCAGGTGGCGAGGACACCTGAGCCGCCGACTAGCTTCGTACCCAGCGTGATACTGCCGCTCGCCGCATAACCATCCTGCTGCGAAATGGCGTGCCCCCAGATTGTGTAGCCGTTATAACTTTCGGGTTCCATTCTTCGCCTGCGGTTCCAATAAGCCGGTATGTCAGTGTGAGACTGCACTGTTACATCGCCTCCAAATTTTGGCAACCATCGGCGAACCGTATTTCACTGTCATCGCGGTAGTGAAAAGCTGCTCGGGCCGAGCGTCATCGCTATCGCTCAGCCCGCATCCCACCACCTTCCGGGCGATTTCACGCGCCTGTGCGACAACTTCAATTCGTTCGAGCCAGCTCGCCGTCAACGCGTTCTGTTGCAGCCAGATGCGCGTCGATTCCACAAGGTGGTCGTTGCTGAGCCAACTGCCCTGCAGAGACAGCGCAGCAACATCGCTCACAGCGAGGAAGCAGCGAAGCACTGACTTGTGTGCGTCAGTGAGCAATGGCAACCGATGCATAGACCTGGAGAATTGGCGGAACGTAGATTGACGCAGGCGCGTCGCCAGTTGGCAATTGCGCAAACCGGACTGCATTATTCGGCGGAGGCTTTCGACAGGGAGCGCTACGAAGAAGTGCTGGGTATCGCCCACGCCCAGCTTGCCGAGCTCGCAGATATGCAAACAGAAGAGGTCATGCACCTTTTCGCTTGTGAAGAAGGCTACGCAAATCCGAGGCTCGACGTTCGCTGCGCCGTCTTTGATGACACCGGTCACGTCCTGCTCGTGCGCGAATCTGCGGATTGTTGCTGGTCCTTGCCCGGTGGATGGGCATATTGGCGCTTCACCGGCCGAAAACGCCATACGCGAAGTTCGCGAGGAAAGCGGGTACGCTGTAAGCATCAAGCGATTACTCGCACTCTGGGATATGCCAAAACACGGGCATCCGCCATCTGTCTTTCATATCTGGAAGCTGGTGTTTCTCGGCGAGCTTGGCGCTTTGGGCGAGATATCTGGCGTGGAAACGAACGCCGTCGGCTTCTTTCACATTGCCGCGCTGCCCCCATTGTCGCTGGGCCGGATTTTGCCTCAGCAGATTCGGAAACTGTATGAACTTCGATGTAATGGGGGCATGGAGTTTGACTGATTCGGCTTGGTTGTTACAGTCGGCCTTTGGTTCAGCCGACGCGTGGCCGCGAGCGCATTCTCTCCAATAACTCGCTTCCAAAGGTGACGCGAATCGTGCCGGCATCGGCCACCAATTCAAGGGCGGGCCCGCTATCGCCCATGTGGTCTCGACACATAATCATTGCGGGATAACCGATGCCCCCACTCGTTTGTAGAGTGTCAAGGTTGGAGTTCTGGCGCCGACGCTCTTGGTCAAAATACCAAGATAAGTACGGACCGCACGCACGGACAGCGGTTCCAGCGAGCCCTGACATATTTGAAGGTCGCGTGGATGTCATTATCTTCGGTACCAAAGAAATCGGGGTATTCGGAGAGCGATAGTGGGCGCCGAATATTGCAGCGACATCGACAAGAAAGCCTGAGCTTCAAACGCGCTGTAGGCTAGCGCACCAACATCGAAAAATCGAATGAAAGCGGATGGCAAACACTGCGAGCATTGGGACAAACGCAGACGACCCAAGAAAGGTTCGCAGTATGCACAACGCATACACCAAAGCTTATCTCAGATAGCAGCGATTGATAATCTGGAGGCAGCTGTTGCCATCTGCACCCGGGCCGCCCTACTCGCGTCATTGCCGCCTGGTCGCCATGTCATACCTAGCACCACGGGTAGTAGATGTACTGATTACGTTTTTTCAACTGCTTTTTGAAATCCTTCGGCTCTGGTTCCGATGGATAAACCTTCACGAGCAGCGGCGGCAGATAGTGGACCGCAGTGCGAAAGTGGATATCCGCATGGGTATCGTCCGGCAGAGGATTGGCAAAATCAAAGCGTGAGAAGGTACAAAATAGGCTCATCCATTTGTCCATTTCCTTGTCATGCGTCAGACGCCCCAGCGTGTCCAGCTCGCCCATGTCAACGGGAAATTGCATCTCGAGGTTACCCTTGTCCGTCTCGACGCGCAGGCTGTGCGTATCCATCGCGAAGATGGCAGCGGCAATCGTTGCGGGATGGGTCGTTGCGAGCAGCCGGGTCTCGTCGGCATGCAGTTCACCCACCCACACGCCTTGGGAGTTCGGGTAAAACCTCAGTCTCAGCATTTTGTATATTCGTCGAGGCGACCTGTCACTTCATTTACGAAACGGGCCAATGCAGATTGTCACGTGACAGCGTAAATCTGAAGCACTGACGGTCGACTTCGGCTCGCCTTAGAGGATGACGTACCTGCTTGAATGCTTCGGCGCAATCCACGTCGCGGTCCTGAAGCTGTAATCAGAATCATGGATGAGTATCCACGCCACCAAGAACGAGCAAGTGGTCTACATCTCAGTCGGTCGGTCCCCAAACGGGTTGCCGGTGTCTTTCACTTCGGTATTGAGGTTGTATTCGGCACGCACAGCCTTGAGCACGCCCTCGACGTCGCGCTCGAAGCCGACCGCGTTGCCGAAGTAAGTCATGTTCCAGTTGCAGCCTGTCTTGTCAGCCTCTTGCAACTGCGGCCGTGGCACACGAATCTTCACGCCATCCTCGACGATTTCCTGCAGTCGATGGATTCGCCGGTTGACCTCCTGCTGAAGCTGCGAGGCGTTGAGCGTCTTGCGTATCATGCAAGTCTCCTTCCGGTTGCTCAAGCCAGTCTAGCGTAAGCGGCGGCGCCGATTGCATTCTCGCATCGGCGATTTACGTTACAGTCTGCCCCATAACACGCTCGCTATTAACTGCCGTCGTTTGAATACGGCGGAAGTGCACCACGTGAGCAGGAAAATAGTCGACCGGGGGCCATAAAATTCAATGCTGGGCCATCCGTCCCTCGACTACGTAATCTTGCAGCAGGATTCGCACGACGGCGCACCGGTGCCTATGTCCAACGCGTTTGGCGCGACTAAGGACGTGACGCCGGTCTCCTATCGGACATTCGGCATTGGGAATATTCACGAGGTCTATATGGGGCTCGTGCCAAAGATGAAGCTGAACGTAAATTTAAAGGGCTTCTACTCATACGACAGGCTGTCCAAGACAATAAAACTACCGCCGGAAGCTGCTCGCGCGGGCGTCAAGGACCTCGCGATGGATGTCGAAGGAGTTGTCACGAGCGGCGTCCAGGGACATCCAGTAATCTGCACGCATACGAAAACGACCCCGACAATCACGGTCGCGTTCGAGGAGACTTGGGACGAGTGCGTCATCGCCGCAAAGCTGGCTCGTGTCGTTGTTCATTCGCCGTCTTGGGGTGTGATAGCCGATTGGTCGACGACACCACAACGGGACAAATCGAAAGCAGCGCCTTAGAACGTCTTTGCTCACGTACCTGGTAGGAGCGAGTTACACGTGACACTCGAAGAAAAGCTTGAGAAAGCAACGCAATGGTTGCGTGACGCCGACGGCCTTCTCATCACCGCGGGGGCCGGGATGGGGGTGGATTCGGGTTTACCTGATTTCCGCGGCGCCGAGGGATTCTGGCGCGCCTACCCGGCGCTTCAACATCACGGACTATCGTTTGAAGACATGGCAAATCCAGCCAGCTTTTCGAACGACCCAACGCTCGCGTGGGGATTTTACGGGCACCGGCTGGCGCTATATCGTAAGACCGAGCCGCATTCCGGATTCGCCTTCCTCCGCAAATGGGGCGACCGCATGCAGTACGGCGCTTTCGCTTTCACAAGCAACGTCGATGGTCAGTTCCAGAAGGCCGGCTTCCCTCCGGAACATGTGGCGGAGTGCCACGGGACGATTCACTCGCTCCAATGCATCAAACCGTGTGTGAACGCCGCATGGTCAACACAAGGATTTGAGCCAGACATCAACGAAACGACGGGGCGACTCATAAATGACCTGCCCACGTGCCCACGATGCGGGAAGGGGGCGCGGCCCAACATATTGATGTTCGGCGACTGGGCCTGGGTCGACAAGTATTCAGAACGGCAATTGGACCGACTTACAGGCTGGCTCCGCGGCCCGCAGCGCCTCGTAGTGGTTGAACTGGGTGCAGGCAAAGCATTGCCTACTGTCCGACGATTCAGCGAGCTTCACGGTCCCCGCGTAATTCGCATCAACCCCCGGGAGGATTCGATAGCGGCGCATATAGGCGTCGGAATCGCGGGGGGAGCTGCGGAGATTTTGGGGCAGCTTGATTCGAGATTTATTCCTGGCCGCGCATAATCACGACATGCTCCGCTAGGCCGACGAGGTTTATGAACATACTTCGACGGCAACCCAAACTCGTCTGACTCGGGGAGCCGGAGCGACGCACTTTGGGACGTCTTGGCCTAGTGGAAACGCCCGCTATGACGTAAGCAACTCATGAGAGAACGCAGTGAAAACCACCAAGGAAGAAAGGGCGGGGGTGAGTCCCTATACGCCGCAGAACGTTGACATCGCAATCAGCCATCTTGAGCGAGTTTTATCTGTGGAAGGTGCAGATTCGATATTTGCGCAAGCATACTGGCGCGGTCGCATTCTTCAGGCATATGCGACCCGGGGGCTGATGCGAGCTCAACAGGAACGGCTGCAGCAATTGCTTGACCGGCTCTCCAGCGCTTCCACGGATTTCAATCCTCGAGCACATGTCGCGTAAGAATGCTCCAATCAATACGCTCCATCTTTGGGATAGTGGCTAGGGGATTGCTGACTGGAGTAAAAAAATCAGGGCGCGGCGGTTACTTTCGGTCAGAAAAGAATCGTCACATCAGGCACGCTTTCCAAACTGGTAGGCTATTCGCATTCCTTAGCTACATCCTCCTCGAAAATTAGCTATAGCTTCTCTTGACGAACAGTTGGCGCATGGACCACGTTGTCGAATCTTGCTGAATCTGGCTCGCTAGAAATCGTATCGTCGTACCTTGCTTAACCGCGTCAAGCTGGGCTAGCTCACCCTCCCGATTGCGGGTCGGGGCTTGCGCGCAGCGGGCATCTTGATACGGCATGCGAAGTTCAACGCATATTCACAGCTGAAATGGGCATCAATCAAGCCAGTACCTTGGTGCGGCGTATTGCCTGCGTGTGCGTGAAGCCTTGCGTGCGCGCCCGGCCATCTAAGAAGGTATAACACTTTGACGGTGAGCAGCTCGACACAAACACCACATGGTCGAACCAAGCGCCGGATACGTCGAAGTCATTCCGACCTTGGCTCGCACCTTCAAAGCACGAAAAGGTTATTTGCAGTCGTGGACATTCGAATCTCCCCCGTTGCCGTTGTTTCCGATGACGGAAATTTAGTCGTCTTTGATGCTCACATGCGTGAGCGTTCCGTCCGATGCTCCATTGCACGCGAGGCGTTGGAACAGTACTTTTGGGCGCCCGCGGGAGCAAGCAATGCCCAATTGCTTAAGTCGTACGCTGACGGCCGAAAACGGATTGAGGCAATAGTGTGCCGGAAGCTTCTCGCGACGCAGGGCGAGGCTGTTGGCCTGAGCATGTCGGACTTCGCGCGATGAACTAAGCGTGAGCGCAAACTGAAGTTACTTGGAACTACATGCCCGTGGCAGCCCTCCTATCTGTCATACATCAGCGGAGGGGCAATCGAAGCAACTAGGCACCAAGGCAAAGCTAATCGACAATAGAATCCCGCAGCTTGATAGCAGCTCCGCGAGGCGGTGCCGGGAACGCGTTGGCACGGTCGTTGGTTACCGACCCGGCGCGAGAGGTTCACTTATCTGACGCAGATGAACACGACGTTCGGAGAAACTGCAGGACGTCGCGCCAGGATACTTCGAGGTTCTGCCGGCATAGCGACGTCTAACGTTTTGCTCGGCACTCAAGATGGTCATGAACAGAACGGCAACTTCCGCACCGGAAAGAGAAAATGACGGGAGCTGAAAAACCACGGTCGGACGAAGCTTTCGCGCTTGAGCGCGTCGCGGTTGCGGCCCGTGAAGTGCAGGTGGCGTCCGCTGTGTTGCAAGCTCACTTCGCGGTTGATGGCGGGCGACAACCATCGACGCTGGAACTTGCGCGGTTTGCGGCCGCCATGCAAGAGCTCAAAGACGCCCGTGAGGCTTTCGACCTGCTGATTGCTGACGACACGGACCGCTAACAGCTAGTGCTGGCGCCTCGTTCGCCGCGATAACCGTCACAGGACGATGCCAATCTGGCGTGTGAAGTGCACATATCCCTCAGATTGCTCATCGATTATGGGTGATTCGCCGACTTTCCCAAACGTTTTGTTGCGCCGTCGAGTTAATCGGCGCCGTCGTCGTGATGACATTCATGATGGTGGTCCCATCGCCGGTCGCCGCTGCCGACGGCGTCATGTTTGAGACGATGGCTCAATCGTCGCCACCATATCTATCTCCTGGGCCGCCCTGCATACGACCTGCGGCTCTCGATAGTGCGCCTGCGAAGCCTAATAGGAAGGGGCGTGATTCTGCGGAAACGGGGCCGGGTACAGCTAGGTAATCAGGAACTGACCAGTTACAGGTTCCTCCGACGCGCGCATTTTCCCGCATTCACCACCGCATGCTCACTTAATGTCCGGTAGCGCGGGTAGCGCAGGCGGTGCTCCCTCAACGGTGTTGAGCGCAATCGGGCTACTGGGTGACTGTTCAGATTCGAGCCGACGCTTTTGTTTATCTGCCTCATATTCTCGCAGCCAACAAATGAGCTCGACCGTTCCGCGCGTCGGGACGCTGGATTTGAGTTGAGTAATGGCTAACGGCTGAAACCACTCGCATTTCGCTATCTCATCGCATGGTCGAGCGGCAACATCATCAGGGACTGTCGCCTCGAAAACATGATGCAAGGTGCTATTTCCGCGGAACTGGAACAAAAACACCAGCGATTCGGCGATAAGCGCAGTTTCCTCGCGCAGTTCGCGCCTGGCAGCTGCAATAAACGCCTCCCCCGTCTTGACCCTCCCGCCCGGGAGCGCCCACCGGGCGCCCTTTCTCGCAACGAGAAGTATCTTGTCGCCGCGTCGGCAAATGAGGGTAGCTCGTTGTTTCATTGGGTGTTCACCCTTGATGGCGAAATATACGTGCCCGGAAATTATGAAGCATCACGCGGCTTGAGCAACTCGGAATGACGCCCCGGCGGTCGGTCAAATTCCCCCGGGTATGGTCACTTCAAATTCCCCCACCTGACGACCGTCCACTGAGCTGACGGGAGAAGTGTTGCAGGACGTCTATCTTCGTCTCCTTCGAACAAGAGGGAGTTCAGGGAGTGAACGTCTTGAAGCCGCACCTGCAAAGCACCGTATTCACATTACTCGAGCGCAACAAGAGCCAGCGCCAGATCCAGCGACTTACGGGGATCGACCGCAAGACGATTCGTCGCTATCAGGCGATGTTCGAGTCGGAGAAGTCCGCTTCGGCAAACTCCTCCATGGTGACCACCGGCTCTGAAACGGCCGTCACGCAAACTCCCCCACCACCGCGACCACCGGCGACCGACGATTCCAGCAAAGCCACAACATTCAATTTCGCCCGCTCGGCAAGCGAACCGCATCGCGACTGGATCGAACAGCAGGTCCGGCTGAGGCGCAACGCGCAGGCGATCTATCAGGATCTGGTCGATCAGTTCGCATTCACCGCGAGCTACGAGAGCGTCAAGCGTTTCGTGCGCGCCTTGCGCCACATTGATCCCGAGCAGTTCGACCGTCTTGCGTTCGCCCCCGGCGAAGAAGCTCAAGTCGATTATGGTGAAGGCGCACTGACCCGCGATCCGAAGAGCGGCCGGTACCGGCGCCCGCGGTTGTTCGTGATGACCCTGCGGTACTCGCGACGCAGTTTCCGGCGCGTGGTCTGGAAGTCCAGCAAGCAGGTCTGGGCCCAGCTTCACGAAGAAGCCTTTCGCTACTTCGGGGGTGCGGTCAGCTACGTCGTTCTGGACAACCTCCGGGAAGGTGTCATCACGCCTGACCTGTACGAACCAGAGATCAACCGGCTCTACGAGGCAATGCTCGAGCATTACGGTGTCGTCGCCGATCCGGCACGTGTGCGGGACCCAAATCGAAAGGGCACCGTGGAGAACGCGATTCAACATACTCAAAGTACCGCGCTTGCCGGCCGCCGTTTCGAGTCGCTCGAAGCCCAGAACGAATTCCTGACGCACTGGGAGGCAAACTGGGCGGCCAAACGCATCCATGGCAGCACCCGGCGACAGGTCGAGGCCATGTTCCAGGAGGAGAGGCCGCATCTGCGAGCGTTGCCGACCACCGGCTTTCGCTACTTCACAGAGGTCGTGCGTACCGTGTGGGACGACACCACTGTCAACATCGATCGCAGCAACTATGCGGCACGACCTGCACCGATCGGCAGTCTCGTTTCAGTGCGGATCTACGATTCCACCATCGAGATTCGCGATCGCCGTACGCAGGCGTTGCTACGCACCCATCCTCGCGCCCAGCAGGCCGGTTCGCTTGAACTGCCAGAAGACGAACGCCCGTTCAATCCGTCCCGTCAGAGCGCCTTCCTGCTCGCGAGCGCGGCGGACATCGGGCCGCAAACGAAGGCGCTTTGCCAGCACATGTTCGACAGCGAAGGTCGCGTCGGCCATCGCGCCATGTGGGGCATCGTCGGTCTAGCGAAGAAGTATCCCACCCGGCTCGTTGAACAGGCCTGCGATCACGCCTTACGCCATCAGGTCTATCGCTACAAACAGGTGCGCGCGATCGTCGAGCGGCTGTTCGAACAGGCACTCGAGCGGCTCGATCAGGCACCGCAACTCGAACTGCCTCTCACGCAGGATCACCCGCTGATCCGTTCCGCCTCCGAATACGGCGAACTCTTTACCCTCGGTGCGCAGTACGGCGCCGAATCTCAACCTCCGACTGGAGAAACACAGGCATGACCATGACATTACCGGAAATCGAACGGGCTCTCGGACAGCTCCGCCTGTCTGGCGTGCGCGACACACTTGAAACGCGCGTGTTGCAGGCCCAGGGCTCCCAGCAGCCATTCCTCGAAACCTTCGCGCTGATCCTGCAGGACGAACTGGATCGCCGCCAGTCCCGGCTCATCGAACGCCGCTACAAGCTCTCCGGCCTCGAAGAGAAGCTCACGCTCGCCGAATTCGACTGGGCCTTCAATCCCAAAGTGCCTCGCCAGGCCTGCTTCCAGCTTCACACGCTGAAGTTCATCGCCGCCGGCGACAACGCGCTGATCATCGGCAAACCAGGCACCGGGAAATCGCACGTTGCGAAGGCCGTCGCCTACCAGGCCGTCCTGCAGGGCCACAAGGTGCAGTATCTTGAGACCGATGACTTCTTCAACCGTTACGCGCTGAGCCCGACGGCCCAGCGCGAAGCCCGGCTGCGAGCCATCCTCGAAAGCGATCTGCTCGTGCTGGATGACCTGTTCCTGTCGCGTACGATCCCCGACGCCGCGGGCGCGCTGCTGCAAACGCTAATCCATCAACGCTACAAACTGCATCGCAGCGTTGTCGTCACATCCAATCGCGTTGTGCAGGATTGGGGCGCATACCTAGGCGACAACACGATGAGCACCACGATCCTCGACCGGCTCATGCATCACTGCCATCTGCTTGAATTCGACGGCCGCAGTTACCGTCTCAAGGAAGCCGCTGAAACGCTTGCGCGGAAATCGAAAACCAGCTAAATAAAACCCTTAGTCCTGCTCCACAAGGTGGGGGAATTTACGCGACCATAAGTGGGGGAGTTTCAACTGACCGTCCGGGGACACGATGTCAATGAGTCAGGGCGCCTCTGGGTGTGCAGCAGAGTATTCGATTTGCCGCGGGGACGACACACTCATGTCACGAAATAGGAATAAATACTTGATGGTCCCGTAAGGAGTGCCGCCTTGCACCCTAGTCACCCTGCGCAATGGACAATGAAGGCAGACAATCGCCGCTCTATTTCACCTCGCCCCACTGAGAGACCCTTGGAGCCTGCAATGGCGGCAAAGCGCAAGTCTGCATTGAAGGGCGTCAACCCATCGGAATTTCCGAGTCCGCGCGACTACCTGAAACCGGCGCTTGCGCCCGTAGCCGCCGCGTTGACGGAGGAACTTGCTGCTCTGCTTGCAGCTGCGCTCGATGGTAGAAAGAAAAGGACGCTTGACCGGCTGTCGCAGGTGCTAAGCGACGCCGTTCCCGAGTTACTCGAACGAGCGTTTGACCACGAATTGCTCGCAAATGGTGTTGTGGCTTCTGAACGCCGCGCGACGCTCGTCGCCGCGTTGAGCGCGGGTGACACGCCTCAGCGAAGGACGTCCTCCAGGCAAATTCCGATAAACGATACGAACGAAAGCTCCCACTGGCTGCCGGCAGAGGCGGTTGCGAAGCTCCTCAACATCTCGACGGCAGGGGTGAAACGACTTGCGAAGGCTGGAGAGCTAGGTGGGGTCGGCAAGGACAGCGATGGCGTAATGAGGCTCGAACGGACTGCCGCGCTCGCGGGTTACGAGGAGATGAAACGACGGCCGCAAACGGGATTGCAAAACATGGTTAATGGCAGCAAGCGCCCTAGCATCCATGCCCTCAAGTAGAGGCGCCCACGGATTGAGGTAATAGTGTGCCGGAAGCTTCTCGCGACGGAGGGCAAGGCTGTTGGCCTGAACATGTCGGACTTCGCCCGATGAACTAGTCCCTGAGTGCATTTGCATTGCACAAATAGGCAGTTATCCATTAACAACAGGCGCGACGGTAAGCGTTGGCGCGAGCGTCTTTGGCCACCGGGCAAGAGCCGACACCGAGTTCGACAACTGCTGTCGGGGCGGCCACGGCCGTGCTCTTTGGTGACGTCTTTTTCGTCGATACCTTCTTTACGGCTTACTTCTGAGTTGCTTTCACAGCAACTTTTCTACCTGCAGTCTTTGCGGTCACGGCCTTCTTTGCAGTAGCTTTCTTGCTCGCAACTTTCGCGCTTCCCGCATCCGCTGAACCGGCGTCCGCACCACCAATCAAAAACTTCGAACGGTCTTTGGCTGCAGCGAGCCACGCAGGCGCCGGACCGCGTCCGCTCCAGGTCGCTCCGGTCTTTGGGTTAGGATATTTCGCCAGTTGCGGACCGCGGACATAATTGCCAGCAGCTTTCTCTTTTTTCACAGCAGCAGGTTTTGCAGTTGCCACGCCGGCGTCAAACAGGAACTTGTCACGTTCTTTGCAGTTGCCATCCAATTCGGCGCGCGGCCGTGCCCGGTCCACGTTGCTCCGGTTTTCGGGTCGCGATACTTGGCTACACCCAACGTTGCTCTTACGCACTGCCTTACCCGCAAGCTTGGTGGATGACCGCTTGCTGCCGACTTGCGTACTGATGTCCGCGGTTGTGAGGCCGTGTTCTGCCATCAACTTGCGAATCTTTTCGATGACGCCCAACGCCTGCTTCGCAATCAACGCTTCAGCTTATCTTTGGAGCTTTTGAATCTTCGCTTGTATCGATTCCAAGGTTGCCACTTGAGCCTCTATTTTGAGAATGATGAAACTATCGCACGCAAGGTTCGAGGACGCCAAGTCATCTCGCACAAGGAGCGCTTCCAATGCAGATTCCCAATGTGGTTAAGTATGAGAGGGCTAGCCTGCGAGTCCCTGTGCTTCGACCATAAAGTTTCAACCGGCATTGCCGTTATCTCAAGGAACATGCCAAACGCGCGGGTATCTTCGCGCCACGACCAATACCGTATGCCACTTCCGAACGGTGTCAATCCAAGCGGCTCAATCGCGTCTACCTGTCCCTCTGCGAGATGGTTGGGTAATCGCGGCGAACTGCATGACGCTGAGCGTCGCCTGAGACGGGACTGGAAAGTAAAAGCATGGGTGACCTGCCAGCTCTCCTACAAAGGTTGGAACCGCAAACCGTTGATGCAACCGGGCCGGTACACGGAGCTTTTCTTTCTCGATGAGGCCACTGCCTTGGCAGCAGGACACAGACCGTGCGGCATGTGTCGCAGGCCGAGCTATTTGGCGTTCAAGTCGCTGTGGACACGTGCGAATGGAATGCCTCCCGAAATGCTGATTGGCGATGTGGATAAATTGCTGCACGCGGAGCGGACGAATCGTCTGGCTGATGGTGCTTGGGTGCGCCGGCTCGCTGACCTACCGCCCGGCGTAATGGTGCATTGGAACAACGACATCCATCTTTGGTCCGGCTCCTCGTTGCGACTTTGGGCTTCGGAGGGTTATGGGGCAGAACAGCGTGTCGACGAATTCGACTCTGAAGTGCACTTGGCTACGCCGCCTTCGGTAGTTAGGGCGATTGCCGCCGGATACCCAGTTCAATCGCACAAAAGCGCGCAACTATAGGGTACACACGGACCCATCGAGCGGCCCCATTACCAGAATCTTGGCGAAGAAATCCAACTGAATTCATAAAAAGATGACCGCATATCTAAGCGATGAAGACGCGCTCGACAAATTTATTTCGTTCGAGCGAACAGCGCTCTCGAGCACCGATGGGCATAACGAGCGCTGGCTTCAGGAACGTCTTTTCACAAGCCCAAAACTGCTGCCGATGACCGAAATGTTCGGGCATGGCGAGGCGTTCGTCCCACTATGCCGCGAGCTTCCACTGCGTTTTGGAACATCGAGCGTGTTCCTCGATTTGCTGGGCGTCTCGCCCACTGGAAAGCTAGTTCTCATCGAATGCAAGCTCTGGCGTAACCCGGAAGCGCGACGTGAGGTCATCGCGCAGCTATTCGAATATGCATCTTTGCTTGCTGATTGGTCATATTCTGACCTTGAGGCGAAGCTGAAGCAGTCTCGAGGGTTGACTGGCGAAAATCCAATGTTCCACGCGGTGCGCATGGTGTACCCGCATCTGCTGGAAGCTCCATTTGTCGATGCGGTGAGTGAGTCCCTGCGAACGGGCAACTTTTTGCTCGCAATCGCTGGCGACGGCATACGTAGCGACCTTCACTCCCTTCGTCGGCTGCTGGAGAATCGGGGAGGACTTCTCGCATCGCTGGCCCTGCTTGAAATTCAGCTATACCGCGACAGCGCAGGTAGAACATTGCTCGTCCCTTCGGTTCCACTTAAGACCGAAGTAATTGCGCGTAGAGTCGTTACGCAGAGCGACGGCACACCGATGACACTCGAGGCGGTGACGTCGCGCTCCGAAGACACGCCTGCTACCAATGTTGAAAGGGACCCGACTTCGAACGCCACGCGCCTCGCCAATCGGGCTTTTTGGGACGCGGTTATATCTTCCGTCCGATTTGACCACCCCGACCAACCGCCTCCGCGGCACGGCGGCAACAACTACGTTCGTATCGAACTTCCAGGCCCGGTGACCGGCCTCGTCGCTTACCGCACGGCGGATGGGACTGCTGGTTTCATGTTGAAGTTCGTAGGAGAACAGGGGCGCGAGGTGCTACAGCGCTTGTTAGATGACCAGGCCGCGTTGGAGGCAGAGATAGGCGAGGCTCTGATGTTCGAGGTCGGCGTCTTGCCCGGTGAAAGCAATCGAGTGGTCGGGGAAATCACGCTGGCCTGGAAGCCACCCGCGGAGGCAGTTGAGAACGACCATATGCAAGCTGAATGGCTGCGAGCAATTGCAAACAAGTTGGTAAATGCGCTTCGACCGCGTCTTGCTTGACTCCACCGGCAGCAGAGGTCGCACCGCGAGACGCTAGGCGTCATTTCCCGCCGGCCACCCGAGTCAATCTCCACGTTGAAATGAACTCGCCTTGGCCGTCAATAGACTCCTGGCAAAGGCTCCTAGACTTTCCACAAAACCCTGGGCTATTTTCTCGGCGGGCTTTATCGACTGAGGGTTTAAATTTGCGACCCACCCGCTGGAGACAGTGCGACTTGTGTATTGAATATTCCAATAGCACTGGCAGTCAGATTGCCCTGCGTATTCCACGCAAAGTGAACAGCCATTCCAGGGCAAAGTGAATCGTGATTCCACGGCAAAGTGAACAAGGATTCCACGCCATCGCGAACAAGCGGAGCGTAGCGACGCGGGACCTTTACCTTTTTACTCGGACTGCGGCTTTGCGGTCAATCGACTGCGCGTCTTGCGTAGCGATTCGCCCGCGAGCGTGATGCGATGAGCGTTGTGCACGAGTCGGTCAAGGATCGCGTCGGCGACGGTGGGTTCGCCGATTGCCTCATGCCAGTGCTCCACTGGAATTTGGCTGGTGGCCAGCGTGGATCGGTGTCCGTGCCGGTCATCGAGCACCTCCAGCAGGTCGCGCCGCGCGGAATCGGTCAGCGGCGCCATTGCCAGATCGTCGAGAATCACGAGATCCGTCTTGGCAAGTTGTGCGAGCCATCGCGCATAGCGCCCGCTGCCGTGTGCAATCGCCAGTTCGTCGTTTAGTTTCGGCACGCGCAGATAGCAGGCGGAGAACCCCTGGCGGCACGCCTGGATGGCGAAGGCGCAGCCCAACCAACTCTTGCCGAGACCAGTCGGACCAACCAGGATAAGGTTCTGCCTCTCCCGAAGCCACTCACCGGTCAGCAGCCGGGCGGTGAGCGCCCGGTCCAGGCCGCGAGGGGTGCGATAGTCGATGTCCTCGGGCGACGCGTCGGGGACCTTCAGTCTGGCCCGACGCAGCCGGGCCGCCGTTTGTCGCGAGTCACGTTCACTGGATTCACGCTCGACCAGCAGCCCCAGACGTTCTTCAAAGCCCAGCCGGTCAATGCCGTCCTGGGACTGTTGCTCGGCAAGCGCCGCCGCCATGCCGGGCAGGCGCAGCGCGTGTAGTTTGTCGACAGTGGGATGATGCAGCATATAGACTCCCTTTCAGCTTCAGTGATAGTACGAAGGCCCGCGCACATTGGCATGCACAAGCGGCAGGTCGGCCTGCACGGTAGTGGGTTCGGGCTCCCGGTCCAGGCCGTTCTTTAGCGTCGAGTCAATGAACTTGTAGTTCGGCGCTTTCAGATCGATGGCGCGGCGGCAAGCAGCTTCGAGCCGGTCGCGCCCGTAGTCCTTGCCCATGCGCAGCACACCCAGGCAGGTGCGATACGACTGCTGGGGATGCTTGCGGGCACCCAGCAGGTGCTGGATGACGGCTGCCGTATGCGGGCCGATGTCGGCGGCCCAGTTGCGCAGCCGCTCCGGATCCCAGCCCTTGGCAACAGCCAAGTGCTCCGGCGGCATGTGCGCGTCGATCGTGGTGTGGTAACGACGGCGAGCGCTTTTGCCGTGAGCGGCAATGCGTTGGCCGCGATGGAAGATCTCGACGGTGTTGATCGTGTGGCGCACGTCAACCTGTTCGCGCGCGTAGCGATACGGCACCGAGTAATAGTGCTGATTTAGCTCGACGTGATAGTCCGGGCCGATACGCGCGACCTTCCACTCCGCGTACTGATAGGGCTGCTCGGGCAACGGCCTGAGTGCCGGGCGATCGATTTCGTCGAAGACGCTACGGCGTGAGCCAGGCAGCTTCTTGAAGGGCCGGTTGTTCAGATCACTCAGCAACGCGGCGATCGCCCGGTTAGCCTCGCCCAGGCTGAAGAAGCGCTGGTTGCGCAGGCGGGCGAGGACCCATCTCTGCACCAGGAGGACGGACAGCTCCGCTTTCGGCTTGTCCCTCGGTTTTTTACTGCGAGCCGGGATGACGGCCACGGAGTAATGCCTAGCCATTTCCTGGTAGGTTGGATTGATGTCCGGATCGTAAAACCCCGGCTTGTGCACGCCCGATTTTAGATTGTCAGGGACCAGTATCTCGACCAGACCGTTATAGAACGCGAAGGCGCGCACGTGCGAGCCGATCCAGTCTGGCAACTGCTGGGTCCACGTGAGTTCCGCGAAGGTGAAGCCGGACACGCCGAGCGCAGCGACAAACAACTCGGCCTCGCGGATTTCACCGGTGTCCGGGTTGATGATGCCCAGCTTCTTGCCCGAGTAGTCGACGAACAGCTTCTGGCCCGGCACGTGCGTTTGCCGCATCGTGACCGGAAGCCGCTGTGCCCATTCCTGGTAAGCCTTGCAGAACCAACTGTAGCCGCAGCCGTCCGGATGCTGCGCCTTGTATTCCTGCCACAGCAGATCGAGCGTGACGCCTTTCCTGCCGATCTCGCGATGCACCGTCGGCCAGTCCGGCATGCCGCGCGTTGGCTCGCGCCGCGCCGGCGGCGGATACAGCCTTGCCTCGAGCGCCGCGTCGTCTGTCAGCAGTTCCGGTGGCAGCGGCCAGCTCAGCCCTGCCAGCCGCGTGCGGCGCAGGTAATGCCACACCGTCGTCGTCGAGGCACCCACCGCGTCGGCGATTTCCCTCTGATTGCGGTCACACTCGAAATGCAACCGCAGCACTTCCCTGATTTTGCGCATGGTCAACCTGACATTTGCCATTCGGCACTCCCGACAAAACTGTCGATCGTGCCACCGTTGACCCGCGTCGCCGCCACCTCAAATTCCTGTTCGCGATGGCGTGGAAACCCTGTTCTTTTTGCCGTGGAATCGGCATTAACTTTGCCGTGGAATTCGTGTTCTTTTTGCCGTGGAATCCCTGTTCACTTTGGCGTGGAATATTCATTGCCCTATTCACCACTACGAATACGCACAATCAACATCTCTCGGTGCACTGTTCTGCTTCAACGTGCGATAACCAGCAGAACGAGATGCGCCCTCGTATCAGTCTTGTGTCTCAGGTCTCTCGCTGAGGGACGCACGCTACGGCGCAGGCCGCCGAATTGCAATTAGGAGCGACCAATGCTGAATGAACCTATCTCTGCGAGTAAGCAGTTCGACGGCATCACGATGCGAGCTGAATTTCATCTCGATAGTGGGCGCCTTCGTATATTCGAGGAAACAGCGATTCGGGCTGAGTGGTTCCCACCACAGTCGTGGTTAGCCGTAGTTTCGGTCGCCGGCTACAGCACATGGGGGAGGCGCCCCAACGCGAGGGACTTAGTCCTATTGCTCGACGATTTCCGGTCTAGGCGTATGGGTGCCCGTAGTGAAGACGGCCCCCGCTCCGTGGCGAGCTAAAAACCTCAGACGAGTACGCTCGACAATTGACTTTGAGGCGGCGCCGTGACGCTCGCACTCGAATCGAAACTTCTTTCAAAAAATTCTGTGAGCTGCTTTTATTAGCATGAGCGTGCTAACCGAGCTCATTCAATGTTGAGCTGCAGATTCTCAGGTATGACGCCACTCCAGTTTCGCCAGCTGAAACAGGTACTGGGGTGGCGCAGTGCGTCGGACATGCCTTCACCGAGCCAGGCGCACATATCTGAAAGCCGCTTGGGCGAGCCCTTCACCATCACCTCCACGGAGCCGTCCATGCGGTTGCGGACCCAGCCAGTAACGCCCAGCGAATGGGCGCGGCGCACACAGGCTTCCCGATAGCCGACACCTTGCACGATGCCACGCACCCTCACCAGCCAGGTCTCAAGCACCCCATCTGTCTGCTCATCTTTCATCCGCGTGACTCCCGGGCTGGTTTTCCCAAAGTCGCCCCTACTCTGGCAAGATTGCGCGCCGTTCTTGGGCATTTCCAGCCCCGTTAAGGAAGCCGATTCACGTCCACTACCGTTCTTCCTCGCACCTGTCCGGCGAGAATATGTTCAGCGGTCGCAAAGACGTCGCCAAGGCCGATGACCGTGGTTAGCGCACCAAGCTTGCGGGCATCAAAGTCGCTGGCAAGCGCGTTCCAGGCGCTCGTGCGTCGCTCCATCGGGCACATCACGGAATCGATGCCGACGAGTTTTATGCCGCGCAAAATGAAGGGCGCGACGCTTGCCGGAAAATCCATGCCCTGGGCCAGTCCGCAGGCCGTGACGACACCACCGTATCTCGTCTGAGCACAGACATTCACAAGCGTATGCGAACCCACTGAATCGACCACGGCCGCCCATCGTTCCTTCTGTAGCGGCTTGCCGGGTGCCGCAAGTGATGCACGGTCCAGAATCTCTGCTGCGCCCAGCGAGTGCAGGTATTCCGCTTCGTTCAGCTTGCCGGTTGCCGCAACTACCCGATAGCCCCAGGAACTCAGGATAGCGACCGCGATGCTGCCGACACCACCGCTCGCACCGGTGACGAGCACATCGCCAGACCCCGACGTTACGCCTTGGTCGCGGATGGCGAGGCAACTGAGCATGGCCGTGAAGCCGGCCGTTCCGACCGACATGGCGTCCAAGGTGCTGAAAGAGCCGGGCAGCGCGACCAGCCAGTCGGCTTTGAGCCTGGCGCGCTGGGCAAGGCAGCCCCAATGTGTCTCCCCGAGGCCCCACCCAGTGACGACTACACGGTCGCCTTCTTTCCATTTTGGGTCGGACGAAGACTCAACAGTGCCGGCGCCGTCAACGCCGGCTACCATCGGCCACGCGCGCACGACAGGACTGCGGTTGGCAATTGCCAGCCCGTCTTTGTAATTGATGCCGGAGTGTTCAATGCGTACCACGACCTCGCCCTCTGCGAGAGGATTGCTCTCAAGCGCGTTGTCCTCGAGATGTTTCAATTCAGCAGTGAACTGGTCGCCATCTTTGTTCAGGAAAACAGCAGTGAAGGACATGTCGGTCTCCAGATAGTTGTTCGCCGGGAGGTGCGTGACCTACGTCAGGGTCGGCTCACTGAATTTTGGGGTTCCACTTCGGTATCTTCGGTATCCTGGCGATGTTGCTTGCGGGGAAATGCTTTATACCGGCGATGGTTGGTCGCGGTCAGGAACTCCCCAAGTGCGACCTCTAAGCACGTTGCTGAGCCGTTACGCGTAGCTGTCCACCCAAAGCCCGAGCCCACTCCGGGCCAGTAAATTCCGCGTCCTCCTGCTTATCGAAAATTCCAAGCACACCCGATGCCTCGACCACCTTGTTACGATGGGTAATAGTGCCGCTTGCAGCGTACCGTTCTGGAAGCATCAGCTCTTCCTGCTGCGGGATTGCGTAGCCCCAAACGTTGTACCCTCGGTAGGTCTCTGACTGCATCAGCCTTTCCCCGCGCTCGCCGCATATCGAGCAACGGCCACCGTTAATTCTCCGTCTTCATTCGTTTGAGCCACTCTGCGCAGCGTACTCCCTCGCCGATGCATCCGCCATCGCAACCGGGACAATAATGCCGGTCCTGTACGTCAGCGTCGACGCACCACGCATTCTCGTGCGTCGGGCTCGCGGTGCCGACCGCGCGGCCATTTTCGCGGGCGTAAAACGTCGCCTCTCCAGGTTTGCCGCGCCGAGCCGCCTCGTCGATGGCCTCGTCACCGAAGGCGGTACGCAGTCTTTCCATGAATGCGGCCACTTCCGGCATCGGATGGCCAGCTTTTCGAACGCCTGCATCAACGGCCAGCCTCCGATTGAGAGTGCACTGACACGAGGACATGCATGCGTTTCATGATTAGCTCCACATTGAGTTGGGAGCACTGCCGGCGGCGCAATAAAGCGCCTGCGGAGCTTCCCGGTTGCGAAAATCGTCAATCCAGTTCCATCGCTGCAAAGCGTGTCAGAACAGAAACCGCGTTAGCGTTGTTGCTCTTCTTCCTCTAACTTTCACGCGCAAAATCGTCGAGTCTTTCCCTGCAGAGAGCCGTCGTCCGCGAGGGCTCAAAGGGTTTTGGACATGCAGACAGCGCTGGCAGGGCAAAGCTCAGCAAATTGACTGTTTCTCTGCAGCGAATTCGGAGCCTCGACACGGCTGATGACTTCATATCCAACCCGCGCGAAGAACTGACTCGCAGTCGTCGTAAGCAGGTACAAACGGCTCAATCCTGTGGTACGCGCTGAATCTTCCATCGCGGCCACTAACCCGCGCCCGGCGCGCCTTGCCTTCTCATCGCTGGAGGTACCGCCAGCGACCGAAGAAGCGCTTCGCTGCCATATGCCTCGAGCCCAACGCAGGCGACCGGGTGCTCGTCTTTGTCGTCCGCTATCAAGAACTGAATTCGACCGCTGTCGTCAACATCGCTGTTCGGCAGCGCGCTATTCACCAGCAACGTACGCACGAACGCTAAGTCCGCGCTGGTGGCCTTCCGTATGTTGAAATTCTCGTCTTTGGTCATAGGTCATTCGCTCACAGCATTCGCGTGTCGTGCTCGGACTTCCGTGGAATGACTCCGAGCGAACCGCATCGCAACGATGAATGAATGACCACCTCAGGACACTGTTTAGCGGAGCGGCCTTTTGCCCAATCCAATCCTGGCAATTGGTTCCAAATGATATCGGCATCCCGCTCGGCTGCTTCAATGACAGGTATCAAACAACGAGTGGCCCGCATCATCGGGCCATCCGTTCCACGCAATCAAGCTCGCGAAGGCATTTCAAATTTTTACACGGGTTCTTCGACTGACGGAGCGCCCTCGTGGCCCTCAGCCGTCGAAGTCGCTAACTGGCTTTTACACGCCATCACCTGCCTACGATAGACTCAAGCACAGTCAGTAATCGACAGGGAGTGAGTGGCTTTGCGCAATGAACGTCAAAGCCGGCCTCAAGTGCCCTAGCCCGGTCATTCTGCGAGGCTCGCGAGTGAATGCGACAAGCAGCATATCGCGCGTGAGCACGCCTGCCCTGAGCCGACGCGCCAACTCTAGCCCCGTCACCCCCGGCATCACAACGTCTACTACGACAGCGAAGGGCAGCCATTCTTCCGCAACCGCGCACGCGAGGCTCGCGTCGTTGACTGCGCGCGCCTCGAACCCGTTTTGCTCCAAAAGCAATTGCAGAGCATCCGCGCCAGCGGGATAGTCATCGACCACTAATACTCGGGGATTCGCAATCGCACCAATTGCGTCCACAGCGCGCCACATAACGAAGTCGTCGGTGCTGTCGACATAGACGCGGTGGGCCATGATGATGCTGCCTCCGGCGGAACGAACGTATGGGGCATATGTGCCACCTGCTCGCATCGCAGCCGAGTGGTATCGCCGCCACTGCCGGGCAGCGCCGTAGACTTCACGGTACCCTCCAAAAAAAACACCGACAACTCATCGAAACTACTTACGAGCCCGAGCTAGGCAGCCGTGCAGATGAGGTTTTCATTCGATATGCAGGTCAAGGCGGATTGACCCGCCGGCAGAGATACCCGCGTCAACTTTTCGGAAGTGGCTCAGCGCTACGGGTCTGCAGCGGGCGCCGTTCAGACCCTGCCGCGCAGAAGGAGGTGCCGAGGTCAAGCGTTACGTTGAACACTGAGCGGCCTCGCACGCCTTCACGGCCCCGAAACTCGACGGTCCCGTCGGCACCCACGACGATGACCTCCTCCGCTCCGCTGCACAGGTAGGCGTGAGTCCGGCTGTCGAGACTGGCCGCGCAGGCGGCGTTGCCGAACAGTACCTCCACGCACAGGTCCGGGGCGAAGGCTAAGGGATTGGTCGCTTGCTCCGCGTCATCGTCGGGCCACTTTTCATCCGGCATCCATACGACATCAGGAACCAGGACACCGAAAGACCAGGTGACAATGGGGAGGCGTAACGCCACGCGGGGACCCAATTGCGTAGCGAGTTGGCAGAACACGTCGGTTTTAAATATTTGATGCCAGGGGTCTTCGTCCCGAACCAAAATATCGCCGGCCGGGCTGAGTTCAAATGCGGTGTCAGCGAAGTCGCGCCGGAGCGCTAACGTGCGCCAAATAGCAAGGAGTGAATTTTGTTGTAGAAAATGTGTTTTCATGGCGTGCTGTCTTGCCGACAAATCAAGTGTAGTACGCAGGCGCGCGGGGAGCGCGGGTAAATCAAGCATCGTCGAGTGCGGCATGAACTAAGCGTGCTCTCAGCGCGGTTGGATATTTGTGGCTTGTTTGCCCTTCGGGCCCGGCTTCACGTCGATGCTCACTTTCGGGTTTTCGTGCAGCGATTTGAAGCCGCTGCATTGGACCTCAGAAAATGCGAGAGCAGGTCTTCTCCGGCCCCGTCAGGCGTGATGAAACCAAAACGCTTTGCATCGTTGAATCGCTTCGCAGTACCCGTCTGCATCATTTAAATCCAAAGAGATTGAAGATGAGAACGACCCCGCGAACCAAATTTTGGAGACGCGCCGTAGGCGCCGGTGCGCACTCGCAGACTCCTTTAGAAAAGCTATCGCCCATTTCCGACGAAAATTTTAGCTTCCGCGCGCTACGGGTCCGTCGATGTATCGATGAAGGATTCTCAAGCGACCTGCGTCCGAGGATTCACATCCGTGGGAGCAGTTGCAAGGCGGTCAAGCAAACGCTGCAACCGTTCCTGTTGCGTGCGCATTAGCCCCCGCGTCGCATACGCCTGAAGAACCCGACCGCGCCAGTAAGCGTGCGCGAACAATGAATCCGCGCCTTCCGAGCATAGGACTCGCTCGAGATGGGTAATTGCGACGTCAACGTTTTGCGGCGTATATGGGCTCACGCCCGCAGCCCCTTTTTTATTGGCCGTTTTCACTGCGTTCTCTCATTTGTAAATTTTTATACCTAACGCGCGTCCGTCGTTAGCGTTTGCAGCCCGCTTGCGCCAAGCATGCCATTAGTCGAATGTTTAGCATCTTAAACTAAACCCGGTAACAAGATACAGCAAAGGGACCTTGACAAGACTCAGGGTTAACGTAAGTCATCGGCATTCTCAGCCAGCGCGGTTTGATAACGATACTGAGCCAGGCACCTCAAGTCGCAGCTCGCGCGGCATCATCCGCCCAAGGTCGTGCGAGTCCATCGCATTTTCGTCGACAAAACATAAAGATGGTGCGGGCGCAGATGCCCACACTCCGGGAGATGCTGGATGTCGGTACACGCGCTCGTCGCGCCGCGAAGCTGTGCCTAGCCTACCGTTCAGTCTGTTCGACGAGTGGCAGCAACACCTCGAATATGCATCCAGCGTCCTCTTCCGAACGGAACTCTATTTCACCTCCGAGCGACGCGACCAACTCTCGAACTATCGCTAACCCCAGACCCGTTCCAGGAAAATCATTGCCGGCGGCCCGTTCGAATTCTTCGAACACGCGCTCCTTGTCTTCTTGGGCGATGCCAATCCCTGTATCAGTTACCTTAATCCGAAAATGATGCTCGCCTACCGTTGTCATGAAGAGACCAACCTCGCCGGTCGCTGTGTACTTCGCCGCGTTGCCTAGCAGGTTCAAAGCGATTTGTTTGATTTTGAGGCGATTCGATGTCGTCGTGCTGAGGAAGGGGTCGAACGTGGTATTGAACTTCAAGCCTTTCTCCTCGACCGCAGGTTGTGTCGCAGCGACGAGGTCGTCGTAGAGCTCGCGGAGCTCGAACGTCTCGAGCGCACCGGGGTCACGACTACTTAGAACAACTGCATAGTCGACCATCTCGTCGATTAGCAACTTCATGTCCGACACCTGTCGCTTGGCAAGCGCAAGCGCAATCACCACTTTCGAGGGGACCTTCTCCGCGAGTTGAAGTGCGTTCGAGAAAATGTTGAGAAAATTTCGCAGGTCGTGCGTGACGCGACGCGTGACTTGCAGACGCCTTTCGTAAAGTTTGTCTATGCGGCGTTTGCTGCGACGCAACTCGTTATTCGTTCGCTCCAACTGCCTCGTGTACTCGTCGAGTTTATTGTCGCGCTCACGGAGCACCTCGCGGATGGAACCGAGCGTAACGTAGCTGATGACTTCATCGACGACATATCGGGCCCTTCCTTGGTCCGAAACCCTGAACTGGTCGTCTGTCGCTGCGTATGCTTCGACAGCATCGGTAAGAACTTGCCGAAACAAATCGAGCTCACGCACGAGCTCGTCCAAACGATACCCCTGGCGCCAGCGCCATTGCCCGTGTTCCCTGGCATCTCGTTCAACGGCAACCTGCGCGACATCCAGGTCTTGGTGCTCCAAAGCCGCGCAGATTTCCTCGAATACGGCTGGGAGGTGGTCAGCCAGTTGCATACGGCTCAGTGAATCTGACTTCTCGACGTCGGTATCGCCGCTGACGATTTTCATCCAGCGCGCGACGAGACTGTCTTTCTCTCGGCGAAGATAATTGGCAAGCAATCGGAACGGGCGGATGTCAGTCACAGGATGTCGCTGTGAAGTAGCGCGTAGGCAGCAGGCGATGCGCGCTTCGCCGAGTAAACTTCCCACTTCGAAGTGCATATTAGAAAATTATACCCGCGCCAATTGGGGATTTTTAGATGAGCTTGTCGATAAAAGACGGTCGGTGGCGCCGGCGCGGGGCCCTGGAGGTCGCGCCAACGAAATCAAGTGAGCTAGTGCTCCGGCTCGTTCGAGGCCCGAGCCCTTCGCAAGAACTCTTCTAAACTTGTGGCATCCACCGGCTTCGTCATGTGAGCGTCAAAGCCTGCCTCTATCGCAGCTATCTTGTCCGAATCAGATGCATATCCCGTAATCGCGACGAAGGTCGTATTCGCCAGACAGTCAAGGCTACGCATTGCCCGTATGAGCGCGTAGCCGTCCATGTCCGGGAGTCCGATGTCACTCAGCACAACCTCAGGCCGCCACTCCTTGGCGATGGCAAGCGCTTCGGCCGCGTTATAAGCCACGCGAGCAGTATTGCCCGAAAGCTGCAGATACAGCGCAAGCGCGTCCGCTGTATCGTGATTGTCTTCGGCAATCAAAATGGACATTGGCATGGTCGACGCCGCAACCTCGACGCGCCCGGTGGGCGGTATGTCCTGAGGACTCGCACGGCGAAGCCTCAGCGTGAACTCGCTTCCGCGTCCGACGCCCTCGCTTTGAGCGACCAACGTCCCGCCGTGCAACTCGGCTAGTTTTCGAGCGAGCGTCAAACCCAGGCCCATTCCTCCGATGGACCGGGCGAGTGGCCGCTTCCCCTGCTTAAACAGCAAAAATATCGCGTCAATTTCTTCTTGCGCGATTCCAACGCCGTTGTCAGTCACGCGAATGAATACGCTCGAGTCCGCGCCTTCGACCTTCAGGTGTATGCGCCCGTTGGTCGGCGTGTATATGGCAGCATTCTCCAACATGTTAGCTATGACAATTGAACTCTGAGTCCGGTCGGCGAACGCATATAGCGTAGCGTCGACGGAGGTTGAAATCGTGTGCCCTCGGTCGACGATGGCGGCATTGGTAAGCTCAAGCGCGTTCTCAATCAAGTCCTTTACGGAAACCGGTTCGATGTTCAGTTGCATGACGCCGGTAGTTGCTAGCGACGTCGATAGCAGGTCATCGACAATGTGACCCATCTGTTCGACGTAACGTCGGACAAGCCCGCGTGCCCATGCGCGCTCTGCGTCGGTGGCTTCGGGTCGGTCGACAATTGCGATACCGGTCTGAATTGGGGCGAGCGGTGCTCGCAGCTCATGGGCAAGCATGGCAAGAAACTCTTGCTGGTGTTGCTCGGCTGCCTCGAGGCGACGTCGCATCTCCAGCAACTCTTCCGATGCCTGCCGTTTTTCAAGATGCAGCACGGCGTGTTCCGCCAGACTTATCAGCGTTGTCTTCTCGGATTCACTTAAATTCCTAGGTTCATGAGCAATAACGCACAGGGTCCCGAGGGCAGTTCCATCCGATGCTTTTAGTACGGCACCCACGTAGAAGACCACGTTGCGCTCACCGACTACTTGGGGATGGTTCCGAAACTCGTCGTCAGCGGTTGCGTCTGAAATCACGAGGATATCGTTGGTCAGGAGGGCCTGCGCGCAAAGCGACTCCTCACGCTTGGTCGGCTGAGGCTCGATGCCCCATGCAGACTTACACCACTCTCGCGCGTCGTCAATGAAGTTTAGCAAGGCAATCGGCGTCTGCAAGAGACTCGCAGCGAGCTTGGTAATGGCGTCGAAATGCGCCTCCGCCGGGGTGTCAAGAATCCCGAGTGTCTTTAGCTTTTGTAATCGATGAGATTCATTAAAGGGAACGGCGGCGGCCATGACAAAAGACTTTTCGAGAGGGAGGCACCACGAAAGGGGCAATAACCATTCCGCTGCTGAAAGGTGTCTGTCCTAAAACTACCACACGCTGGGTTACAGACAAGCGAGCCCGACGCACTATCGACCCTTGCGGCACGTTTGCCCGAGTCAGCGGCCGAATCGGAAGCCCTAACACCAGCGGTGCCCGGACTGGGCGCCCATTGGCGTTCCCGCATTCGTACAAGCTATCCGTCTCCGGTTAACTCAGCCTGTTTCGCGTCTGTTTCTGTTTCGAAGCGACGGACGAGTACTGGGGCAAGTGCAAACTGCCGTCCGAAAAGGACCCTTACTCGAGCCTTCGCCGAGGAGGTGGGGTGAACTAGCCTTAAACGAAAGGTTGTTTGGCGAAGCCTGCGGCCGCGCTCGAGTAAAAGTGACTTCGGAAATGAATAGGAAGCGTGACATTGCAGTTATCGGCGCTTCACTTGGTGGAACCCAAGCGCTCTGTCGTATTGCGGCGTCTCTTCCGGCGAGTTTCCCCGGTGCAATACTTGTTGTTCTGCATACCGCCGCCGATAGCCCACCGCTCACGGTTCATATCGTCAGTCGGCACACGCCTTTGCGTGTGACCTACGGCCGCAACGGAGACGAGATTCGGTCCGGATGTATTTACGTCGCTCCCGCCGACCATCACTTGGTCGTGCCATCTCCTGGAATGCTCGGCTTGGACCGTGGCCCGAGGGTCCGATATTCGCGGCCAGCCGTCGACAAATTGTTCGAGTCCGCCGCGATTGTGTATGGGTCGCGAGTAGTCGGAGTCGTTTTAACTGGTGGGGGGCGTGACGGTACGGACGGAATTCGGAGGATAAAGGAAAAAGGCGGTTTGGGTATTGTGCAGCATCCGAGCGAAGCGCTTAACTCGCAGATGCCGATGGGCGCACTGGACGGCGGGCACGCGGACCTTTGCGTGTCGCTAGACGAGGTCGGGCCGGTGCTTATCGAGCTAGCCAAGGGAACCGACGTGCACGCAACGGGACTTCTATCGTCAACTGATTATCGCCGAACACTTGATACAAATCTGTGTTGGTCGGAAACGCGCGTAGCCACCGACACATAACCACGTGTCAGGACACCCACCCCCTGCTGCCGTCGAGTTTTCCGATGCGGTTGAGGCGGCTTCTGACTCACGGCCCAAACGACACGTGCAAGAGCTTAAGGCCGCGCGGACCTGACCGCCGCGTGCCAGTTCCGTTGACGACAGCGGGCGACGGTTGAACGTACCGTACGCTGACGCCTCAATGATGGCTGGAACTCGTTCGGCTTTAAGCAAGCCTTCCACCATTCGCGTTTCGGCCTTGGCGATACTATGAAGGGACGCAACAGACAACTGACGGCCGAAAATCTCGAGCGCTACGCACAAGCATGCGTGCTCGACATCGCCCATTAGCCAAACACTCTCTTCCTTTCGGGTAGCGTCGATATGCATCATCGCCGCGAGCGCTTGTTGTATCTCCGCAATCTCGTCTGGGTGGTATCCGATGAGACAAAGCTCCTCAGCAACAAGCAGCTGTCGACCCAGAGTCGTAGACAGTTCGCGCGAGCCGTGACCTCGTCGAACGCACCCAGACCCACATAGCATTGAAGAAGCATGGCCTCGGTTATGGGTTCGCGTCCTTCAGGGAACGGGGGCACCAAAAGATGGTCATAGAAACGGCCATTCCGTGAACATCTAAGTTCATATTTTCTAGGTCGCGCCCTCATTCCGCGTGGCGCAAGGGGAACGCGACTGTCCATTTTTCTGGCCAAAGAAACCAAAAAAGACTGGCGAGCTGAGGTGTTTCGCCCGCAATTGCCCCGACCCCAAGCATATCCGTGAGCGGCACGAACATCCACACACTTACGAGATTTTGGACCATAACCATCGACACTGGCACGACGAGCACCATCAGCATACGAATGATTTTGATTGGAACGGTGAGGAGTCGCTCACGCATCGTCATCAGCATGCGCCTATCACTCACACACACGCGCACTTTCCCGACATCCATCACCGGCATATCCATTGACGCGCGGAGGACAGTACAAGGCTATTTGGCCTTCTATTTACGTGCGGCTGCGTGGGCAGCATCGGCGACTGGTGCAGAAGAAAGGTCGCTCAAAAAACAAATAGTCTTAGTGCGAGTCCGATGACACCGCATGTGAGCACGACGGGTATCACCCCGACTTTGAACCGGAACAGTGCGATACCGGCAGCCACACCTATAAGCAGCGAGGGCCATTCGAATCTGCCCGGCATGCCATGTGGCCACAACACGTGAAGGGCGAAAAACACGGCGAGGTTCACGATGACGCCAACCACAGCGGAAGTGACGGCCGTCAAAGGCGCAGTAAATTTCAGATTACCGTGAGTCGTTTCGATGAAGGGACCGCCGAGCAGAATGAACAGGAAAGACGGCAGGAACGTAAAGAACGTCACCACGACGGATGCGGCGACAGCGGAGGCGAAGATTGCGTCCGGTCCGAACACAGCCTTGGTCCAGCCACCCACGAACCCGACGAAGGAAACGACCATGATGAGCGGTCCCGGCGTCGTCTCTCCGAGCGCCAAACCATCTATCATCTGCAGTCCGGTCAACCAGTGGTAGTTATCGACGGCACCCTGGTAGACGTACGGCAACACCGCATACGCGCCTCCGAAAGTTAGCAGGGCGGCCTTCGTAAAGAACCAGGCCATTTGCGTAAGCGTTCCCGTCCAGCCGTACACAAACGAAAGTACAGAGATGGCCGCGAGCCATATAAGCAAGAAGGTCGCAAGCACGACAGCGAATCGCTTCCATGTGAAGAGCGCGTGTCGAGGGGTGGGTGTGTCGTCGTCGAGGAGTGCGGGACCGAACGCCTTGTCACCGGCCTTATGTCCTCCGCCGACCACGAATCTGGATGGAGCGTATTTACCTCCAAAATGACCAATGATGCCGGCCACCAGGACGATGAGAGGGAACGGAATATTGGCGACGAAGATAGCGAGGAATGCTGCCGCAGCAATTGACCACAGCCACGCGTTCTTCAGTGCGCGAGAGCCAATCCTGTACGCGGCGAAGACGACGATGGCCGTGACCGCCGGCTTGATGCCGTAAAGCACGCCTGCGACGGCCGGGACACTGCCAAAGGCCATGTAGACCCAGGACAGTCCTATCAGAATGAAAAGCGACGGAAGAACGAAAAATCCCCCGGCGATTATGCCGCCCCACGTGCGGTGCATCAGCCAACCGATGTATGTGGCCAACTGCTGCGCCTCCGGTCCGGGAAGGACCATGCAGTAGTTCAACGCGTGCAGGAATCGCTTCTCGGAAATCCAGCGTTTTCGCTCGACCAGGTCCTGATGCATGATGGCAATCTGCCCGGCCGGGCCTCCAAAGCTGATAAAGCCTAGCTTGAGCCAGTACCAAAGCGCCTGGCCGAAGGTCACCGACTCGACCGCCTGAATGCGCTGATTGCTCATTTCGTTATCTGGCGCCGGTTGACTCTGTTGCACTTGAAACTCCGAATGCTTCAGCTTGCGATTGATTATTCGGCGGTGTGCCGATACCTTGGCGGCGTCACTCCAGACGGGTGTTGTAAATCGCGTGGGCGCTGACTGCGACACCGGTTTCCACGGCGATTGGCGACGCACACTGTGAATGAAAAAAGCTACTGCGAAACCATTGAGAGGCCCGTTCACCTCCGTCGCTTGCCTGCTCCCGTTGCCAAAGCATCTGCCGAAATAGCACTTATTTGCTCTGCATTTCGCATAGATTCAAAACTGCCCTTGAAGCGTTCTACTTGAAAGATTTTGTTACAATCAAAAAAAAGCGTTTAATTTCGGGGGCGAGTGTGGCAAAGACCGTCAAACCGAGCGGGAGCACTGGAACGACAACCCTGCCGGCTCCAACACCATGGCCAGGCGCCAATGCTCGGCTCTTGGGACTAGGGGTTGGACTTCCTGTTTCTCCATTGGGCCGCCTCGCTCAGTTTAGCGCAGCAGAATTCGAAAGATTTACGCTCGAGTGGGCTACGGACTACTTCGCGAAACAAACTAATGTGTTTGAGGTTCAAGCGCGGGGAGGCTCTGGGGATAAAGGTCGAGACATTATCGTGTGGCTCGATTCCGCAACTAAGACTCCACGGCGCTGGCAGCTTTATCAATGCAAGCACTACGATGCAAAGCTCGGCCTGTCCAAAGCGGGTATCGAAATAGCGAAAGTGCTGTACTACACGCACATCGGCGACTACACCCCACCTGAAAGCTATTACTTTGTGACGCACAAAGGCGTCACCTCGCCATTCCAAGACTTGCTCGACGCGCCAGAAAGTCTTAAGAATGAAATGATTGTTACTTGGAATTCCTACTCGAAGGCTATAACCTCGAAGGAGACCATTGCGCTTTCTGCTGAGCTCAAAGCGCATATCTTGAATTTCGATTTCAGCGTCTTTGCCGCCAAGCAGCCACATGACTTGCTTGCGGAGCATGCGCAGACCAAATATCACCTGACGGTGTTCGGCGCTCCATTGGTGAATAGGCCGCCGCCGCCCCCTCCTCCATCGACAGTTGCAGCAATCGAGGCGAAGTACATTGGACAACTGTATCGCGTCATCGGCAATGACATTCGCACCGAAGTTGGCAGCGCCGAAGACTTCAAGCACAGCCCGTATCACGCCCGTATGTTCGAGCGTTCGCGGTTAACCTTCTACAGCGCAGAGGGCCTGAAAGAGGTGGCGCGAGACCAGATGGCAGACCAGGCATATTTCGATACTTTGCTGACTGAGTTCTCCGACGGGCTGTACTACCAATACACCGAGCCCAATGGAACTCCGATTGAGCGCCTGAAGGCGACGGTAAGCGCCGCGCAGAGCATCCAACTTGGGTCACACCCGCTCAAGCCGCATGTCAGCAGCAAAGACCGTGAAGGCATGTGCCATCAGATGGCAAACGAAGAACGCCTCGATTGGTGCAATCCATGAACAGTGCGGACAATCCAATCCGAACGCCTCAAGTTCGCCCGTTTAATTCAGCCCTAGAGTACGGGTTCCGGACGCTGTTCATCCTGAAGGCGGCACACGGTCATGCAATGGACCTCCAGCGACTCGTATCCTACGACTACCTGCTCGTCCACTCCGGTGACGTGGATGATGGCCCAGCCAGCTTGCATCCGGCGATGCCCCATCGAGGCACGGAGCTGCTCGTGAAGCGCAACGTCATCCACGCTGGGTTGACCCAGATGCTGGCGAAGGAATTGATTGAAATTGTCTTTGCCCCTCAAGGCTTCTTGTACCGGGCTACCGATATGACTGCCGCGTTCATCAAGCTACTGAAATCTGCCTACGCGCACGAGTTGGGCGCGAGAGCGAACTGGATAGTCGACCGGTTTGGTCGTTACACCGACCAAGAGCTCGAGGCCTTCATGGCGCAAAACGTGGGACGATGGGGCACAGAATTCGACCGCCTCACCGCCGTTGATTTACTGGAACTTTGACTATGCTTCAAATCCGAAAGATTCTGCTCCGGGGAGCTGGGCTGGAAGACGCCGTCGTCCAGTTCTACAGCGGCGCCAACGTTCTCGCGGGCGAGTCTGACACTGGGAAAAGCTTTCTCCTCGAATGCATCAACTTCATCCTCGGAGCGGACAAGCTGACGCTTGTCGACGAAGCGAAGCCGTACACTCACCTCGCCGTCGAATTCGTGAACTCCAACGATGAAATCATCACATTGGTACGGCCAACCAGTGGCGGCAAACTCACGGCATATCATGTACCGATTGCAGACATTTCAGGTTCCGGACAGTCAATAACACCAACTAGAAAAGGTAAGAGCAAAGGCCCAGATGTAACGTCGGTCCTTCTGCCATTTGCAGGCATCAAAGAAGCCCGTCTTCGAAGGAATGTTGAGGGTGAGACGCAGCGCTTTACTATCCGGACGATTGAACCACTGTTCCTCGTTGATGAAGTTGCGGTCATCGACCAGCAATCTCCGGTAACAGGAAAGGCTACCTTTGGCGATACAGCCCAGAAACGCGCCCTTTCGTACATCCTGACCGGGATTGACGATGAAAGTGTGGCCGCCGGCGAAAAGAACGAAATCGTGAAAGCCCGCCTGAAGGCGAAGCTCGAACTTGTGACCGAGATGTTGCAGCCGTTGAACGAGCGCTTCGCGTCGCCGGCTGAGTTGAATGTATCGACCGACGATACAGAGCTAGACACGTTGCTTGGTAGCCTGACCGGCGAGCTGAAGAATCTTGCTACCTCTCGGGATGCACTCCAGGAACGGTCGCAAGGAGCAACTCGCAATATCCTGAAAGCTGATTCTCAGCTGCTCGGCATCCGTGAACTTCTTTCGCGGTATCGTCTGCTGGACGAACGATACACCTCCGATTTGGACAGGTTGGACTTCATTTCCGAAAGCTCTTTCTATTTCGACGCACTTCAGGAAGTCCCTTGCCCTGTTTGTGACCAGATAATGGCACCCGGTCACTCGCACAGTCCGGATTCCGCCGCTCGACCAATCCGAGAGTCAGCTGTGGCCGAAGCCGCGAAAATCCACGCGCATCGAACCGACTTAGCGGCGGCGATTCACGACCTTGAGGTTCGTCAAGGCTTGGTCGAAGGTGAAAAAAGCACCATCGACACGGTACTCCAATCGTTGAATACAGAGTTGAATCGCACTTTAGCCCCACGTTTGGAGTTCACGACGCAGCGCCTCGAGCAACTCGTAAGTCGACACACCGAACGAGAGGCTACGCGAGTCGAACGAGAACGTTGGCAAAGTTTGGTTAAACTCCAAAACGACATTAATTCCGCCCTCGCTGAGAGTGGCGCAGCGAAGCAAACCTGGGCCGGCATCCCGCCGAAAGAGCTCGGGGAATTTTGCACGGAGATTCAAGCTGTCCTGGTCGAGTGGGCATGGAAAGGAACTCCACGTGTCGAATTCGATGAAAAGGCATTCGACATCGTCGTGGATGGCAAGCCACGTCAGTCTCACGGCAAGGGTGTTCGGGCAATCCTCTACGCGGCCTTCACCATTGGTCTGCTCAGATACGCCGCTATCAACGGCCGGCCGCATCCTGGCGTAATTGTTATCGACTCACCTCTGACTAGCTACAAAAAGAAAAAAGCAGAGTCAGTGAAAGGAGAAAATGGCCAAATTGACGCGGGCATCGAGACGGCTTTCTGGACGTCGCTTGCCAACACGTCAAAAGCTGTGCAGGTCATTGTGATAGAAAACAAAGAGCCGCCAAGCGAAATCGCCGCGGAAGTTCACTATCAGTGGTTCGCAGGCGAGGCTGCGATTGAAGGCGAACGTGCTGGTTTCGTTCCGGCGAAAGCCTGACGTGAACAAGTTACCGTGCTCTCTCATTGACGCTGGCGCGGTCGGCTATCCTATACGCGCCTTTCATTTAAGCGCCCCTCGTCATCCAACTCTTTGGTCAAGCAGCTTAAGCGTCGCGGCCGCCGCGCCTTCTAATCCAACACCATGCGAAGGGCTAACATGGGGCTCCCTAAGATTAATCCGAATGAGCCTGCCCAATGCGTATCGTTCACTGAAACGTCGTACTGTGGGTAGGGATTTTCCGGCGCCGAGTTCAACGACAATCAGCCTAGAAACGGAACAAATCCAAGCTGCAAATCGCTTCTGTTGCATCTCATACGGCGCATCAACCCACGCCCAATCTGCAAACATCAAAATATTTGGACGTGCGAAGGCGCCGCAGTGCGGACAACGTGGCATTGGGCTTTCCAGTTCGGACGTCTTCTCATTCACGAGCGGATGAAATTGCTTGGCCGACCATGTATCGTTCGTGCAGACATCGAGGCATTGAAGTGTGTGAATCGACCCATGGCATTCGTGGATTCGGTCTGCGGAGAACCCGGCTTTTTGGAACTGGCCATCAACATTGCTCGTGAACACGAAGGCACCATGACTCATCCGGTCCGCCCATCTGCGCAGAATCGCGAAGCCTTCATGCGGAACGGTGTCACGGTAAAGCTTCAGGCGGTGTCCGTAGAAGCCCCAAGCGAGCTCCGGATGCTCCGCAAACCTTTCAGGGTTTGCCATGTCTTCGAACGAGAGGCCTTGGTGCCGAAGCGCGGGATAAGCTCGCCAGAAACCTTCCGAGCCGCGGAAGTCGGGAAGGCCCGAATCGACGCCCATTCCTGCGCCCGCGGTGATGAGCAATCCGTCGGCTTCTCGCAGCCAGCCAGCAGCTTTCTCCAGCTTTTCATCTTGCGAACCGGACATATCTGTTCCCCCATTAGATTACGACGACTATCGAAGCTCCTACCGGCGAAATCTACCGCTCGCCAGACGTCTGGACGCCCCGCGGCACCGTACTCAAGCCGGTCGGCGAGTCTAGGTGCCATTCAAGATAGAATCGCTCACAATTTCTTGGTGGCGAGATGCCGGGCTTTATGCCTGGATATACACCTGACTATGACCGGACGAACCAGCTCTGATGCTTGACGACATCAAAAAGACCCTGTGGGCAACCGCCGACAAGCAACGCGCCAATATGGACGCTGCCGAGTACAAACACATCGTGCTCGGCCTCATTTTCCTTAAGTACATATCCGATACTTTTGCTGCCCGGCGCGCCGAGCTGACCCGCCGCTTTGCCGACGAAGGCGACGAATACTTCCTGCATGGCAGCGACGACGAGCTGCTCGCCGACGAGCTAGAGGACCGTGACTACTATCGCGAGGTCAACGTATTCTGGGTGCCCGAAACCGCGCGTTGGGAGAGTCTGCGCAGCGCAGCCAAGCAGACCGACATCGGCAAGCGCATTGACGAGGCGCTGGCGGAAATCGAAGCCGAGAACCCCAAACTCAAAGGCATCCTGGACAAGCGCTATGCCCGCTCGCAGTTGCCGGACGGCAAACTAGGCGAGCTGGTCGACCTGATTTCGACCATCGGCTTTGGCGAGGACGCCAGCCACGCGCGCGATGTGCTCGGGCAGGTGTACGAATACTTCCTCGGCCAGTTCGCCAGTGCCGAAGGCAAAAAAGGCGGGCAGTTCTACACGCCAGCCTCCATCGTCAAGACACTTGTCGCGGTATTGGCGCCCCACCACGGCAAAGTCTACGACCCCTGCTGCGGCTCCGGCGGCATGTTCGTGCAGTCCGAGAAATTCATTGAAGCCCACGGAGGAAAACTTGGGGACGTGTCCATCTACGGGCAGGAGTCCAACCCCACCACCTGGCGGCTAGCCGCGATGAACCTCGCGATTCGAGGTATCGACTACAACCTCGGGCGCGAACCGGCCGATACATTCGTGCGCAACCAGCACCCGGACCTGCGCGCCGACTTCGTGCTGGCCAATCCACCCTTCAATATCAGCGATTGGTGGCACGGCAGCTTGGAAGGTGACCCGCGCTGGGTGTATGGAACGCCGCCGCAGGGCAACGCCAACTACGCCTGGCTCCAGCACATGCTGTATCACCTCAAGGCCAATGGCCGCGCTGGCATCGTGCTGGCCAATGGCTCGATGAGTTCCGGCCAGAACTCCGAAGGCGACATCCGCCGCGCCATGGTGGACGCCGATGTGGTCGAAGTCATGGTGGCCCTGCCGGGTCAACTTTTCTTCAACACGCAGATTCCGGCCTGCCTGTGGTTCCTCGCCAAACAGAAAGCCAGCCGCCATGGTGAGGTGTTGTTCATCGACGCCCGCAAGCTCGGCAGCATGATTAGCCGTGTGCAGACGGAACTGACCGACGAGATTATTGCGCGCATCGCCAAAACTGTCGCCGCCTGGCGCGGCGACGCGATTGATGGTGTCGGCAAGTACGTGGACGTTCCCGGCTACTGCCGGACCGTGAGTCTCGCCGAGATTGCTGAGCACGGCCATGTGCTGACGCCGGGGCGCTATGTCGGCGCCGAGGAAGTTGAGGACGACGACGAACCTTTTGCCGAGAAAATGCAGAAGCTCACGGAAAAACTGGGCGAGCAGATGGCGAAAGGAGCAGAGCTTGACCAAGTGATTCGGCAGAAGCTGGGGGGGCTGGGGTATGAGTTTTGACCTCCCCGCACTGCCCGACCGCTGGAAATACACTCCCCTTGAGCAATTGGCGCAAAAGAATTCAGTAACCTACGGTGTTGTCCAACCTGGTGCAGCGTTGACGGATGGAGTGCCAATTGTACGAGTAAACAACTTCAAAGACGGCCACATTGAAATGGCCGACTTGATGCGAATTGCCCCTGAAATTGAAGCAAAATACAACCGTACTCGTTTGCAGGGCGGCGAGGTTTTACTAACGGTAGTCGGTAGCGTCGGCCAGGTGGCCGTTGTGCCGCCGTCGCTGAGGGGGTTCAATGTCGCCCGTGCTGTGGCTGTGATTCATCCGGTCAGCACAATCGAACCCGAGTGGATTGCGTTCTGCCTTAGGTCGCCATTATCCCAACATCTTCTCGCAAGCCGCGCCAATACCACAGTTCAAACAACGATAAATCTAAAAGACCTTCGGGCGCTTCCGATTCCGTTACCGCCAGCGGTCGAGCGCAAAAAGATTGCCGCAATCTTGGGAGCCATTGAGGACCGCATCACCCTCCTGCGCGAAGGTAACGCGACGCTGGAAGCCATTGCCCAAGCCCTTTTCAAGTCGTGGTTTGTCGATTTCGACCCGGTACGCGCCAAGCGGGAAGGGCGCGTGCCTGACGGCATGGATGAACGCACCGCTGCGCTTTTCCCCAACGGGTTCGAGGGGGCTGAGCTGGGCCTAGTGCCCACGGGTTGGCGCTTGACCACATTGGCAGGCGCGTACGAAATAAATCCGAAGCGCACGCTGAGGAAAGGGGCGCCAGCGCCCTATGTGGATATGGCGAGCGTTTCAACAGTCGGGCATTCTGTGGAGTCGGTGGTACCCCGAGCAATGGGCTCCGGTTCAAAGTTTCAAAATGGTGATTCCCTGTTAGCGCGAATTACGCCGTGTCTTGAAAATGGAAAGTCAGCTTTCGTCGATTTCCTTGAGTCAGACCAGGTAGGGTGGGGTTCGACGGAGTTCGTGGTTCTGCGACCCAGACCACCGCTGCCTTCTTTTCATGGGTATCTGCTTTGCCGGCATTCCGCATTTAGAGAATTTGCCATTCAGAGCATGTCGGGAACCAGCGGCCGTCAGCGAGTCGCGAATGATGTCTTGGCGAGGTACATAATTGCCTGCCCCTCCGAAGCAGTCGCGAATGCATTTGCTGAGATTGTTGAACCTCTGCAGGCAAAGATTACAGGCAATCATACTCAGCTCACTGTGCTTGCAGATATGCGCGACACCCTTCTCCCTCGTCTGATTTCCGGACGACTCCGTCTGTCCGAAGCCGAGGCGCTCGTCGCCTGAGAACGACCATGACCGAAGACCAACTTGAACAGGAAACGCTGGGCTGGCTGGCCAATGTGGGTTACTGCTGCCTTTTCGGCCCGGACCTCGCACCGGATGGTGCCGATGCAGAACGGGCCAACTATCGTCAGGTATTGTTGGTCGAACGTCTGCGCAGCGCCATTGCTAGCTTGAACCCCGGCATTCCACTCCAGGCACGGGAGGATGCTTTGCAACGGGTACGGGACCTCGGCATCCCAGCGCTGCTCTCGGCTAACCGGCGCTTCCATCAATTGCTGGTCGGTGGCGTACCGGTGGAATATCAACGCGACGGTGAGACACGCGGTGATTTCGTGCGGCTCATCGACTGGGCCAATCCGGCGGCCAACGAGTGGCTAGCAATCAATCAATTTGCCATCAAAGGCCCGCACCACACACGACGGCCCGACGTGATGCTGTTCGTCAATGGCCTGCCGCTGGTACTGCTGGAGCTTAAGAATCCCGCCGACCAAAACGCTGACATCTGGAAGGCCTATGACCAGATTCAGACCTACAAGGCGCAGATTCCGGACGTCTTTCAGTACAACGAGGTCCTGGTGATTTCGGATGGGTCGCAGGCGCGCATGAGTTCGCTTTCAGCCGATGCGGAGCGCTTCATGCAGTGGCGCACCATCGACGGCGCCACGCTTGACCCACTCGGCCAGTTTAACGAGCTGGAAACTTTGATACGCGGTGTGCTGGCACCGACCTACCTGCTGGACTACTTGCGCTTCTTCGTGCTGTTCGAGGACGACGGCGTAGTGGTCAAGAAGATTGCTGGCTACCATCAGTTCCACGCGGTGCGCGCGGCTATCCAGCAGGTGGTCACGGCATCGCGCCCCGGGGCGAGCCACAAGGGCGGAGTGGTCTGGCACACGCAGGGCAGCGGCAAGAGCATCACCATGACCTGCTTCGCAGCCCGCGTGATGCAGGAAGCGATGATGGACAATCCGACCATAGTCGTCATCACCGACCGAAACGACCTCGACGGTCAACTTTTCGGCGTGTTCTCGCTGGCACAGGACCTGTTGCGCGAGCAGCCGGTGCAGGCCGGCACCCGCCAGGATTTGCGCGCGAAGCTCACTAACCGGCCCTCGGGCGGCATCGTGTTCGCCACCATCCAGAAGTTCATGCCCGGTGAGGACGAAGACACGTTCCCGGTGCTCTCGGACCGAAGCAACATCGTGGTCATCGCCGACGAAGCGCACCGCACCCAATACGGGTTTGAGGCGCAACTGAAGGGCAAACCGGGCCAGGAAAAGTATCAGGTCGGCTACGCGCAGCACCTGCGCGACGCACTCCCCAATGCCACCTTCGTAGCCTTTACCGGCACGCCGGTATCGAGTGAGGACCGTGACACGCGCGCCGTGTTCGGGGAGTACATCCACGTCTATGACATGCAACAGGCCAAGGAGGATGGGGCCACGGTAGCCATCTACTTCGAGTCGCGCCTGGCCAAACTGTCGCTCAAGGCCGGGGACCTGCCACACATCGACGCGGAAGTGGACGAACTGGCTGAGGACGAAGAGGAAAGCCAGCAGGCCAAACTCAAGAGCCGCTGGGCAGCGCTGGAAAAGGTCGTCGGTGCAGAACCCCGCGTGGCCGCTGTGGCGACCGACCTCGTCGCGCACTTCGAGGAACGCAACAAGGCTCAGAACGGCAAGGCCATGGTGGTGGCGATGAGCCGCGAGATTTGCGTCCACCTCTACGACGAAATCGTCAAACAGCGCCCCGACTGGCACGACCCGGACCCAGAGAAAGGCGCCATCAAAATTGTCATGACTGGCTCAGCGAGCGATAAGGCTCTGTTGCGGCCGCATATTTACAGCGGCCAGGTCAAGAAGCGGCTGGAAAAGCGTTTCAAGGACCCGGCTGACCCGCTGCGCATCGTCATCGTGCGCGACATGTGGTTGACTGGCTTCGATGCGCCTTGCGTGCATACGTTGTACGTGGACAAGCCGATGAAAGGTCACAACCTGATGCAGGCAATTGCCCGGGTGAACCGCGTCTTCAAGGACAAGCAAGGCGGCCTCGTAGTCGACTACATTGGCATCGCCAACGAGCTGAAGAGCGCGCTGAAGGAGTACACCGCCAGCAATGGGCGAGGTCGTCCGACGGTCGACGCGGCCGAGGCGTATTCCGTGCTGGCAGAAAAGCTCGACATCCTGCGCGGCATGCTCCACGGTTACGATTTCAGTGGCTTCCTGACGGGCGGACATAAGTGCCTCGCTGGTGCGGCCAATCATGTGTTGGGCCTTAAAGACGGCAAGAAGCGATTTGCCGACACAGCGCTCGCCATGAGCAAAGCCTTTACACTGTGCTGCACGCTCGACGAAGCCAAAGACGTGCGTGAGATGGTGGCCTTCATGCAGGCGGTGAAGGTCATCCTCACCAAGCGCGAGCTGAGCGACAAGAAGAAGACCAATGAGGAGCGCGAACTTGCCATCAGGCAAATCATCAGTTCGGCCGTGGTGTCCGAGAAGGTGGTCGATGTGTTCGAGGCGGTCGGGCTCGAAAAACCCAACATTGGAATTCTCGATGAAGCCTTCCTCGCTGAAGTTCGTAACCTGCCCGAACGCAACCTCGCCGTGGAACTGCTAGAGCGGTTGCTGGAAGGCGAAATCAAGAGCCGCTTTGCAAGCAACGTGGTGCAGGAAAAGAAGTTCTCTGAGATGCTCGCCAACGTGGTGACGCGTTATCAGAATCGGGCCATTGAAACTGCCCAGGTCATCGAAGAGCTCATCGACATGGCCAAGAAGTTCCGCGCTGCCGCGACTCGGGGCGAGGAACTGGGCCTGACGGAAGACGAAATCCGCTTCTACGACGCGCTCGCCAATAACGAGTCAGCCGTGCGCGAGTTGACCGACGAGACGCTCAAGAAGATTGCGCATGAACTCACCGAAAACTTGCGCCAGAACATCACAGTGGACTGGTCGGAGCGAGAGAGCGTGCGAGCCAGACTGCGGCTGATGGTCAAGCGCATCCTGCGTAAATACAAGTACCCGCCGGACCAGCAGGACGGCGCAGTGGAATTGGTCCTGCAGCAGGCTCAGGCGCTCGGGGAGGCATGGAGCTAGCCAGGCCTCAACATTTCCCCGAAGCGCTCCAGCGGTCGCTTCGGTACTGTGATTTCACGACATCAGAGTCAACCGCTCCCCATGATTGACCTATCTGGAGATAGAACAGGTGCGGTAGCTCTCCCGTGTAGCCGCGTCGGCGCGCCTCCTGGAACAGCGCCCAGGATTGTGTTCGTACGCCATGAAAACGGGCCTGACGGGCAATGCGTTCAAGCGTTTCACCCAGCGCAGCGTAATGTCGCTGGTTAGCTTGCGCTGTCAGTAGCGTGTGCAACTCTGCCATCTCGTGCCGGTGACGGCGCCAGGTCCACGCGGTGCGTACCGGCGAAGCTAGCGGACCATTTCATAGCCCAGCCAGCGCAATCGGGGCTTCGCATCGACAGCGCGCAGGGTTTCGCCCTCCAGGCCGTTGCCCGACGCCGGAGGTAAGGATGTATCGCGGAAACAAGCTAAAGGGCTCGATGGTGTAGCGCAATTAAGGTCGTTTTTCTTTTGCGCCTCAGTACCGTACGACCATCAGCTTGGTAGCTGTAGCGTGGTCTTGCCAGTTGGTAGCCGTTCCGCATACGTTTGTTCTGCCCTCGGTTCGCGTGACAATGACGTCACGCCAGCCGGAGTAATCACCTGTCATGCCGTCTTGCAACAACACACCGGATTTGAGCGAGGTCTTCTTCTTGCCGGTACCGACAGTTTCGTATTTGACAGGAAGCTTGAAAAATGTGTTCCCATGACGGCCAGACAGTTCGACGGTTTTCACTTTGGCCCCTTTTGGTGTGCGCACGCATACCACCGAGCAGGAGGCTACGTCCTTTTTCCCGAGGGCTTTATTCCAATACTTGGCTAGCTCGCCGCCATGTGAGTCCGAGATTTGGTCCGCTTGAGCCGCAATCACCACGACGGTTGCCGCATGTGGACCGAATTCGGCGCCCGTTGCAGCCACGAATGCCGGATTACTTAACACGGCAAGTGGACTCTTGCTAACCCCGCACGGCGGGTGGCCCTTGAACTTATGGATGTACACCCCCTCTGGGACGACTGTCTGAATGCTTTCCTCCTCCGCTTGGACAAATGTAGGTGAAAGAGCCAAAGCAGCAACGATACAAAAGGTGAGGTTCTGCATGACGCCCTCCTATATCGCCGATTTGTTGGGCGAATGATAGGTTTCGGATAGTCGAACGCAAGGAAATAGTCGCCCGCTTGTGTGCGGTTTCGCACATTCAAAGAAGCACGAGTTCTTCTCCGTGCGAGGCGGCCGCGAAGAATCGAGAAGTTGGTGAACGCAAAAAGCTCCGCATAGTCCGGAAGCACTGACGACGGGAAGTCCGCGACGACACCTTATTATCCGAACAGGCCGTGGAGAAACCAGCGGACTTCTTCCGACTTCACGCTCGGACGCTTGCGATAAATCCAGTAGCAGCTTTTATCCGTAGCTTCTGCCACGTAGTAGTCGCGCGTGACCAGTTCGCCGTCATGCCATCCGGCTAATGCGCTCGCCCGTCGAGACGAGCTTGAGGGGCGAGCCGTAAAACGGACGATAGTTCTTCACCATCAGGCGAATGGGCTCGTCGAGCAACCAGGCCGGTCGTGGCAGGCCAGGCGGCGGCACGGACGCTTTCGCCTCGTCCTAGACGAGCACCCAGCGGTTCGCGAATTCTGGTCTGTGCCAAGTTCCACTACAACCTGCTTCGATACCGATGAAATCCAGGCCGCCAATCGTTCCCCTTGCTTTTCATATGGCACGTCAACCCACGCCCAGTCTCCGAACATCAAAATATTTGGACCCGCAAGCGCAATGCAGCGCGGGCAACGGGGCGTTGGGCTTTCCAGCTCGGACGTCTTCTCAATTACGACCAAATGAAATTTTTTGGCCAACCACGTATCGTTCGTGCAGACATTCAGGCATTGAAGTGTATGAATCGACCCATGGCATTCGTGGACCCGGCTTTCGGGAAATCCGGCCTTTTGGAACTGTCCGTCCACGTTGCTCTTGAATACGAAAGCGCCACAGGCATGCGGTCCGCCCACCGGCGCAAAATCGCGAAGCCCTCGTGCGGGACGGTCTCACGGTAAAGCTTCAGGCGGTGTCCGTAGAAGCCCCAGGCAAGCTCCGGATGCTCCGCAAACCTTGCGGGGTTTGCAATGTCCTCGAACGAGAGGCCGTGGTGGTGAAGCGCAGGGTAGGCTCGCCAGAAGCCTTCCCAGCCGCGAAAGTCAGGAAGGCCCGAATCGACGCCCATTCCGGCGCCTGCAGTGATGAGCAGACCGCCTGCTTCGCGCAGCCAACCAGCCGCTTTCTCCAGCTTTTCGTCTTGCGAATAGGTCATCGGTGTAAGCGTCTCTGTGCAAAAGAGCGTGGCGCGACGAAATGTTGCCGGTATGCGTCTGCCAAGCAATCTCAAGTCGCCATGCTCGGTCACCTGCTGCTAAGCACGAACGTACCATTCGTCGGGGCCGTAATTCCGGTTCAGCGTGTCGATGTCACGCTTGTACCCGAGTTCCTCCGCAAAGCCCAGCGACCGCAGCACTTCACGTATGTGCAAGAGGTCTTGTCTGTCTGTCCAGTCCCGTGTGTATACGCAAATAACGTGACCATCACGCCGCTGACTCCGCAAAGCCGTGGATACCTTGGCGAACAAGAGCTCATCGGCCTCCACTGCGCCCCTAATCTTGGTCCAGGCCAAGTCGACATCGGCTGACGTCACGAAAATGCACCACTTGCCCGTTGTAGGTCCCGAGCGGATGATGCTGCAGCTAGGGGATTTCCTCATCTGCCAGCTCCGACTGAAGTCTTCCGAGGGGCGCTCGGACCTACTGAATAGCAGCTCTTCAAGACGCGATTGCTCGTTCATTTCAAGTCGGTTGCGAAGAATGTCTTGGGTCTCGCTGAGCACGCGCTGTCATCACTTCTGCCCGCGCTCATCGTGTTTTAATTGAGACAGGTATATAGGCGGGACTACCGCGGTAAGCCAAACGCCGTTATCCGAGCGAGAGAAAGGGTGCCCATCGACGTACATCTGCGAAGCGTTCACGACGAGAACCAATGGTGACCCGTGGCGAGCACCTACTTGCGTTGCCGTGTCGATGTCCGTGCTCAGATGGACGGCGTGCCTGGTTCGAGGTGTCAATCCTTCAACGGTGATACTCGCCCAGTTGCTCCACGCGGTGCCGTGATAGAGAATGGCCGGGGGCTCTATTGCGGCATAGCCTAGGTTCACCTCTATCGAGTGACCTTGCGCCGCGCGTATTCGCTCGCCGTCTGCGGATAGTGAGAAGCGCTGTTTGTCGCTCGTCGCGACGACCGCCAGAATGACGTCTCGCGTAACTGCTGGCATCGTTCTCAACCGCTTTGACGCACCCGCAGTACGCGCAGCGCGTTCGATTGCGCGTATCAGTTCGTCGACAGGTACCCAGCCCTGACTGTCGAGCCGGATGCCAATCATCTCGGGTTCATGTCGCAAAATCTTCGAAAGAAGTCTGCCAACCGCGACCAAGTCAGTGGGGAGATGCTTATCGGCTTTCATGTCCACTTAGATATGTGTCCGCGCACAACGGGGCGCATTTCGCTCATTCTTCGCCCGCTGTTGAAGCTTGATAGGCTCTTACCGCAGCACGCTGGTCGGCCTGATAGGCCAGTACTGACGCCTTTTCCACGAATCGGTGGTTCCCCGCTATGTGGTGAAGCTTGAGTTTTCCTTGCTCGAGCAGCTTCAGAACGTGTGGACGGGAAACGAATAACAGTTTCGCCGCGTCGGCGATAGATATGAAATCGCCAGCTTCGGATGGTGGGGAAATCTTTGCGTTCTTCGACATTGTGGCTCACCTCCTCGCAAAACAACCATCCCTACCGCGCCTTGTTTGAACGATGCAAGCTCTCAACCGCTTAGCGTTGCGTTGGCTTCAATTCCTTTTCTGTCGCGTGGCGCGCAACTGTTCCAACTCAACGCTGAGCGCGTCGATTTGCGCTTGCATGCCAGCCGCTCGTTTGAGTAGCTGCCCGACTGCATGCCAATAGGCATATCCCAGGTCCCCGTCCGCCAAGCCCAATTCATGGAACTTGCGAAGCGCAATCTCAAGGTCAATATCGGTACCCGAGTTCATCTCATTTCCCTGTTTTAAGGCGCTGTGGTCGCGCTCCGCCGCAGGCGTGCGCCCGAACAAATTCCCTTCGTTCACGTATCTCTTTTTGATGTGCAGCATGACCAAGCTGAGTACAAACGCGACTGCCGGCACGACCAGAAGTGCGGGATTACTGAGCGCGAAGGTCAGGAGTTCTTTCATGACAGGCGGACGTAGGAACCTGGGGTCTCGTGTTTACGGGAACAGTCGCGCATATTGTTCCGCAAAGGTCGCGGCTTCTTTCACAACCGACTTAACATCTTCGGCTGATAACCATTGGAGTGGCGTAGCACCTTCCAGCGCCTCAGCCGGGGTCGTGAAGAAGTCGAACTTGGTCCATGAGTCAATTTTTCCCAGACGACGTATGACTTTTCTGAAGTCGTCACGGAAAATCATGGGCGTTAGGAAGAACGCGTGGTGCGCGACAATTGGGAAGTCCGCTTTTGCGACAACTATGATGGCCGGTGGTGAGGTGTCGAAGGCGGCGTAGCCGCCGTAGACGACGAACCACCGGCAGCGCTGATTCGGCGGGGAATAGGATGGTCGACTGCAGCTAAAGAGCAGTTCGCCAATGTCTGGAACCCACATCACCGATCGACAGGTTCATCTCTACATGACCAAGCGCAAAGACCACACACAGGAAGTTGCCGCCGCGAAAGCAGGTATGAGCGTGCGCACGGCTCGCCGCGTAACCAAAGCGACCGAGTTGCCCTCGCAGAAGCCAGAACGCGATTGGCGGACGCGGACAAATCCCTTTGCCGACGTTTGGGACAGCGAAATCGTGCCGTTGTTACGCTGTTCGCCGAAACTCAAAGCCATCACCCTTCTGCGCAAGCTGCAAGAAGACCATGCTGATCGTTTCCCCGACAGCATGCGTCGCACCCTTGAACGGCATATCAGCCAATGGCGCGCGCTCGAAGGACCCGGCAAGGAGGTGTTCTTCCCTCAAACCTACCAGCCCGGCGTGCGCGGGCTGTCGGACTTCACGCACATGGAGAAACTGGGTGTAACGATCGCCGGTGTTGCGTTCGGACATTTGCTCTATCACTTTGTGCTGGCGTTCTCGCGCTGGGAATACGCCAGCGTCGTTGACGGCGGAGAGAGTTTCCAGGCACTGGCAGCAGGATTGCAGAACGCTTTATGGCAGGCGGGCGGCTGCCCCAGCGAGCACCGCTCCGACAGTCTGTCGGCAGCTTTTAAGAACCTTCAGGAGAAGGACGACTTTACGGTTCGCTACGCGGCGTTGCTTGGGCACTATGGCATGGAAGGCACGCGCAACAACCGTGGCTTAGGTCACGAGAACGGCAGCGTGGAATCATCGCATCGCTACTTGAAGGACGCGGTCGATCAGGCACTGGAGCTGCGCGGTCATCGCGATTTCGCTGATCGGGCGGCCTACGAGGAGTTTGTGCGCAGCGTGGTGATGCGCCGCAATCGACGTAATGCTGCCGCGTTCCAAGTGGAGCGCGGATACCTAAAGGAGCTGCCTGAGCATCGTACGACCGACTTCATTGAGGACGAAGGACGCGTGACACGCTCTGGCACATTTACGGTGGATGGCAGCATCTACAGCGCGCCCTCACGCCTAATCGGACATCGCTTGAAAGTACGACTCTACAGCGATCGGCTTGACTGCTATCTGTCGGGAGCGCTCGTGCACAGCACGGCGCGAGTCAGGCGTACGAGCACAGGTCGCGGGCGTGGAATTGATTATCGACACTTTATTGAGTCGCTCAAACGCAAACCCCAAGCCTTCAGGGGCCTCGTGTTTCGTGACGATCTGTTTCCACGCGATGCGTACCGCCGGACTTGGGAGCGCCTGGATCAAGCACTGAGCCCGCGCAACGCGTGCAAGGTCATCGTGGGCCTGCTGGAGCTTGCCGGCAACTACGGCGTAGAGGCAGAACTGGCCCAGCGGCTTGACGTGTTACGGGAACTCGGAGAGCTGCCCGATTTGGAAGCGCTCTTCGCAGAATTTGCTCCGCGCCAGGCCGAATGTCCCATTGTGTTAGTCGAGATGCCCGACGCCTCGATCTACGACGCGTTGCTTGACGAAGAGGTGCTCGCATGAGCGCACCGACGTACGACACCGGCAGCATGGGACTGATGCTCAACGAATTGCGTCTGCCAACAATCGGTCGACTGTGGTCTGACTTCGCCCAACGGTCCGACAAAGAAGGCTGGCAAGCATCGCAACTGATGGGCGCATTGTTCGAGCACGAATTGGCTGAACGTGCAAAACGCAGGCTGGAACGTCATCGCGTCGAATCGCAATTGGATCCGACCAAGACCCTCGCCACGTTCGACTTCAGCGTCGTGCCCATGGTATCGAAGGCACATGTCATGGCGCTGGCCACAGGCGATGCGTGGCTCGAGAAAGGTGCCACGATCCTCCTGTTTGGGCCGCCTGGCGGGGGCAAAAGTCATCTTGGAAGCGCCATCGGACACGCCTTAATCGACGCGGGCTATCGGGTCCTGTGCACCCGCACCAGCGAATTAGTGCAGAAGCTTCAGGTAGCGCGAAAGAGCCTGCAATTGCCGTCGGCGCTCGCCAAACTCGATCGCTTCGATCTTATTATCCTGGACGACCTGTCCTACGTCAGGAAGGACCAGGCCGAAACCAGCGTGCTGTTCGAGTTGATAGCCGAGAGATATGAAAGAAAAAGTCTTCTCATCACGGCCAATCAACCATTCTCGGGGTGGAATGACGTGTTTCCTGACCCTGGTATGACCGTCGCCGCCATAGACCGCCTCGTTCATCACTCGACGATCTTCGAACTGAATGTCGAAAGCTATCGGCGCCGCAACGCCAATGACAGACAGAAAGAGCGGCGGCGTCAATTACCCACAGACGACCACAACGGAGCGACAACTATAGCCAATTGACAGCGACAATTACCCCCGTCGACCGGCGCATTGACTCACCAAAACTGCAACTTCCGCTGACCTGTTGCCTCATGTAGTTTGCTACCGGTCGGATTGTCCGGCAGGAGCGGCGCGAGGTGACGAGGCAAATCAGCATGACGACACGCAAGGAGTTGGTTGCAGCATTGCAATTGCGGTATAGCAGCGCGGCGTTCGGCGACCGGATCAAGATTCTCGACGAGTTCGTAGCTTTGACTGGGTATCACCGCAAGCACGCCATACGGCTGCTGCGTGAGAAAGCATCCCCGACGCAGGGGACGCCCGCACGGAATCGTCTCTATGACGAGGCAGTGCGCCAAGCATTGATTGTGTTGTGGGAAGCGGCCGATAGGATTTGCGGCAAGCGTTTAAAGGCGCTGATTCCAATGTTGGTTGATGCCATGGAACGGCATGGTCACCTTGACCTGGATCCAGTTGTCAAATCGAAGCTCCTTCAAATCAGCGCGGCGACCATCGATCGCATGTTGGCCGATGCGCGGTTGCACATCGACGGGCAGCGTAAGCGCCGCAAGGGCGTGGGTGCAGCCATTCGACGAAGCATCCCGGTGCGCACATTTGCTGACTGGCGCGATCCGCCACCCGGCTTCTTTGAAATCGACATGGTCGAACACTGCGGTGGCCCGAAGACCGACGGTGACTTTGTTCACACGCTCACGTTGACTGACATCGCCACCGGCTGGACAGAATGCGTGGCCATGCGAGTGCGTAACCAGATGCTGGTCATTGAAGGATTGGACAAAGCGGCGGCCGATCTGCCATTCGCAATGCTTGGGGTGGACTCGGATAACGACAGCGCGTTCATGAACCAGAGCGTCTTCGATTACTGCAAGGGACGTGGTCTTGTTCAGACGCGCTCGAGAGCCTACAAGAAGAACGATCAAGCTTGGGTGGAGCAGAAGAACGGCTCTATCGTGCGTCGGTTGGTGGGCTATGGTCGGCTGAGTGGCCTCGATGCCAGGAACGCCTTGGCGCAGCTGTACGCATCATCGCGGCTATACATTAACTTCTTCCAACCCTCGTTCAAGCTGAAGTCCAAGACGCGCGATGGCGCACGCGTGCACAAGGTCTACTTCGCGCCGGCGACGCCGTGCGATCGGCTTCTGGCGCACGACAGCATCGAACCCGCTATCAAGGAGAAACTGAAGGTGCAGTTCAAAGAACTCGATCCTGTGCGCCTTCTGCAGGAGATGCGAACGGCTCAGCAAATATTGAGCGATCTCGCTGCCCACGGAGTGCGTGCCGAAACGGTATCTGCGGACGCATCGGACGTTGCAGTCTTCCTCGCAAACCTGTCTGTGGCGTGGAAGGACGGGGAAGCACGGCCCACTCATCGAAAACAGCCTGCAGCGAAACACTGGTGGAGAACCCGAGTCGATCCGTTTGCCGACGTATGGCCGGTTATTGAAGGCTGGCTAATTGCTGAACCCTCTGCGTCGGCCCGAGCAGTGATGAGTCGACTTGCCGCAATGGTGCCCGACGTCTATGCAAGCAAAGCACAGTTACGGACGCTACAGCGCCGCGTTAAGGTGTGGCGAGCCGAGCGCGTAAGAGAACTCATCTTGGGCGGCGTGCGCAAGTCCGCCGAGACGCCGGTTGAAGCTTAAGGTGGGGAAAACTGAAATCCGAAGAGGCCGGGCGCTCCGCGCCCGGCAAACCATAAGAGGAAGGAAAAAGACAAAACGACAACAATCGGTCGGGTAACATTCCTTCTTGAGGCAACACGACCGGCCATCATAGTTGTCGCGCAACCGGACATCGTAGTTGACGATATCCAAACGCGGGATAGTAAGCTTCAGGTCCAAAGTAGGTGCGGAAAATCCGCCCGGAATCGACAAGCTTATCGAGCTTCTTTTCTGTGATGCCGGCGGCGTTGCAAAAGTCGCGAGTTCGAAGCAATTTGCCTTGAAGCACAAGTGGGTAGCGCTCAGCGTTCGCTTTATTAGCCCCGGGTATAGGCTCATGTTCGGGTGTCCCCTTCGATGCACGTTTGACGCGCTTTCGAAGATTCTCTTCTTCTTCGCGAAGCGCAGATAGGTCAAGTCCGTACGCCTCGGCTATGCCCATCGCTTCACAGAGATGATTCTTGAACATGCGGCCAAGCGCTGCATCAGGGATTTGCAGCAGCGTTTCAGTGGCTTTCGGGTCGCAAAGGATTGCGGCGACGACGGCGCGACGTAAAATATGTTGTATCCATTCTTCATTGAGCGATGTGTCGTTCTTCGTCTCACGCGTAGACCGAGGCGGCATGGTCATTCCCTTACTCAAGCAATGCGAAGTGTTATGCATCGTTTCACGGGAGTGCAAACACTTGACAGACTTCCGTCTGTTGGTGGCTTGTGCAGGCTCCAGATGACACTTTGCAACCGCTGCCCCATCTTTGCCCCCAGTCCTTACTAGCATTTGGCAATCAATCAGGGTCGGCGCTAAGCATCGTCGTGACCCGCTAACTTCGTGAGCATTTCCTCTGTGACATCCTTAGTCATGCCGCCGCCTCCGTTGAAGTCAAACCTGCTGTCCCATACGTCCACAACCTCCCAAAATCCCCCGGGCTTGCCAACGAGTTGATAGGTGAGGCCGTCGCTCGACTGCGCGCGCATCGCTTTCTGGTTGAATGAAATGAGGGCCGAACTCACGCATCCCTGGTCAAGGAAGTCATAGCCGACGAGACGCTTCAAACCGTCATCGTTCTCGAAGATTCTCCAGCGCCATAAAGAGACATCAGGCTCGACCGCTGCAAGAGAACGCTTCCGGAGTGACATCAGGTTCACCTCATTCTCGTGACGGGGTTGTCCACTAGTATTTCGTGGTGCACATCCACCTTCGGAATCGTGCACACCCGCGAGGACCGCATTGTCTACGTTTGCACAGTAGACGTTTGCACAGTATATATATAAACAGTAGAAGTTTGAGCAGTATATGTAAATACAGTATATGTTTAAAAGGTAGACGTAAAGGTCATGTTGCTCCAACCTCCGGGCCATGACCGACACTGATAGCAAAGACATCGACCCCATCCTCCGGCGCAGGGTGGCAGACCACGTCCGAAGACTGCGCCTGGAAAAAGGTATGTCCCAGGAACTACTCAGCGTCGAGTGCGGTTTCCACCGGACGTACGTAAGCCAAGTTGAACGCGCAACGACCAATATCACGCTCGACAACCTGCAGCGGCTCGCGCAAGGGCTTGGGGTAGACCCATCAGAGCTGCTCCGCCCCTAAACTCGCCAAAGCACCTCGTGCCCTTAACTTGTTGTGGCTGGGGCAACGGACGCGCAGTTGCCGACCGCGTCGCGCGAGCAACCTGTCGAGCTGAGCCTCCCCACCTCCTCGAAACACCGCTCCGCGATACGACGGTCGGCCGACCAAATGCCGACTGACGTCAATCTCCATGGGCGACGGACGCTCGCTGCGTCCGGTCGGTCAAAGGCTTGGACAGGCACTGTTTTGTCCTAGTCGATAGCGGTCGCGGCGTGCTGAGCGGGGGTCTCGGGCAGTCGAGCAAGACTTGTAGCAGAATGCTTCATTCGGGACGCCCGGTCGTCCCCTTGAAAAACTCTTCAAAGGTCCACCGCAGCGTGACTTCGAGCATCGAAATCCAGGTAGTTGATTCCATTGAAGATGTACCGGCAGACGCCTGGAACGCTCTCGCGGGCAGCAATCCGTTCGTCCAGCACGCGTATCTCTCTGCTATGCATGTCTCGGGATGTGCCTCGAAGCGCTCGGGATGGCAGCCTCTCTATTTATTGATGCGCCGACAAGACGCCCTGATTGGCGCCATGCCGCTGTACCTTAAAAGCCATTCAAGGGGGGAGTATGTCTTTGACCATTCATGGGCAGATGCCTTCCAGCGGCATGGTCTGCGTTACTACCCGAAGCTGTTGAGCGCAGTTCCTTTCACGCCGGTGACGGGACCTCGGCTTCTTGCGAAAACGCATGAAGACAGAGTGCTGCTCGCCCGTGGCGCGATTCAATATGCCCGCCAAATCGACGTTTCCTCATTGCACGTCCTGTTTCCACAAGAAGAAGATTTGGCCGCGATGTCCGACGCCGGCTACATGCAGCGCGAGGGTGTTCAATTCCACTGGACGAATGACGGATATGCCGATTTCGACGCCTTCTTGGCCTCGATGAATCAGCAGAAACGGAAGAAGGTCAAGCAGGACCGCCGACACGTCGCGGAGGCAGGTGTCACGTTCAGGTGGCTGCGCGGATTGGAGATTGACGAAGATGCACTAGATTTTTTCTACTCGTGCTATGAGAACACCTACAAAGAGCACTGGAACCCGCCGTACCTGACTCGCGAATTCTTCGGCCTCATCCACCAAGCGATGCCAGATACTATGCTGCTCGTCCTTGCGGAATCCGATGGCGAGCGGCTTGCATGTGCTCTTAACATCATCAATGACGGCGTGATGTATGGGCGTTACTGGGGTACCCGAGAGTTCGTGTCAGGCCTCCACTTCGAGACTTGCTACATGCAAGGAATCGAGTATTGCATAGTGAACGGGCTGGACGCCTTCGAAGGTGGGGCGCAAGGCGTTCACAAGATGTCGCGTGGGATGCTGCCGACTCCGACCTGGTCTGCCCATTGGATTGCTGATGACCGATTCGCCCATGCCATCAGCGAATTTTTGGACGAAGAGACGGCCGCCATGGACGAGCACATTGGTGAACTTGAAGCACATACTCCGTTTAAGAGCAGGAAGTGATGTTAGTGCTCCATACGGCGTTTCGCGACTGCGCGCCAGTAATGTGCCTCCCTCTTGGCCGCGTCCAACTGCATCAAGAGCCGGGCCTCCGCTCGCGCTGCCATTACCTCAACTTGAATTAGTTTTGTCTCGAGCATCGCTGTCTCCGCTTCCTGCTCGACAAGAGCCTCCTGCAAGCGGGCCTCAACGCTCGTACCCTGCAACCGCTTTACTGCTCGGACGTAGCACTCCCACGCGTAATCGCTCTTGTGGTCGAGCGCCTGTCTCATAGTCGATGCGAGGTTCTCCCACGTCAAAGCGATACGGCGTTTCTGGAATGAGGCAACAATCTCATCGGCCTTGTTGTCGCCATAGAGACGCTTTATCGAATGCAGCCCCGCGCCTTTAGGCGCCCCAATTGTTAGCGGCGGTGTAAATCCGGCACTAAACGGCGGTGCAAGATTGAGTACGAGCGTCAACAAGTAGGGGCCGTTACCGGCGCCTACTGTCGAGTAATGGTCATCAGAATGGATCGTCGACGTCGTTCAGGTGAGGGTTCACGGGAGGGACGCGTTGTTCGTGCAGCTGTTCATGCAATTGGACCTGATAGTGCATGCAGATTCGCTCGCGTAGATCGTCGATGAGTTCGACGACAGCGAGCGCTTGATCGGCGGACCAGTCGTCGGGGATCAGGAAGTCGAGCCCACCGGTGGTTCCGGAAGGCAGGTGAAGGCGGGTCATGATGTCTTCTTCTCGGCCTTTGCCGCACTACGTTTCTTCGTGCGTTGCTCAGCGCGTTCACGCGCCTCCTTCACGCGATAGGACTCTCCCTCGATCACGACGACTTCCGCACGATGCACCAGTCGATCAACAAGGGAGACGACGCAAGCCGCGTTCGGAAACACCTCATGCCATTCGCCAAACGGTCGATTGGTCGTGACCACCGTTGATGCAACCCCGTATCTCCTGCTGACGAGTTCGAACAGCAGATCCGCGTGGCGGTTCGAGTATGAGAGGTAACCGACCTCGTCGATCACGAGGACGTCGGGCGCGGCATAGCGGTTCAGTCGGCGGCGCAAGGCCGAATCGCTATCGAGCGCGGCCAGTTCACCGAGCATCTGGCCGGCCGTCGTGAACAAGGCCGTGTGGCCATGCACGATTGCCTGATAGGCGAGATTGAGCGCCAGTGTCGATTTGCCGACGCCGTTTGGGCCTATCAGCACGACGTTCGCGGTGTCCTTGACGAACTCAAGCGCCATCAACTCTTCGACAACGGCGCGATCGCACCGCTTGGGCCATGCCCAGTCGAAGTCGCACAGCGGTTTGAAGCTGCCCAGATGGGCATCGCGGATACGTCGCTCCAGAGAACGGCGTCCGCGCTCGTCCTCTTCCCACTGCAGCAATGGCGCGACCCACGGCTCGACCACCACATCGGGCCAGTGTGCTATGAGTCCATACAGGCGCAAGGCGTGCGCGCGGTTTTGCAGATCATCAGGCGAGCTCATCAGTGCCTCCCGTGATCTGGTCGTAAATGTCGAGCCGATGGGGTGTCACCAGCGTGTCTTTCTTACGCACGTGTTCCGGCATCGGGATGACCACTGGCGGAGGCAGCTTGCGCGCCTCGCGCCGGCGCTCCAGCGCCAGACGTACCGGATTCGGGTGAGGTGCAGCACCACTGGCGAGAGTCTCCTCAATGGCCGCCTGCAGTTCGGAGGCGCCATAGCGGTCAAGCAGGCGCAGCAGGTTGGCTGTGATGTTGCCCAAGTTGCCGCCTCGTTCAGCGGCGCGCAGCATCAGCTTCTGGCTGGCCGGTGCCGCCTGGGCCAGATGGTCGAGGCCGCGATGGTGACGGGCCTCGCGTTTGCGTGCAACGAGGGTGTCGATGTGTGTAGCAATTTCGATCTGTGCGCCGCGATCGTAACTTCGCACATGGGTGGCGAGCAGATCGGCGCCGTCCAGAATGCGTACCTGGTGCGGATCGGCCCGTACCGTGGGCGTGCGCCGCACGTGCGTATGTGGGATCGTGTAGTCGTTCAGGTCGAAACGTACGTAAGGCGTCTTGTTGACCTTCACGGCCAGTTGTAGCTCGCGCGGGTACGGATTCGCCGGCAAGGCTAGCAGGCTGGGCTGTTCGCGGGCGAAGGCCTCACGCACGGTGATCGTGGGCTCTTCCCGGCACGGTCGATCAGCCGCAGGTCCAGCGCACCAGAGGGCGGCCTGGGCATTGAGGTCGTCAAGGTCGACGAATTTGCGCGCGGCAAAGAAATTCTCGCGTACAAACCGTATAGCCCTTTCGACGCGACCCTTCTCATTTCCTCGGTACACGGCCACGGGACGGGGCTCGTAGCGATGATGCGCGGCGAACGCGAGCAGCGTCGGGTTGAAGCGGATCGCGTCGCCCCGACGTTCGAGCACTGCACTTTTAAGGTTGTCGTACAGGACGACCCTTGAGACGCCGGACCATGCCGCGAAGGCACCGGCGTGACCAGCCAGGAAGCTGTCCATGCGCGCATCGAGGAAGAAGTGCAGATAGATCTGCCTGGACCACGACAGCACCATCACGAAGGCCATCAGGGGTCGGCGCGCACGTCCGATCTGCAGATGGCCGAAGCTCCCCCAGTCGCATTGAGCTTGCTCCCCAGGCAAGGTGCGAAGCCGAAGGTACGCTTCGGCCACCGGGCGCGGACGATGAAGCGAAACCAGGTGTCTGAAGTGGTGCTGACCGCCGCGGTAGCCGCGCTCATAGACCATCGCATACAGGCGGCTGGCCGTGAGTGACGGAAACTTCTTCAGAGTCTCATGGATGAACGGCAGATAGGCATCGATCTGCGAGGGCCGCAGCACTGGGCCAATCCGGGGCAGTCCAGCCTGCGCCAGCACGCGCTGGACGGTGCCGCGGTTGACGTGTAACTGGCGCGCGATGGTGCCACAGCGCCACTTCTCGACATGGTAGTAGCGCAGGATCTGCGCTTCGAGTTCAACTCCGATGGTCATGGGTCACTTCCTGTGCAGTGAGTAGCAGTACGAACGTCACGAAAGACCCGACGGCGCAGTGGCCCGAGGCGTACGAAGCCCGGACAGACGCAGTGGCAGAAGTGGCAATGCTCAGCCACCGGTGTGGCGCTGTTAGGTACCGCTGCTCTGGCCGCCGACGTCGTCGAAGTCGGTGCCAGTAGAGCATCGGCGGCAGGCACGGCGGAACCGTGATGCGTCACTTTATTCTGGCGGCTGCGATAGCGGCGCATTCGTTGGGCGTGCGCAAACCGGCCGTGGCGACTGCGCTGATAGCGCTGAGCGGCCTCGCGCAAGCTGGCCTGGCGTGAGGCCCGAGAGCAGTCGCCTTCGCAGTAAATCTGTCCGCGGTCACAACGGCGGCAAACAATGACCTGCGCCCGGCAGCTGGCGCAAACAAAGAGGCGGCCTGACGCCGGCATCGGCAATCCCCGTCAATGCCGATGCGATATCGACAGGGCTGACGGGGCATGCAATACTTTGCAGGCACCGTACCCCGTCGTGCGCGTGCTGGGCTCGACACCGGATTGGACCTGGCAGTTTAGGCCGGTGTCGGGCCTGTTTCTTCGGCGGTAAGCCTTCTTCTACCGCATCCAGACCCCTGCGTCACCCCTTCCTGAAACGAGCCGCGCCGGGTGCGTCTGCACTCGCCCTTCGGGCTCCTTTCGACGCACCCGATACCGCCCATCGATGCCGTCGACAACAAGCACCGAACAGTTCTGCAGAACAGGAATCGTTTCGCATTTCTGATCGACGCCGCCATCCGGTGTCGGATTCTGATCGCCGTTCACACCCAATCGCTCGAAATGCTTCCCCAAACTCTTCCGAGATATGCTGGAGGGTCAGCGGTTCACCGTTGTCGACTCGCACGAAAAGGAATTCACATCTTTTCCTTTTTGGCACTTTTGCATCGTCGAGGAGATGTTCACGACCTCCAGTGATGTAGTCGTTGACCATCCGGCACCAAAGAAGGCTTATCGGCTTCTTGAACGCATTGCCAAACTTCTGAACTGAGGGACGTATCAAAATTTTCGTCTCACCCCTCGCAGCAGCTTTTGCAATTTCTTTATCGGAAAAATCGTCGACCGTGAGGCTTTGAAGCGCATTTCGCCGCCAACCAGTACAGTGCGCAAGGCGCAGCATCAACACGTTTCTCTCCGCAACCGCCGGGGTTCGATTTTGTCGGAACCAGACAATCAGCGCCTCAACGTCATCTTCTGTCGCCCAATACTGGTTCTGTGATGTTCGCGACCCCTCGCCGACCTGGGAGAAGCACTTAGGGTAAAGACGCTTGCTCGAAAAGGTCTTCAACGTGCCGTCCCGCTTCGCTTCAACAATAACGCTTCGAATTCGGAAGCCTCGTCCGCTTCCTATGACCTTCTCACAAAGGCGGCATTCCTCCTGTGCCCACCAGTAGAAATCGTAAAGAACCCTCATTCGATAATTCGCTGTACGCTTCGCTGATAAGTCGTTGCGGCATCGAGGGTCCTTCTCGATTTCACTAAGAACCCAATCACGGAAAACAGCGAAATGGTTATCGTCGAACTCGGTCCATTCAATCCCTGATGCTGCGAGGTACCGCGAAAGTGCCTGGAGAGCATACGCTACCTGTTCGATACCGGAGTCGTATGCCTGGGAGCCAGTCGGAGAATTCTTATCAAGTAGATTGCGGGCGCTGTAGAGGGCGTATTGATTAAACGCGTCGATGCGCTGGAGCTTAGAGTCCCGAAAAATCGGCACTCGACGGTCTTCGCGAAACATAACCATCCGCATACTGGGGTCGAAGACTCGCTTAGCTCTCGACGCCGATAGACCGACCACCTTAACCAGATAAGCCTCCGTCGTGGTTGGAGCAATTGCTAAGCTAGGCTGGTCTCGACCGGTACGTGCCATCTTCGACCTCACTTTTCCATTTACCCAGACAACCAGCTGACTTCAGCAACTGGTTAGTGCCTACTACTATCGTCGCCGAGGCCGAACATGAAGTCGCGAGAGTGACGGCGCTGACTGCCAGGAAACGCCTATCGGCCAAAAGGAGAATGACGAATTCGACGCGCGGTTGAATTGGCTCGTTGTACGAGCTTGAATACCCAAGCCGTAGCAACGAAAGCTCACTTTTCCGAATCTGGACTTCGCCAACGCAATCAAAGCAAACCACCATTGCCAGTTCATGTACTCCACCCTCATCATCGAATTCAACTCGACCGCGCTTGAACACTTCACGAACCTGCCCTCGCGCGCCGCGTAAAAGCCGGCGACGGAAGTTGTTGCCATTCCAGATAACGAAATCGCCATTTGTCGCAAACTGTTGCCGCGACAGCGCCGCGAGTTCACACGGCAAAGACTGGTACTGTCTTGCATCAATGTTCTCGTTGTGAAACTGCCGATTTATCTCGTTCGCCGCGCCCCGGGTCATGGTCATGAAGAGCGTTTCGCCGACCGAAGAACACATGCGAAACTGCCTGCACGCGATGTCATACCCTTCTTGATGGTGGCTCGCTTGGAGGTAGAGCCTAACGATATGACTCTCTCCATTTAAAGCTCTACGTAGCGTTTCCGGAGAGCAGAGGTCGAGCGTCGTTTCGGTCCATTTCACTGTAGTCTTTCTCGTGCTCGCGGACTGAATGGCACTGGTTCCTAAAAACTTTAGGCTCACGTTATCTTGAAGATGCGAGTCGACCGCGAATGGTGCATATAGAATTAGAACTATCCGGTCAACCGAGCTGAGACGACGCAGGAGAGCATGCAACACAGTGAAGCTCAGAAGAGAGGCGTCGTAAACTACGGCGACGTGGAAGGAGCCTAGCGCCTCGATTCCCGACGCTAACACCTCCTGTACGGAACTCCGCGCGCTGCTCTCCGGAACACGCACTCTCCGGGAGATGCTGTCCGACCCACACAGATGTAGGATATGACGCCCATCCGCCACTGGGCGTAATGCCGTTATTCCCTCCGCATCTTCACAAGCAAGTATCTGGAGCTCGGGCGCGGTTCCGAGTTCGGTGAGCAGAATGTCCTTGTCAAAGGTACCCACTAAATGACGCCGACTATTTACAACCTGGACAAAGGATTTCTCAAGCATCGCGGCGCCGAGGCCTTGGATAAGGCTATTTCTTACGGGCATGCAGTACTGAACCGACTTACCCTTTACGGTTTCCCTGATAGCCAATGCTGCCTCAGCATTGTCGTCAAGCAAGCGGGAAACTCTACGCTCTACGTCTTCACGTTTCACTCTTAAAAAGCCGAGTGCAGCAGCATCGTTGAGCACCTTTACGCATGCTGCGAGGCGTCTGCGCTTCGATTTCGGTTTGACTCCGAACACATCCCTCGCCATGCGGTCGACGGGCCCCCAAGTGTCGAAGGGCGTCAAGCAGTAGGGGTCGCTCTCTACTCTGCTCTCTAAGGCTCGTCCCCACATCTCATAGGCTCTTTGCACTGTTTGGAACGACAGGTTGTTACGTATTGCCCATCCTTCTATCCAAACCTGTTCACAATACTGTGCCCACCCACGGATAAGAGTCTCAGATTGCCGTCGTGTCAGCCCGTGAGCAATGAGCGCCTCCGAGTCGTACGAATCCAGAATCAGGAAAAGTCGGGTATTTGTCCTTCGCCATATCTCGGAAATCGCAAGACGACCAATCCCAGTGAAGAACGGATGATATTCAACTAGCGAAACGATTTGCTCACCTTGTGGCAACACACGAAATACCGAGTTGGCCACAAGCTGCAGTCCATAGACCGTTTCCTCGTAGGTTCCGAGCACTTCGACTACCTCACCGAGCCAAGGCGCATCCCTCAGGACGCGAAAGGACGCTTTGACTCGTACCCCGCCGACCGACGCACCTCCCTTAATCCGGAAAATGGCACCTCCAAATGGGCCATGACTTGTGACTTTGTTAACAGTGCCTACCAACCGAGCGGACCTCATTCCGGAATCCATGTTGCAAATTCCTCCAGGTAAGACAGTCTCGATAGCTTGCGACGCGCCACTGCAAGCTCAGCAAGAAGGTCACATTTCTCCTCGCGGGTGCCCTCCGATACAAAGCTCTTGTGCGAGCGACTCGGCGCCGGCGAGTGCAAGCGAAGTCGTAAATCAAGACCATCAAGCAGAGCACGGATTTCCGCATTGCTGCCTACAGAAGATGCGGGGACTCCCACAATCTTACAAACCTTTTGGCGGCTCACCGTTCCAAATTGGTTTAGAGGCAACTCAGCCAATGGTGTGTTCTCAATCCACTCTGACAGTCGCTTCGCATTTCTGCCAGCCTTGTCTCGATTCGACATTGTGGTCATGACTTCTCCAGTTTCGCGTCTCGAAGTCCCGTCACGTTGTGCAAAGAAGACGAAAGGTCCGCGTTCCTCTTCTCTAACTGCTTGATGCGTTCCTGGAGTTGTTGCTCGTTGTACAACCGAGTCGACTTCTCGCTTTGAAGGTCGTCACGCGCCTCAGTTATTCCGTCCAACAAGATGGCAATCTCCGTTTCCTGCTGCTTAATTAGGCTGCGCTGCCACGCGCGTTCGCTGAGTAGTCTTCTTATGAGGTTGGACTTATTTGCGTGCAAGAGTTGACGTTGAGCTCGCTTGAGAAGCGTCTCAAACAGGCTTATGACGAGCGACTTCGATGCCGAATGATACGGTTGGTCCAGAGTACCCCGACTCGGTCCACGGAATTCAAGATGTTCCGACTCGCGAACAAACTTTGAATTCTGGCTACCGTCCCATGTCGTGAATGCGCTGATGCTGGTCGGAAAGTACTCAAGCACGAGTTCACCATCTCTGTCCCTCAGCGGCTGCCCGTCGTCAAGCGCTCTCCAAGGTATTGCACGCACCCACCGTTTAAGGACGTCAATCTTCTTATTGATTGTTTCCTCAGCTCGCTGCTTCCCTACGATAGAAATCAGCTCAGGCATACGTTTTCTCCTGAAACATAATTGGCTTCCACGTATCTACCAAGCGACCGACAAATTTCTGCATCTCCGTCGCAGTTTTCAACTCTGAGTCCAGAACCGCTCTCAGTCCATCGGCAGCGTCCCGTGCTGCTAATTGCAGTTTCAATGGACGACGCGTGTCACCGGCAGCGGCCATCAAAGAGGCGATTTCCAACTCTACAGCGGAGCGGTGACTCGGCGTGGTGATAGCGTGAATACAGCCAGCACACAGTTCGGCGCTAGCCTTTTCGGGACATACTCGACTTTCGTTAGGGCTATAGCAGTTCGCTTGGCGTTTCGTTTTATTCGCGCAGCCCGCTGCACAAGTCGTATTCGCCTTCGGTACCGGGGAATAGCCTTCCTCCTCCGCGACCTCCCGCGTCTGCCTCGCCCTTTCCTCCATTGAGGCCTCCTTGAACGAAGCTCTCGACTCCAAACTTCGTGCGATTCTCGCGACGATTCGAGAGAAATGACCTCCAACGCTCTCGCCACTAAGAATCTGAAGAATCTTCTTCTCGAAATATTCTGAGCGCTCCTCCTCGAGAATTGAGTCGAATGCCGCATCTTCCAAATCAACCAGAGGAAAGAGCGACTCAACGCTTCGACCATCTTCCGTATCTTTGGCGTCCTCTGTGTACACCCGAGTCGTCTCGAGGGTGATATGGCAAAGATGCCGGCTCAGAGCCATTAAAATAGGATGGTCATGCCTATACATGTATATCAAGGCGAAGCACCGGCGGTATATATGCGATGCAGTGCTTTTTTTAACTGATACGTTTAACTTCGAAAAGAAGAACTTTGCCACTCGGTCGAACGCCCATTCGGACGCTTTGCCTTCGAACGAAGCATAGGTGAAGTTGCGAAAAACAAACAACTTGTCCTTGCGCGCCGACCGGACGTCGCTAGCCGATTCCAAAAGCGGCGCGCCGAGAGGACGAAAAACTTGTCCAAGTCGCTCAAGGACATCTACAGCTCGCTCCACCACCTCGTTTGCCCACATCGTGACATAGCACTGGAGCGTTTTCTCCACATAGATGTCCAGATATGAGCCACTGTCTTGACCTTCTGCGGCCGTCAAGCACCCGCGGTATAGTCCATACGATTTCCCAAATCCAATCACCTCTTCCCGCCGACGTCCATGATTGAAAAGGACCGAAATTGCGCAAGAAATCTGTAGTTGCAGAATCAGAGTACGGAGACTGAATCCCTCCTCCTTAACGAGGGAGGGGAGTCCCTCCGGGAGGTCAAACGTTCGTGCAATTTCTTTGTACTTCTCGTGCACCCTGCGAGTTATGGTCCTCCTCGCCACGTTCGGATGAACCGACTTAAGATGGTCCGACTCCAAGTGGGCCCGAGCAACTTCGCACAGTTGGATTACACCGTCTGCTCGGACGTAGGTCCATTTGAGCGCCTCGGAGAAGATAGTTACAACATCATCGATGCTCAAATTTTCAGTGCGCTTATCTTCCTTACCTAAGAGCGATTTCGCACGGGCTAAGGGTGCGGGAAAGGGACGAGTCTTGAATGAGTCAAAGCCGGGAACGAGCGCACAGCGATTCAAGAATTTAAGTGATACATACAAGCTGTTCTGTGTTACATGGGGTGCCTGCGTGGCCCGCTCAAGCTTCTTTGCCGAACCCGAGGCCTTGAAAATTTGAGTCACGATGTTCCGCGGAATAAATACTGACTCAATCGGCAGATGAACTTGCGAACGGATAAAATCGATGTTGAGATGAAAGAAGCGGGTTTGGAGTGCCCCTTCAAGAGACCTAGCAAAATCACCGTCACGTTGTGCCCTTTCGATGAGCGCGTTCAGGCGACCGCTGTAATCCAGCACACCCCACCAACCCTTTTTTGCGAGTTCCTTAGCTAGTTTTTCGAGTAGCTTCGGTTCAACCTGTTCCAGCTTATATCGACCGCATCTGAACATCCATGCTACGAGGCGAATGAAAGTTCTTACGGTCCTAACAGCCACGCCCCAGACATCACCACGATGCGAATTGTGGCAGTCCTCATTGACGAGCATTTTTAAAGTGTCAAATAGTCGAGGATGGTCTATTAACTTTATCGGAGTCTTATGGACGCTCGCTTTTCCGGTAGGGCGGTTTCAAGCGTGAAGTGCAACACCAGCAATGAGATCTTGCTTGAGTTGAGAGAAGACTTCGTGGGGAGACTGGAAGCCGAGGATTTTGCGAGGGCGGTGGTTCAGGGCATGCTCAATGGCAGTGAGTTCCTGATGCGAGACGTCGCTCAAGTCCATACCTTTGGGTAGGAATTCGCGGATCAGGCCGTTGGCGTTTTCGTTGGTACCGCGCTGCCAGGGGCTGTGGGCATCGCAGAAGAAGATGTTCATATGCAGGCGTTTGCTCAGGGTTTCGTGCATTGCCATCTCTGAGCCCTGATCATAGGTCATGGTTTTGCGCAAACTCTCAGGAATGCTTTTGAGTCGGCGATGAAAGCCTTCAAGGACATCTGGCGCGGTGCCCCCGTCAAGCTTGACCAGCATGACATAACGGCTTGTTCGCTCGACAAGGGTACCGACCGAAGAGCGGTTCATAGCCCCCTTGATGAGGTCGCCTTCCCAATGACCCGGGACGATGCGTGCGGCCACCTCCGGCGGGCGCAGGTCGATGGAGGTCATGTTGGGCAGACGGCTCTTGCGCACGCTGCCACGAGCGCGAGGCAGGCGCGTCTTGTGACTCTTACGCAGCAGGTCGATCAACTCCGCTCGCAGCGTGCCCCGAGGCATAGCGTAGATGGCGCAGTAGATCGTCTCATGTGAGACCGCGAGCGGCTGCTCGGGCAAGGCTGGCTCAGCCGAGGACGCAGCATAGTTCATGTCCCGTAGTTTGCCCGCGATCTGCTCGGGAGACCAGTGACAACGCAGCCCGCTGAGCACCATGCGCCAGAGCGGTGTCTGCGTGTCGGCACCCAGCTTACGTCGAGCGGCACTGGCGCTCGCACGCCGGGCGCGGCAGCGCAGATGAGCGCTCCCGGCTTGGTAGCCACTGGCCTGGGCCGTAGGATGGAGCTTGCCGCGGCTAATCTCCCTGCTGATGGACGAGTGATTCAAACTCAGTTGCCGGGCAATTGCCCGGCAACTGAGTTTGGCTTGGAGTAAGGCCTGGATCGACATGCGATCAGCCGCGGTCAAGTGCGAGTAGTGGGTTCCCATTTGTGCAGCACCTTACAGGACGTAGGCTGTTGCACTTCAAAATTGATCGCGCCTAGCGTCTATCTCAGTTGACCCACTGAACAGAAGCTTTTTCTCAGCGACTTCCGAGTTATGGCTTGCTACGTTCAGCCATATCTCCGAGTCATCCCAATCGCTGAGGTATCGCTCGTGCCTCCTTTGTCGCAACGGGTCGCACTCGCTGCCGGAGGAGTGATTGCAAGCTTCACCTCCAAACATTTGCTTCCGGAAGGCTCCTCTGCCGTTTGCCATCGACTCACCTCATTCTAAGAAACGATGAAAATGGGCTACTCTTCAATAATCTGTAAAGAGCGGCACAGAAAACGATGCGCGGCAAATGGTATTCAAGGAACCGAACTTCGTTAAATGATTTAAGAAAGCCAAGATTTTCCGAATAGTATTTCTGTTGCTCTATGCAATGAATTGCGTCGGCCTCAGTGATGTCTATATTCGTAGCTCCCGCTGATGCCAGCCACTGGTCCACATGACTATTAGAATTTTCGCTAGAGAAAGGAGAGAGGGGAAACAACAGGCGCTTTGCAGCCTTCGATTCACTGCTTTCATCTAGGGTTATTGCGCCTGTGACCCATCGAATCGATTTCGCTAGCACTCGCATGAACCGACGGATGTTCGCCTCATGAAGCAAGGACAGGCTTTTCAACTTAATATATCGCGCGGTGGTTGCCAGACTTGCATGACCGGCCTTCACTTGCACTAGAATAATATCTCCACTGCCAACCAGATAAGCGTGATTTAAGCTCAACGTACGATAATCCCTTATCGTTAAACGCGCGAGTCCGTTTTCACGCAAAAATATCTCTAATTCGGCAGCAAAGCGTCCCATTTTCGCAATTCTGCGACTATCGTTCCGAAGTAAAAGTGGGCAGAATAGCGAGGCGGTTCCCCGCAGGGCGAATAGGCTAACGTTCTTGCTGTGCCATAATAAAAGTTCGACGGCGCGACAAGAGAGTGCGTCTTCCGCACGATGTTCGACAAGCTCGTCCTCTTGACTCTGGTCCGTCTTTGGTTTGATGCTCGTCAATTTATAGCCGCTGCCTGTTTTTCGGACTCGCGACTCGGTCAGTAATGCGAGCGTCGACCCGTTCCAGCCAGTTTTCAGAAGCAAAATCACGAAACACGCGACAATAGAGCGATGCGTCAGGTAGAACTGGGAGAGTGCGGCGTCAAAAGCATAACCAGCAGATGGTTGAAGCCCGTAACTCAGTAAAAGCTGTGATAAACCAAACCCCTTGTTTTTGGCGCATGCTGTCTCATACATACGTTTATCATGTACCGAAGACACCAGGAACCAGTCTAACGCTTCTTGAGAAAGCCGTTTCATCGTGGCATACGAGGGTCCTCGTCCAGCCCTGTATCCGTCCAACAGCGTCGGGGTTATTGAATTCGGCGGTGCCTTTTCGAGAATTGCATTCAATTTTTGAACACACTCCTCTTGTTCGTTAAGGACCTGCTGGCACACTATTAAATACTTATCTATATGTGCTCGAAGTTCCGCAGATGCCTTCGCGAACCCATCATCATCTGAATTTACTGAAATCAATTTCAAAAAATCAATAGCTGAACTGATTTCGCGATTTTCCCTTCTTTTATTGACATCGCTCACGTCCTTTGAAGGCTCATAAACTTCACTATAGCAACCGGTGGCCGCGTCAATGAAAGTTTGCCCTGTAGCAAGGCGTGCCAGGTTGTACATCAAAATTTTCTTAAAACCACGAAACAGGTGCTGGCGGCTTTTAATGTGTGGGATAGCACTGTCCGCAAGCCAGAAAAGTCGAGAAATGTCGGCTGCACTCAGCAACGCAGTCGGAGTCGAAAGAAGTTCACGCGATTCGTCAGATTTCGTCATAAAACGCAGCGCCTGCAGGAAAGGCCCGAAGTCCGATTTGTTCAACGTTTCGGGTGCGTCGGCCAGTGCTTCCGAAAGAACCCCTCCCCTTTTTATCCCAAGTGATTCAAGATTGACTACGCCACGTCCATTTAAAGTATGGCCATTGGAGTTGCCTCGTAGGTGAAAGATTCGGATATTGCCCTGAGTGTCGGGTTTAATTTTTGCAAAGTATTCCACTTTCTGCTCTGCTACAGATTTCCCATCCGACAGTGGTGATTTGCAATAGGCCAATAAAGTCGCAAACATCTTTAGTTTTTCGCTCCCTCCTTGTAGCTGTGTTGCTGATTTCTCCGCTAGAGAGAAGATTGTTGCGACATCCGCACTCGTTAGGTTTTGGGACGGTCTTGAAAGTAAGGTTATTCCTAATTCGTGTGTGGTCACTTTTCCCAATACAGAAACGAACCCTTTAAACACAGAGTCCGATATGACATCGGGCAAATCGCGAATTGACTGGGCCAAAATCCCGAACGAGCTCAGTTCGAATTCGTCGAGGCGGAGCGCGCGAGTGTGACTCGTATGGCCGGTTCTGGTTGACGACCACGTAGAAACATCGAAGGCCGACGTTGAGACTTTGCGCCCGTTCTGTTCCGCGTCGACTTTGGCGACCCAGTTGGTTTGAGAAGCAGGCCCTGGAATGAAACCCGTTGCCTTACCGTTCGCCATGCAGACCTCCGGGATGGATGGTTGCCTGACGGGGGTTATAGGTCATTCGTTCAGTAAGTCAAGCTCCTTCATCCTACATAAAAGGACGTACTCACCGCGAGAGTGTTTCTTGAGGTAGAGCGGCATGGCCCCGGTCAACTTGTCGTCACGTTTGAGCAGCAGGAAATGCGGCCGCCAGCCGGTGCGGGCGACAGCGCAGCCCGTGTCCTGCAACGCCGTCAGGAATTCGTGGCGGACGAAGGGGTTGTCACCGGCGAGACGGTTCCATTCATCCGGAGTCACGGAATCGAGCGAATCGACCACATGTATTTCGACCTTGCGGTTCAACAGGCTTACCTCGCTTCAGGCTTGTTCGGGCTGAGTGCCGGGCGCTTGGTGCAGCGCGGAACAGTTATTCTCGCCGAAGTCGCGGGATTTTGTTCGAAGGGATTCGTGGCCGGGGCTTGAGGGATAATGCGCGACATCCGTTTCTCACCCTGTATCTCACCCTTTTCCCAAGCTTTCTCCATGCCCTGGTTCCTGTACCTCATCGAATGCGCCGACGGCAGTCTCTATACCGGGATTGCTACGGATGTTGCTGCGCGGTTCGCGAAGCATGCGAGCGGCGATGGCGCAAGATATACCCGATCGCGTAAGCCCGTGGCCGTGCGCGCTTCGTTTGAGCTGAGTGGCCGGGCAGAAGCGTCGCGTGCCGAGTACTGGGTGAAGCGATTACCAGCGGCGCGGAAATGGAAGTTGGTACGGGGAGATCTGGAATTGGCAGCAATAATGCCGGCCGTGGAAGTGGAAGCCGACTCCAGCACTCACGCCGAAGCGCGATAAGCGATGCACCCCGGGCGCTCACCACGTTGCGGTTAACAAGCGGCAGCATTCAGACCGCTGACTCACGATCAACACAATCAGCTTCTGCGCCAACGATCGAAACCCGTTGGCGCAGAACCGTCTTTCTGCTTTTAAAGTGGAGTCGTCGTCAAAATGCCGCCGCCGACTGCCAAAGCAGAACTTCCCAGTAATTTCCCACTGTCGCCACGTGCAAATGAGGTGAGTCCGGACTCTGAACTGGCCATGCCAATTTTTGCCCAGTTCAGTTCACCGTCCTTTGTGTCGTAGACGTCACCGAACATCTCGAGTGCGAATCCGTACGCCGGGGTGATGCAAAGAAGATCCGTGATACGCGTGGTATCCGGAATCGTCAATGCACTCCATGTCACACCGCCGTCGATGCTCTTCAGCACAGGGCCGGAAGTTCTGTTCCAGATCGGAGCCGACGCATATCCGGTTTTAGCATCGACGAAAAACAGACTGCGTCCGAACGCAACTCGTCAAAAAACGGACTGGCGCCCAAATGCCACTCTGGATCCGGTATCTGAGCGGACGTCCACGTTGTTCCACCGTCGGTCGTCCTCCCAATCTGCATCTTCGAAACGAGGTCGGTGCCCAAAATCCATCCATCACGCGCATCAATTGCATGCGTCGGGCGTCCATCAGAGTATCCGCTTGGAAACTGCACGTTTTACCGCCGTCGATCGTGTTCACCACAATCCCAGCGGCACTAACAATCCATCCGTTTTGACCAACAAATTGAACTGCTCGGATGCATCGACCTTCGAGGGGTACACTCAAACGGACGTTTTCCCAAGAAACGCCTCCATCCGAGGAGTGCATAACGCCAGCATAGGTAAAATCAAGTCGCGATCCGCCTTCGACTGGAAGCAATTTCTGCTGCGGACAACCGACGACCCATACCTTCTTGTTGTCAGCGACTGCGATGTCGCCAAAGCCTGCACCGCCCTTGCCGTCATCGTCCTTCGGCAGCATCAGTGTTGGCCACCGTTATCAGTCGACTTCACGTCGTTCGGGACTTCGACCTCCGCCGGTGGCCGCATAAAGAAGAGCACCTCGGCACCCGCGAAGACCTCAACGTAGCAGCTGTGCGCAGGAAAATCGCGGAATCAGGATGTCGGCGAGACGTCGCTTGCCACCAACCCATGGAACAATCGGTATCGCCATGGTCATCACCTCGCGTATCAGCGGTACACTTCCGGACCACCAGCGTTTGGCTGACTGCCACGATCCGGCAGGGGCCGGTCTGACCGCTCGCGTCGAGCCGGCGCCATGGGCGCCACCAACGGCCCATTCTGCTGCACCGGCATATTCCGTACGAAGTCGACAATCTCCAAGGCCAAGCGCCGGTCATCGTCCTCCCCTGACGCGGCCATCGCCAGCGCCATCTCGCGCCACGCCGCGAACACGCCGTAATGTGCCTCCCAGCCCGCGCGCCGCTGCGCGTCCGTCGCCACCGAGCGCCAGTACCGCGGCGTTTCTCCGCGGTCCAGCATGTGCACGACGGCCTGCTTCGGATAACGGCGCGCCGCCCCGCGCGTGCGCCGTGACGTTGCATTCGCCTCGACACCGCGTGCCTGGAGCTGCTGCGCAAACCGCTCCCGCCAGCGCTGCAGGTCGCGCTTTCCCGGATTGAGCCGTCGCCCATCCAGGCCCCTCACCTGCACGCACAGATGCACATGCGGATGCGCCTCGTCATCATGCGCGGCGAAGACGTAGTCGCGACCATCGCCGAATTCGAGCGCCGCAAAATCGCGCGCCGCATCACGTACCGCCCGCCGGTCCGTACCTGGCGGCATCGACAGCAGGATGTTGAACACCTCGCGACGCGTGCTGGTCTCCGGTACGCCCCAGCCCCCGAACTGCCACGCATCGGCCAGATCGTGCAGATCGGCGACGCCCGCAATGGTCTGCCCGTCCTGGTCCTCGAGTTCGACCTTGCCGTTGCGGGAGATGTAGCGCAGATGCCGGCGCACCGCACCCATGCCCTGCGCACTGGCTGCCCTGTTGGTGATTTTCACCATCACCTCGGGCGTATGTTTCAGCGTGCGCGCCAGCTGCTCGCGCACACGTGCCGCTTGGCTCCCGATCTGGACACGCGAGAGCCGCGGCGCCCCGACGTGCCGCAACGGCTCGTGGAACAGCCGGTCGCCCCAGTTCAGGAGCATCGTGTCGATGTAGATCTTCGGAAAAGGCATGCTAGCGACTCCAGCGATCAATGTTCGCGCGAAGCAGATCCGACACCGCGCGCAGATGGGCATCGATCTGCGCCTTCAGCTCCACGAGCAGGCGAGCGTTACCCGCAACGGCAGCCGTCCCATCCCGGTCGACTTCGCGAATCACCGGTCCCAGTGAGCGGCTGATCCTCGCGAGCGCGTGGTTCGAGGCGGCGAGCAGCGCCATCTCCTGCTCGCCAAACTGGGGGGCATGCGTCAACTGCGCGCGGATCAGCGCAACGACCCAGCGATTCGCGGTGAACCCGCATGTCGTTGCCTGCCGCCCGATCGCGTGCAATTCGGATGCGGTCAGGCCGATCTCGAGGCGTTTGCGATGCTCGCCAACGGGAAGCGAGTGCATGACGTCGGTGCAGCCGGCCCGATACTCCGGCTCATCTGCGGCAACTGCATCGAGGATCAGTTGCCGCACACCTTCGGCTGGCGTGACATGATTTAGGGTGCACCAGTCATCCCAGCGCGGCTTTAGCTCGCCGAGTTCAATGGACAGACGTGCGCGGGCGTCCACGGGTGCTCCTACAGCGACGGCTGGTCAGGCCCGGACGGCGTACGCTCGAGCTCACGCTCGGCTGACCGCCCAGGCGCCGGTCGCGGTGCGCGAAAACGCGTGGACGGTGCCTTCGGATCAAACACCCTCGGTGTGGGTACAAGTACGCCCTCGGCGCGAAACGTGTCGTAAAGCTTCCCGGCGTACGGTTCCACCTGCCCGATTGACCGGTCACTGAAGCCTTGTGCACGCATGGCCGCGACGATGACCGCCATCTGCATTGCCCGCTGACTATCGACAGCATCCCCGGAACGGCCCGGATGCGGCGTTCGAGAAACCGCAGGGCTACCGCCTCCCGCATCGGCCGGCGATTCACGCCCGGACTCACTCCCCGACTGACGCTCCGACTCGGTCCCGGACTCGCGCCCTGACTCCCCGCGCGAGGAAAGTGACGCCGCACGCTCCTGTCCCTCGACGTCGACCTGCCAGGTATTGCGGTACACCTCCTTTTCCTCGTACCCGATAATCTGTCCGGTTGCCTCAACCACGGGAACGTCGATGCTCACCCAGCGTTTGTCAAAGTTCTGCAGCGTAACGCGCTCACCGCGTGTCGCCCCCGACTCGGCGATGGCCCGCTCCAGGACCACGCCCCATACGGCGTGGTCCGCCCCTGCCCCGTCCCGATAGACCACATAGTACGAATCGTTGCGCGCCGGATTGTGCTGGTAAGGTGCGCTGCCATACTCGACCAGCTCGTCCGTATAGCGATGGACATCGGGCTCGTCCTGGCCGCTCGTTTTGCGCTCCATCTCGCGCCCTGTTTCATGGCCCGTACCACTACCACTCCTCGTTTCGTTTCCGCCTGTGCGATGGGCCGCCGGGATGGCCGTAGCTTCGCGCGCGTCGCCAGGTGCCGCCTGGGCCGCGGCACCGGTCTGAATATGAGACCTGGCTGTACGCGAAGCCGGTGCGGCATCCACCGCTGGCGCGACGGACACCGGATCGGCAGCAGGAGCCGGTGGACGCGTGCCATTCGTACGCGGGAGAGTCTCCCCGGCATATGCGACACGGCTGTTCATGAGTTCGCGCCGACTCTCGCCAAGCCGTGCGAGATCGGCCACCTTCGGCTGGTAACCACTTACCTGAAGACCAAGCAGCGTCGCCTGCAGCCAGACTTCGCGCCGGAACTCCTCGTGTCCAGACACGAGGATCCGCTCCCACGATTTCGCCTTGACCATGTCCACCATCGACTCGACCACGTCGGGCCGGTTGTTCTGGCTCACCAGGTACGGCCCGAGATCCTCGAATGCCATCTGATACGGCGCATCCTTCAGGAAATACTGGTTGCCCGCCCGCAGATAACGCTTGCGCACGCGCTCCGGTGCCTCTCCAAGCGGTGCCGAGGCCCGGTCTGCGGCTTGGGTCCGGGAATCTCCGGGTTGCGCCTGCCCAGGATCGTTGCGCATCGCCTGCTCACGCAGACGCGCCCGCACCGCATTGAATTCGCGGCGCCGGCGCGCATCCATTGCCTCTGCCGCCGGACGGTCCAGACCTTCCCTGGCTCCGCCCGCGCCGCCCTCTTCCGGCGACGGTGCCCGCTCGATCACGTTGATCAGCGGATCCCGTGCAGCGCCATCAGCCAAAGTCGTTTCGCTCATGATCTATCCTCATATGGTCCGTTCCCGGGCCCTGCCCGATCGAGGGCACACCCTACCGGTCGGGATGTCCGCCGGGCTCGCGTCCCGCACGCTCACGGGCCTGCGCGAGCGCTGCCGCGCGTGCCTCACGAAACCGTGTCCACGACACCGACTGCAACTGCTCGAGCGTCGGGTCGAGGTCCGCGCCGAAACCCGCCTCGCGCGCCGATTTCTTCAACGACGCCACCACGCGCTCAAGCTGGTCGCGCGCACGGTCCCACGGATAGACCTTCGGCCGGTCACCGTCGTAGCCAATCTGCACCTCGGCGCCATTCATCCGCTGGTTCTGGTCCATCCACTTCAGCCGGTCCGAGACAAATTCCATGTGGTCCTTGCGGTGGAACACCACGCTTCGCGTCGCCACCTCCTGGATCACGTAGTGTTCGGTGTTCAACACCTCGCCGCGATAGGGGCCACCGTTCTCACGCGGCGTCGCCATCCGGATCTGCGCGCCGAACCGGTGCTGCGCCAGCGCCCGGATTTCGCCAGGCACATCATCCAGGCCGTACAACGCCTGCCCAATCTCGCGGCGCGGTGCCGCGCGGGATTGCGCCTGACCCGGGTGGCCCGCGTCCTGTGCGTCCTGTGCGTCCTGTGCGTCCTGTGCGTCCTGTGCGTCCTGTGCGTCCTGTCCGAACGCAAGCCCGCTGTCCGTATCCGCGCCTGCAAGACCGGCGTCCTGCTGCGGCACACCAGACGAGCATGCTTCCGGCCGCGCCTCCTGCACCGGCGCATCCTGTGTCTGCTGCCTGCGGCCGGCCCTGCGCCGTTTCGTGCCTGTGGCTTCATCCGTCATTGCGTCCGTGAGTTCCTCTTTCACGCGTCCCATGTCTGCGTCCTCCATCCATTCAACCGCTGTACCGCGAGCCACCCACCCTGCATCGGCACCGGGTGGTGCACCGGTCAACGCAGGGTGGTCCGTAGTGATCCTGCTTGCGACATCACGTAAAAGCTCACCGACGGCATCCAGACCGGATAACACTGCCATGTCGTTGAAATCGGTCGGCTGCGTGCCATCGATGCGGGCATCCGGGGTGAACGACGGCAGTGCGAGAGCCGCCTGTGCTGCCTGCGCGGCTTGGCGCGCAAAGCTCTCGCCCTTGCCAGGTTCTCCAAGGACGATGAGTGGAGCACGCGGGTGTCGCTCGCGCAGGCCTGCAGCAACCTGGGGCAGATTGCCGGCGGACAGCGTCGCCACCACCATCCAGCCGGTCGCCCGATGCGCTGACAGTGCCGTCGCCACGCCCTCCGCGATCAGGATCGGCGTGTTGCCAGCATCCTCCGTCAAAGGTCGATTCACCCAGTAGCCGCCCTTTTTTGCACCACCGGCCAGCGACGATTTACGTCCCATACCGTCGATCAGCTCGAGCGTCGTCATCGCGTCGCCAACCCGCGCCGGCACAATCAGCACACGGCCCGCGAGCGGCTCTTCCGCACTCAGCGGCATGTAGCCAAGCAGCGCCTTCAGTTCGAGTGCCTCGAGTTCGCGCAACGTTGCAACCGGTTCGAGCTGCTTGCGCACGAGGTACGGATGCTCGGGCGCAACGGGCCGCGCCCATTCCCAGATCGACACGGCCGTCTGCGCCACAGCTGCGTGGCGCGCACGCACACGGGCCTCCTCATGTGCCGCCTCATGTGCCGCCTCCCGGCTGCGACGCGCGAATTCCTCGCGGTCCGGACCCGGTGAGGCCGCGGTGATCGTACCCGGCATGCGCGAGGCCTTGACATCAAAGCCGTGCTGCTGAGCGAGCCAGAAGAGGGAAGCCAGCGTCTTGCCACCCGACGCGCGTGCCGAGCGCCATGTCGTGCGCGCCGCACGCTCGTTGTAGTTTTGCGCGCTGCGACTCCATTCATCCCAGATTTCAAAGCCCGCATCACCCAGCCCCTGCCTGACGGCGAACGCCATGTCCACCCAAGTGGCGTAGTCGTCGGCCGGGATCACCGCGAGCGCGGCACGAACACGGTTCGTTTCATCGACATAGGGTGCGTTCATCAACGGTCTCCCGTGATCGGCCCAACGTTCGACTCACACTTGGACTCACTCCTGCGCCCCGCCTTGCGATCCGCCCGCGCTGCCGGGCCGGCCTCTTCCTTTGCCCCGCTCGCGTTGCCGCCCGTGCGCTGTTTCCGGATAGCCGGAGCCGCACGCAATTCCGCCACGTCCGGTTCGGACAGCGAAACCATGCGCTTCGCCGCCACAATGCGATTGCGTGGCACACCAAGCAGCATGAAATGCCGCTCGACATAGGCACTCACGTCGTCCTCGCTGAGCTCGTCCAGATGCGCCGGCAGCTCGCGTGGATCCCAGGCCTGCAGCACCTCCAGATGTTCGACCGGCACATTGATGAGTCCCGCTGCGGCAGCATCGACCTCCGACGGATCAAGATCGCGCAGGCGTCGTTCGGTCTGCGCGGCAAAGCGCGCGAGATCGATCGCCGCGACCTTCGGTGGCGCCGCAAGGCGTGCGGTAAAGGCAGGATCACGCCAGTAGCAGATCTTGTCGGCGAGGATGGGCTTGGTGTTCTCGAGCAGGATGATTTGCTTGCCGCGCCCGAGCTCCTTCAGCTCCTGGGGCAGAAGCAGCGGCCGGCGCTGCTCAGAGATGCTCTCGCTCGAGCCGCCCCGGCCACCGAAGATCGCATTCGAGCGGCTCACGCTGCGCGACTTGTCGGTGAAGGTGCCGAGCATTTCCGAATATTCGTTTGCATCCTTCTGCTCGCGCGGCGCATAGAGGATCTGCATCGCGTGGTTCGTCACGAACGTGCGCGCATCGGCGCGCCCGTATACCGACTCAAGCTGCGAGACCGACTGCACAATCGACAGCATGCGCAGGTTGAACCCCGCCATGTACGGGACGGCCCGCGCGATGATCTGGATCTTCCCGATCGAGGTGAATTCGTCCATCAGCAGCAGGCACTGGAATTTCAGCGCGGGATTGCGTTCCGGCAACTCCTTCGTATTGAGATTGACCAGCTGCGAGAACACGAGGTTGACCAGCAGCGCCGCCTCGCTCAGGTGATCCGGTGTGATGCCGATATAGACGGACATGCGACGCTTTCTCACGTCGCGCAGATCGAAGTCGTTACCACTCGTCGCTGCATCGACAATGGGATTGGCCCAGATCGTGAGCGGCGCGTTGAAGGTCGCGAGGATGCTCGCGAGCACCTTGTCGTCGTTCGCGAGAAAGCGGTTCAGCGCGTCGACACAGGGGCCACTTAGGAGGCTGCGGTGCTGCAGCAGCGCCCTCTGCAGGTACGCCTTCATCGGCATGCCGTTGCCCGAGGACTGCCGCAGAACCTCTCCCATCGTGACCCGATAGTCAGGCACATCCACGTTGCCGGCGCGGCGCGCGTCCCGCCACTCGCACAGCAGTAGCACGATACCGAGAAAGAGATTGCGCGCCTGGTCCTTCCAGAAATCATCGTGACCGCCGACCGGATACAGGGTGTAGCCGATGGCGAGGATGTCTCCGACACGAAATGCACCGCCCGAGATCGTCGACAGCGGGTTGAACCGGTGCGTGCGGCCATCCTCGGCGAACGGATTGAACAGATAGACCGCCTGACCGTGTGCACGCCGGAACCCGGCGGTGACGTTGTAGTTTTCCTGCTTAATGTCGAGCACGACTATCGAGTCAGGGTAACTGAGCAGGTTCGGGATCACGATGCCCACACCCTTGCCCGAGCGCGCTGGCGCGGCAAGCAGCACGAACTGCTGTCCGGCAAAGCGCAGATAGCGCCCGCGCCACACACCGACAACGAGTGAGGGACCAGCGTTGCGTGTCACGGGCGTGCTCACAGCAACCCCGCCGCGCGGATCTCCGCCTCGCTCGCAAAGCGCGCGCTGCCATACAGATGCCGTCGGCCGGAGGGACCCCACAGGGCGTATGCCGCAGCGCCCGGCGCGCCATACGCCAGCAGCAGCCCGAACAGCGCGGAACCGGCGATCCGGCGGCCTTCCTTCGGCAGGCCACCCGCGTACCACGCCCGCGCTGCATCGAACCAGCCCCACATCCCCGCATGGAACGGATTGACCCGCAAGCTCGCGTACAGGAAAAACGAGGCGAACCACATGGCGGCCGCAAGACCCGCTGCAAATGCAGCCAGTACCACCAGCGTGATCGCGCCGTGGCGGGCGTGATACCAGAGTTCATGCCGACCTGGTGACAGACTTTCAGACTGATCGGCCGGCATCATCATCGCTGTCGTGGCCGATGCGGCCTCACCCTGCGCGCTAGGCTGCACGACGGACTGTCCAGCGGGATTCGGAATTGATGCTTTCATCGGGATTGCTCCTTCCAATTTCCGGTTACCCGAGCGCGGCCCGGTATCGGCGCACCGGATCGAACCATATCTCGGTCATCGCCCAGCGCTTTCCGGTCTGCGTGCCGGTCTCGTCGAACACCGGCTGCGCCTCCATGTGCGCCACCACATCGATCGTGAGAAACAGCAGGCGCTTGAGCGCCGCATCGTCGTAGGCGCCAGCTTCGGGATGTTCCTTCGCCATCAGCGCAAACCGCTCGATGGCAACCGCTGCGCTGGAGGCGTGGTAGCTCGTGATCGAACCGGAATGTCCGGTCGTCAGCAGCTTGAGGAAGTCGTACGCTTCCGCCCCGCGCAACTCGGCCAGCAGCACGCGGTCAGGACGCATGCGCATCGTGCTGGCGATCAGGTCCGCGGGTGTCACCCGCGCCTGGCCGTGGCCACCCTTGCTGTAGACGAGATGCACGCAGTTCTCGATATGACGGATAAACAGCTCCCGGACATCCTCGATGGTCACGATGCGCTCGCCCGCAGGGATGTGCTGGCACAGTGTCTTCATGAAGCTGGTCTTGCCCGATCCCGTACTGCCGACGATCACGATGTTCAGACGACCTGTGACCGCCCGCGCGAAGAAGGCCGCAAAGTCACGCTCGTCGAGCCGGCGCACCAGTTGATGATCCGATTGCCGAAGCAGGCTGAGTGCATCGTCATCGAGCCCCGCCGGGCGAAGCCACGACGTGTCGTCAAACAGGCCCTCGGCGCGATAGCTGCCGAGCGTCTTCTCTTTTGAAGAGGGCCGGCGGATCGTGACCGACACGGTGTGCGGCGGCACCACTGGCGGCACCACGATCTGGATGCGCGCGTCGCCCGGCAGGAGCGCCGAAAGCACCGGGTGCTCGGCCGACACCACCTGGCTGGTGAGCGTCGCAATTGCCACCGCGAACGACATTAACCGCTCGAAGTCGAGATCGGGATAGTCGTGCGCACGCCAGCCGAGATGCGTCTCGGTCAACACGCGCTGAGGCCGGTTGATCACCAGCTCGGTCACATCCGTCTCATCGAGCAGCGGTGCAAACGGGCGCATCAGCTCACGCACCGACGCATCGTCGGGTAGACGCGCAAGCGGCACTTCGTCAAGCCGGTCTGGTATGGATGCGCCCGTGTTCATCGGAGCGCCTCCGGCTGCAACGCATAGACCGTGCTGAAATCCAGATCCCGTGCGACGATGATCGTGAATTCCGCGCCCTGGTTCTGCGTGAGCGTCGGCGGGATGTTGATCGTGCTGTCGAGTACGCGCGTGGCCATGTCGTTGCCCTGCTGCTGCGTGTTCTCGAAGACGACGGGTCCGTTGCTGTTCCCGCCACGCGTCGCGAGGTAACCGATTGCATCCTGGGTCATGCCGAGCAGCATCGCCGCGCCAATGCGCTCGCCCCAGTGGTTGTTCACGTAACCACCGACACCCATGCGTCCCAGCGCGTCAGCAGCCGGTGAGTCAATTTCGACCGTCACGCCATGGGGTGTCCTGATCCTGACTGAGAGGACGAATACACGGGTCTGCCCCGGCGACAGGTTGGAGCGGTATTCGCTGTTGATCTGCGAGCCACGCTCGATGAGCACCACGCGCCCGTCATCCGAATACACGTTCCGCGTGACCGTGCAGGTGGAGATGCCAGCTTCCGTCGAATCGAAGGCGGTGTCACCCACACAGTCGATCTTCGCGCCCTGGGCAAGAATCAGGCTGCGATTGCCGAGGAGCCCCGCCGTGACCCGGGGTGTCAATGTGGGCGTCAGCGCCTGGCCAAGTGGGCTGCCGGCCTGCCCACGGTCAGCAGTGGGTGTAGTCACGGTGCCCGACACGGACGCCGGCGCAGGCGTGCCGACACCGCTCTGCGGCGCGCCGGTCATTGCGCTCTCCTGTGTCCCGGAACTGCTGGAGCCTCCCGTCGCCAGTAACGGCGCGTCGTAGTAGCTGCGCACGGTCGGGGCGCGCGCGGAATTCGCCGGCGAACGCGTGAGCGCCGCGGCGGACGCGGGCACGCCCTGACCCTCAGGCGCGCTTGCGGGGTGTGCATCCGATGCCGGCATGCCGGTGGCCGATGCCGGCTGGTCGCCGAAGATCCTTCCCTGCACCGGCTGGTCAAGCGCGGCGTCGCGTCGGGCCTGGGCCGCCGCGTCGTGCCGTGCCAGAAGGCCGTGAACGCTCCAGACCGCCCCGGCGACCACGACCGCCACGATGGCGAGCGGCGTCAGCCACCACGCGCGTGGACGACCGCTGCCGTGTTGCCCCAGTTCTGGCATGCCGCGGTCGGGCGATGCGCGGTCTGGACCTTCGGCAATGGCCGGATTCTCCAGGTTGCCCGCATTATCAGGATTGACAGGATTGCGGCTGCGGTCAGCGGGACCGTCCGGTTCGATCAGGTTGCGCGGGGTATCGTCACTCATGGCCGCCACTCCGCAGAACACGCTTCACGCCAGTCACCGTCGTGCCATCCTTCGGTGGCACACCGTCCATGTCGTACGCGTCGTTCCAGATGCCCACCGCCTCATCGGCGAGCCGCAGCACGAAGCGCTGTGCAACCTCATGGATGACGATAACGTCGCTCTCGATGTGCCGATCCACCACGCTCTCGCTACCGTCCTCCGCGACCCGGAAGATCGCGGGAATGCGGCGGTTGTTGGGGATGCGCAGGTACGTGAACCGGCCGTCGTCCCAAGCGGCAACCGGCGCAATGTCGTCCGAGTGCGGCATGACCTGCATCGAGTAGCGGGCATTGCGCACAACCCGCGGCTGTGCAAGGCGCTGCTGCATAAGTGCCCGATCCGCATCGATGCGGGCTTTTTCCTGTACCTCATCCTGATAGCTGAACGTGACGCGGTACACCTCCTCGTCATTGGCGAACTTCGCCTTCAGGGGCAGCACCACGAGATCGAAGCTGTAGCTGCGCAGGTCGGTACGGATTTCCAGGTTCGTGTCGTGTGCGGCAAGCTGCGGCTTCAGCCACACGTCGTGATCGCCCCGGTTCGCCACGACCTGCCAGCCGTCGCGGTCTCCTGGGGCGACAACCAGAATCCGTTCATGCGGATCGAGCGCAATATGGGTGGCAAAGCCGCGCTGTGCGTCGATGCGCACCACCTCATCCGCGCGGTACAGCACCTGGCGCACACGCGAATCGCGTGACCAGCCGGGCACGTCGTAGGCGTGTGCAAGCTGGGTCGCCAGCGAGGCGAACATCGCCACAATCAGCAAGCGCGGATTCATCGGGCACCTCCCGCTGCAGATGACGAGGCCGGTGGTGTGTATTCGGGATCGCGGCTGTAGGCTGTCACCGTGAAGCCAAACGGGTTTTCGACCGCCGTGCTCTCCCGCGTGAACACCGGCGGCCGGTAGGTGTAGGCGAGCGTCACCACGAACCGCTGTGGCGGTTCGGCGTTGTCCTCGCCATGTTTGCGCGTGGTGCACTCGATATGCACCACCGCCCGCCCCGATTCGTCCGGTGGCAGCGTGGTCGACAGGATCCGGATGCGGCGCTCGGTGCCGGGACCGAGTTGCCGGTCAAGTGCATCCGGGCCGCTGTAGATCTGGCGGTAATCCCGTGCGACCGTATCCGCGCTCATGTCGAGCACCCGGTCGTAGTCCATCTGCAGCAGGCCCCAGTCGTAGCGCTCGCGCGAGCGCACATAGACGTCGACCCAGTGCTTGTCCTGGATCTCGCTCGTGTGCACGTGCTTCGCATCGAGCACATCGATCACCTGTGACTCGCCCGTCAGACGGTCGACCTCGATGGGTAGCGGCACCACCCGGTAGAACGGCACCATCACCGCGAGCGCCATTGCGCTGAGCGCGGCGACGCCCACTGCCGCGTAGGCCACGTGCCATGCCCGCCGCTCGGAATGTGCCTGCATATCCGTGAGCGAAGCCTCGATGTCCAGCACGCGCCGGTAGTCATGGCTGGCTTTCATGAGCGGGCCCCATCCGTTGATGGCACCGGCGGCACACGATTCACCGGCACGCGATGCGCGCCGTCGGGCAACACCGGTTTCGGCGGATTGCCGCTACACGATTCGATAGGGATGACTAAACAGAAAATTAGTATGGTAACCATCAGATTCTTCATGCTGCGCTCCTTCAGTTGCCGAACGTGGCCGGGACCATCTGGTCCTGCAACCGTGCCGTGTTGCCAGCCCGCCTCATCACGAGCTCACCCTGCTGCTCGGCGATCAGCCGATCCTCGGTATCCGAGAGCATCCTGAAGAGCTGCAGCTTCGTCATCTCGTTACCCACCGCGGTACTCTCCGACTGGATGCGTGCCTGCAGTTCGGCAACGCCTTTGGGATCCTGCGTGACATCGATCTGCTGCATCAGGCTCTGGATCTGGTTCAGCTCCTGAAGCTCGATCTGGTACGCCTGCATGCCGAACGCCTTGTCCTGGAAAGGCTTGTCGAGCGCGCGCTGACAGACCTGCTGGTCGATCCCGCTCTGGTCCTCGCAGTTGTAGATCTCGCCTGCCGAGCGCAGCGCCTGCGCGCTGCCAGTGAGACCCGCATAGCCGCCGTTCTGGATCGCCGTATAGACACTCGTCCAGTTCGACGGCAGGGAATTCGCCAGCACCGGATTGCTGAGCAGTGCGCCGAATCCGCGGGACCCGTTCATCGACTGGTAAAGCTGGATCTCTTGCTGGACTTGCTGTTCGAGCTGGGCGACCGTCGAGATGGCCTGCGCGACGTTCTGCGCGTCGAAAACCGGAATGCCCTGCGCATGAACCGGCCCCACGACGGCAGCAGCGAGGACCGCCGCAGCGGCAACGCGCACCAGTGCGTATGGTTTGCTCATGATGTTTGCTCTCGCTTCAGTCACCCTGGCCACCCAGATGTTCACGGGCCGCACGTTGATACGCCGGCACTTCACCGCTGCCGCCCGGGGCACCGCCGGTGCTACCCCCGGGACCACCACCGAAGCCGCCACGGTTGTCGATCGCACCGCCCGGGCGCCGCTCGCCATGTCCCCAGCGCAGCGCGGTCATGAAGCCCGCGATCACCTGGCGCGAGGCAAGACCGGCGACGAATGCCCCGAAACCCGACAGCGTTGCGCCGCCAGCGAGGCCCGAGGCGACCGCCGGCAGTTGCCAGCCCACCATGGCGAGGAACGCACCGGTCACGAAAAGGCCCAGTGCCGAGGCAAGCGTGGCCACACCGGTCAGGCGCTGCTGTGCGTTCGCAACCAGGCTCGCCGCGTTCGCACCAGGTGCCGACGTGGTCACGTGAAATGTCGCGAGATCGCTCGAAAAAGCGGTCAGTGCCATGCCCAGAAAGGCGGCGACCAGTACCTGCAGTAACGCATAGTTGGCGACCTTCGCCGTCCACGCCTCAAAAAAGCGTGCAGTCGGGCTAAACGCGCCGCAGGCGATGAACGCCGGCCCGAGCCCCAGCACGAGATCAAGCAGCATCCTCGCCATTACGACTTCGAATGCGAGCACCATCAGGAAAATGGAGCCGCCCAGCGCGGCCACGAGCCCGCAAAGGAAGTCACCAACGCCCGCGACGATGCCGCTTGCGCTGAAGCCTTCGTGCATCGCCTGGTCGAAGTAGGCGTCCATCACAAGATCGATCTGCTGGTCGTAGCAATCGAGCGTCTGATAGATGGCCGCCGCACTCGAGCCAGTCACGCTGCTGCCGCTGACCGAACCGCATCCGGGGTTGCCTGCTCCGGTATTCGCGGCCGCACTCTGGATCGTCTGCGCGAGTCCGGCCGTGACGTCATTAACGGCGGTGACGACCTGCGCCTGGTAGATGCCCGTACCGAGCGCGAAGGCGAGGATGATTGCCAGTTTCAGGCCACGCCACGCAAACGCGGGCACCGACTCGTGCGCTTCACCGCGCACCACCGCAAGACCATATGCGAGAACCCAGATGGCGACCGCCGTGGTGACTGCCGGCACGAGCGCACTGGAGAGAGCAGACGAAACATTCGTCACATACGTGCCCATGCCGTTTTCCAGCGTGCCGCCGACCGCAGTAAAGAGCCCGCTCATCGCGCACCACCTTTGCGCGGCGACAGACCGGGAAACGCCTGCGCGTTTGCGGCCCGACGCTTCGCAAGCTGCTCGTGAAAGACCGGCAACCAGTCATCCGGGTCGTCACCCACCCCGGCGCGGATGGTGTCGAGCAGCTCGACGTTATCGGTCGTGCCCGACAGCACATCGAGCACGTCGCCAAGACCGGCAAGATCCAGCCGGCCGATCGCCGAGCGGTGACCCTGCTTGAAGAGAAAGAGCCGGCTGTTTTCTCCGAGGTTGCGTACTATGTTGAACTCGGCTTCGGTCAGCTTGAAGCCGCGCACATAATCGTCATAATCGGCGCGCGGGTTGGGCAGGAAGAAGAACGTCGCGGTCTGCTCGATGAGCGCGCGCGCAATGTCGCTGCGCAGCACATCGGCCGGTGACTGCGTATCAAAAATACCAAGTCCGTTTTGCTTGCGGATCGTCTTCTGCTTGTTGTTCGCAAAGTCCGTGAAAACCGGGTCGCCGAGCCGCTTCCAGAACTCCGTCATCACATAGACGAAGCGCCGGCCGTCGATGAGGCTTTGCGTCAGATGCAGCAGATACATCGTGAGGGGCGTCGATACTTCGGGATCGTCGAGCAGCTCAGTGTCGTCAAAGCCAAAGAGACGCGCACGGGTAAAGTCGAGTCGGTCCACAGGGTTATCGAGCAGCCAGCCCAGCCGCCCCCCCGCGCACCATTTCGCGAGCCGCGTATGCAGGCTGTTCTCCCCGACGTTGGGCAGCAACTGGCGCACCACCGACAGGCGCCGCAGCGGCTTCTCCATGCGGGCCACCTCACGCACGGCCCGCGAAATATCCATCTCGTCCTTCGCCGGCAGCAGCAACCCGTGATTCACCAGCTTGCGCACGAGCCGCTCCCAGAAGTCGATCACGAATTCGTCCGGCTCGAGCTGGAAGGGATTGAGCCCCGTTGGCTCTCCGCGGCGGAACACGCTATAGATGCCGCCCATCGCGCGGATCGCGATCTCGGTGCCCCGGTCCTTGTCATAGAGCACCGCGGTAATGCCGAACTTCATCGCCATCGCAAGCAGCATCAGTTCCAGCACCGTCTTGCCGGCGCCCGCCTGCCCTATGATCTGGACATTGGCGAGTGCCTTCTCATCGGTCGAGTCCTTCTTCTCGGGTGTCGCGTGAAAATTGAGATAGAGCGGCTGGCCGCTTGGCGTCTTGACGATCGTGATTGCCTCACCCCACGGATTGCCATCGCGCTTGCCCGTTGCGAAGTTGTGCAGGCTTGCAAGCCCGCAGAAGTTGCGCGAGGTCAGCTTCGCCTCACGCGGGCGGTAGCGCCAGTTCCCTGGCAGTTGCGCGAACCACGCGGCGTCCGCCACCAGGTCGACCAGCGCGGCCTGAAAGCCCGCGTCGGCCAGTTGCGTGCGGGCCATCGCCACGTGCTTTGCAACGTCGTGTGGCGTGTCGCCCAGCACCGCGAGTGAATAGTGATATTCGCCCAGCACGAACTCGCCATTGATCAGCTCGTCGAGCGCCCGGTCCATCGCAACAACCTGCGACACCCCCACATCCTCGGCCGCCAAGAGCTGGTTGCGCTGCCGCTCCAGCGCCTCCTTCGCGGCGGCCCGGTCGAGTATGGTGAAACTCTGCGTCTCGATATACTCGAAATCGCCATACAGCATCCCGTTGAGCATGCCGGGCTCGGTTTCCTGTGGATAATCCTTCAGGTCCAGCAACGCGGCATAACGGGTTGCCGACGGCATGCGAATTTCGACTTTCTCGGTACGGAAGAAGAGCCGCGAGGTTGGCAACGCCTCGCGGATCATGCCGGAAGGCACCGGCACGGGCTCCCACACGGCATTGACAAGATAGCCGAGAAATTCCAGCGCCGCGGAAAAACGGCGCGCTCGCCGGGCGTACTGCATCTGCTTCATATGGACCCCCAGCGCCACCGGGCCGTACGGTTTGAGACCCGATTCAACCTGTGCAGCGATGTCCTCCATCACCTTGAGTGCCTCTTGCTGGTCACTCCGGATGTCGTCCAGCGTGCGCCGGTTGGCCTGGCTGAACAGGCGCCCGAGTCGTGTCCGGTTGGGCCGGTAGACAACGCTCAGATAAAGCTCGTTGGCCATCATCCGGTACCCGGTAAAGCTCTCGTAATAACGAGTCGCCAATTGCTGGCAGAGCCGGTTGGCATACGGCGTCGCGAAGTGATCCGTGACGCGCCGGCGCAGTCGGTGTGCCCAAAGGCCCACGTGCCCGCCGGCCAGCCCCCGCACCAACTGATTAAATCCCTCATGGCGCGCGAGGATCTCGGCAGGGTCAGCCGCCTCGAATGCGATGCCAGCGATCTTCCAGACACGCAGGTAGTCCCCCTCACGGGTGCGGATGACCTGATCGGTCACATGCGTCGAATACGGAACAAAGTTAGCGAGCACCACTTCCCGGTTTGCCACGGCCACGAGCTTTGGATCGGCATGCATCTCATGCCCTCCTCTTCAGGCGCACCGGCACATAAGCATGCGCACCCCAGAACCGGCGGTTGCGCTGCGGCAGACCGATGCGCAGACGCAAGACCAGTTGCGCGAGCCGCTGGTCGTCGTTGCGCGTGATCACCCGCATCGCGACGAATACCGGGATCATCAGCAGGAGAATAGCCACACCGACCGGGGGACTCGCCAGCAGCGCCCAGATGGCCGGGATCAACATGCCGCCTCCGACCATCAGCGCGGACACGAGCGGCACGCCCCAGAGCATCGCGGGGCGGGTGCAGCCCTTAAATACGGGATCCTTGAGCGCATTCATGGTTCTGCTCCCTTTCTCGGGGATCAGGAAGTCGGGATCAGCATCGCGGCGATCACCGTCGCGCAGCCGACGAACAGCCCCCCGATGAAGACATTCGCGATGTCACCGAACCGGGCGTGCTGGAACATCATCTTGAAACCGGCCCAGATGATCGAAATCGAGCACACCACGTCACCCACACCGAGCAGCGTCGTCTGGATCGTCGTCAACAGCGTGTTGACCTGGGAGAGCTGTGCGTAGGCCGGTGAGACCAGCACCGCTGCCAGGACGGCGCCGGTAGGAAGCTTTGCCAACCCGCGGGCGAAATCCCGGATCCTGCAGATCCGTTTTTCGGACTTATTTTCAATTAGGATACTTAAATTCATGACAGTCTCCTTGCACGCCGATAACCAGATTTTTGCCTTCACCTATGCTTCAAAAAACCACCGCGCTAGTGTCCGAGGACTCGCCTTGCGGTTGCCCCGGCGCATTGCCCTGTGGTACCTGTGGCCCTGGACCATCAGCAGAAGCCGGTTGCGCCGGGAGCGGGCGCTGCGCCCGCTGCGGAAAACCACCGCGACCCAGCGGCACGACCGGAATCGCCGGGATCGCCGGGATCAGGCTCACCGCCGGGTCGATCGCCGGTACGCTGGGGACCAGATGCGCGGACACGCTATCAGCCGCGTTCTGGACCACGCGCTGCACATATCCCGTCCTGTATCCCGTCGCGAAGTCGCCGCTCGCGTAACAGGACAGGCTCGCTCGCAGTGCACCCTGGACTTCTGAGCGCGACTTGCGCGCCTGTGCGTAACAGTCCTGCAGGATTGCGGCGCCAGCAGCCAGGTTGAGGCAAGGATCAAATGCGTTCTGCATGCTCATGCCATACCGCGACCAGTTGGCCCGGTTCACCTGTGCGAGGCCCACGCTGTAATCCCATCCGCCCGCCTCCAGTGCCCGCACAGTGGCCGTGGCTTCCTCGAGGCTGGCTGGCTGGCGCAGCAGCCGGGCGTGCACCACGCCGATGGCGTAAGGGTTAAACGATGACTCGGTGCGCACGATCGCCGCCATTGTTGCCGGCGAAACTCGCGGGGCACACTGCTGCGCGAGCGTCATGAAGTCGAGCACCGTCATGAGCGGCCTCCCGCCTCATCGACATCACCGCCCTCTTCGCGTTGCATGCGCTCTAGAAACCGGCGCGCCGACTGCATCGGGTCGTAGGGTGCATCGGTACTTCCAGCACCATAGAATTCCGTGATCGTGTGGCCCTCGCCATTCGCATCCCACCAGACGCGCGTATAGAGCTCGCCGTCGATAACGACGTTGATGGCGCCGCGCGCACCACAGAGCAGCTCGCTCTTCTCGGGCCCACCCCAGTAAAGAAGATCCTCACGGCAATACGCAGCACTGGCGAAAGTGTTCGACGCGGATGTACCCTGCGAGCCACCTGCACCGAAGTCGCACGTCGGGAACGGATCGCCATGTCGCAACGCTCGCCAGAGTTTCTCGATCGGCGGCACGCATTCGGCGTACTGTTCCGGGCCACCCGGATTGGCGAGACAGAGGATCACCTGGCAGCCCCAGTCGTCGGCAAGGGCGAGCTTGGGTGCGATCACGCAGGTGCCGATGAAGCAGGCAAGTCCCGGAGCCAGGCAACGCATGAGGCGTGATGCCCATGAACGAATCGATACGTTACGCATGGACCATCTCCGTTGGACCGGGGTTAGCAGCAGATTCACCCTCCGTGCCGGAGCCCGGCCCGCACGCTGCGACGCAGTCCAGCCGAAGCGCGATCTCATCAAAGCAGTGGCGCACCGCGCGCCACGCGGGGCGTGCTGCCGCGTCGCTCCAGGCGATATCGAGCACCGACACTCCTGCGGCCTGTGCCTGTGCAATCGCATCCAGGCGGGGCATCCGAAGATAGCCATCAGGGTCGCGGGGATCCGGTATCAGCCACGCGCCCATTTGCGCCTGAAGCGCCCGCGCCTGTGCCCGCTGAAGCGGCGTATCTTCCACCATGTTCGGCAACAGTCCGAAGAAACGCAGCGCGGGATTGAGCCTGGCACGAACATTCCGCACGCCGTGCGGACCATTGATCAGATCGTATGTACTGTCGAATGCTTCCCTTGACAGCACGATCGGACTCAGCATCGCATCCGCGTTTGCCTCAGCACACACGGCGCGCGGGTCGGGCAGTGGCGGACAGTCGATCAGGCAGACGTCCACGAAAGGCGCCACCACGCGCAGCAGGTGTCGCATGTTTGCGTAGTAGCGCGCGCTGCTCTCGCCCGCCGCCGACCGGAGTCCGTGGACTGTGCGCGCCGGCAGTACCTGGATGCGAGGTGCGCGCGCTCTGCCTGTCTGCGCGTGCGGCTTCACGGGCACACGCTCGCCGCTAGGCATCACCGCTTGAGCGGTGCGTGTGAGCGACGCCGTGCTGCAAGCGGGCTCCGCCAGATCAAGCACCAGTACCCTGGCTCCACGCACCCGGCGCAGATAATGCGCGAGTTGGCACAGCAGTGCGCTCCTGCCGGTACCGCCTTTTTCCGCTGCAATCAGAAGTGTCTTCATGGTCCGTCATTCCCATCGACAGGCCGAGCGAAGCACCAGAAAGTCACGGGCGATGGAAAAAAGAACCCGCGGCGCCTGGGGACTGACCGCGGGCTCAACGGGGACCGTGGGCCAGAAAATAGAAAAGCCTGCGGATGCAGGCTTTGGGTTGTCTTGCGGCACACCACGTCGTCGCAGTGACTTCGGTACTTCGGGGCCGCTAACGCGTACTCGGTCGTGCTTCGCACGTTGACCGGATCAGATTGTTGGCTTCACTCTAGGCAAACGCGCGGTGCGATGCAAGAGCCCTCAGACGTCTCGCTGCCTCACCATTTACCCACGTGTTCTCAGGCATTCCTATGTGTTCCCAAAATAAACTTCACGCGCATGAGCTTCCACACCCACGTTGGCATCGGCCGACGACGTCCACCACCGAAACGCTGGCTGGTGAGCCGAGCCACCGTCGTCCACAAGGAGGTCGCACGCTTCATTTTTCGCCGGCTGGAGGTAGACCAATGTTGCCGAGTTTTGGGCTATTGCCGCCAAGAGCCTGCGCCAATTCCAGGCGCGCTGCCGCGAGTTCCAGTTCGAAGCGTTGCGCTGGTCGTCGGGGTATGCGCAGTCGCCGGCAGACAACCTCGCGATGGGCATGCCAGAGATAGACCATCCTCAGCATCTCGCGATGCCTCGGATGCAACGTCTGCCAGGCTTTCGTCACCCGCGCCGCATCGAGCGGATCGTAGGCGCCGCGCGACGTGTTTCCCCAGTTCTCGAGGCGACGGGCAAGGGGCACAGCAGCAAAGTCGCGACTCATGACCTCGGCTCCGCATGGTCCGGACATTGCGGCACCGGAGTCCGGTAGCGGGTGGGATTCGCGAGGAACCGCTCGATGTCGGCGGCACGCCATCCGACCATCCGGACACCCAATTGTATCGGCAGTGGAAATGTGCCGGCGCGCATGCGCCGGTAGATGGTTGAGCGTGACAGCCCCGTGTTCGCCTCGACCTGCCACCGACGCAGGATGACGAGCGGTTCGTTTTGTTTGCTGGACATGGCTTGCCCCCAGAAGGCGCCGGCTCAAGACGGTCGGAACACGAGGGCATTCAAGCAGCGATTTCGCCCGTCAGCCAAACCCGTCTTATCGACGGGATCTCCCGACGAGCCGGTGGGGCAGGCGTCGCAAGAGGTAGTGCGCTGACTACGCAACTTGATATTTGTTATCGAAAAGTCCAGCGTCGAGCCTGGTGAAGGGAGAATCGCGATGATCAGTGCCCGACCCGGGGCAACAGCCTCAAAGCCATATCACGCAGCCTGTCGAATCCGGGTATTACAACCCGAGCTTTCACGGTAACGGGGGTATTCTCGCGGACTTCAGCGGCGCTATGATAGGCAAGTGTGCCTACTATAAAATCAACCGCAAAATTAGTAATGCCTATGATCAACAGAGAAAGATTCCTCGCGTTGCTCACCGAATCCGGTGTTACGCAGGTCAAGAGCGCGGGCCTGATTGCTGAGCAAACCCAGCGGCCATGCTCCGCGCGCACGGTGCGTTCGTGGGCTCAAGAAAGCAGTTGCTTGAATAGGCACAAGTGCCCATTATCACGAATCGTGAATCGGGAGATTTCCGTGCGACCTTCTATGGCCCTTGACGCGCATCGCGCAGAGATTCGCCGGATTGTCGAAGCCAACATGGCGACCAATCCGCGAGTCTTCGGTTCGGTCGTCCGTGGTGAGGACAAAGACGGTAGCGATATCGACATTCTGGTCGATGCGCTGCCAGGCGAGACGCTGTTCGATCTGGGCGGCATTCAGTACGAATTGCAGCAACTGCTCGGAGTACGCGTCGATCTGCTGACGCCCCGCGATATTTCAGTGAAATTCCGGGCGGATGTGTTGGCCGAGGCAGTGCCCGTATGAACGCGAAGCAGCGTCAGTTGCGCCTGCACGACTATTTCGAACACATGCTCGAAGCATCACGTCTTTGCGCAGCGTATCTCGCTGGAATCAACAAAGCCGAATTCTTTGCCAGCCGAATGATCCAGCAGGCCGTGCTGATGAACATCGTCATCATTGGTGAAACGGCTACGCAGATTCGTGACGAGCACCCGGATTTTGTAAAAGCCAATGTCAATCCCGCAGTACCGTGGCACAAGATGATTGGCATGCGAAACCGGATGGCACATGGCTACTTCGACACGGATTTCGAATTTGTCTGGGACACGGTGAAGACGCACCTCCCGCTGCTTGAACATTTTATCGCGACTCGGATCGAGCCGCAAAACGGGCCCGAGTCGGATGGTGCGACGCCTTCGTCGCCCGACTTCGGTATGTAAAGGAAAAGATACGGACGCACTATTTTCAGCTGATGCGGGCTGTGAAGGAAGCCGTACCAGCAGTTGTTCGAGGGCATAAGTCTGCCGGCTTGCTGACGAGGGCTTTGATTCACATGATCGAGACTGAAGTCTTGGCCGATGTGGCCGCCACGGGAAAGTACATCAAGCGGATTCTGGACATGATCCGCGCTCCCGCTGCACTGGACTATCCGAAAGACGAACGCCCTGCTTCGTTTGAAGGGCATGGCTTTGTGCCGATCGTTTTCGGTGCCATCGAAGACGCTTGGCGTCGCGTCGACTAGGAAAACAAGGAAAACGTGGTGAATTTCATCAGGAGACGAGGATGTTCTCGGGAACGAACAATAGAGTTCGACACAAGCTCGCGTGGCTGCGACCGGCATAAGGCCGGGTTCGTTCGCCGGCCAAGTGGAGTCACTCGGGAAGATTTCTCGAGGGCCCGCTCGGAGGCCGACAACAGACTTCCGTCGAAATTGCTTTGATCTGCCGCATCGGGTCATTCCGGACCGTTCGGTGAAGTTCATGAGTGTGCGCATCGGCTAGTCGTGACAGGCAGCAACGGGCGAACGCGACCTTTGCGAAAAGCTACATCAGGCACGGGAGCAGTCGATCACATCGCTGCTGTGTCACGAAAGTAAATTTCCCGTCCGTTATGCCGCGAGATCCTGCCGGGCCGCACTTAGAGCATCATCGCGGTATTGGCGCTCCTAGCGCAAGCAAACGATGCAAATCGGTCCAGGGCACGGTCACTTCGAGAATGCCGGATGCCATTGCATCTGCCTCACCGGGGTTGAACGAAATAAGAAGGGCCTCCTTGGTGAAGGACCACGCCGCTGGATCTCGCACGTCCTTGCCGATTCCGTCCGCAAAGGACGGATCGACGTTCAAGCCCTGCAAGGCGCGATCACGTAAGAAGGTTTCCCATCCGCTATCCGGCGTGAACAGGTCCTCTGGCTTGAGGCGATGCAGGGCGGGCTTGAGCAAGTAGGAAATGTTGCTCATGGACACGGAAGCCGCTCCCGCAGCGCATTGCTCAGTGTGCAACATCTCGACGTTAATGAAATCGGGCATCGCTGACTGGACTGTGAAATCCACAAACTGATCGCTGGCCGTCTCGGCGTCTCCGAAACACCAATTTGCCCGCGCTGTCGCGGCTGACCGGACTATCGCACCATTCCATTGTTCTGCTATCGGGGAAATCGGATGATCGATTCTTGGCAGGCCCGTGTGCTGTTCCAAAGGCATGCCGGTGACTTCTTGTTTCCCGATTGACGTGTAATGGTCAATTCGGCTGAACACGAAGGGACCAATGGAAGTGGCGGCGCTGCGCAGATCGTCGAGCCGGTCAGCGTATTGCCGTCGTAGACAGGAGGTGGGGCTTTCATCCCTCTTGTTATCAAGACACAGGACTTTCACGACTTTGAGCCACTGTTGCTGCCCGGTGCGCAGGATCATTTTTCCCGGGTCGGAAAGTGATGACAGCGCCGCATCGTAGCGCTGTGCCATCAATGCGTCCTGAGCCGATAGTTTCAGATCGGCGCAAACCGTTTTCTCGAAACGGGTTCTGGCGTTGCCGCAGTCAAAACTTGCTGCCGTCGCGATTGAGGGCGCCAAACAGGCAACGGACAGGCTGACGATCATCAAGTAACGTCCCAGCCGGGCCTGGTGTCGCTGGTTTGCCAAGCGACCTATTAATGTTTGTCGCGTAGCGATCAAGCGCCAACGGACCCACCGCGGCACCGAACAGTAAAGGCTGGAATGCGGACACTCAACGCGCGACATCTGCAGCACAATGGTTGGCCATAGGTGGATAGAGTGATGCGGCGGCCGGCAAAGTTGTGCGCCTCCGGGTTATTGACACGCGTTGGCGATGTCGGCGCAGCAGGACTATTGGTCGTCGCTCAGACCACTCGGAACGCCATAGTGCGAACCGTCGTATTCCATTGTAAAGCTGGCCCGTCTGGCGGCCTTGTCCTTGCTTGCACATTGTTCCCCGGCCACCGTGTTGGTCGTGTCGACTGTCTTTTCGCTGACAAGTAGCGTTGCATAACCGCCGCGGCCGGCTGGACCGACCGATATTGCGCGGGACGTATCGGAGAACTGGCCGGCGCAGTTGCCGTCCCAATCTCCCTTGCTTTGTCGCGTCGTTAGATTGCTGAGCACCCGTCGAAGCTTGCGCTCGTCGATGACATAAAGACTGAGCGTGGTATCTGCGAAGGGATCCACTCGCGACGAGTTTTGAAAGCTCTTCCTTACGCCAAAGGCAAGTTCCTGAGGCGTAAGCCGCCAAGGTGCGGTATCGAGAGCAATGCTCTGCAGGCCCATCGCATCGGACGTAATGGCGGAGGGTTCGTAACTGTGAGCGATGACCGCTCCCGTCTTGCTGTCCGCCACCAGCACCTCGACATCATAGACGGTCTCATCGGTTGTCCCGCCTTTCTGGGGCAACGGCAACACGGCAAGCGTTTGCGCCGGATTCGCGGGCCAAACCTTGCAAGCGGCATTGTCGGCGTTGACAGCCCGGCCGGGTTGCAGCGTGTGAGCCCACTCAGTAAAGCGTTCTTTGCAGTCCGCGTGTGCGAGAAGGGGCAAGCATAAGAAAGCCGATGCAACGAGAGTGCGCATGGGTATGTGGTCGCAGGTTGTGGTGAACGTGAGCGATGCGCTGCCGCGGGAATTCTACAAGATCAGGCAGACTTAGGGGCGGGATACGCCGCAGTGACGCTGCTGTTCACGGAAGCGTCGACCTCGATTGACTGATATCAGCCAGAGTGCGGACATTCGGAGGGCTCGCCTGAGTGGCTCAAGTGGGTCCAGATGGAATGGACACCGCCCTCCCTTCGGGGAGGCAGGGGCCTGCGGGAACGCAGAGGCCCTCCAGAACCGATCGGCATGAATGTGCCAATCTATGGAGTTTCGACACGTCCACTTGAGGAACGGAGGGCCCAAATGAATGCTACGACATACGGTCTGGATGTTGCAAAGCAGATCTTCCAGATGTACTGGGTCGACGCGCAAACCGGCGAGATAGCCAACCGGCGCTTTCGACGCGACGAGCTGATCGCGTTTCTGGCTCAGCGGCCTGCGGGTCGAGTGGCGCTTGAAGCATGCGGTAGCGCGCACTGGTGGGCCCGCAAGATCAAGGCGCTCGGGCACGAGGTGGTGCTGTTGCACGCGAAGTTCATTCGACCATTTGTTCAGACGAACAAGACCGACGCGGCGGATGCCCGGGCGATCTGGACGGCGGTGCAGCAGCCGGGAATGCGAACCGTAGCGGCGAAGACAGAAGACCAGCAGGCCATGCTCGGTCTTCACCGGATGCGCTCTCTACTGATCAAGTTCCGCACCATGCAGGTGAACCAGTTACGAGGCCTCCTCTTCGAGTTCGGTGTGTCATTCCGCACCGGGCGCGTCGCCGGACTCAATGAGATCCGCGCACGCATGGAGGAACTCGAGGACGCCCTGCCGGGAGTCATGATCAGCAGTCTGCAGGACCAGTTGAGACGCATCGACGGGATCGAACAGGATATCGATCAACTTGAGAAGCAGATCAACGGCTGGTACAAGCAGGAAGCGGCATGCCAAGCAATCGCTGAAGTACCTGGCATCGGCAAGCTTACTGCAACTGCGCTGATCGCTACGATTGGCGATGCAAAAACGTTCAAGTCGGGCCGTGAGTTCGCCTCGTTTCTCGGACTGGTTCCACGGCAAAGTGGAACCGGGGGCAAGATCTGGCTGGGGACAATCTCCAAGCGAGGCGATCCCTATATGCGCACGCTGTTGATCCATGGCGCTCGCTCAGTGATGTGTCACACCAAGGTGCCGACGGCATGGCAGAAAGGAATTCAGGAGCGACGAGCACCCAACGTAGTAGCGGTGGCCCTGGCCAACAAGATGGCACGCACCGCGTGGGCTATTCTCGCTCACAGCACAGCGTATGAGAAGCACCACGTCAGCGTGAGACCCGCTTAGCAGGGCAGCAGAAAACGCAACACTGGAGTACCGATAGGTTGCTCAGGTTGATTAACATGTGATGGCAAAACAGGTCGGACCGCAGGAACGTAAGCCTGAACACAAGCTTGCACTTAAAGTGCGTGGCCGAGATGAGGACGTTCCTGGCGAATTCCATCAGGGCCCGCAGGCTTCGGCTTGCACGACAGGCCGGATATAAGACTGCAGCCGATACCTCATTTGAACATCACGACTAGATCGATCTGGCAAACCGGGCGGTGTCCATATAAGCTTGTGTGAAAACGCACGCTGATCGCCTAAACTGAAGTAACGCATTCAGGTCGGAGCGGGCACATGAAGCGATTCGTTGAAGGCGAAGTGGATAGCGTCAACTACGATGGCCGCCCTTTGCCCACGTCGTGTCGTCCGACTGACTGCGCCGCCTGAGCGCGCGCCTCCAGAGGTCAATGACGTGAGCGCGGAACGCCGCCATGGTTTCGCTATTGGTGCGCACGGCGTGGTAGTTGAAGTAGCCCTGAACTACCCGTCGTAGCCATTTCCCTTGCTCGGGGATCGAGTGATGCCATCTGTGCCGCAACTCATCTTTGATTTCCCGCAGGGTGGCCCGAAGCCGGTCGCACCGGGTCTTTCGCCTGAGCATGAACTTGCCGCCCCGGGCGCGGCCACTGATGTGCGCCTTTTACGACGACCAGATACTGGCGCCGATCAGTTCACCCCACCCCATTCCGGTACCCAGGGCGCCCGCATTCGGCAAACTCGCGACGACGGCCCAGATCGGACTGTCAGGCATAGTCGAAAAGCTGGAATACAACAAAGCGGCTGCCCTTTCGGATCTGCTGAACAGCGGCGCACAAATTTATAACCAGACACAACTGCAGAGCTCGACCGCCCAAGCCGCCGCGCTGTAGGGCCAGGCCGACCTTATTTACCAACAGCAGCGTTTGGCGGCCTGTCAGCTTGACCAAGCCGCTTGCCAACAAAAATAGCCTTAGTTTCAAACACTTAGCAGTCATCGCCCGAATTTACTTGATTTGTACGGCTAAAAACCGTACATTTGGTACAGCCAAGGAGGGCGATGATGTTACCTACCGAAACCCACAAACCGGTCAAGGCCGCGCGGACTGACCGCATCGATGCCCGGCTGAGCGGTGAGCTGAAAGATCTGCTTGAACACGCTGCTGCTTTGCAAGGTAGCAGCGTGACGGCGTTCGTCCTCGCGAGCGCAGAAGAAGCCGCATTGAAGACAATCAAGGACCACGAAACGATCCGCCTTTCGGAACGTGATCGCGAAGCCTTTGTCGCGGCGCTGCTGAATCCCCCGCTTCCGTCTGAACGCCTGCGCTCAGCCGCCGCCGCCTATCTCAAAGAAACGGGCCCGGCTTGATAGCCGGCAAATACCGGATCGAGCCGCTCCAGAAACACCACGAGCGGAGCGTGTTCCAATGCGGCACGGAAGAACTGGACCGCTATCTGCATCAACAGGCGGGGCAGGAGGAACGGCGGAATGTCGCCATGCCTTTCGTCCTTACCGAACCACCTGTGCCAGACGTGATCGGCTACTACACGCTTTCTTCCCTGGGCGTGGAGCACGAGGCATGGCCGCTTGAGATCGCCAAGAAGCTGCCGCGTTATCCGCAATTGCCCGTGACGCTGCTCGGCCGCCTCGCCGTCGATATTCGTCATCGCGGCGGGGGCCTCGGCAAAGGTCTGCTCATGGATGCTTTGTATCGCAGCTGGCAGGCTTCGCGACAGATCGGCTCGATGGCAGTCATCGTGGATGCAATCGATCAAAAGGCCCGTGAGTTTTATGAAGCCTTCGATTTCGTCGCCTTTCCTGATCAGGAGCGCCGCCTGTACTTGCCGATGGCGACGATTGCGAGTTTATTTATCGGATAGCTGCATCAGTCTGCAAACGGGCACTTCGATAGATCCCGCGAAGAATAATACCCACGGCACCCTGCCTTGAGATGGCTGTTGATCTGCGCCACCTCCGCCTCATCGATCGTTTCGTCCGGTCGAGACGCTATAAGGGCAAGTTCGGAGAGAGTGGGATGATCGTGTGCCCTGGAACGTGCGGCACGATGAACTCGCCGGATCGGGCATGAATGCCCCCCACCCGGTGAGAACGTCGAGGTCCCGCGTGTAATCATTTATGAGCTGTTGCAATCGCATGCCGTTGAATTGTCGTGCGGGCATCTTGCCGCCTGGTCTGATGTACATGTAGTTGTTCATCTCCAGATTTTCTTCCTCGGTCTTCGTAAGCGCGCTACCGGAAACGCTGTTGAGCTGAATCTCCTGGGCCTCGAGATTTCGATGGCGTGACCGCATGTACCAAAGGGCAAACATGCGATCGATCGCGTGCTTTTGTTCCGGCGCGATCGAATGGGCCTGCCCGCGCAGGATCGGTTGGACGATATCCTGAAACTCGTCCTCGATCTGTTTCATGAGAACGCCTTCTGTGCGCTGATCCCAGGCGCGTTCCGCACAAAACACGACGTTCTTCGGTTTCACCCGGCGCGATTTGCCCTCGGACATCTCGAACAACGACACGCGCTTAACGGGCCCGACAAACGCTTGCATGCTGCACAGCGGGAAAACATGCTGTTCGACCGTCAGCCCATTCGGATTTCCCGGAAGAGTTCGCTCGATCCGCGAGTGGTTTGGCGGGACTTCTCTGATCGGCTTCGCAGCCGAGGCGAGCATCCGGGCCATGACGGCCGCCGCCGGAAATTCCGATTCCGGATCGCTTTCGAGGCGCACAACTCTGATGACCGGCATATTTTTTCCAATGCAGTTCAGCAAACCAACGAGCCTTGTCAGCAGCAGCAGCGTCAAATTCACGTAAAACAGACGGTTTGAAACTCAACGTGATGAAGGCGATCAAGTGTGGGGTTCAGGGTCAATCTGGTCTTTCATGCGGTAGCTCTTTCCTTCGATGACGACGGTCTCGGCATGATGGAGGACGCGATCGAGCATAGCTATCGACGCCGCGAAGCCAGCGACAAATAGAACGCGCGACCGGACGTCCTGCTTGACGCTATCCAAGCTCGCTACACCCCATCCGCGAAGCATCCCGATCTGGGATCCAATCCGCGTTCTCCACGAGCTCTGAGGCATAAGTCGATCATCGATCGGCAACGTGCGCGTGCTCGCTATCGCAGCGCGGTGCAACCGCGATCTCGGCTAAAATAGCGGGGTGCTCGCTCTCGCGCCAACCAGCGGAAATCATCCCATGACCAGGACAAATCTCAGGTCCATCAGCATTGCTTCGGACCATAACCAGTCTAATCTGTCGAAAGGGCAAAAGGCGTTCAACACGCTCATCAAGCAGATTGAAAAGCGACGCGCCAGACTGAGTGCCTGGGAGGCTGCATTGCCTGCCTTCCATCGGAAATACGTAAGCGATTTCGCTCCCCTTGAGCAAACTTCCACCGACTTGCGGACCAAGCTCGTACATCGCCTGGACCAGGCGTACGCTCAGAAGGGGCTGACCAAATCCGAGCGCCGCACGATTGCAGACCTGATCAGCGACCTTGCAGGTGAGCTGGTCGCGCAGAGCGCTGATCCGGAGCTTAAAACGATTTACAACCGGTACAGCGAATCTGACTTTGACAGTGAAGCTGCCGCCGAATTGGACGACATGAAATCGGTGCTCGAGGCCATGCTCGGGGTCGAGCTTGGCGACGACGTTGATATGAGTTCTCCCGAGGATGTACTGCAGCGCGCGCATGCGCAAATGGAACAGCTGCAGGCACAAGATGCACTCGAAAACCAGGCTCGGGAGGCGCGCCGCGCCAAACGAAAAAAGACACCTAGGCAACTCGCAGCAGAGGCACGAGAACAAGTTGAGCAGGCCGAACTGAGCTTATCGATCCGCGAGGTCTATCGCAAACTGGCCAGTGCCTTGCATCCGGACCGCGAGACCGATCCGCAGGAACGTGAGCGCAAGACCACCTTGATGCAGAGGGCCAATCAGGCGTATAGCAAAAATAGCCTGTTGCAATTGCTTGAGTTGCAGTTGGAGTTAGAACACATTGACCAGAGCGTCATCAACAACATCGGCGAAGACCGGTTGAAACACTACAACAAGATTCTGAAGGAACAGGTCGGTGAACTCGACCACGAAATCCTGCACGTCGAGAACGGATTCAAGCACAGCTACGGAATTCCGCCCTTCATCGAGGTGTCGCCCGGCACCATCATGCGCAATCTTGCCGCTGATATCTTCTCGCTGCAGGAGAGCCTCCACGCACTTGAACATGACCTGCTCGTATTCGACGACGTCAAGCAACTGAAGGGCTGGCTAAAGTCCGTGAAACGGTCATTAGCCACGCCGCGTTTCGACGATATGCTGTTCTAGGGGAGCGTGGCCCTTCATGCTTCTTCCGTAGTGTGGAGAAAACACCGCTTACGATTGTTCTGACCAGAGAAGCAGAGCATGACCTTGAGCAGGTCGGCGACTACATCTGACCGGACATATTGCGCCGCGCGCTGAGCTTCATACGCGAGCTACCAGATTTTCTACTGTGCCGTCTGGACAGCGCATCGGCGCGCGCCAGGTGATCATGGCGCGCAACTTCGCCGCGATCCTGTTCCCGTAACGGCCCATTGCCTCATCACGCACCCGGCTGCCCGGACCACATCGTGATGTGTGCAGGGCCGCAAGTGCTAGAACTTCATCCTGATACCAGCGCCCACGCTGTTGCCTGACGACACGCTGGTCATCGTGTCGTAACGCCATGCCGCGTACACGTCCGTGCGCTTCGACAGCGGATAGTCGTAGCCGAGCGCCACCGTCGACCATCGGATGTCACTGCCTTGCGCCGGCCACCGGCGCGTGCCTGCCCATGACACCAGCACGCTGCCTGTGCCGACCTGGGCACTCGCGCCGATCTGCACGGTATCGTCGGTCACCTCGTTGTTGTTATCCACGCGTTCGTACTGGAAATAGAGCTTGAGCGCGTCAAGCCGGTACGCCCCACCGACAAGCCATGCCGTCTGCTCCGTCGCACCATTGAGAAACAGCGACGCAGTGTGCAGGCTCTGGAGTGCAGCCGTTGCCGAGAAAGGCCCAGCAAAGTAGAGCACGTTAGCGCTGTAGTTGGCTTGGCCCGCATGGCCTGCGATGCCAGCGTTACTGTAGAGCAGACTTCCCGAGAGGCCGCCCACTTCCGGCGTGTGGTACGCGATCGAGTCGTCGATTGCTGTATCACTCTGTACCGACGCCGCCCCCATGGCGGACCCCAGAAAGCTGTGAACCACCATGGGCGAGAAGACGAACGAATTGCCAAACGGGTTGAACAGCAATGTGGAGACGAACAGCAGGGAATCATTGCGTCCGAGCGTCAGTTCCCCAAATCGCCCGCTGAGTCCGACGAATGCCCTGCGTCCGAAGAACGACTGCCCCTCGAAGGAACCCGTCTGGCCACCATTGATGCGGTAAAAGCTTTCGAGCGTGAAGACCGTCTTCAGCCCGTCGCCCAGATCCTCGGAGCCTGACATGCCCCAGTACGACGTTGTCATCCCTCCAGAGCCCACCTGCCAGGTATTGCCAGATGCCCCTGGCGTGCGGACTACGCCCGCGAACGCATCGGCAAGCCCGTAAAGCGAAACAGACGACTGTGCGTGCACTGCCCCGGCCAATGCGCATAGCGCGAGTGCTGCGACACATTTACCCCATCTTCCCCGACAATCCGTGTGCATGTGTTCTCCTTTGTCTTTTTGGGTGATCTGTCCTGCGGTTTTGCCTTTTGCCGGGCAAGCCCGCTGACCGGGTCTCAGCCCGGCCGCACGCGCGCAAGCGGTCTGCCACGCTCGGCCAGTGCGATCGCAACCAGTACCTCGTCCGGCTCCGGTGAGTCGGGCACCGACAGAGACACCGTGTCGAAATGGTCGAAGCTCCACATATCGGCAATGCCGTGAGTGGGTATATCGAGACAGGCGCCCGCTGCGCCGCGTTTCGTCACCGACGGCATGATCGTGGTCGCACCGGGCAGGCATTCACGCACCGCCTTGCCCAGCCGCGGATGAAGCAGCGCCGCGCCACACTCCAGCGGCACGCCCGTACCCACCAGCGCCCCCTTCCCGTAGCCCTGGATGTCGGCGGGCGTGCAACCCAGGGCCTGCAGTGCGCGCCCGGTGAGGAGCGCTCCGAGTTCGGCGCCCGTCGCGTAAAGCGTGTCCAGTGCGCCATCAGTGCCCTCATCTGCCATCTTCAGAACGGCAGCCGCGACAGCCTGGCGGTGCGGCGGCACGACCGGCACACCAAGTTCTGCACATCGCTCGACCAAGTGAACGACCACCCTCGTAACCTGTACGCTCATGGTCGCGCCTCCATCCCGTCTGCCGGACGCTCAAGCGTTGCGCCTGGTGCCGGGAAAGCGCCCCTCGCTGACTCGTACGCCCGCGCTGCGCGCAGGACCAGGGCATCGCCGCCCCGTCGGCCGATGATCTGCACACTGGTTGGCAATCCTCCGGCAAAGCCACACGGCATACTCGCTGCGGGAAGCCCGGTCTGGTTGCACCACGCGGTCAGCGCAGGTGCCGTACGCAGACCGGCAGGCAGGCCCGGTACGGGCGGCGGACCACAGTGGAACGTCGGCGTGAGCAGCAGGTCGTAGCGCTGAAAGAAAGCCTCCATCGCAGCAGTGAGTGCATGACGCGCAAGCAGTGCGTCAGCGAACGTTGCGGTGTCCACCTGTTCACCTGCATCGGCAAGCGCCTTCAGGTCGGGATCGAGCAGTGTCCGGTGCGCCGCCTCCATATGCCGGGCACGCTGCGCGAAGTACACCGACCACTGGACCGAATGCATGCGCCCATCTCCGTAATAGTCCGCAAGCGGCGTCACGTCGCTTTCGACAACATGCGCCCCAAGCAACTCAAGCGCACTGGCTGCCTGCCTGACACACACGTCGATGGCCGGCTCGATGCGCACGCCGGCGGGAGCCGCGCAGTACGCGATGCGAAGGCCCGCGACGCCATCGTCGAGCCTCGCGCAGTAGTTCGCCCAATAATCCGAACTGCCGGCAATGCCTGAATGCCGGTCGCTACCCTGGTGCGTCATCACACTGAGCATGAGTGCGGCATCGCGCACGTTGCGCGCGATCGGCCCCAGCGTAGACAGCGCGGTCCATGACGCCGCTTTGCCGGCCGGTACAAGCGAGAACGTGGGCTTGAACCCGACCACACCGCTCCAGCACGCAGGAATCCGGATTGACCCGCCCCCGTCGGTCGCGAGCGACAGCGGTCCCATACCGAGCGCAACCGCCACTGCGGATCCACCACTGCTGCCCCCAGGCGAAAGCCGTGTATCCCACGGATTGCGAGTGGCCCCCGTCAGAGGACAATCGGTGACGATCTTGTTGCCAAACTCCGAGGTCGTAGTCTTGCCAAACGGTATAGCGCCCGCGCGCCGCAACCTCGCCACGGCCGGCGCGTCCTCGCCTTCGCGTTGCGGCGATGAGGTCCATGAGCCGTGCCGCGTGGGAAAACCGGCTACCGCGACGAGATCCTTGACCGAGACGGGCACGCCATCGAGCGGACCGCGCGGCTCACCCTGCATCCACCTGCGCTCGGCGTTGCTAGCCGCTGACATCGCTCCTTCCTCGTCGATGGCGCAGAACGCATTGACGACGGAATCGAGCCTTGTGACCTGGTCCAGCACTGCGCACATGACCTCCACCGGCGAGAGTGTCCGCTGTCTGAAGCCGGCAACCAGCTGACTGGCACCGAGCATGACAATATCGTCCATTATGTAATCCTAATTTTTTGATGCATAAACCGCCTCACGCAGGAGGCCCCCTTCTATCCTTCGCAGACTGGCGTGACCGGGTCGGTGGAATCGAGGATCGAAAAACTGTTGTCGGCGCGTGCCTGACCGATTCGTGTCTGGCAGAGCACGTGGCCACCATCGTGGCTCACCCCGGTCCTGCCACGCGGCAGTGCGACGGAGACAGCAGGCAGCGCGGCCTTGACGCGCTCGGCGTCGACACTCCCCGCCGACCTGACGGCCTCGGCGAATAGACGAATCCCCGCATAAGTGTTCTCACCGTGCGGCAACACGACGGCATAACTTCCCAGCCGAGGATCACGGGCATCGGCATAATGCGCGGTATAGCGTGTGAGGAACGCCTGGTTTTCCGGATTGTCGATGCTCATGAAGTAAGACGACACGCCGATCGTGCCGGTCGACGCGCCCGTGGTCGCAATCGAGAGGGATTCGTGCGCAATGTCCGTCACGAGCAGCGGTTTCATCGCGAATGACCGGTACTGCTTCACGAACGTCACCGGGTCATCGCCGATGCTGTGCCACACGACCTGCGCGTTCAAGCTCGCGACGCGCTGCAGGACCGCACCATAGTCGCGCGTGCCGAAGGGCAGCCAGTAGACCTCCAGGAATTTCCCGCCGTGACGCGTCACCGCTGCCTGCAACTGCGGGATCAGCATTTTCCTGTTGCTGCCGATATCGGACACGACCGCGCAGACCGAACGTCCTTCGTCACGCATGAGCCGCGCAATCAGCGGCTCAATCCGCTGGCTTGCGGCAAGGCCCGTCGTGAGCAGTCGCGGGTCACATCGTCCCTCGTCGAAATTCGGATAGACGACCAGCTTTCGCGCGGCTCTTGCCGCCTGGAGAGCGGCTTCGCGCTCCGACGGAAGCACCATGCCCGTGATCATCGCGACGTCGTCATGCATGAAGAGCTGCCGCGCCTTCTCGAGTGTGACCGCGGTAGACATCTGGGTGTCCTCGACGCTCAGTTGCAAGGGGCGCCCAAGCAGTCCACCCGCGGCGTTGATCTCGTCCACTGCAAGTGCGGCGCAGTTACGGTTGGTCTGCCCCACACGCGTCAGGGGACCGCTGAGCGGTGCGAGCACGCCGATCTTCAGCGGCTCAGCCGAGCGCGCGAACGGGGAGAGGGTCGATGCAGCGAGGAACTCGGCCGCACCAAGCAGCACGGTTCGGGAAAAGTCACGACGGTTCATGTTTTTTTCTCACTCGATTTCACTGAATGTTTTCAAGATGAAATTCCGGCGCGTTGTCCGCCGCCGGGGAAAGATAGCGTGCGAGTGGGTGTTCGCCCGTATCGCCGGATCGCGGCTCAACGATGCCGGCATGCACGAGCCGGCCGTTGCTCAGCACGATGCAACGCCGAGCACTCTGCAGGACAAGGTCGAGGTTCTGCTCGACGAGGAGCACGGCGAGATTTGAGCGGCGGCAGAGTTCGGGAATCACCTCGCCGATACGCTCCACCAGATTGGGCTGCACACCGTCGGATGGCTCATCCAGCAGGAGCAGTTTCGGGCGACCACACAGCGCGCGCGCGATGGCGAGAACCTGCTGCTCGCCACCCGAGAGCGTGCCACCCTGCTGTGACAGGCGCGTCTTGAGCACCGGGAAGTAATCGAAGACATCCTCGAGGATGCCCGCACCACCGGCGGCCTGCGTGCCCATGAGGAGGTTCTCGCGCACGGTCAGTTTCGGAAAGATCCAGCGTCCCTGCGGCACAAGTCCGATGCCCCGGCGTGCAATCTCGTGCGTGCGCAGGCCCGTGACCGGCTGCCCAAGGAAAGAGACCTCCCCGCTCACGCGCGGCAGCAACCCCATGATCGCCTTCACCAGTGTGGTCTTGCCGGCACCGTTGCAGCCGAGCACACCGACCACCTCGTTCTGCAGCACGTCCAGCGTGAGGTTGTAAACCACATCCACATCGCCGTATCCGGCGCACAGGTTTTCAATGCGCAGCATGTGTCGCCCCCCGCCCCAGATAGATGCGGCGGATCTCCTCGTCGTCCGCGATCTCCGCATACGATCCCCGTCGAACGACCTCTCCCCGGTGCATGACCCACGTCTCACATGCGAGCGACTGCACGAAACCAAGGTCGTGTTCGATGGCGAGTACCGCACATCGCTCGCGCAACCGGTGAATAAGGCCCACCAGCCGCTGCGCGTCCTTCGCGGACAGACCGGCTGCAGGTTCGTCGAGCAGCAGCAAGGCGGGCTGGCACATGATGGCCATGCCTATTTCGAGCCACTGCCGCTCGCCGTGCGGCAGATGCGAGGCGAGCTCGCGCGCCTGCCCGGACAGACCCACCTCCTCCAGCACCGCATCGGGATCGGGCATCGGCGAAGCCCGGTAAGCCGCAACCCCGAGACCGGCTACCACCAGGTTGTCGCGCACTGTCATCGTGAGGAAGGTGTTGGTGCCCTGGAACTTGCGCACCACGCCGCGCCTGCAAAACGCGTGCATCGGGCGGCCTGTCATCCGCTCGCCGTCGAGATACAGTTCGCCCGCACCTGAAGCAATCGCGCCTGAGAGCAGACCAACGAGCGTGCTCTTGCCGGCCCCGTTCGGACCGATCACACACAGCAGGTCGCGCGGCCCGATTGCAATGTCTACACCCGCCACGGCGTTGATTCCACCGAACGCGCGCGACAGTCCGCTGCCCTGGAGAAAGTGGGCGTCCATTACCGTTCCTCCTGTGCGCGGCTCGTGTGGTGAAGCAGCGGCCTGTTCACTTTCGCTCTCAGGATGCGGCGTATGGCCGCCGCGAGACCACTGACACGCAGGCCGTTCGGCATGAAGAGCACGCAGGCGAGAAACAGGCCACCGAGGATCAGTGGCCAACCGTCCGTGCTGTAGCTAGCGATGGTCTGCTTAAGGAGCGTCAGAACGACCGCCGCGATGACAGGGCCACCCGTTCTGCCCCGCCCGCCGATGGCCACCCAGAGAATGACCTCGGTCGCCAGCAGCGGCGAGAAGACGTCGGGCGCCACCACGCCCGAGCAGGACGCCATCAGGCCCCCGGCGATAGCCGCCAGCACTGCTGACACGACGAAAACACACAGCAGATGAAACGAGGTGTGATACCCGCATGCCTTCGCCCGCCATTCATTGGTTGCGATCGCATCGAGCACTTTGCCGTAGTGGCTGCGGCACACGACCCACGTTAGGGCTATCGCTCCGAGGAGCACCACGGCCACGGCGTACCAGGACGCGCGGGGACCACCCAGATCAAATGCGTGACCGCTCACGCCCACCGACAGTCCGGGGATGCCGAGGATTCCCGTGTCTCCTCCCGTGATCGACTGCCAGCTGACGGCGAGCTGCTGCGCGACGATCAGCACTGCCAAGCTGATGATCGCAAAGAAGTGAAGCCTTACGCCCGCAAAGAGCAGGAAATAACCCACCACTGCGGCGACAGCCGCAGCGCAGAGCACCCCCGCAGCGAGCCCTGTCACGGGTGCCTGTCCAAACTGTACGGTCGCCACGGCAAATCCATACGCGCCGAGACCGAGAAACGTGGTGTGCCCGAGCGTAAGCACCCCGGCGCGGCCCCAGAGCAGGTCATAACTCAACGCGAGAATCCCCATGACCAGGGCATCACGCACGGTCGAGAGCAGCCAGGGGCCGACGAACAACGGCAGGATTGCCGCCGCTATCACTGCCGCACCCCACATCAGCAGGGGCGGAGCATCCTTGGGACCGAGAGCCGGCTGTGCGAGCCACAGACGCAGGCCGGCTGCGTGTTTTTCAGACATACGTTTTATCCTTTACCGAGAAGATGATGGGCCGCGCTGAATCCCGGAATCAGGCCCTGCGGCCTGAACCGGATCACCACGATGGAGAGGACCAGCACCACCGCCGATGCGAGCGAGGGGTCGACGCGATAACCCAGCAGCGTCTCGGCCGTGCCGATGACTGCACTGCCCAGGATGCTGCCCGCAATCGAGCCGATGCCGCCCAGCACAATGACGAAGAAAGCCTTGGCGAGATACGAGACGCCCAGATGCGATTCCACCGAAACCATGGGCGCAACGAGCACACCAGCGAGTGAGGCAAGCGCCGCGCCGCCACAGAACGCAATGCGATTCAGGCGCCGGGTGTCGATGCCGGTGGCCTCGGCCATCGCCGGGTGCTGGATCACGGCACGCAACTGCATACCAAAGCGCGTGCGGGCGAAAAGCAGCCAGCACCCTGCCGTGACGATGAGCGCGACAGCGATCACGAAGATCCGGTAGGCTGGATAGTTCCCCCCGGGGACCGGAACCGCTGCGTCGAACGGCGCGTACACCAGCATCGGCTGCGTGCCGAAGATGAGTTCCAGTGCCTTCTGCAGGATCAGGCTGACCGCGTAGGTCGCGAGAAGGGTATCCAGTGGCCGGTCGTAGAGAAACCGGATGATGAAACGCTCGAGGCACCATCCGAGGAGTGCCCCGGTTAAGGGTGCCGCCAGCAATGCCACCCAAAACGCCTCCTTCCCGGCAACCGCCTGCACGACAGCCAGTGTGTAAGCGCCGATCGTGACCCACTCGGCATGTGCAAGGTTCACGATGTCCATCATGCCGAACACGATGGCAAGCCCAAGCGCCACCAGAGCCAGAATGCTCACGTAACCGAGAATGTTCAGAATCGTCGTCATTGGCATAGGTCCAGGTCTTCATATCTGCGGGGCGTCGGCCCCATCCGTGTAACTGGCAAACGAACGGCTTTTCAGTCCGGACACGCTGTCCGTCATCACCCAAAGAATTCCTTAGGATCATTACTAAGATATTCTTAGTATAGACGACGAGAAATTCCCAGAAACTCCGAGGATGCAGAGTAATCAAGCGACATCCTCCGTTTTTGCCAGACGCCTGGGTCAGGCCCGTTTAAGCTCGGGCCTGACCCAGGAGCAGCTCGGCATCCATGCCGGCATCAACGAATTTTCAGTCAGTGCCCGCATCAACCAGTACGAGAGAGGCAAGCACATGCCCCTATCATAGTGAGGCAGCGTCTGGCCAGGGCGCTGCACGTCCAGACGTCTTTTCTCTACGAGGAGGACGATCTGCTTGCAGCCCTTCTTGCAGTTGCGGCCCGACTCACACGGGGAAAGAAGAAAATCATCCTCGCGAATGCCGAGGCGCTGACACAACCATCTTCCATAATCCGAAAAGCAAAGTAACGTTTAATCTCCTGACTAAGATTTACTTAGTAAAATCCCTGAGCGAATCCGGGAAACTCACCGGATGCCGCACGATACACCCACCCCTGATGCAGTTTTCCCCAGACGCCTGAAACAGGCGCGGCTGCGCTCGGGCCTCACCCAGGAGCAGCTTGGCATCCATGCAGGCATTGACGAGTTCTCCGCCAGTACCCGCGTGAACCAGTACGAAAAGGGCAAGCACACCCCTGCCATACAGACGGGTCAGCGCCTGGCGCGCGCACTCCTTGTCCCCACCGGTTTCCTCTACGAGGAGGACGACCTGCTCGCGAACCTGCTGGCAATCGCGGGCAGACTCAGCAAGGAAAAGAAAAAGGCTCTCCTCGACAGTGCAGAAAAGCTTGCGCAGGAATAGACTAAGAATTCCTGAGTCTCGGGTCAACGCTCACTGCGCCATGGCTGCGCCACTGCCTCGATCGCAACACCGACCTTGATTGAACGACCATCCGGGCGAAATTCTTCGTGACGCCGCAACACGATGTCCGTCGAACTCCCGTCCCGAGACTAACGCTTCGTCGGTATCGCGCTTTGTCACAATTTATGAGCATTAAATTTACGTCCTGAAAACGAGCGTGTCAACGTCGTGGAATTGCTCGTTTACCCTAATTATTTGCCATATATTGAATCCTTGACTTAGGTGAACGCCTCACCTATTTTCTATTTATGATTATTAAATAGGAAAGGACATGAGCAGTGACATGTGTGATCTGACAGTGCAGGAGCTCCATGCGCTTTATGTGCGGGGTGGCACCTCGCCAGTGGAAGTAATGAACGCCGTGCTTCACCGCGTTGAGCGGCTCGACCCCACAGTGAATGCCTTCTGCCGGATAGCCGAGGATGCACTCGACATGGCGCGGGCGTCCGAGACACGATGGCATCGCAAACGGCCCCTCGGCCCCCTCGACGGCGTGCCCGTCAGCATCAAGGACAACGTCGCCGTCTCGGGCCTCGCCACGCGATACGGCTCGCGCATTACGGACGAAGTACCGGCGTCCCATGACAGTCCGTGCGTGGCGAGACTTCGCGAGTCAGGAGCGATCTGCTTTGCCAAGACCACCCTGCCCGATTTTGCCCACAAGATCGTCACCGACAGTCCGCTCACGGGCGTGACCCGCAATCCCTGGGATATGGAGCGCACGCCAGGCGGCAGCAGCGGCGGTGCCGCCGCCGCCGTCTCGCTCGGCATGGGCCCAGCGGCGATCGGCACCGACGGTGGCGGGTCCATCCGGATTCCCGCCGCTTTCACCGGCACGTTCGGCTTCAAGCCAAGCTTCGGACGCGTCCCGCATGCCCCGCGCGGTCCGTTTGGCCTGTTGAGTCATATCGGCCCCATGACCCGATGCGTGGCAGATGCCGCGCGGATCCTGACCGCGATCAGCCGGCCTGACAGCCGAGACTGGTACGCGTTGCCATTCGACGCCAGCGACTACGAACTGGGTCTGAGGTGCAAGCCGGCGCCCGGTGGCATCCGTATTGCCTATAGTCCGTCCCTTGGTCTACCTGTCACATCCGAAGCCGATATCCACGACGCGGTCATGCGTGCAGCCGATACCTTCCGCCAGTTAGGTGCACGAGTCCAGCCGGACGACCCGCCTGGTATCGATCGCTGCAATGCAATCCACGCGACCCTGTGGCCGGCATGCTGCCGCCAGCTCACCGAAGGCATGGCCAACGACGGTGCTGCACTCGATCCGTCATTGCGCGCCTACTCCGACACGGGCGCCGGAATATCACGCCAAGCGCTACTCGGCGCGCTGATCGAAAGGGGCGAACTCGGGGCCAGCGTCAACGCATTCTTCGAACGATACGATCTCGTCATCTGTCCGGTTTATCCGCGTGTGGCCATGCGACTCGCCGAACTCCAGACCAGCGACGAACTGTTCCCGCACTTCACCGCATGGTGCAATCAGCTCGGGCTTCCCGCTGCCAGCCTCTACGCCGGCACAAACTCCGAAGGCCTACCTCTCGGGATACAGATCGTCGGCGGCCGTCACGCGGATGCACTCGTTCTCTGGGCAAGCCACATCCTCGAACTCGCCTTTGGAAAGGCTCCCCTAGCCGAGCTGGCACGTACGCTTTCCTCATCCGTTGCCGGCCGCAAAACGCACTGAGACCTTGCGTCTGACGGACGGCCAGGCCTGCCCGACGCAGGGCTGGCCGTCGTATCACGAACCGCGCTTCCCGCCCGCACGCAGACCAAGATCCGAGTCCAGTACCAGCTTTTGCCGTAAGGCTGCATGCACCTTGCGAAGCTGCGCCTCCGCTTCTTCCATGTGCACCGCCATGAGTTGTTCTACCGCGCTGGCGTCGCGCCGCCTTGCCGCATCGAGAATCGCCCGGTGGGCAGCGACGGTCTTCCGCCCGAACGCCTGATATTCCTGTTGCGTGACGTTACCGGCCACGACCACCAGACTGTGCAGCATCTGGTTGATGATCTGGCACAAGCAGCGAAGGAACGCATTGGGGTTAGCGGCCGCCAGCACATCATGAAAATGGATGTCCTCATGTCGCTGGTCGAGCGCATGTTCGTGACTTGCGACAAACGGCTCGCACACCTCCACGCTACGCTCCAGCGCTTCGAAGTCGGCGTCCGTCAGATGCTCCACCGCGCCTGCCGCAAGTAGAGGCTCCAGCACGCGCCGCACGCCGTAAATGTCCTCCAGACTGATGCTTTCGAAAAAGAGAAAGTTCTGCAACGACTGGAACGCGCGCGCAAGCGGCACACGCGTGATCGTCGCGCCGCCATCCGGTCCCGTGCTCAGGCTCACCAGGCCCTGCACCTCCAGGGCCTTCAGGGCCTCCCGCATCGAGCCCCGACTGACCTTGAACAGGTCCTGAAGCTCGGCTTCCTTGTTCAACCGTACGCCCGGACGCACCTTGCCATCGTTAATCCAGCTCTTGATGAGCTCGGCCACCTGATCGCCCCGCTTGATCGTGCGGGGCCCCCTGTTGTCAGGCTGCAGCAACGGCTTTTTTACTGTCGTCTGTTTTCGCCCTGCCATTCGTCACACCCGTAGTTGGCCAATCATCGTTCGGTAGGGACATCATTATCGGTCATCTACTGACGACATGGCCGACGTTGCCGCGTCACGCCGGCCCACGCCCTCCTAATGTTCGGGGGTAGCGATGCGACGTTCCGGCTCCTACGCTCTAGACGAACGGCACGCGGGCAAGCGCCCCGTGATTCCGGTGCACGCCACGCCTCGGCGCACGCGCACCATTTTGGGAACCAGGTCATGACCCGAGACGAACCGACGTCACAACAAGTCCATGCGATCGAGTACATCGGAAGAGCTCTCGCGGATCGGGGACTCGATCTCGAACGGCTCGCCAGGAGCATGCGTGCCGTAAGTAGCGAATCGGACGCAACCGGCAAGATCGGAGGTCCTCCCTGGCGCCCAGATGACGTGCGAGCCCTGAACATGAACCTCGTGCCTGCCGGCCGCGGGGGCTGCCCGGCCCTCCAGTCCCTCGTGGCGCAGGCGACATTGATGGCCTACCTCGGTGAAGCCGACGCAAGCCTGACGCTTGCTTTGCCGGGCCCGGGGCTCGCCATGCCACCTGTCGTCGCGCTCGCCTCGGTAAAGCAGCGTGAGCAGTTCTTGCGGCGATTCGAATCCGACGCGCCGCGCTGGGGAGCTTTCACCATCACCGAGCCCGACTGTGGTTCCGACGCGACTGCCATGCGTACCAGCGCAAGAAAGACCGGTCGTGGCTGGGTTCTAATGGAACAAAGTGCTTTATCACGAACGGTGCGCGCGCCAACTGCGTGATCACGTTTGCAACGATCAACCGGCAGATGGGCCACTACGGTACGGGATGGGCGGCTTCGTGGGCACCGCGCTGCTTGAAGCGCACGGCGCACCCTACCTCTATCAGCACGACGAAATCTGGGACCTGCTGCTCGCGGAGAATTTTGCCCGTATCGGACACGTCACCGTCACCGATAGGTCATCGATCTCGCCCAGTGTTATGGCCTGGTGCCGGGCAGGCCGCTCCTGCTCTTTGCTCGGGGCGTCGGCGGGTTTTCAGCAGCGTTGCTGTTTCGTTAGCCTACCGACTCGGCCCCGCTTCGTCCACTTGCCCCAACCGCACCATTGGTATGGTTGTAATCCCTTACATGAATCACCGAGCGGCAATCTGCAGACTATAATAAATGTGAATGCACTCGGGCGGGTGCATAGTACGCGTCCAGTTGGCCATTACCGATGCCGCGACCTGCGGCAATCGTAGTCGGGCCTCTGACTGGTCCCTCACTCCCGGAAACGGGTGTCGCATGAACCGCACAGTCGTTGGACGCGGGCCTCGTCTCATGTGGCACTTGGACTTCCAGACTCTGTGGCGCAGCGCCGGGGTAGCGAACATGAAACACGTCTCTCGACGCCGTTCGAACGAGGGCCAGCGCAGGCCGTCACCCATAGCTGATCGTCTGCAAACTGGCACACCGGTCATGCGTCTTGCATGTGCCACCGACATTCCTTCCCTCGTCGAGTCTTTCGGCCATGCGGCTGGGAAACTCGGCTTCCCGCATTACATGATCAGCCGCGTTACGCGGAGCCGTTCGAGCTGCACTCGGCGAACAGCGCTCGAGATGATTGGCTCACACTATCCGCAAGAGTGGGTGCAGCACTACCAGCGTCGGGATTACGCGGACACCGACCCCGTTCATCGGGCTGCGTTCCTCCAGTCGGCTCCCTACCGGTGGCATGACATCATCGGCTTGAGCAAAGCCGAGCGGCGTCTACTCGACGAAGCAAGAGAGGCCGGACTACCTGCGGGAATCAGTATCCCGGCCCACCAGTCCGATGGCAGTATCCTGCTGTTCAACTTGTCCGGCTCTCCACATTCCGTCAACAATGCAAACAACTCTCGGCTGGCATACCTGATCAGCACGCAGTTTCACTTCGAACTGCATCGCCTCGCTCTGATACCTTCAAGAAGAGCGGCACACCTGCTTACACCGCGTCAGCTGGAATGTCTGACCTGGGTCGCCCGGGGGAAAACCTCGGCCGAGATTGGCGAGATCCTCGGGTGCTCCCGCTATACCGTTGACTACCACATCGAAGAAGCAATGGAGGCTCTCAACATCCGCGGCAGGACGGCCGCTGCCGTCAACGCGACCGTACAGGGCATCATAAAACCCTAAATCTGTTTTCCCTGCAATTCCACCGCACGTCCTACCCGTCGCCGTATAAGCGGCGTGCATCACTGCACGCTCGCGGGTACTCGTCGACACCCTCCCAAAGCTCAGAGTTTCTGGGGCACAGACTCGCTGATAGCGTCGTGTCAACGGCTAAAAATAAGACCAGGAGGAGCCCATGTCATACGTCGTTGCTGGCAGGCTTGATGACCTGCCATCGGATATCCGTCACCATCTCGGAACCTTCCGCCACAAGGTCTTTTCGCGGGATCTGGACTGCCGGACCATCGAGCCGGCTCAACGTCGGGCATGTCGTTGTTCCCTTACGCCATGGCGCTCGCCCTCTCGTTCGGCGCGACACGCGTGATCGGCGTGGTCTCGCACTCTGTTGCACGTCTGTACCGACGCTTCGGGCTCGATCTGCGCGATATCGGCGTTGACACGGCGCCGGGCGGCGCCAATATCGTTGCGTGCTCAATCGATCTGGACCCTGCCGCGTTCCACAAACTCCAGTGCGATCCTGTCACGCTGCTGAACTCGATCACCCGCTTCGGACAGATCCCACTCGCGGAGCCTCGCATGCTGGGTCATTCGCATCCGACTGAAGCGGACGCGTCTGCGGCGACGTGCCCCTCGCAGTTTGGGACAACAGAACGGTACACACGCAAGCGACAGTCTAGACGACCGGCCCCTGACATCAGCGCATGCCTGCAGGGCGGCAATGGTGCCGGTTGTCGGCCTCCTTCACCCAGTCCGGTCTGATAGCCGACGCATAGGCCTGTCCGCTGCGCGAAGCATCTCCATTCCGCTGTGAGCTCAAGCCTAGGCGCTCGTCGATCGCGTGCGCGACGGTCGCAGACTTCGGAGGATGATCGCGATCGCAGTCCGCCCAGAACGTACACATCGCATCGACCAGGACGGACAGTATCAACGTTACGTAGGGCAGTTTCACGACGATGCCCTCCTCTGGTCGATCGCTAGCGGACTTGCCCCGATGCTCCTGGAACTCGTTCATGGGCATCATGATCCGCAGGGAATCGAGTTCACGCTGCAGGCGATTTTCAAACGAGTAGTGAACAGTCGCCGAGTGCGCAAGCGCCTTGCGCAGCTCGCAGAGCTGCCGGTCCTTCATCTCCATGCATCTGGTTAGCCGACGAACTTCGGCTTCGGCCCGCTGCAAACCCTGATCACGAGCAGCGTTTGCCGATAGCATGAGTGGGGCGCTCTCCATGCCAGCGACTGTCCATGCATTGAGTTCTTTCATGATGTTCCCTGCCTCAAATGCGCATGCTTGTACCGTTCCGGCCGCAGCAGTTCCCGCTGTCCAGCGCGAACGGGAAGGCACCGGGAGTCTCCGTCGCAGGTCAATCGCGGCGGTTAATTGCGGCGGAGTCATCGGACTTCAGCCACGTATCCTTTTTCGGTTTTCTCAGACGAAATATCAACTACGAAAAAAGGCAGGGTGTGCCATATCGGCGTCAGCATGGATACGCAGCAGAAGTACCGACAGTTTTGGTGACCACCGGTCACCAAAACGGCGGGGCCACCGTCAGGCAGCGTGCATTGCCACTAAGCCGCGGACATGCAGAACCCGCTGTCGTCAGGCGGGAATAGGTTGCAGAGAAAACTTCTCCATCGCTCGCAGGCGAGAGCGATCCGTAAAGACCGCCGAAACACGGCACCGCACTGGTATTGCCGCGGCTTTGATGGCCGAAGCGCAAGGCACGTATCAAACACAATGTCGTCCAGCGAACCGTAACGCTGGCCGGCGACCAAAAAAGGGAGAACTTCCAGACGATCGACGAAGCGTGATTTGACCTGTCTTTCGCAAACGAGGGGCGCCGCACACATTGGTGTTCGTATGTTTGCGGCGGTGATTCCGAGCCGGCATTCGTTTCGCAATCACCAGAGGCCTGGCGCACACCGATGTGCGCCAGGCCTACCGGGCCATTCAATCGAACCGATGCCCGACTGCTGATAATTTTCTATTCCAATCTTGTCAATGAGACCGAGCTGGATTTGCGGCTGGTGTTGTTTGTTGGGTCGGAACGTGACCGTCGCGCGCTGGAATACCTAGTCTCTGTTAGCGATAGCGAGGCTGTCTTGCGCGGATATCGGGTCAGATTGATGTCAGCCCGGAGCGGAGCGCCTTTACACTCGACGTCGAGGTTCGCCGCGATTCTCGTTATGTATTTCGAGACCTGCGTCGTCGCGGCATCGAGTTGAATCTGGTATTGCCGCTCGGAAATCGGTGCAGAGATATCCATTGGCGTCCTCCAGCGAAAACGAAGCTGCCAACAGAACTCTAAACAAAAAAACACAAAATTCAATGACTACGTGAAACTACGCAATTTCACACCATTTCATTGCATTAACGCGCGTGGCCGAGTGGCCCTGCTGGGCGCCCCGGAAACCCTTTGGAGATTTTTCTATTTGAAAATCATCCGCTCACAAGCCTCATGCGGGCTCCAGCCGAGCAAAACAAGGGGGCAACCATCATGGCTTGCCCCTTGAAGTCCTACCAACTGCTCGGAAAGCGAAATCAATCTTTCACTTCGCAATTGCCCTGCTCTACTTCTTGAAGTTAGCCACGCCTTCCGTGATTTCCTTGTGCGCGGCGTCCACGCCCTGCCAACCTTCGACCTTCACCCACTTGCCTTTCTCGAGCGCCTTGTAGTGCTCGAAGAAGTGCTTGATCTGGTCCTTCAGATACTCGGGCACGTCGTCAACCGTCTTCATGTGCGCCGTCATCGGACAAATTTTGTCGTGGGCCACTGCGACCAGCTTTGCATCGACACCCGATTCATCCGTCATCTGCAGCATGCCCAATGCACGTGCCCGAACCACCGAGCCAGCCAGCAGCGGGAACGGCGTGATCACCAGGACATCGACAGGATCGCCGTCGCCTGAAAGCGTTTGCGGAATAAAACCGTAGTTCGCCGGGTAACGCATGCCCGTCCCAATGAAGCGGTCGACCACGAGCAGGCCCATGTCCTTGTCCGCTTCGTACTTCACCGGATCGCTTTGCGCCGGGATCTCGACGATTACATTGAAATCCTGCGGAAGATCCTTGCCTGCGGGTACGTTATTAAAGCTCATGTGCACTCTCTTCAAAGTGGAAATTCGGTGTCGGAGATAAACGAATTCAGTACGCGCCAACGCCACGTTTTGCTGCATTGCGACAATACACGTCAAGCGCGAATGCACTGACTGCAGCGCGGCTTCAAGGCATCACCTTGGCCCATGAAACAGCGTAATTACGTCATTATAGCCAATCGAGAAGCGCGTTCTGGCGTCATCGGTACGCGGGGAAATCGGCGCAAAATAGACTGTCAGCAATGTGATCGGTAACGTAAACGGAGGTGAATGAACGCCAATCAAGCACCGCGCGATCGAATGAAGCGATAGTACGTCGCCCCCGAAAACAGCCACGGAGACAGGAGTCAGGCATGGAAGAGGCAAAGCATTTCATCGGCAATCAGTGGGTCGGGGCAGCAAGCCACGAGACCATCCCCGTCATCGATCCCTCAGACGGCCAAGTCTTCGCCCAACTCGCGCGCGGCAACGCAGCCGATATCGACCGCGCCGTCCAGGCAGCCCGCCACGCTTACGAGGGCCCGTGGGGCCATGCGAGCGCCGCCGACAGAGGACGCGTGCTTTACAGGCTTTCGATGATCGTTGCCGCCCATCAGGACGAACTGGCGCATCTCGAAGCACGCGACACCGGCAAACCCCTGAAGCAAGCCCACACAGACGCGGCGGGCATCGCACGGTATTTCGAGTTCTACGCGGGCGCCGCCGACAAGCTGCATGGCGAGACGCTGCCCTATCAAACCGGCTACACCGTCCTCACCATCCGCGAACCGCACGGTGTGACCGGGCATATCGTGCCGTGGAATTACCCGCTGCAGATCTTCGGGCGCAGCGTCGGCGCGGCGCTCGCGGCCGGCAACGCGTGCGTGGTCAAACCGGCGGAGGACGCGTGTTTATCGATACTGCGCATTGCCGAACTCGCCGCCGAAGCAGGCTTGCCGGAAGGTGCGCTCAACATTGTCACGGGTTATGGATACGAGGCAGGAGCTGCGCTCGCGAGACATCCGGGCATCGATCACATCTCGTTCACGGGGTCGCCGGCAACGGGCGCCGCGGTGGTCAAGATGGCCGCCGATAACCACGTCCCCGTCACGCTCGAACTCGGCGGTAAGTCGCCGCAAATCGTTTTCGCCGATGCAGACTTCGACGCCGCCCTACCCGTGCTCGTCTCAGCGATCGTGCAGAACGCGGGGCAAACGTGCTCGGCGGGCAGCCGCGTGCTGATCGAGCGATCGGCGTATGAGCCGTTGCTTGAGCGGTTATCGGAGGCGTTCACCGCGTTGAAGGTTGGCCCGAGCAAGCTCGATCTCGATTGCGGTCCGCTGATCAGCGCGAAGCAGCAGCAACGTGTGTGGGATTTTCTCTCCGATGCCCAACACGACGGCATCGCCATGGCCGCGCACGGCGAAGTGATTTCCGAAGCCCCCGAAGCGGGCTTTTACCAGGCGCCGACGCTCTTGCGCGACGTCCCGCCGGCGCACCGTCTTGCGCGTGAAGAAGTGTTCGGTCCGGTGCTCTGCGCGATGCCCTTCGACGACGAAGCCGACGCGCTGAAGCTCGCCAATGGCACGGACTTCGGCCTGGTCGCTGGCATCTGGACACGCGATGGCGGACGGCAGATGCGCATTGCCCGCAAGGTTCGCTCAGGTCAAGTGTTCATCAATAACTACGGTGCGGGCGGCGGCGTGGAACTGCCGTTCGGTGGTGTCAAACATTCGGGCCACGGCCGCGAAAAAGGCTTCGAAGCGCTGTATGGATTCACGGTGCTTAAAACCATCGCCATCAAGCATGGCTAAACAGGAGACGACATGAGACTGCAAGGCAAGACTGCGATTGTGACGGGCGGCGGATCGGGATTCGGCGAAGGTATTGCGAAGACATTTGCTCGCGAAGGCGCGAACGTCGTCGTGAACGATCTCAACGGTGCCGCAGCAGAGCGCGTGGCGAGCGAGATTGCGGTGAGCGGCGGCAAGTCAATCGCAGTCCCCGGCGACGTGACGAAGCAAGCCGACTGGCAAACGCTGTTCGATGCTGCCATAGAAGACTTCGGCAGCGTTCAGGTCGTCGTGAATAACGCGGGCACGACGCATAGAAACAAGCCTGTGATGGAAGTTACCGAAGCCGAATTCGATCGCGTCTATGCGGTGAACGTGAAGAGCCTCTACTTCAGCGTGGCGCAATTTGTGCCCTACTTTCGCAAAGTCGGCGGCGGTGCGTTCATCAATATTGCATCGACAGCAGGCGTGCGGCCGCGACCGGGCTTGATCTGGTACAACGGCAGCAAGGCTGCGGTGATTATCGCGAGCAAGGCCTTGGCGGTTGAGCTTGGGCCGGACCGGATTCGTGTCAACTGCATTAACCCTGTGATGGGTGAAACCGGTTTGCTGTCCGAGTTCATGGGCATGGAAGACACGCCCGCGAACCGGCAGAAGTTCCTCGCGACCATTCCGCTGGGACGGCTTTCGACGCCGCAGGACATCGCGAACGCCGCGCTGTATCTCGCCTCCGATGACGCCGAGTTCATCACCGGTGTGGCGTTGGAAGTCGATGGCGGACGGTGCGTTTGATCGTTCTGATTTCACGCTGACTGGCCTTTGAAAACACGCGTTTCTCAAGAGCCTGTGAAGAGGCATCTGATGCTTGCCGCCGGATGCCGATCATCGGTGTTTTCCCGATATAAAACAGACGGTTGCGGCGTGGAGTGAACAGCTAGAATCGGGCAGCACATTTTCCCATCGATAAAAATAGTCAGGAGACAACATGGCCAGTACTGCGGGTGATTTGCATCGACCGGGCGCGGGTGCACCCCCCTCCGCGTTCGAAGCAGCGACGTATCGCAAGGTAGCCTGGCGGCTCTCGCCGTTGCTCTTACTTTGTTATGTGGTGGCGTACCTGGATCGTGTGAATGTGGGCTTTGCCAAGCTTCAGATGACCACCGATCTCGGCTTAAGCGATGCCGTCTACGGCTTCGGCGCGGGCATCTTTTTCTTCGGTTATTTCATCTTCGAAATTCCCAGCAACGTCATCCTGCACAAGGTCGGCGCGCGCGTGTGGATCGCGCGGATCATGATCACGTGGGGCATCATTTCCGCCCTCACGATGTTCATCACCACGCCCACCATGTTCTATGTGATGCGTTTCATTCTTGGTGTGGCCGAAGCGGGATTTTTCCCCGGCATCATTTTGTATCTCACGTACTGGTTTCCGGCTGAACGACGCGGGCGCATGACGACATTGTTCATGACGGCGATCGCGTTATCGGGGTTGATCGGCGGACCTGTGTCGGGCTGGATCATGAAGAACTTCGATGGTGTCAACGGCTGGCATGCGTGGCAATGGCTGTTCTTGCTGGAAGGCATTCCGTCGATTGTGGTCGGGATTGTGGTGTTCATCTTCATGGATGACCGGATTGCGAAAGCTAAGTGGCTTACCGCTGAGGAGCGGGAGCTGCTGGAGCGGAATATCGCGAAGGACAACGTCGAGAAGGTCGATATGCCCGTGCGTGAGGTGCTGAAAAGCGGCCGGGTCTGGTTGATGAGCCTGATCTACTTTTCGTTCGTGATGGGGCTTTACGGCGTGAGCTTCTGGCTGCCTACGATTATCAAGGCGACCGGGGTGACCGATGCGCTGACCATCGGCTTGCTGTCCGCGATTCCGTTTGGTGCGGCGGTGATTGGGATGCTGCTCGTTGCAAGGAGTGCGGACAAGCGCGGCGAACGGCGCTGGCATATCGCCATTCCGGCGGCTGTGGGGGCGTTGGGGCTGGTGGTGTCCGTGGTGTGGTCGACGAATACGACAATGGCCATGCTCGGGCTGACCTTGGCCACAATGGGCATTCTCACTACGTTGCCGCTGTTCTGGAGTTTGCCGACGGCGTTTTTAGCTGGGACGGGTGCGGCTGCCGGAATCGCGATGATTAACTCGCTTGGGAATTTGGCAGGTTTTTTGAGTCCGTATCTCGTGGGATGGTTGAAGCAAGTGACTGCGTCGAATGCTAGTGGCATGTATATGCTGGCCGCGTTTATGGTGCTGGGTGGCTTGCTCGCGCTGAGTGTGCCGAAACGGGTGGTTAACCGGTAAGACTCGCTGAACATGGGTGTCAACGTCAACTGCACGGAAAACTGCTCCCATAAATTCGACCAGTATTACGACTTCGCTCGCGAGCTTGTCGACCGCTACTGGGTGATGAGCCGTGGCGAGATCGTCGCGGGCGACGTGAGCACGGAGATGGAAGCGCATGGCGCACGAGAGTTGATCGCGGACTGAAGCTCGCCGTAACATGGCGACTCGCTCCCGATCCCGAAAGCCTCATGCATCACGAACCTATAGCCGACCTGTTGCCATTGACTGCCTCCGATTCCAACGAGTGGCATGGCAAGCTCGAACTTGGTTTCACGCATCAACCTCCGGGACGAACGGCGCTCACGCATCGGAAACACATGGGGCCTTTGCGCATGCAACGGCCTCTGTACCCCGAAGGCGATGCCATCTGCCACGCGGTAATCGTGCATCCGCCGGGCGGCGTGGCGGGCGGCGACCGGCTGGCAATCGACATCGACTTAGCCCAGCAAACGCACGCCGTCATCACCACGCCGGGCGCGACCAAGTGGTACAAGGCGAACGGTAAGCTCGCCACGCAGCGCATTAATATCCGCGTCGGCGCGAACGCAAAGCTCGACTGGCTGCCGCAGAACAACATCGTGTTCGAGTCATCGAACGTGGCGCTGGATTTCACGCTAACGGTTGACCTGACGGCGACAGCTATCGGCTGGGACGCGATGCAGTTGGGCCGACAGGCCGCCGGCGAACGATGGTCGGATGGGCGGCTGGCCTCCACAGCCCGGATCTGCGACAAGCAAGGCCGTTTGCGCTGGTTCGAACGCGCGCTGCTCTCCGCCAACGATCCTCTACGACTCGCACCTCAAGGTCTGGCAGGCTTCCCCGCCTACGCCACCCTCTGGGCGATCGGCCCGGCCTGCAGCGACGCGCTGGCGGAATCCCTGACAGCAAGCCTCCCATTCAACGAAACCCTCCGCGCCGCCGCTTCCTGCGTCGCGCCGGGCATTTTAATCATCCGCGCCGCCAGCCATTCGATGGAGCCCTTGCAACGCGCGATGACCGAATGCTGGACTACGTTGCGCCCGCTAATCCACGGCACCGATGCCAGACCATTACGGCTTTGGACAACGTAGTCGGGTAATTCCTCATAAAACGCGCACCACAAAAGCGCACAATTACGCTCGCACTTTGTGCATCACCAAGCCTCGTGTCTCGCTGAAGCCCGCCCAGCAAGGCATAAAAGCAGTGGCACGACTCTCGCTTAATCCTCTTCCCGACGAGTGCATCCATGAATGCGACGCACCGCGCCAAAATCGCGATCCAAGGAAAGAGAATCAAATGACCAACACGCTTCGCCGCCACTGCCTTCGTGCCCTCACCACCGCCCTCTTCACCCTCCCGGCCATGGCGTTAGTTCCGCTCACCGCCCACGCCGACGCACTCGATAACGTCACCAAAGCCGGCGTCCTGAAAGTGGCCGTGCCGGAGGATTACCCACCGTTCGGCGCAGTCGGTGGCGATATGCAGCCGCAGGGTTATGACATCGATATGGCCGCGCTTCTGGCCAAATCGCTCGGTGTGAAACTGCAACTCGTACCGGTCAACAGCGCGAATCGCGTACCGTACCTGACGACAAACAAAGTGGATCTGGTGATCTCGTCGTTGGGCAAGACGCCGGATCGCGAGAAGGTGATGGACTTCTCCACGGCCTACGCGCCGTACTTCCAGGGCGTGTTCGGCCCCGCCGATATCAAGGTCACCGGCCCCGCCGATCTCACCGGCAAGACGGTCGGCGCGACCCGCGGCGCGCTCGAAGAAATCGCGCTCACGCAAATGGCGCCGAACGCGACCATCAAGCGCTTCGAAGACAACAACGCGACCATCCAGGCATTCCTCTCCGGCCAGGTTCAACTAATCGCTGCAGGCAATATCGTCGCTGCAGCGATCCTCGCGAAGAATCCGCCGCGCCGTCCGGAACCGAAATTCGTGATCAAGAACTCGCCGTGTTTCGTCGGCATGAACAAGAACGAACCGCGCTTGCTGGCTAAAGTCGATGCGGCGATTGCCCAGTCGAAGAAGGACGGCTCGCTCGAAGCCATGTCAGAAAAGTGGTTCAAGGCGCCGCTGCCGGCCGGTCTTTAAACCAGCCCCTTAATCAACACCGTCAAGCTTAAATAACAAGGCGCCGATTTAATGGCATATCAACTCCAGTTCGGCGATCTCGGGCAGTACGCCGGCATGTTTGCGAGCGGCGCAGCGGTCACGCTCGGGCTGACCGCGGTGTCTACCGCGCTCGGTCTCGCGGTCGGCATACTCGGTGCAGCAGGCAAAGGCAGCAAGTTTCCCGCGGTGCGCTCGTTCGTTGGCGGCTACGTGGAAGCGATCCGCAATACGCCGTTCATCGTGCAATTGTTCTTCGTCTTCTTCGGGCTGCCGGCGCTGGGTATTCGTATCGATGAATACGTCGCCGCCGTGCTCGCCATGACACTCAATCTCGGCGCGTATTCGGTGGAGATCATCCGCGCGGGTATCGCGGCCGTGCCGAAGGGACATCTTGAAGCGGCGGCGTCGCTGGCCATGACACGCGGAGAGACCTTCAGGCATGTGGTCTTGCCGCAAGCCATCGCTAAAGTATTTCCTGCTCTCGCGAGCCAGATCGTGATCACCATGCTCGGCTCGGCGGTGGTTTCTCAGATATCCGTCGCCGATCTGACCTATGCCGCGAGCTACATCCAGTCGCGCAATTTCCGCGCGTTCGAAACGTATTTCCTGATCACGGCCGCGTATCTCGTGATGGCGATCCTCTTGCGCTTCCTGCTCAACGAAGCAGGCAAGCGCTTGTTCGCCCGCAATCTGCGAGGCGCCCGATGATCGAGTTTACGTTTGAACAAATTCTCACGAACCTGCTGCTGGCGGCACGCTGGACCATTGTGCTGTCGATCGTTTCGTTCGTGGCCGGCGGCATCGTGGGCTTCGTGCTGCTCATCATGCGCGTATCGAGTTCACGTGTATTGCGCACTATCGTGAAGGTCTACATCGAGATCTTCCAGGGCACGCCGCTTTTGATGCAACTGTTCCTCGTATTCTTCGGTTTGCCGCTGCTCGGCATCGAGGTCCAACCGTGGATAGCGGCAACCGTCGGCCTTACGCTGTTCACCAGCGCGTATCTCGCCGAGATCTGGCGCGGCTGCGTTGAAGCTATTCCAAAGGGTCAATGGGAAGCATCCTCCAGCCTTGCGATGAATTACTTGGAACAACTGCGCCACGTGATTCTTCCGCAAGCCACGCGCATCGCCATCGGCCCGACGGTCGGCTTCGGCGTGCAAGCCGTGAAGGACACGGCGCTGGTCTCGATCATCGGCTTCACCGAACTCACGAAAGCCGGCACCATGATTTCGAACGCGACGTTCAGGCCTTTCGTGGTCTACGGTCTCGTCGCGGTGATCTATTTCGTGATTTGTTATCCGCTTACCCGCACCGCGCGCACGCTTGAAAGGAAATGGAATGCCGCTCGTTGAAACGCAAAACCTCAAGAAGCAATTCGGCGCGAACCAAGTCCTGAAGGGCATCGATTTTTCGGTGGAATCGGGACAGGTTGTCGCAATCATCGGACGCAGCGGCTCGGGTAAAAGCACCTTGCTGCGGACCTTGAACGGACTGGAAAGTATCGACGAAGGGTCGATCGAAATCGACGGCGAACACATGGACGCGCGCCACGCCGATCTGCGCGCGCTGCGCCTGAAGGTTGGCATGGTATTCCAGCAGTACAACCTGTTCCCGCATCTCACCGCCGGGCAGAACGTGATGCTCGCGCAAACCGTGGTCAAGAAAGTCCACAAGGCGAAGGCGCGCGCAACCGCTGAACAAGTGCTTGAACGCGTCGGCCTCGCCGATAAATTCAACGCCTATCCCGAACAACTGTCGGGTGGACAACAGCAGCGCGTGGCTATTGCCCGGGCGCTCGCGATGAAACCCTCGGTACTGCTCTGCGATGAGATCACCTCCGCGCTCGATCCCGAACTCGTGGGCGAAGTGCTGGCCGTAGTCGAAAGCCTCGCCGCCGATGGCATGACGCTCATCATGGTCACGCACGAGATGCGCTTTGCGCGGCGTGTGTCGAACAAGGTCGTGTTCATGCATCAGGGCCGCGTGTGGGAAAGCGGCACGCCGGAAGAGATTTTCGAGCGGCCGACGACCATCGAGTTGCGCAAATTTATCCAGTGAGTTGGCCAATAAGTCATCCAATGAAATCGTAGGGTTGCAATGCTAGGATTCTTGCAACAATGACGCCTAATCCGAGACACGTTCCGATCCCATGAAGCTCACTCACCGCGAAAAAGACAAGCTGCTGATCTTCACCGCCGCGCTGCTCGCCGAACGGCGTCGCGCACGCGGGCTGAAGCTGAACTATCCGGAGGCCATCGCGTTCATCTCGGCGGCGCTGATGGAAGCCGCGCGCGACGGCCGTACCGTCGCCGACGTGATGCACTACGGCACCACGCTCCTCACACGCGACGACGTGATGGACGGCGTGCCGGAAATGATCCCGGACATCCAGATAGAAGCCACCTTCCCCGACGGCACCAAGCTCGTGACCGTCCATCATCCGATTCCCTGAACTTGCAGCACTCTTATAAAAGGAGCCGCGCATGATTCCCGGCGAATATCTCATCGACGATGGTGAGCACGAACTCAACGCGGGCCGCGAGACGGTGTCCGTGACTGTATCGAATACGGGTGACCGGCCCGTGCAGGTCGGCTCGCATTTTCATTTCTTCGAAGTCAACACGGCGCTCACGTTCGAACGTGACAAGGCAAGAGGCTTCCGGCTGAACATTGCATCGGGTACGGCAGTGCGCTTCGAGCCCGGCCAGGAACGCACGGTTGAACTCGTCGCGCTGGCTGGCGATCGCCAAGTCTACGGCTTCAATGGCCTCGTGATGGGCCCGCTTTGATCTCCACTTCAGGATTATCGACATGACGCTACGCATCGGACGCCGCGCCTACGCGGAGATGTTCGGCCCGACCACCGGCGACCGCGTGCGTCTCGCCGATACCGACCTGCTGATCGAAGTGGAACGCGACTTCACCACCTACGGCGAAGAAGTGAAATTCGGCGGCGGCAAGGTGATCCGCGACGGCATGGGCCAGTCGCAACGCGTGCATGCCGACGTGGTGGATACCGTCGTGACGAACGCGCTGATCCTCGATCACTGGGGCATCGTGAAGGCGGATATCGGCATCAAGAACGGGCGCGTGTTTGCGATCGGCAAGGCGGGCAATCCGGATATCCAGCCGGGCGTGACGATAGCGATCGGCGCGGCGACCGAGGTGATTGCAGGCGAAGGGATGATCGTGACGGCGGGGGGTATCGACTCGCATATTCACTTCATCAGCCCGCAGCAGATTGACGAAGCGCTAGCTTCAGGTATCACGACGATGCTAGGCGGCGGCACCGGCCCCGCGACCGGGACGAATGCAACGACCTGCACGCCGGGTCCGTGGCATCTTGAGCGCATGCTGCAAGCCGCCGACGGTTGGCCGGTGAATCTTGGGTTTCTCGGCAAGGGCAATGTGAGTTTGCCTGCTCCAGCGATCGAACAGATCAAGGCGGGCGCGATTGGGCTGAAGCTGCATGAGGACTGGGGCACGACGCCGGCTGCTATCGATAACTGTCTGTCCGTTGCCGACGATACCGACACGCAAGTCGCCATTCACACGGACACGCTGAACGAAGCGGGTTTTGTAGAGACCACAGTGGCCGCGTTCAAGGGCCGCACGATCCACACGTATCACACAGAAGGCGCAGGCGGCGGCCATGCACCCGACATCATCAAGGTTTGCGGCGAGTCGAATGTGCTGCCGTCGTCGACGAATCCTACGCGGCCGTACACCATCAACACGCTCGACGAACACCTCGACATGCTGATGGTCTGCCATCACCTCGATCCATCGATTGCGGAAGATATCGCGTTCGCCGAATCGCGGATTAGACGGGAGACGATTGCTGCCGAAGACATCCTTCATGACCTCGGCGCGTTGTCCATGCTGTCGTCCGATTCGCAGGCGATGGGCCGTGTCGGCGAGGTCGTCATGCGGACCTGGCAGACCGCGCACAAGATGAAAACGCAGCGTGGCGCGCTGCCCGAAGATTCATCGCGTAACGATAATTTCCGCGCGAAACGCTACGTCGCCAAGTACACGATCAACCCGGCGATTACGCACGGCATCGCGCATGAAGTGGGTTCGATCGAGCCGGGTAAATGGGCCGATCTCGTCTTCTGGGAACCGGCGTTCTTCGGCGTGAAGCCCGCAATGATCTTGAAAGGCGGCATGATCGCGGTCGCGCAGATGGGCGATCCGAACGCGTCGATCCCAACGCCGCAGCCGGTGCATTATCGCGAGATGTTTGCAACGCGCGGCGGTGCGCTGGGCAAGACCTCTCTGACGTTCGTCTCGCAGATGGCGCTGGATGACGGTATTGGCGAACGGTATGGATTGAAGAAGCAAGTGGTCGCGGTGAAGAACTGTCGGAACATATCGAAGGCCGACATGGTTCACAATGCGTACAGGCCGTCCATTACCGTCGATCCGGAAACGTATCAGGTTGTAGCCGACGGCCAGTTGCTCACCTGCGAGCCGGCAACCGTCTTGCCGATGGCGCAGCGCTACTTCCTATTCTGATTTCTGAGACTCTGATGCGCACGATCGACAAACGTATTGAAGCGAAACTTGCCGCACCGCTGATCAAACGCGCGCCTACGCTCACTCTTCCCTTCGATGACCGTTGCAAGAGCCGTCTGGCCGCTACGCTGGATAACGGTGAAGAAGTGGCGCTGGTGCTGCCGCGAGGCACGGTGCTGCGCGATGGCGACATGCTGGTCGCCGACGACGGTGGCCTGGTGCGCGTGATTGCAGCTCCGCAGGACGTGCTGGTTGTGCACGCCCACGATCCCATTACGCTGACGCGCGCCGCGTACCACTTGGGCAATCGCCACACGCCGGTCGAAGTGGCCGCGGGACAGTTGAAACTGGAAGCTGATCCGGTGCTGGAAGACATGCTGAAGCGTCTGGGCGCGCATGTGGATCACGTGACGGCGCCGTTCCAGCCGGAGACGGGCGCGTATGGCGGCGGTCACAAGCATGGGCATGACGAAACGTTTGTAGAGGACTACGCGCTCGCGCAAAAGGTCTTCGATGAACATCACGGGCACGCGCACGATCACGGACACGCGCACGGCGCAGGCCACGACCACGGCGACCATTCGCAGTGCAGCCACGAAGGCCACGATCACGATCACGACCACGGTCATGCGCATCGCTGAACTCACTGCCCTGCTTCATCTGGCGTCGCCGGCGTTGCCTATCGGCGCGTTCAGTTATTCGCAGGGTCTCGAGTCGGCGATAGAACATGGCTTGATCCACGATGGCGACAGCGCCCGCGAATGGATCGCAAGCGGACTAACCAATGTCCTCGCACGCGGCGAGTTACCGTTCCTCGCGCACCAGATGACCCGCTGGCGCGACCACGATGCAGCAGCACTCGCCGCTGCCGATGAAGAATTCCTTGCCAGCCGCGAGTCCTCGGAATTGCGCCGCGAGACACAGCAAATGGGCTGGTCGCTGGCGCAGTTGTGCACGCAGCTTGAATGGGGCGACGCGGCGCGCCTCGCGACTTTAAACACCATTAAACCGATCTCACAGCCCACGGCGTTCGCCTTCGCGGCCTACGCTCACGATGCCGCCACCGACGCCGCCCTCGCCGCCTACTCCTTTTCGTGGGTCGAAAACCAGGCCGCCGCGGCGTTGAAAGCCGTACCGCTGGGCCAGATCGCGGGGCAGCGGATCATCGTTGCGTTGCGCGTTGCCATCCATACCGCAGTAGAAAAAGCGCTCGACACATCGCCGGACGAAATCAACACCTTCGCGCCGCAACTCGGCATTCTCTCGGCGCGCCACGAATCGCAATATTCACGCTTGTTCCGCTCTTGAGAAACAATTAGGATAACCCCATGTTTCAAGGGGTTTGCGCGGCTGGGGTAATCTGGAAGCCGAGAGCAGTCGCGCGGCGCCTGAGGGCATCGATGCTGCGTTGACGCTGCTGTTCTTCGTAATGCTGCTGGCCCTGGTCGACGAAGGCTTCGCCCCGCGTGAGCATGAAGTACACCATGCGGGCGAGCTTATGGGCGACGGCGGTATTCGCACGCGGCTTGTCCATACGTGAGCACAACCGCCGATAAAACGCGCCCAGCGCCGAGTCGTTGCGCGACAGGCTCATCGCGGCCAGCTTGAGCGCCTGGCGCACCCGGTTGGTGGAACGCCGGGTGCGCGCACTAAGCACCTTGCCGCCGCTGACCTTGGTGCCAGGACACAGTCCCAGCCACGAACAGAAGTGCTTGACGTTGGCAAAGCGACTCAGGTCCGGGCCGATCTCCGAGAGTATCGTCATTACCGTGGTGACCGCCAGGCCGTTGATGCGCGTCAGGTCCACGCCCGCCCAGCGCGCCAGGGCCGTGCGTGCATCAAACTGCGGGGTGTTCTTGCCGCGCCGCTTGCCCGGCCCGCTGAGTTCGACCTCGTGGCAGCCCAGTGGCGCCAGTAACGCCTCGATCTTCGCGTCGCACTCGAGCACCCGCTGGGCCAGGCTGTCGACCATCGCCAGGGCCTGCCCGAGCACGAACAGGTGCTCCTCGCGCCAGTTGCCTGTCAGCGCCCGCTCGATGTCGCGCTCGCTGGCCTTGACGCGGCCGTTGCGATGCCGGGCCAGCACTTTGGGGTCACGCTCGCCGGCCACAATCGCCCGCACGATCGCCTGCCCGGTCATGCCCATCACGTCGGTGAGCACCTCGGTCAGTTGCAGGTTCATCTGCACCAGCGCCTTCTGCATGCGCTGCACCCAGTCGGCCTGTTCGGTGAGCAGCACCTCGCGCTGACGGACCACCGCGCGCACCACGCAGACCTCATCGCCCGGGCGCCAGGCCGCGCGCAGCAACCCCAGGCTCATGAGCTTCTGCAGCCATTGGCAGTCCTGCACGTCACTCTTGCGTCCCGGTACGTACTTCATCTGCCGCGCGTCGACCAGCCACACCACCAGTCCGCGCCGCTCTAGCACCTCGTAGACCGGGATCCAGTAGACCCCGGTCGACTCTAGTGCCACGGTGTCGACCCCGCACGAGAGCAGCCAGTCGGCCATCGCGTTCAGGTCATCGGTCATCGCCCCGAATTCACGCACCGGCTCGTCATCTGCCTGTCGGGGCACCGCTACCCAGTGGCTCGAGCCGCCCACATCGATCCCCGCTGCGTTCGGGAACACCTCGTCTTCTTCTCGCTTGCGCATCGCCATCGCCTGCTCCAGAATCGTGAGTGAACGGCAGCGCCATGGGAATCGTCGAAATTGACTCGATCTCTTGAACGGGATGCGGCTTGCGCCGCTCACCACTGTCGCCGACGAATCCCGGACCATGCTCTTAAGCGGGCTCACTCCACGGCGTGCATGCCGCGAGCGCGCACCATTGGTCTGCCGGTCATCGCAGCGCTGCCGTTCACCGGTATACCTCATCTCCGTTTCTCCGCCAACGCCGAGCCCGGCACGGGCTTGAAATGCTCTTAAGAAAACATGAACGCACCCGTCTATTCCGCCGCTGCCCGCCGCTCCAAGAAACTGCCGCCCTTGCGCGTGGGTGTGGGAGGTCCGGTCGGCTCGGGCAAGACCACGCTGCTCGAAATGCTCTGCAAGGCGATGCGCGATAAATACGACCTCGTCGCAATCACCAACGACATCTACACTAAAGAGGATCAGCGCCTGCTGACGGTCGCGGGCGCGCTGCCTGCCGAGCGCATCATGGGCGTGGAAACGGGCGGCTGCCCGCACACGGCGATCCGCGAAGACGCGTCCATCAACCTGGAAGCCGTCGACCAGATGATCGAGCGCTTCCCGGACGCGGATATTGTGTTCATCGAATCGGGTGGGGACAATCTCGCGGCGACCTTCAGCCCGGAATTGTCGGACCTGACCATTTACGTGATCGATGTCGCCGGCGGCGAAAAAATTCCGCGCAAGGGCGGCCCGGGCATCACGAAGTCCGACCTGCTGATCATCAACAAGATTGACCTTGCCCCGTATGTAGGCGCAAATCTCGACATTATGGCGTCCGATGCGAGGAAGATGCGCGGAGAACGGCCATTTGTCATGTGCAACCTGAAGGCACTGGAAGGGCTCGACGACGTGGTTCGCTTCATCGAAAAGAAAGGTCTGCTCGCGGTCTGAGTGCAGGTTTGCGGGCTTGGGAGGAACTGTTCTCAGCCGATCGAGTGCGATAGCATGTCGCCTTGCACTTTTTTACGGCCATAGGCCCGCTTTCGGAGACCTCTGATCGACAGCCCCGACACGCTCCTCACTCGCGACGCCCCCGTGCGGTTGAACCCGTTGCCCGCAGCGTCCTCGACACCCATGGCGCAATCATCGAAGCGCATCGCCGTGCTGTTCCACATCGCGGATTTCAACGACGGCGGTATCGAATCGTCGTTGATGCAATGGCTGCGGATCTATGACCGCGCCCGCTTCACGGTGACGCTGTCCGTAATGTTTTCGTCCCCTGCGTTCGAACAGCGCTTTCGCGCGCAGGTTCCCGCGGATGTCGGCGTCGAAATTCTCACCGACAAACCCTGGCTCAACCTGTTGCAGGCACGTCGCTACGCGCGTCGGCTGAGCAAGCTCGGCCGTGTCGGCCGCGACGTCTTCAACACGCTCGCCGTGCGCCCGTATGTGAAGACGCGCGTGGCCGCGCTGGCGCGGCGTCACGACATCATCATCGACTTCGACATGTCGCTGCGCCGCCTGGCTGGCCGCTTCGGCGTGGCGTGGCTCGGCGTGAACCATTTCAGCTTCGATGCACGGCTGGGCGGCCGGCCCCGCAAGATGAAACGGATGCTCGCGCAATATGGGCGCTACGACGGCATTGCCGCGCTGAATCAGCAGATGGCCGATGAAGCGAGCGAGCTGTTCAATGGCCATCTGCACAACGTGTTTGTGCTGCCGAATGCGATCGATATTGACCGGATTCGCGAGAATGGCGCGCATGTGGAACCTGCGCCGTGTCCCGGGCCATATATCGTTTCAGTGGCGCGGCTCGACGAAATCCAAAAGGATCATCGGACCTTGCTGCGAGCTTACGCACAGCTTGTCAGGACGCGTGATGACGGTGGGTTGCTGGAAGACCTGGTGATTGTCGGCGACGGTGGTTTTCGCCGCGAGCTGGAAGCGCTGGCGGTCGAGTTGGGCGTTGGCGAACGCGTGCATTTCACGGGGTATCGGAACAATCCGCACGCGGTCGTGGCGCACGCGAGCGCGTTGGTGCTCAGCTCGCGTTACGAAGGCATGCCCATGGTGTTGCTCGAGGCGCTGGCGCTTGGCAAGCCGGTGATTTCAACCGATTGCCCGACGGGGCCGCGCGAGATCCTGGACGATGGCCGGTTCGGGATGCTGGTTCCTATCGGCGATGTGGACGCCATGGCAGGGGCAATGTCGCGGTTGTTGTCGGACCATGCGGTGCGTGATGGCTTTACGCGTGGAGCGCTGGAACGGGCCCGGGCTTATGGCGTGGAGGCGAGCAATGAGAGGTTCGTTGCTTGCGTGACGCGGATTTTGCAGGAACGCGGTTAGGCCATCGGCCCTGATCGCCCTCGCCGCCAGCAGGCAGACGGCGCGAACGTCCGACTCACTGGTCCTCTGCCTGCGTGCGCAACAGCGTCCCCAACACCGCCACTGTTCTCGCCGTCGCTCCGCGATGCTTCGCCGCAAACGCCGACGCCGCTGCGCTCATGGCAAGCCGGCGGGGTTTATCGGTGAAAATCTCGCGCAGACCGCGCGCCAACGCCGCCGGATCGCTCACGCGCAACGCCGCACCTTCCGCGATCGCGTCGTTCGTCGCTTGCGTGAAATTGAAGGTGTGCGGGCCAATCAGCACCGGCACGCCGGCCGCACACGCCTCGATCAGGTTCTGTCCGCCTAACGGCAGCAAACTCCCGCCGATAAACGCCAGATCCGACGCCGCGTAATACGCGCTCAGCTCGCCCATCGAATCGCCGAGCAGCACGTTGACGTTCGCAGGCAATGCCGGCGCGGCATCGATTCCCGATCCCGCTGCCGCCGCCCGTCCGGCCCAGGCGGAACGCCGCACATAGGACTGCGCGGCGGCATCGATCAACATGGCCACTTCATCGAACCGCTGCGGATGGCGCGGCACGAGGATCAGCAACGCATCGGGTATACGGTTGCGCAAGGTCGTGAACGCCTGCAACACCAGCGCTTCCTCGCCCTCACGCGTGCTTGCCGCCACCCAAACCGGGCGATCCCCGATCGCCGCGCGCCACGCATGGCCGCGCGCATAGAGTTCGGGCGGCGCGGCCATATCGAACTTCAGGTTGCCGAGCACCGCGACGTTGCGCGCGCCCAGCGCGCTCAAGCGGTCCGCGTCGGACTGTGTCTGCGCCAGCACGCGCGTAAACCCACCGAAGACTTCGCGCGTTGCATTGCCGAACTTCGCCGCGCGCTTGAACGAGCGCGCCGACATCCGCGCGTTGGTCAGCACCAGCGGGATATCGGCCCGTTTGCATTCATCGATGAGCGTCGGCCACACTTCCGTTTCCATCACGATGCCCAGCGACGGCCGCCACGCGCGCAAGAACCGCCGCACGAGCGACGGCGAATCGTAGGGAAGATAACTGCGCGAAATACGATCGCCGTATAGCTGCACACCGGTCGCGCGGCCGCTCGGCGTCATGTGCGTCAGCAGGATGCGGGCATCGGGATGGGCTTGCTGCAGCGCTTCGATCAGCGGCTGCGCCGCGCGCGTCTCCCCAACGGATACGGCATGCACCCAGATCAACGGCGCGAGGTCGTCGGCACGGCGGGCGGGACCAAAGCCAAACCGTTCGCCGATATGTTCGCGATACCCACGCTCCCGCCGCGAGCGGATCAGAAGTCGCAGCACCGCGAGCGGCGCGACGAGCCACCATAAGGCGCGATACACGAGCCTTAGCATCGGCCGCCCTCGCGGCGAACGCTCGACAGCAACGGCAACGATCGCTCAGCGGATCGCTCAGCGCGCGCGTAAAAACTCAGGCAAAGGCCCGAACCCACGCAACGCCCCGCCCGGGCTGCGGCGCTCAAACCAGCGCCCTGCCTTTCAGGCGTTGCAGGATTCCGAGCGGCGCGCAGTCGGGCTGTGCCATGGCACTGACGGGGAGAAAGAAGGTTTGCTCGAGCATGTACTGGCCGGACATAACGGCGTGCGAGGTTTGATCGGAGAAACACACCCACAGGCAACCGGGCGGAAACGGCATTTCCTGCTGCGGCGATTTCGTTTGATAGTCGATATCGGCCTTCATTGCGTCGTGCAAATGGAGCATCAGATGGTCGTATTCGCTGCGCGGCGTCTTGGTGATGTGCAGAAGATTCATGAGCCACGCCGAGCCGGGAACCGGGGCTTTGATGGCGGGCAGGAAGCGTTTTGCCATGTCCTCGAACGGCTCGCCGACGCGCCACACACGCGGTGCGCCATCCGGATTGACGTTGGTGAACACGCGCAGGATGCGCTCGCCATAATTCGGCCGCGACGGAAACGCATCGACGTGAAGGCGGCTGTCGTCCTTGCGCCACGACGTCTCGCGCGTTTCCACGCGATGCAGCCGCAGACTGGTCGGCGCGACCCGCAATTTGCCGCGATATTCAGGGAACAGCCCGTCGACCAGCGAGCGCGCGTTCGCCTGATAGCGCGCGATCAACGCGCGTACAGCGGTTTGCGTGACGGCGTCGCCGAGTACGCCTACGAGCGGGCCGCCGTTGGGCGCGAGGCTGATGTTCTTGCGCTCCGGATCAGCGATCTTCGGGTCGAGCAGCGCCCGTTCGCCGCCTTCTATGGCAAACGCCAGATGCGGGAAATACAGGACCTTGCCGTGCTCGACGCCGTCCAGCAACGCCTCGCGCGGCACGGAAAGCTGCTGAGCCTGCCAGTCGGCGGAGGCAACTTCAATAATTTGAGATTCGGTCATGTGCCTTCGATTTGTTTGGATAAACGAGTGGGCGGCCCCGATTATCGTCAATCGGCTTCAATCGGCTTCAATCGATCTCGATTGGCTTCGATTGACGCATCGGGGAAACATCGCGCCCGGCGAGCGCGGTGCATTTTCGCTCAAACCGGCGGCAAAATCCGCCGCGCGAAAGGCCCGCAGTTGACGGACCTCAAACCGCCGAGTTTCGCCTGGTTTCGCCTGGTTTCGATAATCGCGCCGCCGGTTTATCCCGGCAATTGTGCCGGTTCTTCGAACCGAAGCCGCTTCCTCACCTCACGTACCGCCCGCTACCCTATCCGATACCGATATCAATGCTGTTGCGCCTCATGCATCAAAGCAGTCCGAAGCTTGCAAGGGTCGCTTTGACTTGCTGCAGCGTCGGATGCTGGCTCGCGCTGCCGAGATTCACTACGCGCGGCGACCAGTAACCGCCGGTGCGCCAGGCGGTCGAGAAATTGTACAACTCGACGGTCGGCCGCTTCAGGGCTGCCGCAATGTGCACGAGTCCCGTGTCCACGCCTACCGTTGCTGCCGCGCCGTCGATCAGGCCGACCACTGCCGGCAGCGAGAGTTTCGGCGGCACGACGGCCGCTGCGCCGAACTGTTTCGCCAGTTTGTCGCTCGTTTCGCGTTCGGCCTCGCTGCCCCACGGAAGCACGATTGATACTCCGCGCCGGATCAGGGTCTGGCCGAGTTCGATCCAGGCGGTCTCGGGCCATTGTTTATCGGCGCGAGACGTGGCGTGGACGAACACCACGTATGGCACCGGCAGGTTCAGCCCTTCCTGCGATAACGCCAGCGCGGCGCGACGGGTATCGATGCCGAATTCGATCGCATCCGTTGCTTCGGGGCGCGGATCGCCGAGAGCGGCTGCTACCAGTTGCCGGGTGCGCTCGACCACGTGCGTGCGTGGTTCGATGGGGACGCGTTTGTCGTAGAAGAAACGGACGGGCCATTCGTAGCCGGCGCCGTCGGTGCGGTTGCCTAGGCCGACCAGGGTGCCGCGCGCCCAGCTTGCTACCCATGCGGTTTTGATGAGCCCTTGGCAGTCGATGACGAGGTCGTATTTTTCTGCGGCGAGAGCTTGGCGGAAGCGTTGGATTTCGCGCCAGTTATCGAGGGAAAGGAGGCGTTTGCGCCAGCGCCGCAATGAGAACGGGATAGCGCGGCGTACGCCATCGACGAGTTCGACGAGATCCGCGAAGCTCTCTTCGACTAGCCAGTCGATCTGGGCATCGGGGTGGAGACGACGGATATCGGCGATGGCCGGCATGTTATGGACGACGTCGCCTAGGGACGACACCCGGACAATCAGGATCTTTTGCACGCTGGATACGGTGGGCGCCGTCGGATTGGACGACGCGTGGACAATTTTTGAGATGCGCCCGGAGTTTACCGCTGGCGCTTGAGATTTGGGGGTTTTTACGCTGGCGCTCGGGGTTCGGTTTGTGCTCGTGCTTGGGGTTTTTGGGGGTTCCGGGGCTGGTGGTCGGAGTTGATGCCCGGTTGCCAGGTTCTGGGGTTAGCGGTTCTGAGTCAATGCCGGGTTGCCAGGTTCCAGGGTTAGCGGTCTGAGTCAATGCCGGGTTGCTGCTTTCGGCCTTAGTGGTCTGCTTGAGTCGGATTTTCTCTTTATCACTGTTAGCCACTGTGCGTGGCGGCACGTCATTTCTTTGTCCAAAGCGACAAAGAAACGAAGCAAAGAAAACGCTTTCAAAACGCGGGCTTATAAGTGTCCACAGCGTGCAGTTTTCATACATGGGTACCCCGAAAGCACGGTGCTCGCCAGAGCCACGGATGTGTGAACCCCTCCTTCTCCGAACACGGATACCCACACGCTTCGCCACCAGTGACTGAACCTGCCCAAGGGACACCCCGCGCTATCCGCGTAAAACCACCCGCCGAATTTGTACACACGACGAACCACGCAGCCAACCCACCATAAAACCAAGCTGCAGAATGCATGAGGCCATACCCACGAAGGAAACCGTGCAGGCCGGGCAATCAACCCACCAAAACCGAAGCTGCAAATATGGGTCCGGCCGTGTGGCCCACTAAGATATCAGAGCACGCCGCTCAGTTAACCCACCACTAAATGAAGCTGTAAATACGCGTGAGGCCATACGAATACGCGTGAGACCGTGCGGATCCTTTGGTGACTCGTGCTTGCCCGATAGCGTTAGGGGCGAAGCGTGTTCGTGTAAGGATTCGCGAGAAGGAGGGGTTCAAACATCCGTGGCTCTGGCGAGCACCGTGCTTTTGGGGCACCTATGAATAGAAACTGCACGCTGTGGACACTTAGGGTAGCGTGGTTTGAAAGCGTTTTCTTTGCTTCGTTTCTTTGTCGCTTTGGACAAAGAAATGACGTGCCGCCACGCACAGTGGCTAACAGTGATAAAGAAAACATCCAACTCACGCAGACCGCTAAGGTCGAAAGCAGCAACCCGGCATAGACTCGGACCGCTAACCCCGGAACCTGGCAACCCGGCATAAACTCCGACCGCTAACCCCGGAACCTGGCAACCGGGCATCCCCCGACCACCAGCCCCGAAAAACCCCACCCCAACCCCGAGTGCGAACGAAAATCAGAATGGCAGCACGGCGTCAGCCTTCTCCGCCAAGATCACCCGGCGAAAATCTTCCTGAATCCGCTTGAGCGCTTCCTCGCTGTCAGCTTCAAACCGCATAACCACCACCGGCGTGGTATTCGACGACCGCGCGAGCCCAAAACCATCCGGATACTCCACTCGCAATCCATCAATAGTCAGCACATCGTCGGCACCCGTGAACTTCGCGTTCTTCTGCATCTTCGCGATCAGCTCAAAATTCTCACCCTCATTCAACTTCAACTGCAACTCAGGCGTAGACAGCGAATTCGGCAAATCATTGAGCAGCTTGCTCGGATCAGCCACCCGCGACAGGATTTCAAGCATCCGCGCGCCGGTATAAAGACCATCGTCGAAACCGTACCAGCGATCCTTGAAAAACACATGACCGCTCATCTCACCCGCCAAAGGCGCACCCGTTTCCCGCAGCTTGGCCTTGACCAGCGAATGACCCGTCTTCCACATCACCGGCTCGCCGCCCTGGTCACGAACCCACTTAGCCAGATTACGCGTGCATTTCACGTCATAAATGATCTGACCGCCCTTGTTACGCGACAACACTTCCTGCGCAAACAACATCAACTGACGATCCGGATAAATGATCTGGCCATCCTTCGTGACAACACCCAGACGGTCACCATCGCCATCGAAGGCAAAACCGATTTCCGCATCCGTCTCCTTCAACGCCCTGATCACGTCCTGCAGGTTTTCCGGATGCGCCGGATCGGGATGGTGATTCGGGAACGTCCCGTCAATGTCCGTGAACAGCTCAACCAGCTCGCAACCCAACGCCTTGAACAAACGCGGCGCAAGTTCGCCAGCCACGCCGTTACCCGCATCGATCACGATCTTCATCGGACGCACAGGCTTGATGTCGCTGACAATCCGGTCAAGGTAGACCTGCTGGATATCGTATTCGGTGTACGTGCCCGCACCGCTCGTGAAATCGTCATTCACAATGCGCTGATACAACGCCTGGATCTGGTCGCCATAAATCGCGGCGCCACGCAGCACCATCTTGAAGCCGTTGTAGTCGGGCGGATTGTGGCTCCCCGTCACCACAATGCACGAATCCACTCGTCGCTCGCCCTCAGGCAACGCAAGCGGCACGCTCGCGCCGAAATAACCCACGGGCGTTGGCACCATGCCAAGGTCGACCACGTCCACGCCGGCTTCACGCAAGCCGTCTGCAAGCGCGCCAACAAGCTCCGGACCCGACAAACGGCCGTCACGGGCCACGACGACCGAGTCGCCACCTTGAGCTCGGATCTCGCTGCCGAATGCGCGGCCAATGCTGCGCGCGACGCCGGTATCGACGGTCTTGCCCACGATCCCGCGAATGTCGTAAGCCTTGAAAATGGACTGGGTAACTGGTACTTGCGGTGACTGGCTCATGGAATGGCTACCTGACTAATAATTTAAATGGTTCCGGGGCATCCCGAAGCGTCCCGGGTCACGAAGACCCCTTGATACAGACCTGCGGCCAACAATAAAAACCTGACTTGGCCAACGCACGAACGGCCAGAAACAATACCGGACGAATCGCTAAAAAATAACGAAAGAAATTCGTATCGCGTGGCCTCGAACCCGCTGACACCCCTTCGGAGTTCCCTCAGCGTGTTTCGACCACACGTCAACCACGCGGTTGCGCGCACTGTTCGCACCTATAATCGCAGTCTTTCCGCGCGGACCTGCGCAAATATTCTAATCCAATGCCCGGACGCTTTTTCACCGCGAAGTACAAACGTCACATCGAATGGCGGAAAACCGCACGGTGGTTGACGGCTCCCGACGGGGTACCCGCACGGCTTGCAGCAAGTCCGGGCGGCTCTTTTACCGCAATCGCCATGCCTATGGCTACTAAAGCCACTAAAACAGGCGCCGCCCGCGGATGCTGAAACGGATCAAAAACCCCGACGTTACCAAGGCGCTGGCGAACATCGTCTGGCTCGGTCTCGAACGCCTCACGCAGATCGCGGTCGCCATTGCCATCAGCGGGCTGCTCGCGCGCTACTTCGGCCCGGATGTCTTCGGCAAATGGCAGTACGCGAACACGTTGCTGCTCGTGCTCTCGCCCATCACCTGGGTGTGCGGCGCCGAAATTCTCGTGCCAACCATCGTGAATCGCCCGCCAGGCCAGCTCGGCACGGTGCTCGGCAGCGCATTCGTGTTGCGCATGGGCGTATCGGCCGCAGCGCTCGTCCTCACATGGATCGGCATTGCCGCGGGGTTCACCGATCCACTCGTCGGCGCCATGCTCGCCGGCCTCGCCGTGACCATGCTGTTCCGCGAGCCGTTCGTCGGCGTGATCAACGCGTGGCTGCAAAGCATGACGTACAGCAAACCGCAATTGCTGACCAGCATGCTCACGGCGGCGGCCAAAGCCGCGCTCGTGTACGTGCTCGTGCGCGCAGCGGCAAGCCCGGCGCACTTCGGCTGGCTGTGGGCGCTGGAGGCGGCTGTCATCGGCGGGGTATTGATGCTGTATTACATGCATCGACACTGCGGCAAGCTCGGCTGGCACATCGACCGCTCGCTGTTCCGCCATTTCGCCAGCGCGGGAACGGTGTTCTGGCTCGGCCTCATTTGTATGTACCTGTTCCTGAAGCTCGACCGGCTCATGCTCGAGCGCCACATCTCGTTCGCTGATCTCGGCCGTTATTCCGCCGCGCAACAACTCAACGAAAACTGGATCACGCTTGCATTGATGCTCGCGCAGACGATCGCGCCGGCGTTCGTGTACCGAGTGCACGATGCAGTCCAACTGAAGCGCAACGTCGGGCGGCTGATCGCCATGACGGCTGTGCTGATGATCGGCGGCGCGATCGTGCTGGACCTGCTCGCGGGTTTCATCATCTCGCGCGTGTTCGGACCGGCTTATACCGAATCCATCAGCATTTTCCGCTGGGCGGTATGGCTCTCGGTGCCGGCTGGTATTGAAGCGATCGGGAATCTCGTCGTACTTAAATACCAGGCGAAATTCGTGTTGCTCGCGAAGTGGCTGCTGGCGCTGGCGGTGGCTTTCGGGGTGAACCTGATCGCGATTCCGCGCATGGGCAGCTACGGCGCGCTGATCGGGCTGGCGGCGGGGTATCTCGCGGCGGCATCGGTCAATTTCTACTACATCCGCTTCAGGCTGCGGGTATGACGGCCTACTCACCCAACACGCCCATGCCATCTCCTACGCTCGACGACGTCACCGTGCTGATCCCGGTGTTCAACGCCCAGCACGGCCTGGACCGCACGCTCGCATCGTTCTGCGAGCGTGCGCCAGTGCGCGTGCTGATCGTCGATGACGGCAGCCTTCCGCCCATCGTCGCGCCAGCGGTTGCGAACCTCGCGATCGAGGTGCTGCGGATGCCGCGCAATGGCGGTATCGAGCTTGCGTTGCAAACGGGCGTGGCCGCGCTGGCGGAACGCGGCGTCAAGTACGCCGCCCGAATTGATGCGGGCGATCTGGCGACGCCGTCTCGGCTGGAAAAGCAGCGCGCTTATATGGAAGCACATCCGAAAACGGCGGCGCTCGGGATGTGGACGCACATGGTGAGCACGGAGGGCGCGCCGCTGTTCGACCTTCGCCCGCCCACTGAGCCAGCGGCGATTCGCCGCGTCATGCTGCTGCGCTCCTGCTTCTCCCATCCAACGATGATGCTGCGCGTCACCCCCGTGATGGAAGCCGGCAACTACCGCGCGGAGTATCGCGCGGCTGAGGACCTCGATCTGTTCCTGCGCCTGATGCAACGCCACGACTGCGCGAATCTGCCGGAGTTCGGCGTGTATTACGAACTCAACGAGCAAGGCATCAGCGCGACGAAACGCCGTACCCAAACGCTGTCCACGCTGCGGCTGCAACTGAAATACATGCGCCTGACAAACCTGCCCGACTGGCTCGGCGTGGCGAAAAGCATCGCGCATCTGACGCTGCCTTACGGCGCTCTGCGGGCGTTGAAAACGCGCTTGTTTCGCGCGTGATGCGAGACTTCGATGCAAGCCCTTGCTTCATGCCCCGAATTTAAAGCCCGCCATCCAGCGCCTGACATTTTCGTATCTCCGTATCTGTATCTGATAACCACCATCGAATGAACGCAGAGAAATCCCGCCTTCGCATTGCCCTCGTCTGCAACACCGCCTGGGCGATCTACACCTACCGGCGCGGCTTGCTGCGGATGCTGATCGAACGCGGCGTCGAAGTCTCGGTGATCGCGCCGCGCGACCGGACTTTCGCGCCGCTCGAAGAAATGGGCTGCCGATGCGTCGAGCTGCCGGTAGCGTCGAAAAGCACCGATCCCCGCCATGACCTCCAGACCCTGGCCGCGCTGTATCGCGAATACCGCGCCACTCAGCCTCACATGGTGTTTCACTACACGATCAAACCGAACATCTACGGGTCGATCGCGGCGAAACTCGCCGGCGTGCCGTCCATAGCGGTCACCACGGGGCTGGGTTATGTGTTCATCCAGAAGAGCCGGACGGCGAGTGTCGCGAAGCGGCTTTACCGTTTTGCGTTCCGGTTTCCGCGCGAAGTGTGGTTTCTGAATCAGGACGACCGGCAGGCGTTCATTGACCAGAACCTGCTGGCTCATCCGGCGCGCGCGCGTCTGCTGCACGGCGAAGGCGTCGATCTCGACGACTACGCTTTTCAGCCGCTACCGCGCGCCAACCCGCAGACGGAAGGCTTTTTTTTCATTTTAATTGGCCGTCTGCTGTGGGATAAAGGCGTCGCGGAATACGTCGATGCAGCCCGCCGGCTGCGCCAGAAGTATCCGTATGCGCGGTTCCAGTTGCTCGGGCCCGTGGGCGTCGACAACCCCAGCGCCATCACGCTCGATGAAATGCAGGCCTGGCAGCGCGAAGGGGTCATCGATTATCTCGGCGAGGCGCAAGATGTCCGTGCGTTTATCGGCAATGCGGATTGCGTGGTGCTGCCGTCGTATCGTGAAGGCGTGCCGCGGACCTTGATGGAGGCGTCGGCAATGGGACGCCCGATTGTCGCCACCGATGTCCCCGGCTGCCGCGAAGTCGTCGAAAACGGCGTAACGGGCCTGCTGTGCGAAGTAAAAAGCGCCGATAGTCTTGAGCGGCAGATGGAACAAATGCTTTTGCTGGGCTACGCGGCGCGCGTTGAAATGGGCATGGCGGGCCGCGCCAAAGTCGTGCGCGAATTCGACGAAAATGCGGTCGTCGAGCGTTATAAAGGCACAATACGCGCGGTTACCGGCGTTTCACTCTAATTCACCCTCCGGGAGCGTTATTCATGACTGGTCACACAAACGCGAAGGGCACGATCCTCGTTACGGGCGGCGCCGGTTTTATCGGCTCGCATACTTGCGTCGAATTGCTTGATGCTGGTTACGGCGTTGTCGTGATCGACAGCCTCGTGAACAGCAACGCGGAATCGCTGAAACGCGTGGAGCAGATTACGGGCAAGAAGCTGGCATTCTACGAAGCCGATGTCCGCGATGAAACCGCCCTCGCCCGCATTTTCGATGAACACGCCATCACCGGCGCCATCCATTTTGCCGCGTTCAAATCGGTCGGTGAATCGGTGGCGAAACCGATCGAGTATTACCGCAACAACATGGACAGCCTGCTCGTGCTGCTCGACACCATGCGCGCGCGTGATGTGAAGAAAATCGTCTTCAGCTCGTCAGCAACGGTGTATGGCGTGCCGAAGAGCGTGCCTATCGACGAAACGTTTCCGCTGTCGGCAACGAACCCCTACGGGCAATCAAAGCTCATCGCCGAGCAGGTTTTGCGCGACCTGGAAATCTCCGATGCCGCGTGGCGCATCGCTACGTTGCGTTACTTCAATCCGGTAGGCGCGCATGAAAGCGGCTTGATCGGTGAAGATCCGGCGGGCGTGCCGAACAACCTGATGCCGTATGTGGCGCAAGTGGCGGTGGGCAAGCTGGAACGCCTGCGTATTTTCGGCAGCGACTACGCGACCCATGACGGCACCGGCGTGCGCGATTACATTCATGTGGTCGATCTCGCGCGTGGTCACATCAAGGCGCTCGATGCCCTGGAAGCGCTCGACAGCAGTTTTGTCGTGAATCTGGGCACGGGCCAGGGGTATAGCGTGCTGGATGTGGTCAAGGCGTTCGAGGCGGCGTCGGGCAAGCCTGTGCCGTATGAACTCGTCGGCCGCCGTCCGGGTGATATTGCCGAATGTTTCGCCGATCCGGCCGCCGCTGCGAAGCTGCTCGGCTGGCAAGCGGAACATGGTATTGAGCGGATGTGCGCCGATCACTGGCGCTGGCAGTCGCAGAACCCAAGGGGTTTTGCCTGACGTTTTGGTTCAGGCGTCGCCTGGTTTTGGTTCAGGCACCGCCTGACGCGTTCTTTTTAGTGGTTATTTTTCATGCTCAGTTTTGCGCTCGGCTTTCTCGTTTCGCTATTCATCACGCTGTTGATCGTGCGGTTTGCCCATTTGCACGAAGGCCTTTCCGGCGATAGCGATTTTGCCGGCGTGCAAAAGTTTCACGCGCGGTCCGTGCCTCGCGTCGGCGGGATTGGCATCCTGGTCGGGCTCATCGTCTCGGCCGTGCAGCTTCGATGGACCTATCCGGTTGTATCGAGCGGAATCCTCGCCATTGTTGCTTGCGGGATGCCGGCGTTTTTCTCAGGACTCGTCGAGGACCTGACCAAGCGGGTGACGCCGGTCATTCGCCTGGTGTGTACGATGGCTGCGGCCGCGCTCGCCTATTTCCTGCTGGGGATCGCGGTCACGCGCATCAGCGTTCCGCCGCTGGACTTCTTGCTGACCTACGGCGTTATCTCGTGTCTCGTGACCGTGGTGGCGGTGGCGGCTTTGGCCAACGCGATCAATATCATCGACGGCTTCAACGGGCTCGCGTCCATGGTCGCGTTCATGATGTTTGCGTCGCTCGCGTACGTGGCGTTCCAGGTTCACGACCCGGTGGTGTTATCCGCGTCACTGATCATGATGGGCGCGGTAATGGGCTTTTTCATCTGGAATTTCCCCGCCGGGCTGATCTTTCTCGGCGATGGCGGCGCGTATTTCATCGGCTTCATGCTCGCCGAACTGTCCATCATGCTCGTGATGCGCAATCGCGATGTGTCAGCGTGGTTCCCGGTGCTGCTGTTCATGTACCCGATCTTCGAGACGTGTTTCTCGATCTATCGGAAGAAGTTTATTCGCGGGATCTCGCCCGGCATTCCCGATGGCGTGCATCTGCATATGCTGGTTTATAAGCGCCTCATGCGATGGGCCGTTGGTGCGCAGAACGCGCGCGAAATCACGCGGCGCAACTCGCTGACTTCGCCGTATCTGTGGCTGCTATGCCTCGTTGCCGTGATTCCCGCCACGCTGTTCTGGCGGCACACGCTGCATCTGTTCTGCTTTGTCGTGGTGTTTGCGGTCACCTACGTGTGGCTGTACGTCAGCATCGTCCGGTTTAAATCACCGCGGTGGATGGTGTTTCGGCGGACTCATCCGGTGAAGAAATAACGGCTCCCGCGCCGGCAGTTTCCCTTGCCGGCGCGTTTCTTCTTTTAGCTCGATGCAAACGCCAGCAAGTCGGCGTTCACCTTGTCCGCCTCGACCACGCACATGCCATGCGCGCCGCCCGGATACACCTTAAGCGTCGCATTCTTGACGATCTTCGCCGACAGTCTTCCAGCGGCATCAATGGGGACGATCTGGTCGTCGTCGCCGTGCAGGATCAGGGTCGGTACATCGAACCTTTTCAGGTCTTCCGTGTAATCGACCTCTGAAAATTCCCTGATACACGCGTACTGCCCGAGTATTCCGCCTAACATTCCCTGCGCCCAGAACGTATCGATTACGCCCTGCGACTTCTTGGCGTTATCGCGGTTGTAACCGAAGAACGGTACTGCCAGATCCTTGTAGAACTGCGAGCGGTCTCCCGCCACGCCTGCGCGGATTCCGTCGAATACGTCTTTCGGCAAGCCACCCGGGTTCGCTTCCGTCTTCAACATCAACGGCGGCACCGCGCCGATCAACACGGCCTTCGATACGCGCCCGGTCCCGTGACGCCCGATATAACGCGCGACCTCGCCGCCGCCCGTGGAATGACCCACCAGCATGGCGTCCTTCACGTCCAGTGCGTCGAGCACCGCGGCCAGATCGTCGGCGTAGGTGTCCATGTCGTTGCCCTGGCCCGGCTGGCCGGAACGCCCATGTCCGCGCCGGTCATGCGCGATGACCCGGTAGCCCTTCTGGACCATGAATAGCATTTGCGAATCCCACGCGTCCGCGTCTAGCGGCCACCCATGCGAAAACACCACTGTTTTGCCCGAACCCCAGTCCTTGTAGAAGATCTCTGTACCGTCCTTCGTCTTGATCGTGTCCATCGAACGTACTCCTTAAGGTGAGATAACGCGCTACGTGCGCCGCCTGCTGTCCATTCATCGCCTTCGGCGCGGGCGTGACGCGTGGGGTTGGCGAAGGTTTACCGCGCCTCCGCCTGCGAATCTACGCCCTGACTCTGCTCCCTTCATGCGACATCTTGATGTTGTCCTCAAGCTCGATTGATCGCAGGAAACGGTAAGGCCGATTGACCGGAAGCCGGTCTGAAATACAGGCGTTCGTACAGGGTAGGCGACGAAAGCCGCGTCGCAAAGAATTGGCTGAAATCGTCTGACCACCGGCATGTGGCATTCCGTCGGCAAATTGCGATCCTCACCGCTTTACTGCATTTTTCCGCCGGCTCAAGCCCACTTTCATATACGCAGCGGTCCGCGGAACTCCTCCGGGAAAACGCGAATTAATCAATCGCGCTCGTGAGGCCGCTTTAGTTCGCCGCAAAGCCAATGCTATAGAACTTATTACCCATGTTTACCTGAAGACTATTGAAAATTCCTGTTTTTTACTCATTCAGAAGGCCAAATCCGGCCGAAGCAAGGATTGCCCTATTAGTACAATTGCTTATGTCTGAACACATCCTATTGCAACTATCCGGTCCCTTAACTATGGTGATAGACAAGGCTCGGCTAGGTAACATTATGAAAAGTAACATCATATATTTTTCTCCGTTTTATCCCTTACTCGTAAAAACCAGGCTACGACGATTAAGTGTCTTCTTGGCAGCGCGGCCAAGAGACTATTGAAATTCGTCTATAAAAAAAAGCAAACGATAAACAGCGCAAATAAACCAGATTGGAGACCCAGAATGAGCTCTCATACCGGCAGCACAATTACCGGTTCACCCAGCTTTTTTTCTAAAGAAGCGACTATCGCGAAGCCCGGATTTTCGCGCTGGATGGTGCCACCCGCCGCGCTCGCCGTGCATCTGTGCATAGGCCAGGCTTACGCGTTTTCCGTCTTCAACGCGCCACTCACGCGGGTAATCGGGATCACGCAATCCGCTCCGGACGACTGGTCGCTAACCACGCTCGGCTGGATCTTTTCGCTGGCCATCGTGTTTCTCGGGTTGTCAGCGGCGTTCGCTGGCAAGTGGCTGGAGAAGGTCGGACCGCGACGCACCATGTTCACGGCGGCTTGCTGCTTCGGCGGGGGTTTCCTGGTGGCTGCGCTTGGCGTGCATCTGCATCAGATCGTGCTGGTCTATCTCGGCTACGGCGTAATTGGCGGGATTGGACTTGGGCTAGGGTATGTCTCGCCGGTGTCCACGCTGATCCGCTGGTTTCCCGACCGGCGCGGCATGGCGACCGGCATGGCGATCATGGGCTTTGGCGGCGGTGCGATGATCGCGGCTCCCGCCTCGGTCGCACTGATGAACCACTTCAAAAGCGCAACCAGCAACGGTGTGACCGAAACCTTCGTGGTGCTGGGCATTGTCTATTTCATCTCGATGACGATCGGTGCGCTCGCCATCCGTGTCCCGCGTCCGAACTGGACGCCAGCGGGCTGGACACCGCCGGTGGCCAACGGCAACAAGATGATCACGCGCAATCATGTGCATATTGATCAGGCGTTGAAGACGCCGCAGTTCTACCTGATCTGGCTCGTGCTGTTCCTCAACGTGACGGCCGGGATTGGTGTGCTGGGCCAAGCGTCGGTGATGATCCAGGAGAGCTTCAAGGCATCGATCACGGCTGGTGCCGCGGCCGGTTTCGTCGGACTGCTTTCGCTCTTCAACATGGGCGGGCGTTTCGTGTGGGCATCGGCGTCGGACTGGATCGGACGCAAGAACACCTACTTCGTGTTCTTCGCGCTCGGTGCGGTGTTGTATTGGCTGGTGCCGCAATTTGCGCAGAGCGGCAACGTTGCGCTCTTCGTGCTCTCGTATTGCGTGATCCTGTCCATGTACGGTGGCGGATTTGCGACCGTCCCCGCCTATCTCGCCGATATGTTCGGCACGAAATTCGTGGGCGGCATTCATGGACGCCTGCTGACCGCGTGGGCTGCGGCGGGAATCGCAGGGCCGGTGCTGGTGAACTACATTCGCGCGTATGAAGTGGCGCATGGCGTGGTGAAAGCGGAGGCCTACACCACGACCTTGCACATCATGGCGGGACTGCTGGTGATCGGCTTTATCTGCAACCTGCTGGTGAAGCACGTGCACGAGAAACATCACATGAGCGCGTCCGCACTTGCAGCAGACTGAATCCACTGAACCTACTCTAGCGCGGAGAATGCGATGAACACCAACACCAACCTGAACCGCGAGCTGGACGCGCATCCGACCAACAAGCTGCTGCTCGGCGTGTTCTGGATCTATGCAATCGTGCCGCTCGCATGGGGCGTGATCAACACGCTGCTCCAGGCGACCAAGCTGTTTCATTGAAGCTGAAGATTCAACGTCTGAAAAACAGAAACGCCGGCTCGAATGAACAGCCGGCGTTTTTGTTATCGCGCTTAAATCTTCGCCCGCCCTTCAACTCAAGCCGGCGCACCCGCCAAGGCGCCCGTCACCTGCCGCGCGACTGCGAGGTAACGCTCGGCGGTATCGGCCAGCGTAAGACCGCCTAGCGGCCTTTGCGCCCGCCCTTCACTCAACGCGGTCACCAGCACGCGTGCATAGGTCGAGGTGTCCTCGGGATCCAGCAGATGCACAGCCGGAAAATCCGCCGCGAAGCTGAACGGCCGGATGTCGCTGGCGACAATCGGCACGCCCGACGCCAGCGCTTCCAGGAACGCGATGCTATGACCTTCAGAGCGCGACGGCATCGCGAACACACTGGCCTTGAAGAGGATGTCAGAGACGTCGGAACGCGGCCCTTCAACCGTGACCCGCTGCTCGAGCCCAAGCTTCGCCACGAGATCCTTTACGGCCGTGAAATACGCCGGATCTTCGACCACACCGACCAGCAGCAATCGCGCAAGCGGCACCTGCTGCACCACCTCCTTGAACGCATGCACCGTCTGCAACTGGTTCTTCACCGACGTATAACGCCCGATCTGCACAATCTGCGCATGGTCATTGGCGAGATTCGCATCCAGCCCGGGCGAGAAGCGCGCCATGTCCACGCCGTTTGGAATGAGCTGCATCGACGGATGCCGGCCGACGGCGGCCACATAGTCGTCGAGATTCGCCGGCGATACCCCGATCACCGCCCGCGCCCGCCGCGACAACACTCGCTCGATGCGCCGGAACAGACCGCGCTCGAAGTCGTTGGTCGCGGAATGCATCACGTACACCACGGGCGCTGATATGGGCAGTGCGCGCACGTAGAAAGCGGGAATGGTCGCGTGGGCAAACACCACGTCCGGGCGATAGTGTTGTACTGCCTGGTACAAATGCCACAGCTTGCCTAGCGTGCCGTGGAATCCACGGGGAAACATGCACTCCACGCCGTTGGCATCGAGTTCCTGGCGCAGCGTGACGAAGTCGTCGTGTTGCGGTCGCAGCGACGTTATGCCCACGACTTCACCGCTTCTCTGCTGATGAATCGCGAGATCCTTGGCCAGCACTTCTGCCCCGGAAAGGCGGGGGGCAAGAACAAGATGAAGGATGCGCATCACGCCTCCCTGGCAATTCGGAACAGCATCCAGCCGGCGGCCGCACCAAGGCCGACTGTCATCGCCCAGGCAATGCCGGTGACGCCCCACAAGTGCGTGGCGACCGGCACCGTGACCAGCAGCACCACGGCCTGGATGATGGACGCGTGCGTGGCGACCTTCGGCAAGCCCACCGCACGCAGATACGATACCAACACGGCGATCACTGCACCAATAGCCATGTTGACCACGAAGATCCTGAACAGCGGCACAGCGGGCAGCCACGCGGTTCCCAGCACGATCTGGAACAGCGGTTCGGCGGCGAAGCGCAGGATGATCACCAACACCACGAGGCCGGCCGCGATCAGCGCAAGATAACGGCGGAACAGCCGCGCGGCGAAATCCGCATCCTTGCGGTGATGCGCGGAGAACGTCGGAAACAGGTATTGCGACATCGCAATGGCGGCATCGGCAAGCAGCATCTGGGCGAGCTTCGAGGACATCTGGTACGCGCCCAATTGAGCCGGCCCGAGCAGTTTCGCCACGATCACCTTGTCGAACTGATTCAGCAGCAGGTTCACCACGCTGCCCGCCCAGATCCAGCGGCTGAAATTAACGTAATGTCCAATGCCCTTCCACGACAGCCGCAGCGGTGGCCGCGGCGACATGGTGGTCCAGGTCAGAACCGTCTTCAGTGATTCACCCGCCACCATGCCGAGCAGCACCGAATAAGCGCCTGCTCCGCCAAGCGCGAAGCCCAGGCCGATCGCGCAATCGAGGAAAGCCGACGACATCTCCACGCCCGCGATACGCATGAACCCGCGCTCGCGCGTGACGATGTAATACGCTGGCGACGCCACGCCCCGAATCAGCGGCAACAGCGCCGCGAGTTGCAGCAACAGCAGCGAGCCGCCAAGATGAAACTGCTGGTTCATCAGCGGCGAGGCGCAGACAATCAGCAGCGCGATCAACGCCCCGCGCGAGGCCAGCGTGGTCCACACGGCGCCAAGCTGTAATCGGTTCGGCGTTTCCCGGCCCTGCACCACCGCTTGCGCGAGACCCGTGTCGCTGAGTGACTCGGCAATCGCCACGGCCAGCAACGCCACGCTCACGCTGCCGATCGCGGCGGGCCCGAGAATCCGGCCGATCGCCAGGAACTTGACCGCGACGAAGCCCCGCACCACGATTTGTTGCAACAAGACCCAGATGGCGGCGTCCTGGTCGAAACGCACGCTCGCGGTTGAAAATGGTAATCGAACTGCTCTCACAGACATTCCTCGCGTCGGGTCGATTTTTTGTAATTTGAGCGTGGCAAACGGATTGCCCGCGAGACTTGACTTTGCATTAACGATGTTTGTCCAAGGTTTCCGCAAAGGTAACGTGGCGCGCCCTGTGCTGTGCGCCATCTCGTAGTTGATATCGGCCCTCGTGTGTGCTGGCTCACTGTCTTTTTTCGCCAGAGGAATACCCTGACTTTGGCGGTTGCATCGCGCGCGGCAATGCTAGTGTTGACGTTATCCACTGATGTTTGGTCCGGCGTGCCTGACTCGCGTCCTGCCCGCTGCAACCGCCGGGAGCGGACGTTCTGCGCATAGCCGCCCTGTACCACGCCTTTTTGTACGCTTTCAAAAAAACAATGACTATGGCCAATGACACGCTCGACACCGTTCTGATCGTCGAACCGAATTTCACGGGGCATCGCTGGCGTTATGCCGAGTGGGCCGCGGCGGCTTACATGGAAGCGGGGTATCGGTGCGTAATAGTGACCGACCCCGCCAACGCGGCGCATTCGCTCGCCGTGCGCATTGCCCGGGAAAACCGGCCCGAATTGCAGATCCAGTTCGTTGAGCCGCTTGTCCATGGCAGCAGCGGCTTGGCGAAGGTCAGTTATGTACGGTTTTTCCGCGATTTCAAGCATGCGTTCGACACCGCCAGCCGCAACCGGAAGGTCGCGCTGGTGGTTGTCCCTTACGTCGATTATTTCTTTTACTCGCTGCCGCTCACGGGTTCGCCGTTTGGCGCAACGCCGTGGGTGGGCATTACGATGCGGGCCAATTTTCATCATGCCAAGGTGGGCGTGAAGGCCCCGCGCGAGCCGTTGATCAATGCGATCAAGGCGCAATTATTCCTGCGCGCCATTCGTGCGCCGGGGTTAAAAACATTGCTGACCATCGACCCCACGTTGACCGAGTGGTTTGCGCGCACGGGTCGCGCGGGTCACCAGGCGGGCCGTAGCGCGGCCGTTCAGTATCTCGCCGACCCATTCCCGGACGCGAAGGCTACGGAGCCACTGGCGGCCCGTCAGCGCCTGGGGCTTGGCGCTGGGCGGCACGTGCTTGTCTATGGCGCAATCACTGAGCGCAAGGGCATTCAGGAGCTGGTCACAGCGCTTGCGCAGCGGGGGAACTCTGACCCGCTGACGCTCGTTGTCGCAGGGGCTCAGGACGATGAGACTCGCGCGTTCTTTTCTTCAGCGGGTGCGTTATCACCTGCCCCGGTTTTCATGGACCGGTTCATTACCGCCGAGGAAGAACTCGACCTGTTTTCCGCGTGCGATGTGGTCTGGCTTGGCTATAAAGGGCACTACGGCATGAGCGGCGTACTGGTCCAGGCTTACAGATTCGGCAAGCCCGTGGTGGCCACGGCCGATGGCTTGATTGGATGGTTTTGCCGGACCGGCGAGTTGGGACCGGTGGTCGATGATTTATCGGTTACATCAATTAACCGCGCTTTCGACAAGGTGTTCGAGGCACGGCCGGCAGGAGGAGTAGCGGGGTCGCATTTGTTGGAACGCAATACGTTAAGCCACTTCAAACAGACGCTGCGGCAGGCGATTATTTGAAGCGTCGAGCACGGCTAGTTCGCTGGCACTTTTAGTCAGCAAACCAAGCGACTAAGCGGCAGCACCCCTGCAGCCAGCCGCCCTCTGCCGCCGGACGATGTCATGCGGCCCGGTCATGCAGTGCCGCTGCTGGCCGTGTGGATGGCGCGATGGTCGATAACCTCGCGCGTATCCGCCTTCGCATTGGTTCTTCAAAATACTGGAAGATCACGACGCTCAAGCATATTGCGAAGAGCATCGCGATCCATCCATTCGATTGCCTGAACCCGGCGATAAACGCCAGATGCGCAAGCGGCACATGAATGAGGTAGAGCGAATAGCTTGCCTCACCGAGGCGCACGAGCCAACGGTTGTTCAGGACGCCGATGACTGGACGCTCCAATAAGACAAGGCCGAGTATGAGCGCGGCGAAGAACGGCGATTCCAGGTAGTAGGCGGGAGAAACCGGACGCAAGATTGCCAGCGCCACGATTGCAACAAGTGCCACAGAAATCAGCGCAACGCCGTGAGAGTGGAACGAGGTGCCACGCGAGCGCAACTCATCGAACTTGATCGCGGCGCATATGCCAACGATGAATTCGAACAGGTGTGTAATTGGGAACTCGGCGACGAGAAAGCCGTGGCGACTTGCTGGAAGCGCATGCTGAAGAAGCACGATCCACAGCCCCTGGAGTATCCAGAGTCCCGCACACAGAAAGAACAGCGTCCGCACTCGCATTGTTTCGAACCGACGCAGGAATAGCGGAAACAGCGTGTAGAAGAACGCTTCGCAGGAGATGCTCCACGAGGGTCCATTCCATGGTTGATTAATCGCGGCGAACGGAAACCACGCGTTCAGAAGTAACAGCTGGCAGATCAGGCTGACGGCGAGTGAGATATAAACCGAGCTCTTGAGCGCGTACCAATCGAGCATGAGCGATGTGTCGCCGCTATTAAGCAGATACGCCGTGACGAGCGCCGACAACCCCAGCGACAGCAGCACGACCGGATAGATTCGCGCGAAGCGGGCAACATAGAAACGCGCCGGGCCCTCGGTACCGATCGTTTTCCGGTACGTATAGGTGAGGATGAACCCGGAGAGCACGAAAAATAGTGACACGGCGGGACGACCGCCATCCACGAAATTAAAGAACCACTTGGGGAGGTTGAGTAAGCCCAGCTCGGTGAAATGCGATAACACCACCGTCAGGGCCGCAAGAAAGCGGATGCTGGTGAGCGCCGGTAGTACCCCGCCAGACTTGCTTGTCGTTATGCTCATTTCGACCCCTGCCTGTTGCTGGAAATGGTAGCAGTATCGGACTGCGAGCCAGTATCGGCGTGGCGCAGTTCGGCTATTCTTTGGCGGCATTGCACTCACAAAACAAGCTGCATGTTCGACACGCACAGGCTCAACTTAAACCGGCATCAAACCCCTTCGGCCCCATCAGCGGCTGCACCGCGCCCAGCCGTTACTCTGAGAGGAACCCTTACTAACCATGCCCGCGCCCATCGTGAACACGGCTCTTCAACTCGCCGCGCAGTCAACCGCGCCCCCGCATAAGCGACGACAGTAGCAACCGCCATCGACACGGCAAAAACCAGCACGCCGTGATATTCGGCAAAGTCATCAACCGCATCGATCTTGACCACGGCACGCACGCCGAGAATCGCGACGAAATGCCAGATGTAAATGCCAAAGCTATTGCGCCCCAGGATCACCAGTGCAGGCTTCTGCAACGTCCGTGAAGAGATCCGCGTCAACAACAGCATCAGCGCGGCAGTCGCAAGCGCCGCGAAAGTCGGCGCCACACCGTGGGCCATGCCGCGCCCCGTACCGGCCAGGAACAGCGCGGCAACCATGACTAGTCCACCAAGCACAAGCCATCGGCACGCACGCAACGGCAACACCCTCTCGCCGGTCAAATAGTCCTTGGCCAGATGCCAGGTCCAGAACCCGACGATAAAACACGGCAACTGCGTAGGAGGCCAGAAATAGAAGAAGTCGTTGTTCACCACACGGCATGCAGGTCCGCCACCGCACGCGCCGAAATACCAGAACGACAACGAGAACAACGCGGTCAATATCGACACGACACTCAGGCCTCGCCTGGTCCGGCAAAAGAACACCAGCGCAGGCGCGATCATGTAGAAAAGCATCTCGACGCTGATCGACCAGCCACCTGGAACGACACTGTCAGTCGCCGACGGAACCCACGCGTGCACGAAGATCAGGTTGAGGATGACATCGGAGAAATCGTGCGGCGACAGCATGTGGCCGTGCGCACGACGGGCCACGTAATCGACGACCGCGTAACCGATAATCGCCAGGTAATAAAGCGGCGCGATCCGCGCAAAACGCTTCACATAGAAATTGCGCAACACCTCGCGTGTTCTGCTTAGGCGCTGCGCATCATGCTCTATTGAAGCAAAAATCGTGATCGCGCTGATCACGAAAAAGCACTGGACGCCATACTGACCGAGATTGGCAAGCGTATCGAGCCATACGGGACTCGTCACCATCCACGGTGCAAGGTGAACCGCAATCACACCGATCACCGCAAGCGTGCGACCGACGTCAAGCGCCGCGATGCGCGGAGCCGGCGTCATTGGCGAACCTCCGTGTCATCGCGCATCGGATACAAAGCCGAGATCCCACGGCTTCCCGCGCAGCTTGACGGCCGACGCCCCGCAATGCTTTCGAAGCGGCAGTAATGAAGTGCTTCCATGGTCGTTCCCGGACAACAAGTTGGCGCGATCCGGGCAAGCGCCCGGACGATTCGGTCAATCAGGGGAAAACCACGCTTAAAGAAAAAGCGTGGCTTCCATGGATACGCTCAGGACACGTGCGTGCTCACCACTGGCACTTCCATTTCGCCTTTGCGCTTGGCGGGGAACAATGCGTCGCGAATCTTGAGGAAGGGGAATTCGACTGCACGCGTAGTCACGTAGCCGATCACGATCGCGATGCAAAATTGGGCGCTCAGTACCATCGCCCAGGCGGCAAGCGACGGAACATGCATGGCGGCCATCTTGCGGATCATGATGTCGGCGGGTGCGAGCGCCAGCGAATGCCACAGATAGATGCCGTACGAATACACACCGATCCACGCCACCACACGATACGCAATCGAATCGCGGATACCCCCCGAGTATTCGACCGCCAGCACGATCGCGGCAGTGAAGCCGATAGCCTGGATTGTGTAGCCAATACTTTCGTCGAGCGCATAGTGCGGCGTAGCCAATACGAGCCACGCAATCAGCACCGCCACCATGCTGAGCAGCAGCCATTTCTGACTGGCGAATTTCTTGTAGAGCTCCGGCTTCATCCAGTAGAACGCGGCGAGGATCACGCCGAACAGCAGGCTGTCTATGCGGTACTGCGTCTGGAAGAACGCAGCATCCAGATCGCCGTTCGAGACTACCGCGCAACGTGCGAGCAACACGACGCAGCAGATCCCCAGCAAGGTGCCTATGATCGCATTCGCTCCCACCTTGAAACGCACGAACAGCAGCAACAGCGCGGGCAGGAAAAGATAGAAATGCTCCTCGACTGCAAGGCTCCAGGTCTGACTGATCGACGTCCCCAGGTAGTTCTGCAAGTGCGTCAGGTTCTGGAACAGGAAGGTGTCGGTGGGATGGCGGCCGGCGAATACATGGAACAGGATCAGCACGTAATACGCGGGCCAGATCTTGAAGATGCGTCGAATGATGAAGCGCCGGGCATCGATGCGTCCCGCTTCCGAATATTGCTTCAGCAGCAGGCCACCCACGAGGAATCCGCTCAACGTAAAGAACAGGTTGACGCCCTCGCGGCCGAAACTTTTCAATGGATATTCGATCCAGCTAACAAATGCATAACCGGTCTTGACCGAGTGGAAGTGAAAGCCCATTACGGCGATGATCGCAATGCCCCGGACGAAGTCGAGTTCGATCGTCCGGTTCGATGTTTGTTGTGTACGTGGTTTGCCGAACAAGCCCATGGTGTTCCCCTTTGCAGCGGCGCGTGTGCTCCGCGTTTCCGACCTGTCGTTCGGTGTTTATTCGGTGTTCATTCCTGACTCTTCAGGCGAAAGCACTCCACCCGGATGCATCCAGACCGCATCCAGACTGGCAGTTCCTGAATCTTCGTCTGAGCACTCCGGTTTCATCCGCCAACATCACGCCATTCACGGCCATGCACTGCGGTCTGTCGCACTCAAGCGACGCCTCATGGGGGTTGCCTGGCAGTGCGCCGCAGCAATGCGCCGGCACGCGGAACCCGGCGGTAAATCGGCCGCAAACAGCTGCCCCGAGGGGTTCCGCCGCGCCTTGCGTGCGGCGGCGCACATGCAGCAGCCCGTCGATTCAAGACGAAGACTAGTGCTTTACCGCCTCCTCGGATGCAGCCGATTCGGCCACTGATATATTCCGAGCAACCAGCAAGCCGCCGCGGGAAAAGCGCTGGCCATCGAGAATACAGACCGAATACAGACGGCGCGTCTGGCCTGCTTCGTGGCGAGTGCGCGGAACGATTCATGCGGATCATGCGGGTCGTGTTCATTCAGCGTCGGCCCGGCCTTCCGCCACATCGGATGTAAGCAACCGCTTGAAATCCACCCCGGCCTACCGACCCTGAAGAGGGGTGCTGAAAACGGCTACTGAACACGTTATGCGATCCATGCAACGGAAGGAATGCTTTCAGCAAGGCATGCTCAGGAGAACGATCAGGGAGTCAGTGCCTGCGTCCGAGCCAGATCCCATGCGCCGCCGAACGTCGAAGTGTCCGCAGCGAAGCCTCAAAACCGAGAGTTGAGAAGAGAGACAAGCCATGCGCAATAAATTCACGACCTTATGGATCTGGCTGCTGATATGCCCTCTCGCGTTCGACTACAAGGCGGGACTCGACGACGGCAGCCACGCGATGCAGATCGTCATGACCCTGCCGGTGCTCGGCGCCGGGCTGATCCTGTGGCTGATCGCGCCAAGCTTCACGCGGCGCTCGCGCTTGCGTTCGATCATTACGGCCGGAACCATCACGACGGTGGTTGGCAGCATTGTGGCCCAGCTCATGCAAGCTAATGACTTCGGCAACTATCTGCGCACCCTGCTGCCCTTCGGGCTGTTCCTGCTTGGCTACCTCGCCGCATGCCGGCCGTGGCAAGGCGACCGGCTCGAGCAGTTTGAGAAGGCGCTGTTCTGGTCGATGGCCATCTCGCTCGTCTTCACCTTCGCCTTCGGCATCGCGACCAGCGGCGGCCCGCTCGACGACGTGCGCTACCGGATCATATCGGCTACCTTCCTCGGTTTGCAGGGTGTCCTCCTGCATCAGTTCGTGGTCGCTAAACGCTTCACCAAGATCACGCTCGCCCTTTTCCTCGGCACGATCCTGATCGAACTCCTGAGTGTGACCCGAAGCCTGCTGGTGGGCACCGTCCTGCTGTTCATGTACGCTACGTGGCTCTCGGCACCGTCGGCGCGGCACTTGGCCAAGGCCGGCATGCGCGCGGTTTTGACGGGCTTGTTGCTCGCCGCGATGGCAGCCGGCGCGGCCATGTTTTTCCCTGATGTCGCCGAACACTGGACACAACGCATCTACGCTTCGAAGGAAACGACTTCGGGCATGGACCCGACCACTATCACGCGTCTCGCGGAGATGAAGGATCAGTACGATCAGGTCACGTCCACGCCGTCATCGCTGATAGCCGGCAAGGGGTATGGCGCGATTTATCGCTATTCGCCCGACTATCTGCCTGACCTCGCCGGACAAATTTCCAAGAAGGACTTCTACGCAATCCAGGAATTCGCCGCGGGCCACAACTTCTGGGTGTACCAGTTCTTTGCGGGCGGTTTGCTGTTCGGTCTCTGGCTGCCGCTTGCGATACTGCTTGCCCTGGGCTTGGGCGGGATCGCGTATCGCGTGTGGCGGCGGCGTGTGCCGGACCTGCTATACCTGCCCGTGATGGGACGTTCGCTGCTGCTGCTCGCGGGCTTGCCGGCGATGTCGATCGGCGGTAATCCGCTCGGTCCGCGTTATTCCGGTCTCGTGTTCGGTGTCGCGCTCGGCCTGGTGGTCGCAACTTATACGCGTCTCTCGCATGCCATGCAGGAACACGAAGCCCGGCGTCTCGCGCAGCAAGGTATGCCGAAGAAACGCCGGCCGGGAACGCCCCCGCCCTCACCGGCTCCGGCTCCGGTCGTCACTCCCGTTGCCATGCCAACGCCGGTATCCGCCCATGCGCCTGCGCTGAACGAAGGCCGCGATCCCACCAACACCATGTCGCGATTTACATCGGCATAAAGATCGAGCCGGCCTGCGTGGCCGGCTGACGATCCACATCGATCCACCGATCAATCACCCAAGCGGCGGCTCGCAATGAAGATCCTGCATTTGTTATCGACTATCGACCCGCGTGCGGGCGGTCCGACCGAAGGTGTCCGGCAAAGCGGCGTGGACATGAAGTCGCTAGGTCATGAGGTGGAGGTCGTCACCCTGGATGACCCCGCGGCGCCGTGGCTCGCCGCGTTCCCGCTGACCGTACATGCGCTTGGGCCGTCGCGTGGCAACTATGGCCTGACGCCGCATCTTGTGCCCTGGCTTAAACGCCATGCTGCGCAGTTCGATGCCGTGATCATCAACGGGCTGTGGCAATACCACAGCTATGGCGCGTGGAAGGCGCTGCGCGAGCTGGACGTGCCCTACTACGTCTTCCCGCACGGCATGCTCGACCCGTGGTTCAAGCGGACCTATCCGCTCAAGCATTTGAAGAAATCCCTGTACTGGCCGTGGGCGGAATATCGCGTGCTTCGCGATGCGCGGCGTGTGTTGTTCACTGCTGAAGAAGAGCGTGTGCTCGCGCGGCAATCGTTCAGGCTGTATAGGGCGAACGAGGAAGTGGTGGCCTTTGGCACCACCCCGCCACCGGCGTTTTCTGCGCCGGTACGCGATGCCTTTATTGCGGCTTATCCCGAACTCGATGGCAAGCGCCTGCTGCTCTTTCTTGGCCGCATCCATGAAAAGAAGGGCTGCGATCTGCTGGTCAAGGCGTTTGCCGAGATCCGCGATATCGATCCTTCCGCGCATCTTGTGATGGCCGGTCCGGACAGCGGTGAATGGACACCTGCGCTTCAAAAGCTTGCTGTTGAGCTGGGCATCGCCGATCGCATTACGTGGACCGGGATGTTGCTCGGCGACATGAAGTGGGGCGCATTCCAGGCAAGCGATGCATTCATCCTGCCGTCGCATCAGGAGAATTTCGGCATTGCGGTTGCTGAAGCGCTGGGATGCGGCCTGCCGGCGTTGATCTCGGACAAGGTGAATATCTGGCGCGAAGTGGAAGCGGATGGCGCGGGTTTTGTGGCATCGGATACGGTGGCCGGGACTGTTTCCAGCCTCAGGCGCTGGCTTGAGCTGGACCCGTCGCTGGCGGCGGCGATGCGCGCGCAGGCCAGGCAGACTTTCCATCGACGTTTCACGGTCGAGGCCATGTCGAAGGATCTGCTGCGGGTGTTGCAATCTGATGGGGGGTTCGCTCGCGCCGGCGGACCAAAAAAATTTGCTGGTGCGGGCGGGATGGGTTAGAGGTCGTCGGGGGACGGGGGCGGGTTGCGAGGTTCGAGGGGTGGCGGTCGGAGTCTATGCCGGGTTGCTCCTTTCGAGGTTGGTGATCCGCTTAGGCTTGCTAATTTCTTCATCACTATTAGCCACTGCGCGTGGCGGCGCGTCATTTCTTTGTCCAAAGCGACAAAGAAACGAAGCAAAGAAAGCGCTTTCAGAACGAGGGCGCGTAAGTGTCCACAGCGTGCAGTTCTCATGCATGGGTACCCCAAAAGCACAGTGCTCGCCAGAGCCACCGATGTGTGAAACCCTCCTTCTCGCGAATCCTTACACGAACACGCTTCGCCCCCAACGCTCTCGGGCAAGCACTACTGCCAAGAAACCCGCACGGCCTCACGCGTGTTTGCAGCTTCGCTTTTGGCTGGGTTAGCCGAGTAGTTTGCGCTGCTATCTTTGTGGGCCAACGGCCGGATGCATATTTGCTGCCTCGTTTCTTGGAGGCTGGATTGGGTGGGTTAGAAGATTATTTCGTCGGTCAGGGCCTCACGCATTTTGAGGCCTTTATTTCTTGGCGGGTTGGCTGCGTGGTTCGTCGCGCGTACAAAATTCGGTGGATGGTTTTACGCGGATAGCGCGGGGCGTTCCTTGGGCAGGTTCAGTCACTGGTGGCGAAGCGTGTGGGTATCTGTGTTCGGAGAAGGAGGGTTTCACACATCCGCGGCTCTGGCGAGCACCGTGCTTTTGGGGCACCTATGAATAGAAACTGCACGCTGTGGACACTTAGGGTAGCGTGGTTTGAAAGCGTTTTCTTTGCTTCGTTTCTTTGTCGCTTTGGACAAAGAAATGACGTGCCGCCACGCACAGTGGCTAATAGTGATAAAGAAATTAGCTAACCTAAATTGACCACTAACCTTGAAAGCAGCAACCCGGCATAGACTCAGACTGCTAACACAAGAACCTGGCAACCCGGCATCGACCCCACCCCCAACCCCACCCCCAAACCAGCAACCCCGTCCACCGGCGCGAGCAAAAAGAAATCCGCCGATGAAATCCTCCACCGGCGGGTTTTCTATCGGCCACAAATATCGGACAACGAACCTGTCCGATACCCCCGGCCGTCCCTACTTCTTCGCCATGAAGGCCAGATCCGAAGGCGGACGCAACGTCGATGCAGCAAACGGCATGGTCGTGTCTTCGGACGCCCGGCGCTCAGAGCCCGCGCCAATCGACGTCACCGACGCAAGCGGCGAAATTTCACCACGCAACGCCTTCAGCACATGCTCGGAAAGCCGCAGCGTCATGGCCGCGATCGTGATGGTCGGAAAATTCGCTCCAACCGTCGGAAACACAGAACTGCCTGCCACATACAGATTGCTCATGCCGTGCACCTGGCAGTTGCGGTCGACCACCCCTTGCTTTGAAGAATCGTGCATGCGAGTCGTACCCATGTGATGCCACGTGCCTTCCAGTTGCGCCGGCCACGGCTTGCCTTCCAGCGGCTCGTCGAGTTGCACATCGGCCACGCCGGTCCGCTGCATTTCTTCCGCCAGCAACGTCACCGTACGGTCGAAGGTGCGCTTCGCCAGCTCGGTCAACTGCCAGTCCACCTTGACGCGGTTCATGCCAAGCGCATCCTTCTGCGACGACAGTGTCACGCGGCTATCACGGTTCGGCTCCGCTTCCACGATGGTCTGGAACTTGACGTCGGTGATCAGCGGACGCGGCTGCAACAGACGCGCAAGACCAAAGCAAGCCGTGTCCACGGGATGCATGGCCATGGTCAGCAGGTCCTGCGAGAAATTCCAGTCCGGCTGATCCTTTTGCAGCACCGCCTGCTTGCAGCGCACAAGCGCATCCGCACCCTCGGTATTTTCACCGCGAAACACCGAATAGAACCACACGCGTGCATTAAGCAAGCGTTCCCGTTCAAGCACCTTCTGTGTCAACGCGAATTGCGACGAGATGAATTGCCCGTGCGCGGACACTGAAGCGTTTTGATAGTGATACTTGATGTCGTAGAGCTTGTTACGCGCCCACGGCTTCTTGAACTTGATGCTGCCCTGCATGGTGCGCGGGTGGTCCATGAAATAGCGGCCGACCAGGTCGTTGCCATTGCCAAGGCCCTCGGCTTGCACCTTGTTCGACGCAAGCAGCAGTCGCGCATTTTCGATCCCGCCTGTCGCCAGCACGAAGATCTTCGCGCCCACGGTGAAACGCCGGCCGCTAAGCGTGCCTACGTCGATATGCGTGACATGACGCGCTTCGGTGTCAGTGTCGATGTTCATCGCGTTGGCGTTGAGCAAAACGCGCACATGCGACGAACGCTCAAGCACGGCCTTGTACACCTTGCCAAAACGCACCGGCGGACTGAACTGCGAGATCGTGTCGCGGATGGTGCCGCTCGGCAGCGGATGACGCCTGACGTCGTCACGGCCAATGGCGGCTTCCCAATAGGCAGGGTCAAAGTTGTTTTCGCCCAGCTTGAGCAACGCATGCGTGCGTGCATAGTACGGACGCAACTCGTCGAGCCCGAAAGGCCAGCCGCTATCGTTCACCCAATCGCGTTTTTCGAAGTCCCACGAATCGAGCGGACGGCACCAGCCACCCCAGCAGTTGCTGCTGCCGCCCAGGAAACGGCTGCGGCTGCCATCTGCGTATGTGTAAGGAATACCGACATTCTCGCCGCGATACAGATCGCGCGTGGCATCGTCAGGCTTGTAACCACCGCTCTCCAGCAGAACAGTGTCTATACCGTGCTTATCCATTTCGAGCGCCAGCGTGATCCCGGCAACCCCCGCCCCGATGATGCAAACCGTGGTTTCAATTACCGCGCGCTGCTCAACATTCCGGCTGTCAATGAACATTCCCCGTGCTCCCTCTCGTGTGCAGCGGTTCGCCCAATTGTTGTGTTCGGCTCTCCACTGTCGTCACCCGTTGTCGAAACGCTTTTCTGCCGGTGCTGCTTCGCGCGGCCAATTTGCCGCCGGCATCCGACAGGTTCCGGTCCTTGATCAATCCACGAAGCGCGGCGCGAGTTGCAGTCGAAATTACTTGCAGCCAGGAAGTCATGCCAAGCCTTACCTGCGTGTAATAATCGTCGGCCACGTGCTTCGTCACCCGCCAAGATAAAGGCCCATACAGCCAAAAGCGCGCTGGTCAACGCGCCCGGCACCCCGTGCAAGCTTTTTTTCTCAACGGCGCCCTGTCCTGATGCTAAGCGGTGAACCGCTTTCTGATAAATCGCACCGGATTTCCGCCATATACGCCTCCTGCATCCAGCGACCGATGCACCACCGACAGCGGCGTTACCACTGTCGAGCGGCCGATGGTCACGCCCATTTGTACGACGCATTTCGATGTAATCCACACGCCGTCCTCAATCACGATCGGCGCAACACGCAAATCCATGTTGCTCTCGAGATCGTGTGAGCCGGTGGTGAGAAATGCGTCCTGCGAGATGCACACATTCGAGCCGATCCGGATCAGCGCCTGGTTGTAGATCCACGCGTTCACACCGAACCAGCAGTTGTCGCCCACTTCCAGATTCCACGGCGCCTTCACCCGAATGGGATGAGGCATCCGGCAACCCGAACCAATGCGTGCGCCAAAGCGGCGCAACAGCCAGACGCGTACGGCGGATACCGGTATGAACTTGTTATTGATGAAGGCGGCTTCAATAAAGAACCACACGATCTCCGTCAGCGCGCCACGCCGGGCCACATAGTTGCCCTTGCCGGCGAGACTGAGGTCGATGACCTTGCCGCTGCCCGCGCCGCTTTTGCTGTTCGCGTTGCTTGCACCATTGAAGCGCGCCGTGCCCTCGGTCACGCCCGGGGCACTGTGATGTGGCCGCTGACTGGTGGCGGTCTTGTCTTTGGCCACCTGGTCCTCAACGCAAGATTCGTCGACTGTTCTGAGCATGATTGCCGGCCCCCGAGCCCGTACGGCGGGTTGCATAACCCGTTGCATAACAACGCCGCCTGAAACGATTATCTGCGATACGTCTTATCGCTCTCGTGCGCCAGCCCACTAATGGCCGCAAGGGAAAGACTTTTGGCGGTATCTGCATGAGCGCGCGCGAGAAGATTTGCTACCTTGAAACAAGGGGTGGCAACCGCTCGACACCACGCCGGCTTTGGGATAACAATCAATCTTCATACTTGCCGATTTTTCGGAGCGCACCATGAAATCAATCAATCGCCATTCCTCGCTTCATCGCGTATTAGCCTTGCTGATCGCGAGCGCTGCGTGCTCGGCATGGCCTTCTGCCCATGCAGCCGGAGCCGACGCAGGCACACGCGACTTCACTGCGGAAGAGAAGCTGCTGGGCGGCCCCGACACCTATGGCGCCACCTATGCCGACCCCTATGGCCAGGCCCCCGCCGGCAACCGCGCGAAGGGCGCCGCTGCCAGCACGTCCGCTGAAAAGATGATGAACGACAACGCGGACCCGGCCCAGACCAACGCGTCATTCGTCACACCCGGCACGGTGGCAATGAAGCCCAGCGCACGCATGCAAGTGAGGGACGCAGGCGGCAAGCTCGTGGCCACCCCCGACGACGCAGCGCACTCCGTGTACAGCACAACCGGCCTCAAGCCGGCGGCCAAAAAAACAACGGAGATCTATCGATCTCCGTATTGAGTGTTGTTGTGTCGAGGGTGTTTTTAGCCCTGCTTCGGACAAGCCCGTGGAACGGGCCGTGAAGCAGGCTGCCTGTCCAGTTTCACCAGGCTGATTGCGCCGGACCTCAAACCGCATCCGGCAGCAAGCGGGTCAGTGATCAATCGATCTTCTCGATCTCCACCAGTTTCACTGCGGAACTCGCCTTGGACGATGGGCTTGCCGCGCTCGCGGCCTTCGCTTCCTTGCGTTCGCTGAACCGCCCCGCCGCAGCTTCGCCCTTTAACGCACGCAGCTTTTCATCCAGTCGCCCGAGCACCCAGCCTGGCGACAAATTCAACTCCGCGAATGCACGGCCTTCAGCGCCGAGGATAGCGCGCTGCTCCGGATCGGCCACGAGCGTCTCGATAGCATCGGACAATGCCTGCACATTCTCTGGCGGCACGACCACGCCGCGCGGCTTCACGATGTTAAAAAGCTCAGTCCCGGGACGCGCCATTGCAATCACCACGCGTCCGCTCGCGAACATGCCCGTGAGTTTTGACGGCATGACGAGATCGGACGCGTCACCGCGTTGCGGGAGCACGTGGATATCGGCGAGATTGAGCAGTTCGTTCAGGCGCGTCAATGGTTGCAGCGGAATAAACCGGCAGTTGGACAAATGCTCGCAGCCCTTCTCCAACTCCGCCTTGGTCGCGCCATTCCCGCAGAACACGAACACGATGTCCTGACGCGCAGCCAGCGCAGCCGCTGCGCCTGCCAGCACTTCAATGCCCTGCTTCGCGCCCATGTTGCCGGAGTAAAGCACGACCTTCGCGCTCTCCGGTATGTTCAATTCATCGCGATACTTGTTCGTGCGATCAAGCGGATAGATAGCGCTGATATCCACCCAGTTCGGCAGGCGGAACGCATTCGACGGGGCAACGCCTTTTGCCATCGCGCGCTCAGCCATCTTGTCCGAGATCGTTGAGACAACGTCGAACCGGCGCAAAAGCGCGCTTTCGACCATGCGCGCAAAGCGTCCCGCGCGTTTCCCCTTAAGCAGGCCGAGATCAAACGCGGCATCTACTTCGAAATCCTGAATATGCAGCCATGAATGCGCGCCCGTCAAACGCGCGAGCGCGAGCGCGGCCGGCGCGTTGAGCATGGTCGGGGCAATCGACATCACTACGTCCGGACGCCACCACGCCTGCAAGACCAACGCAGGCAACGAGGCCGCCGCAAATGACGCGAGATGGATCATGCGCTTGAGACCGCTCGGATGGGCCGGCACCCACAACGGCGCGCGCCAGATGCGCACCTGGTTGCGTGTTTCGCGCGAACCGCGAGAGCCCGAATAACCCTTGGCAATCTTCCATTCCGGATAATACGGAGGCGCGCACACAACGCGAACGTCGTGCCCCTTCTGCTGCAAAGCCTCCGCCATCTCGGCGGTGTATTTGCCGGTTCCCGTCAACTCGGGCGCGTAGTTGAGCCCGTAGATAAGGATTCTCATCGTGCCTCCACTTCCGCCGGGCGAGCACGCCCCGTCGGAAAGGACTTTTGCGAAACACCAGCCACGGAACCACGCCCGCGCAACCGCGCTTCGGTGACCATGCATGCCTCTTTTGGTTCTGGAATCGACCGGCCGCAGCAAAAATTCACGGTCAGTCGCTTAACATCATCGCGCAGCCCCGCGCAATGTTCGCCGCAGCGGACGGCGGATCGAAATGCTGGATCACGTCCATGCATTGCTTCGCTGCGCGTGCCGTGTCGGCAAAAGCCTCGATCGACTTGAGCATCGTGCGTTGCATGGCAGGCACGTCGCCAGCCGGAAACGCATAACCCGACACGCCGTCGATCACGAGTTCCGGTACGCACCCGCAACTCTCGCTCACCACCGACGGACAGCCGTGGCTAAGCGCCTCGTTGACCACCAGCCCCCAAGGTTCGCTCATGCTCGGCAACACCATGCAGGTAGCGCTGAAGTATTCGATCGACAACGGTTCGTCCTGCAGACTGCCCAGGAACGTAACGGAGTCGGACAGGCCCATTGAAGCCACCTTCGCCTTGAGTTCGTCACCCATCGGACCGGTGCCTACAATGCGCAGCGCTGCCTCGGGAATCCGTTCCTTCAAACCGCGGAACGCATCGATCAGCGTGCCAATGCCCTTCTCTGGAGACAGACGGCCGACATACAGGAAAATGGGCTTGTTGCCGGTTCGATAATGCAACCGGTCCGGCAACGCGCGCTCGGGCGAAAACGAGCGCGGCAGGGCGGCAGCCTGGCACGGAATAAAGATCTTTTCCTGCTTCGCGCCAAGCGACATCAAATACTCGCGGCTGCGTTCGCCGAAGCCGAAATAACCGTCGCATAACGAGAAAAACACGCGCTTCGGAATGGACGTCAACATCCTGCGCGGCCGGTCGCGTCCGGTCGAATCGACGAACACGGCGCGGCGCTTGCCCGTCAAAATGCATGCGGCCATCATCGCCCAGTACTCGGGACGGTGATAACCCGGCAGCACCACGAGATCCGTCTTCGCGGTCAGCACTTCCCACGTGAGGCGAGCCGTCATGCGCCAGGTCGGCACGTCTTCATAGCAGCCGTTGTAGAGCTTGCGCATCGGATAGCTGTGGAACGAATAGTCCACGTCAGAGAAGCCGATGCGGTCATGCTCCGTGTCGGCGATCTGAACCATCGAATACTTGATCGAACCGGACCCGGATATGTTGTGCAGCGCGGACAGCACCGCGCCTTTGTGCCGCGACCAGACGACGTTATGAAAAATGGTGACCGTAGCGTTCATTTTGTACTTATCCCTGATTGATAGCGCGCGTGTGCGAAGCAATAATCCACGTCAGGCTCACGCGTGTGCCGGTTGCTGGCTTAGCGCCTCGTAGCGCTGCAGGAAGTCCTGGTAGGTCGCCCGGATGCCCTGCTCGAGCCCCGTCGACGCGACCCAACCCATCTCGCCCAGCTTCGACACATCCAGCAGCTTTCTCATGGTGCCGTCCGGCTTGCTCGCGTCGAACACGAGCTGGCCCTGGAAGCCCACCACGCGGCAGACGGTCTCCGCCAGCTCGTGAATGGACAGGTCCTCACCCACACCCACGTTGAAAACGCCCTCGGTCCGTCCGCTTTCCATCAGGAACACGGCGGCTCCGGCCAGATCGTCCACGTGCATGAACTCGCGGCGCGGCGTGCCCGAGCCCCATACCGTCAGCGTGCTGTCACCGTTCAGCTTCGCTTCATGCGCCTTGCGGATTAACGCCGGCAGCACGTGGCTGCTCTTCAGGTCGTAGTTGTCGTTCGGACCGTACAGGTTCGTCGGCATCAGCGAGACGAACTTGCAACCGTACTGGCGGTTATAAGCTTCGCAGAGCTTCAACCCCGCGATCTTCGCGATGGCGTACGCCTCGTTGGTCGGCTCGAGCGGCGAGGTCAGCAGGTACTCTTCCTTGATCGGCTGCGGGCAGGCCTTCGGGTAGATGCAGGAAGAACCGAAGAACACCAGCTTCGACACATTCCAGCGGCAGGCCGCATGAATCACGTTGGTTTCGATCGTGAGGTTCTCGTAGATAAACGACGCCGGCAACGTCGAATTCGCGAGAATGCCGCCGACCTTCGCCGCCGCGAGCAACACCACGTCAATGTTCTCCTTCTCGAAGAACATGTTGACCCCGACCTGGTCAGTCAGGTCGAGCTGCGACTTGGTGCGCGTGATGATGTTGCGATACCCCTCGCTGGTCAGGCGCCGGACTAGCGCCGAGCCGACCATGCCGCGGTGACCCGCTACAAAAATGCGTGCGTTTTTATCCATGATGTTCACTCGTGGTGTTCAAGCGCTTTGAATCCGGCCATCGTGACCAGAGCGTCACGCCGTGCAATCTGAAAATCGGAACGGACCATCTCCTTCACCAGCGAGGAGAACGACGTGGTCGGGCGCCAGCCCAGTTTCGCGTGTGCCTTCGACGGGTCGCCGAGCAGCGTTTCCACTTCCGTCGGACGGAAGTAGCGCGGGTCGATACGCACGATTACCTGCCCCTTGACCATCTTCGTTTCGCGCCCCTCGACCTGGTCCACGATACCCACTTCGTCCACGCCTTCACCTTCGAAGCGCATGTGAACACCCAGCTCGGCCGCAGCCTGGATCACGAATTCGCGCACGCTGTGCTGCTCGCCCGTGGCGATCACGAAGTCTTCCGGCTGCTCCTGCTGCAACATCAGCCATTGCATCTCGACGTAGTCGCGCGCATGGCCCCAATCGCGCAAGGCCGACAGATTGCCAAGATACATTTCGTCCTGCATGCCCACCGCGATACGCGCGAGCGCCCGCGTGATCTTGCGCGTGACGAAGGTCTCGCCGCGCACGGGAGACTCGTGGTTGAACAGGATGCCGTTGCACGCGTACATTCCATACGCTTCGCGATAGTTCACCGTCATCCAGTACGCGTAGAGCTTCGCCGCTGCATATGGACTGCGCGGATAGAACGGCGTGGTCTCCTTCTGCGGAGACTCTTGCACAAGACCGTAGAGTTCAGACGTCGACGCCTGGTAGAAGCGCGCCTTCTTCTCCATGCCGAGAATGCGGATGGCTTCGAGAATACGCAGCGCGCCGAGACCATCGGCGTTGGCCGTGTATTCGGGCTCCTCGAACGACACCTGCACGTGGCTCTGCGCACCGAGGTTATAGATTTCATCCGGCTCGGTGCGTTGCACGATCCGCGTGATGCTTGAAGTATCCGTCAGGTCGCCGTGGTGCAGCACGAACTTGCGATCCGATTCGTGCGGATCGCTGTACAGGTGGTCGATGCGATCCGTGTTAAACAGCGAGCTACGGCGTTTGATGCCGTGCACTTCATAGCCCTTTGCAAGCAGCAACTCGGCCAGGTAGGAGCCGTCCTGCCCAGTAATGCCGGTGATCAAAGCAACCTTGCGTTTCATCGTGTGCCTCTCGTCTTTCGGATTGGATGCGACGCCACATACAGCTCGCCGCGCGCCGCAACGTCTTCGCGTCCAGGCATCACTCAGGGATGCTCTCGTAACCGTAGTAGTTCGTGTATGAGCTGCCCGACATCAGCCTCGATTGCGGTACGTCGGTCAGCAATACGCCCTTCATGTTCACGCCGCCGTGATGCAGGCGCTTCATCGTTTCGCCAATCTCTTCCACCTGGTTGCGCCCGTGGCGCACCACCAGCAGGCTCGTGCCGGCATGCTTGCCGATCACGGTTGCATCGGTGACCGCGAGTACCGGCGGGGTATCGATGATCACGAGGTCGTACTGATGCTTGAGCACTTCCAGCACTTCATGCATGCGATCGCTCATCAGCAGTTCCGACGGATGCGACGGCAACGAGCCCTTGGTCAGCAAGTCAACGCCCGGCAGCACGTCATGCAGCACGGCGGATTCGATATCCGAACCCATCAGCACGTCGGACAAGCCCGGCATATGGCGCACTCCGAAGTGTGAGTGGACGTCGCCGCGACGCATGTCGCCGTCGATCAGCAGCACACGCTTTCTCGTCGATGCCACCAGGGTCGCAAGGTTGACCGAGAGGAACGACTTGCCTGCATCCGGACGCGAGCCCGTCAGCATCACGACGTTGTTGCGTGCATCGGCCATCTGCAGTTGCAGTGACGTACGCAAGCCGCGAATCCCTTCCACTGCCGCGTCTTCCGGCGAGGTTGCAGCGAGGACGTGAAGACCTTGGCTGCGCGAGCCGACCTTCTGCTGCAGGCGCAATTGCTGGCTGCTGCGCGGCACGATGGCGAACACACGTACGCCCAGGCGGCTTTCGATTTCTTCCGGACGTTCCACGCCGCCATACAGCGACTTGCGGACGAACGCCACGAGGATGCCGAGCACCAGGCCGCCGGCCAGGCTGATCAGGATCACGAGTAGGCGCTTCGGACGCACAGGATCGTCAGCCGGTTCAGCGAAGTCGACCACCCGCACGTTGCCTACTTGCCCCGCCTTCGCGACACGCAGCTGCTGCGCGCTGTTAAGCAGGTTCGTATAGAGCTCGGTATCCACCCGCACGTCGCGCAGCAGGCGCAGCGCGGTTTGTTCGGTATCGGGCAGCACGGACACGTTCTTGGTCAGCGTACCTTGAGCCGCCTGCAATGCACCGATCTGCGCGTCGAGCGCGGCCACCGACGGATGATTCGCGGTGAAACGCTGCGAGAGTTCGGCGCGTTGCTGTTGCAGGTCCATCAGCTTCGACTTGTTGTCGACAACTTGCTGGAGCAACAGGCGGCTTTCTTCGCTCAGGTCGACCGTGCCTTGCTTGTTACGGAAGTTGTTGTACTTCTGCTCGGCCTGGTCGAGTTGCGCGCGTACTTCCGGCAACTGCTGTTCAAGGAACGCGAGCGTCTTGCCGGCTTCCGCCGAACGCGTGTCGAGATCCTGTTGAATGAAGCGGCGCGCAATGTTGTTCACGATCTGCGACGTCAGCTTGCTGTCGTGGCCTTCAAGGCTCAACGCGATGATGCCGGACTGCAGCGTCGTTTCAGCTACCGTCAGGCGCTTTTGCAGCGCGTCCACCGTGCCGAGCGTAGAAGCACGGGACAGTTCGAACTTGGCACCCGGCTCGCCCGCCATGTTTTCGACCAGCAGCGTGACCGGCCCAAGCGTGCTCGTACCGCTCGCTTCCTGGCCGACCTTGCCGTTCAGGATGGCGATGCCGTCGGGGTCGCTCAGGACGTAGCTGCCGTTTTCGCCAGCCGTCAAGATGTAGGTCTTGTCGTAGGCTTCCTTGGGCGTGTCGAACTTGGGCACGGAAATGCTTTCGTTGCCCCATGCGAAACCCGACAGCCAGCTCACGGGCGCCTGACCGTTGCGAGTGCCCAGGATGTCGCTGATCATGCCGCCCACGATCGGGAAGTAGCGCGGACGTGCGCTGATATCCAGATGCAGCTTGTTGACCGTGTCCTCGACCACCAGCCTCGAACGCAGCAACTCGATTTCGGCAGCTGTCGTCGACTTTGCGTCGAACATCTGCGAGACGGTCTGCACCGCGTTCGCATTGTTGTTATTGGCGTTATTGCCTGGATTGCTTTCGGTCACCTGGATCATCGCGTCGGCGCGATAAACCGGCGACGCAATGAATGCGTAGGCCGTGCCGAGCGCAACCACCACGAGGGTCACCATGGCGATGATTCGCCAGCTTCCCAAGATGGCCGCCAGATAGTCGGACAAGCGCAGCTCGTCCCCTGTCGACACTACATCCGCATAACGGTTTTCGAAATTGATGGCCATTTTTTGTCGCTCACTCAAACGAACAATCGAAACGGGCCGGTGCCTGATGTCACTTTCGTCACCTTCGTGATCCTCATGACCTTCGGCACCGGACGCAGCTCCAGGACTACTTGGTTACGATCGCGGCAGTCAGGCCCGCGTTGATAGCCGGCAGCAACAGATTCAGCACGCGGTTGGCGCGAACAAGACCGCTGTTGTCGACATAGACAACGTCCTTCGATTCCAGCGGAAACTGGTTCGCAAGCAGCATGGACACCGGCGAGCGCGCGTCGAGTCGATAGATAATCGGCGAGTCGCCGGTTGCCTGACGGACCACGAAAAGCTGCGACGCATTGGAGGTGTCCTGGTTTATCTGGCCCGCCTGCACGAGGGCTTCACCCAGCGTGAGCGTGCCGTCGCGCAACGGCGACACGGCCGTTGGCTTCGTCACTTCGCCCATCACGTAGACGGTGTTGTCGTCGCGGGAGTCCACATGCAGCATGTCGCCCGGCTGCAGCATGATGTCGGCGGGGTTCTTGCCCTGCTTCATCATCTGCGCGACGTTCACGGGATACGCCACGCCGTTGCGCGTGATCGTCACGCGGCTCTGATCAGCGGTCGGCGCGAAGCCGCCCGACCGGCTGATGGCTTCAGTCAGCGTCATCGGAATATCGTTGATCGTCTGCGCACCCGGTGCACGCACGTCGCCGTCCACATAGACCTGCGACGAACGGAACGAAGCCACGCGAACCGTCACTTGCGGCTTGACGAACACCTTGCTCAGGTCCGCATAGATCTCGCGCTGAACCTGCTCGGCGGTCTTGCCCGCGGCGTGGATTGCGTGGTTCACGTACGGAAACTGGATGTTGCCGTCGCCGTCGACTACAAAACCCGGCGCCGCGTCACTGGGCCTCGTATTCTGCGCCGGCTGGCCGAGCGCTGCAGCGAGTTCCGGGTGATCCCACACGACGATCTGCAGCACGTCACCCGAGCCGAGCTTGTAACCGGACGGCTTGGCGAACAGGTTGAGCTGCGACTGCGCCATGGCGCTGCTCTTCTGCTCCGCGTGGATCTGGCGGATCAGCGTCAGGTCGATCTGCTTGATCGGGATCTGCATGTCGCTGGTCACGTCGCCGTTATCGGACGTCGTTACTGGCAACGCAGCCGGCGTGACCATGTGCTGGCCCGGTACAAGCGAGCACGCGGATAGCATGGCGGCAATCGCCAGGGAGATAGCCACACGCGTTCCAGGCACGGCATGGCTGTTTTTGTTCGGCACCGTGGCACCGGATAGTTGTTGGCTGTTCATGTTGTCGTCCCCTGCTTCAATAAGCGTTGGTGTGGCGCAAACCCTTGAAGATCGTCGCAAAGATAATTTTCATATCGAGTCCGAACGACCAGTTCCCGAGGTAGTACAAATCGTGTGCTACGCGTCCCTCCATTTTTTCGATGCGATCGGTTTCGCCGCGAAAACCGTTCACCTGCGCCCACCCGGTGATACCGGGTTTGATCCGGTAACGGTGGATGTAACCCGATACGACCTTCTGATAAAGATCGTCGTGTTCGAGCGCATGCGGACGCGGTCCGACTACCGACATGTCGCCGCGCAGTACGTTGAAGAATTGCGGCAGTTCGTCCAGGCTCGTGCGACGCAGGAAACCGCCTACGCGCGTGATCCGCGGGTCGCTGCGTTTTGCCTGTTCGAGCACGCCCGCTTGCTGCGCATGAAGGCGCATGGTGCGGAACTTGTAGATGGTGAAGACGCGGCCATCCGCGCCTTTGCGGCGTTGTTTGAAGAACACCGGACCACGCGAGCTGAGCTTGACCGCGATCGCGCAGGCAAGCAGGATCGGCGAGACCGCGAGCAAGGCGCCCAGCGCGAAAAAGCGATCGAAAATCTCCTTCTGCATCATCGCGTTCGGCGGCAACGGCGACGCTGCCAGGTTGATGGTCGGCACGCCGAGCAGGTTCGTCACGCTGCCTTCGAAGAGCGCGAGTGTGCGCACGTCGGGCATGAAACGAATGTTGATCAGGTCGTTGCGAAACTCGTCTACCAGCTTGAGAATCGTGCGTTCTTCGGTCAGCGGCAGCGCGAGCCAGACTTCAGCCACGTGCTGCGTGCGTACGTAATTAGCGAAGGCTTCATGCTCTTCGAACACCGGCACACGCGTGTTCATCTTGCTGCCGGCCTGTACGTTATAGGCAGCCGTCGCGCGGAAGCCTGCTGCCGGCGCCGTGTCGATCTTGCGAACGATCTCGTCGCAATGTTCACCGCATCCAGCGACGGCAACCTGCTGCAAATTCAGGCCCGCGTTGCGCACCCGTCCCAGCACGCTGTGCGTGACCAGGCGGCCGGCGATCATCGCGGCGCCTGCCATACCGGTCCAGTAGACGAACCACAGACGCGACACGAAGTCGATACGATGCAGGGAGAACATCAACGCCATCGCGCAGACTTGCACGACGAGCCAACTCAGCGCGACCTGGCCCGCCAGCGCGCTCTTCGAGCGGCCACGCCATGACGCATACACACCGAACGCAGGAAACACAGCAAGCGAAAACGCCGCTGCGAAAGCCACGAACGCCAGATAGAAGCTACGCTGCGATATGTCGTCAAAACGGATTTGCGACGCCACGAGCGCACCTAGCACGATCATGGTGACGTCGAACACTCGCGCCAGCAGGTCTGTTATTCCGCGCATTTTTATTCTCCCCGAACCGCTCACTTTTTTCGCTCTACGGTTGTTTAACTGCACCGGCCATACTTGTCGTCGAATCTGACGATGTCGTCTTCGCCGAGGTAGGTCCCAGACTGCACTTCAATGATTTCAAGCGGCACGCGACCGGGATTCTCGAGGCGGTGACGCACGCCGAGCGGGATGTAGGTCGATTCGTTTTCGCTCAGCAGAAACTCTTCTTCCCCGCGCGTGACGAGCGCTGTGCCGCTTACGACGACCCAATGCTCCGCACGGTGGTGATGCATTTGCAACGACAGGCGCGCTCCCGGATTCACCACGATGCGCTTCACCTGGAACCGCTCGCCGTGATCGATGGAATCGTAGAAACCCCACGGGCGGCGAACCTTTCTATGCGTGTCCGCTTCCGGCGACTTCGCCAGCTTGATGCGCGACACGAGTCCCTTGATGTCCTGCACGCGTGAGCGGTCGGCCACCAGCACCGCGTCGTCGGTCTCGACCACGATCAGGTTCGTCGTGCCCACACACGCCACGAGCCTGCCGCCTTCCGAGCGCGCGTAACTCGCGGTCGAGCCTTCGAAAAGGACCCGCCCGCTTGCTGCATTGCCAAACTCGTCCTTCTCCATCGCGTCCCACACGGCGTCCCACGAACCGAGATCGGACCAGCCGGCTTCTAGCGGTACGACCACGCCCTTGAACGGCGAACCGGGCTTGCCGAGATGCTCCATCACCGCGTAGTCGATCGAATCGGATGGTGACTTCTCGAACTCCGCAGCGCATGGACGCAAGTATCCGTCTGCGTTATTCAATTGTTCGTACGACAAGACACATGCCGCGTGCATCTCCGGCTGGAGTTGTTCGAGCACGGCAAGCCATACCGATGCACGCACCACGAAGATGCCGCTGTTCCACCAATAATTACCGGCTGCCACGTACTGCGTCGCCAGTTCCGCCGCCGGCTTTTCAACGAAGCGGTCGATGCGATGCGCGCCGTCCTGAAGCGCGTCGCCCAGGCGGATATAGCCGAAGCCGGTGTCGGGGCGCGTAGGAGGAATTCCAAGCGTGGCGATGTTGCCGATCTGCGCAAAACGCGCGGCAGTTTCTATGGATGCATGCAGCGCATCGAGATCGGCAATGGCATGGTCGGCCGGCATGGCCACGAGGATCGCATCCTGGCCGTCGGCACAGGCAGTCAGCGCGGCAAGCGTGAGGGCGGGCGCGGTATCGCGACGAGCAGGCTCGACCACGATGCGCGCTGTCACGCCGCTTTCACGGACCTGCTCGCCGGTTGCGAAGCGATGCTCTTCCCCGCACACGATCACCGGCTCCGCCGCCACGTCCCACGCGGCCGGAAAATGCTTCATGCGCAGCACGGTTGCCTGTAGCAACGACTCGGTGCCGATCACGCCAATCAGCTGCTTCGGAAATTGTTCCCGCGACACCGGCCAAAGGCGCGTGCCCGACCCGCCTGCGAGAATCACCTGCACGATACGACGGCACTCCGTGATCACCCCCGGAGCGGAAATCGTCGCGGTCGTTTCCTCGATGTTCTGCCTGACCTTGCTGTTCATTTTAGTATTCCTATATTCTTTAACGCGTTCCCCGGGCGGAGCCGTGCGCGCCATTTGCACCGATCGTTGTCCCCGGTTCAGCCGAACCGCTTACGTCTCAACGCTCCGTGACTACGGTCACAAAAACCTGGACTTACCCTTAATCACACGCCGGCATCGCGGCGGCTTTGCATCCGGTATTCGGTTGGTGAAATAAGAAGGCGCTTGCGGAAGATCTTGGCGAGACGGTCGCCGTTGCCCATGCCACTGCGGCGCGCGATCTTGTCGACCGGCAATTCCGAATCAGTGAGCAACGTGCAGGTCACGGCAAGGCGCGCTTGCAGCAGATAGTCCGAGGGCGTGATGCCCATCTCGATCTTGAAGCGGCGCAGGAAATTGCGTTCGCTCATGGCCGCCACTTGTGCTGCATCCACGACCGAGATCGGCCGCTCGCAGTTGTCCTGGAGCCAGCGCGCGGCGGTGCGGATCTTGTCGCCGGCCGAGGCCGTGCCGCTATCGCCGAGCAACGGCACGAGCTTCGACGCCGAGCCGGGCATGAGACGTTCCGCCACCCCGCGCGCCACGTCGACACCAAGGTCACGCTTAATCATCAGCAGCGCGCCCTTCATGGACTCGTAGCGGTCCCCCGCTTCGCTCGCCTGCTCTTCGCGCACGGCGTGCATCATCGAATGACCCACGCGGATTTGCGTCTCGGCTGCGTGGCCGATGCCGGCGGCATCCAGCACTTTGCGCCCTTCAGCAATCGACTTGACGACCGTGGTCTTGGAGTGCACGCGGCGCAGCCATTCCACGATGCGTTCGTCGCCCGCTGCACCGTCCGCGCCCTTTCCGCCGGCGACAAACAATGCGTCGAAGCCGCCGTAGTGGCGTGCATCGAGGCCGTCGGTCCACACACGTACCGACGACGAACACGCCACGTTGCCGCCTTCGACCGACAGGAAACGCACGTCGTAGGTCCAGTCGTTGCGTGCCCTCAGGACAGCCAGTTCGTTCGCGACATGGAAGACCTCCGCGACAATACCGGCGCCGAGCAGCGAGAAGCCGTCGAACAGCAGGATCGCGATGCGGCGGATCTCCGCCTGTGTGCTACGGGGGGCCGGCTGTAGCCATCCCATTACGGCGGGTTCAAGACTGGCGTACGGCATGGCGTTCCCCTGCGAACTTGTTGAATCCGACCTGCTTGGATAGTGGGTTCTCATTGCGGTGCATCATAGACACCCTCACGTTTGATTAGGTTGTCGTGACTGAAAGTAGCGAGATGTTGGCGGAAAACTTCCGACGTCGCCATTCAAATACTTTCCAGTGCGTGCGCTGCCTATCATTCGGTACTTTTGAATACGCCCGTTCGGTAATTTCGTAAAGAAGTTGAATGCCCGGGACTCTGATTTCGAATGGCACATTGCAAGACGAATGCCAGTCCAATTCGACCGCACATATCGGACAGGGGTGTCTGAAGCCCGGAACGTCATACAAATCAACCTTCCGCGCGGTTTATAAAGGCCGGCGCGGCATGGCCTCTCGGGGCGTTCGCGGGTCCGGCGGAGACGCGGCCAGAGCGTCAGCAGCAGTAAACGTTGCGTGAGTGAAACATGAGAAATCACGATTAAAAACACGCTTCACGAAGACTTGCCTATTTGGGCCTTGGTTTAGATGCTTGAAAAAACACTTCTAATTAAAATACAAGAGTTAAATCACGCCTTTAAAGCGCCCGGGCGATTAACAACATAATTCGGCAGCGTGCGATGGCGCACATACTTCGATTCTTTTCTTGTATTGACCAAAATGGTGTTTCACGATAGAAACAAAATCATTTCATCTGATAAAACCCTATTGGATGTTGAATGAAATGCTTTTATAGGGAGGCCACCGGCGACGAACCCCGGCTGGGACGGGCCTGCGGGGTCATCGAATGAGGATCGGATGAGTGCAGAGGCGGCAAATACTCAGCGAAAAAGTCCGCCAGGGTGGCGGCGGAAGACGACTTGACGCAACCACTCACGTACCAGTTGTCAGCAGCTCTGCGCTCGCGTGGCTGTGTGGGATTGCCCACCTACGCTCGTGCGGAGTTCCCCGAACGACCCTCGCCAAGTTTGATACAGATTAGTTACGCATGCTTCGGCAGGACGGTGGAGCACCGAAGAACGCCGGATCGGCCAGATTGTCGCGCTATCCCGCCACCCATATACGCCCGGATGGGCTCGATACCGGCAGCATCCGACAACGTCCATCGCCACGACTGGCGTGTTCGTTGCAGCTCGCCTATCCTCAGCGCAATCGGAAGCGTTATGAACAGGCACTCCCGACGCCGCGTGCCTGCTCGCGGCACCTTGGAACAGCGTCTTATGTTGCATCGCGAGATAGAAAGTTGCAGGCGTTGGCCGGAGAGTCAGGCGCCGCAACGCAGCGCATCCGAAAACGTTTCATTCAGGTAGCACGACGGTGGACAGTGCCGCTTTCTTCGGTGGAAAACACCATCGCCGCGGACTCGAACTACCCAGCTCTCGACCCCGGGGTGTAATGAAGAATTCATCAACCGAAAGATTCGCCGCACGCATGGTGTCGCGCACGCCCTGCTTGCTGGCTCAATCCGCCAGGTTCGCGCTGGCCTTCGTCGTCGCGTTGTCCGTATGTGCTTGCCGAGGCGAAAACGCCGCGGCTCAGGATGCGTCCGCCGTACCGGCCGCACCCGCGGCCATACCCGCGGCCACACCCGCCGCCGATATCGTCAAGATTGACGGTAGCTCCTGGACACCTTGCGCAGCGGAGTACGAGCGTTGCTCCTTCGACGGCGCGAGAAAGGTGCTCTACGGCACGCCTGAAAAGCACGTGGTCAAGACTTTCACCGGCGGCACGGGCTGCGACAACGGCGTGTTCGACGACCCCGCGCCGGGTGCATCAAAGCGTTGCTGGGTCGAGGCGCGCGCGGACAGCGCCGAGGCGCGCTTCGTAGCCGACGCGCCGCCGCCCTCAACCCCGCTGCCGATGCAATGCGGCCCAGCTGCCGCGCCAGTCGATGCCCAAGCTTCCGGCGATGCTGTCGAAGCCGACACGCCCGGCAGCGACGGCACGCGCATGTTCCCGCTTCGCAAGCCGTTCGAACTCTCGCTCACCGCGCGGGCCAAGTCGGCCGGCACGCTGACATGGCGGATAGAGGACGCCTGGAATACGGTGAAGGCAAGCGGCCACTTCGCCGTGACGCCTGGCGCGCATACATCGGCTATCAGATGCACGTCGCAGGCGGCCGGCTACTTTGCGATCTCCGCGCAACTTGATGCCGCCAGTGCCGGTCCCGCCGTGTTGCCGCCACTCGGCACGCGGCCGGCAGGCATTGCCACGTTTGGCGTGCTGCCTGACGTCACGGCGGTCCTGCCGGCCGTCACGTACAAGTATCTCGATCTGCATCGCTTCGGCGGTCAGGGCGCGGCGTATCTGCTGCCCGGCCAGACGTGCTGTTCCGGCGATGGGTATCGGCCGCTCTATCCCGACCTGGGCCTCACCTGGGTCAACGACAACCGCAACTGGTACATGACCGAGCCGAAGGCGCCCAACACCTTCAATGCCGCCGCCGATAACCTCGCGCCATTCTTCAAAGCCGGCGACCTGCTGCGGCTGATCCAGCTCGACGGCATTCCAGGCTGGGCGAATCGTTCGGGCAAGGACACGCACAGTTACGCGCCGTCCTCGCTCGCCGACTACAGCGCCTATATGAAGCGCGTAGGCGAGGAATCGAACCGGGTGCGCTCGAGCATTTTTCCGCGGCAATCGAATAACTACTATCAGGTGAGCTGGGAACCCGACTATGAAGGTGGCCTGCCCTGGCGCGATACGGACGCCAATCTCGTCGCCATGTACAAGGCGACTTACGAAGCAATCCACGCCACCGATCCTCATGCAGTGGTGATGGGGTTGACGTTGTCGTCGCTGGGGAAAAACACTGACTGGCTGAACCGGCTCGCGCCGCTAGGGATTGCCAAGTATCTCGACGGTGTGAGCGCGCATGGGTACTACGACGTGGGAACGTCGCCATCGCATCCGCCAGAACGCATGGCGGGTAACAGCGATCCGCAGAAAGCCGCGCAAAGCCTGCCGGCAATGATGCGCGGGCTGCGTCACGCCATGACGCAAATGCTCAAACCAGGCGCGAAACTGTTCATCACCGAGTCAGGGATCAGCTATGACATTGGCACGAAGTACGGACCCTCGACGCCATCGGCGAACGTGCTCTATGCGCAAGGCGCGTTGGTCTCAAGGCTGCACCTGATCCTGCTCGGCGAGGGTGCGGACATGAGCTATATCTTCTACACGGCCGATCCGACCGAAGTGGGTTATGGCATCTTCTTCGATCTCGTCAACGCCGAAGGCGGCTACGGCCAGACGCAGATCAGCCCGAAACCCGCAGCCATGGGCGTGGCCGCGATGACCCGCATTATCGATGGCACCAGCACGCTTGGACCCGTCAAGAGCACGCCGCCCGGCGTCTACGCGTATGCGTTCCAGCGCTTGAACGGCGGCAAGGTCGTCACCGCGCTGTGGACGCACGAGAATGCGGTCTGGCCGGGGGCAGCCGGCTTCAGCGAGACACATGGCGTGAAATACACGTTGCCCGTGGATGCAGCCGGAACATCCGGAACGGTTACCGTGCTCGACATGATGGGTAATCCGTCCACGCTGCCTTATGCAAACGGCCGCGTGGCGCTGACGCTGACCGAGGCGCCGGTGTATGTGGTGTCGCAGAATGCCGGCGTGATGAAGGCGAACGTCAACACGCCCGAAGGCTACGTGGCGCAGTAACCCTTCTCGTCCTCATACCCAGGTATTGGCATGCCCCGGTCACCCTTTGGCCGGGCGCTCTTCGTTGACGTTTCTCATTCAACGCTCGCGTGTAGGTCCGGCTATCGATGCCGCATGAAAACGACGCTAACGCAGCACGTTTTCCTCACTACAGCGTTTCAAGACTCCATCGAATTTTTGCGAAAGTTCCGACAGAACCGGCTTCCCGCGTGCCTTACATTCGATCTCCATGACGACAGTCGAAGCGATCGAAGGACAAGGCATTGCATGTTCGAGACCCGCTGAGGTCGTCTGATTCGACCACGCCGCGAAGCCTCGGCGCGCGCGTTCGTGCCATTCATGTAATCGGGCAAATCATTTTTAGGGCAGTGGCGACCCCACTGCAATCGACATGAACCACCAAGAACAAGGGCATTCCATCACAACTGCGGGCGGCCTCCTTTTCGCCGCCATACTCGGCTGCCTGACCGTGCTGAGCGCTTGCCCGCCTGAAAAAGCCCACGACACCGCCGAAGAGATCAAGCATCCTGCAGGAACGTCGGTTGAAGAGTCCACGCATGTCTGATGCGCAGCAAACAAGAGGCAACGAAGGAAGACCATCACGCTTAGGCCAGATACGCCAAAACGTAAAGCGCTGCGTCCATGCAACTACGCCCCCAGGCATGACGAGTTCCAGCCACCAGCGCGGTGACAATCGTCGTGGGCATCCGCGCACCGTGTATGCCGCGAATAACAGGCTTGGCTGGTTCGCGAGAATCACAGCATGATCTAAGTACGTCATCCATCAGAAGTTGCCGCTTTCTTCATGCCTATGACGCATCTCCAAGGCCGCTCAAGGACGATTTCTCCGATTGGCTTCCAAACGCGATCTTTCGGCGTAATAAGCCAGTTCAAAGCCGTTACGGCGACGATGGCCGCGCGCTAAACTGGCTCATCTGTATAAAATGCCGACGCAGTGAACGCACGCACGCAAACATTGCGTGCGTGGCCGCCAACACAGCGATCCAAACCACACTCGGAACCATCATGGACGGCCTGCGCTGGACGGCGATTATCCTCGTCGCAATGCTCGGCGGTGGGTTGGCAGTCTGCGCGCTAATCGCCCTAGTGGTGCTTTTCATCGGCCACGTCGCCGCGCGCTTATTCAATAACGATGAACATGACTGAGGTACTACGAGCGTGACAGATCTCTCTTCGTTTTCATCAGTCGCCGCCGCCGCGCAACAGGCCGATCTGCTTAAGAAAGCGCCGCCATCCGAGGCGTCCGTCATCCTCGACGACGCGGATTTCCTCAATGCCATTCGGCTGACACCGCTTGTATCAATTGACCTGATAGTGACCGACGGCAACCGCCGCGTGCTGCTGGGACAACGTCGCAACCGGCCCGCACAAGACACCTGGTTCGTGCCGGGCGGCCGGGTTCGCAAAGGCGAAACGCTCGATGCCGCGTTCACGCGCGTAGTTCGTGATGAGCTAGGCATAGCCAGCGTACAGCGCTCGTCGTCGCGTCTGTTCGGTGTGTTCGAGCACTACTACGACGACAACTTCGCAGGTGTCCCTGACATTGCCACGCACTATGTCGCGCTCGCTTATTCGATCATGCTGAGCGGCTCGGTGCCGATCGGCCGCTTTGATCAACACAGCGACTACGCATGGCTGATGCCCGCAGAAGTGCTGGCTCGCGAAGACGTGCACCCGAACGCAAAAGCGTACTTTCGTTAAGGAACGCGAGTGGTCACCAGTTGTGCTAAAAGCGGCTCGGCGAGCCGCTTTTTTACGTGCTGCGCGCGAAAAAAAAGCCCGCACGTGGCGGGCTAAAGACCATAGCGCGTGCCGGGGGGCTAGCGCTACTTACAACGCGGTTCATGTTGCCATTCGAATCCTGTTCGCCTTGTTCGCCGGACGTGTCTGCAGCTAACACCGGACCAGCGTATTCATCGATTCGTGGTTCGTAACAAGCGATTCATTCAGCCGATCAGTTCCGGCGCCTCATCAAGCGGCTCCTCGTGCGTCTCGGGCGCGGGTTTGAGGCCCGCGAGAAACGCTTGCAAGTAGGCTTCGAACGGACCGGCCACTTCCGGATGACGCAACGCGAACTCCACGGTCGCCTTCAGATAACCCAGCTTGCTGCCGCAATCGAAGCGCTTGCCCTTGTAGCGGTAAGCGAGCACCTGTTCATGTGCAAGCAACGCCTGGATCGCATCGGTCAACTGGATCTCGCCGCCCGCGCCCGGCTTCTGCGTGCGCAAATGCTCGAAGATGCGCGGCATCAGCACATAGCGTCCGACCACGCCAAGGTTGGATGGGGCCAACGCCGGCTCCGGCTTCTCCACCACACCTGCGATCTTGACGAGCCCGTCATCCCACTGCCGGCCCTCAATCACGCCATACGACCCGGACTCGCGCGGATCGATCTCCTCCACGCCCAGTACCGACGAGTGATAGCGGTTGAAGACCTCGACCATCTGCGCCATCACGGGCGGCTTGCCGTCCAGCAGATCGTCGGCGAGCATGACGGCGAACGGCTCGTTGTCGATCAGCTTTTCCGCGCACAGCACTGCGTGGCCGAGTCCGAGCGGCTCCGCCTGACGCACATAGACACAGTTGACGTGGGACGGTTTGATGCTGCGTACCAGTTCAAGCAGCGCACGTTTTCCGCGTGCCTCGAGCTCGGCTTCAATTTCGTATGATTTATCGAAGTGGTCCTCGATCGCGCGTTTGCCCCGGCCCGTGACGAAGATCATTTCCGTGATGCCCGCCGCGACCGCCTCTTCCACCGCATACTGGATCAGTGGTTTGTCGACGATGGGCAGCATTTCCTTCGGACTTGCCTTGGTTGCAGGAAGAAAGCGCGTACCGAGTCCTGCGACGGGAAACACCGCCTTGCGTACCTTGAGCATCTCCGCCCCCTTGTTTGTCCGGCGCTCGATAACGGGCCAGGATTCTAGTCAATGCAGTCTTTCGCGATGCCTCGTGCAATGTCTCATGCAACCCGAAAAAGAGACTGCGCAACTGGCTTTTTTCATCATTGATGTTCAGCTTATTACTTGAATATCGAAACCATCTGCCAACATCTCGTTCTTTTCAGACGACTGCCCTGACGCTTCTACGGCGCCGCGTATAGTGCGACGCATACGATATCAATCCCCGCCGCCCGGGCCGACAACGGAGAGAAGTTGATGGGACACGTCAATGGCATGAGCCGGCTGCAAATCGTGCGATTGCCGAGTGCTGACTCTGCGCCGGCGTCCGATGCGTCCCGCTCGAACCGCCATGAATCCAGGCACGAAACCGCATCCGGAGCCGCGCACGAATCAGGACCCGGTTCAGCACACGAAGCGATGCAAGAAGCCATGCACGAAGCGACACAGGAAGGCAAGACCGCACCGAAGCGGATCGGCATACTGATCTTCGAAGACTTCTCGCTGGTCGAGGTAAGTTCGATATCAGAGGTGTTTTCGCTCGCCAACGACATATCCACGTTGTCCGATTCCGCCGCCGTCAAGTCGGGCGCACCACCGGATTATGCGTTGCTGTTCTTGTCCAGCGATGGCGGCAGCGTTGCCAGCAGTTGTTCGATGCGCATCTGGACCGAGAGTCTGGACACACGCTGGATGAGCGAGTGCGACGCCCTCTTCATTGCTGGCGGCGAAGGCGCGCAGCAAGCGAAACTGGATACGGCGTTACTCAGGCGGCTAAGCCGGGTCGCACCAAAGATATCGTTTGTAAAGGCCATTGGCGAAGGGTCGCAGATCCTCGCGGCGGCGAACCTTTCATTGCAGAACCGGGCGCCCGACTTTGAAGACCCGGCGGCGGCATCCGCGTTGACGAGTTCGCTGTTCATCGCTGAGCAGACACTGACGCTCGATGACCCCAAGGGTCCAATCGCAGCCGCCCTCTCCATCATCAAGCGCGATTACGGCCCGGCGGTGGCGCGTGAAGTATCGGAGCGTTCCATTCCAGGTGCGTGGCCGAAGCTGTCCGCCGTGCTCGACGACACAGACGTAGGCGGAGTGCGACAAAAGATTGACGCAGCGGCGCGGTGGATGCGTGAAAACTACATCCGGCCGATTTCGATTGCGGATGCCGCGCGCGTGGCGGCCATGAGCGAGCGCAATTTCCTGCGCCGCTTCAAGGCGCAGATCGGGTTGACGCCGTCGGAGTATTTGTTGCGGGCGCGACTGGATGCCAGTTGCATGCTGCTCGCCGCGACCGACCTTCCCGTCGATAAGATTGCGCGTCGATGCGGCGCCGGCAGCGGCGATGGACTGGCGAAGATATTCCGCAAGCGCCTGTCCATTTCACCGACCGAATACCGGCTGGCCGGACGCAGGAAAGCCGCGGAGGAATGAGAGGATGTTTACGCTAAGGCGGCTTTACGGCGTGACAGCGTTAGAAACACGGATTAAAAAGCCAAGCAGCAGGCACAGCGCAACAAGCGCAGCGGCGACGATCCTGGTCACCGCTCAAGCGCGCGCTTTTCGGGGGGGGTATGACGAGTACGACTGTTTTGAGTTTGATCACCAATTTCGGTGATGCGGGTTTGACCGTTCCCGTGGCAGCCGGGTGTGCGTTGTGGCTAAGCACGAGTGACAAGCGCGAAGCGCTGGTTTGGTTGGGTACGCTGGTGGGCGCGTTGGCGTTGGTCGGGGTGAACAAGATTCTGTACGCGGGCTGTGGCATCGAGCTTCGTTCGATCGACTTCCGCGTGATCAGCGGCCACACCATGCTGACATCGGCGGTGTGGGGCGTGACGTTCGGTTTGCTGGCCGGCAGCAGAGGCGTGAGGTGGTACAGATTAGGCGCCGCGGCCGGCTTGGCACTGGGCGCACTGATCGGCTTTTGCCGGGTCGTGCAGGACGCACATACACCCATTGAAGTGGTGGCTGGCTGGTTCCTGGGCGGCGGTATCGCGTTGTATTTCCTGCGACGCTTCTTCAAACAGCCGCGCAAGATGCCGGGGTCGATCTTTGCCGGGCTGGGTCTGCTTGCGGTGTCGACGATTGCCTATGGGCATCACGCGCCGATTCAGCAAATGCTCGTCGCCTACTCACCGTGGTTATGCCGGTGGTTTGATTTCTGATTGACTGGTTCTGAGGGAATCGCTCGCGCCACGTGTGACGTGGTGCTGGCGCGAACGAAAATCATCCGCCTAGAAAGGCTCAATCGCCTCAGCTTGCTCGACCACTTCCGCAGGGAACATCGCGGGCAGACACTCACGCAAATAGGCCTCGAAGTCTTCACGCACTTCGGGGTGCTGCAACGCAAGCTGCACCGTCGCCTTCAAATAGCCGAGCTTGCTGCCGCAATCAAAACGGGTGCCGTAATACCGGTAGGCGAGCACCTGCTCGACCGTCAGCAACGACGCAATCGCATCAGTCAATTGAATCTCGCCGCCACTGCCGGGCCTTGTATTGCGTAGATGCGTGAAAATTCCCGGCATGAACACATAGCGCCCCACCACCCCCAGGTTCGACGGCGCCAAAGCCGGCTGCGGCTTCTCCACGATGCCCGACAGCTTGATGATGTCCTCTTCCCACTCGCGCCCTTCAATCACGCCATAGGACGCGCTATCGATGCGGCTGATCCGCTCCACCCCAATGACCGAGCTATGGTAATGATTGAACACATCGACCAGTTGCTTCATGACCGGCTCCTCGCTGTGAAGCAGGTCGTCGGCAAGGATCACGGCGAACGGATTCTCGCCAATCAACTTTTCGGCGCATAGCACCGCGTGGCCGAGCCCGAGCGCGGTCGGCTGGCGCACGTAAAAGCAGTCCACATTCGCGGGCTTGATGTTGCGCACGACCTCGAGCAACGCCTCCTTGCCGCGCGCTTCGAGTTCCGCCTCGATCTCGTAGGATTTGTCGAAGTGGTCTTCAATCGCTCGTTTACTTCGGCCCGTCACGAATATCATTTCCGTGATTCCCGCCGCTATGGCCTCTTCGACCGCGTACTGGATCAGCGGTTTATCGACGACAGGCAGCATTTCCTTCGGGCTCGCTTTTGTCGCGGGAAGGAAACGGGTGCCAAGTCCCGCGACAGGAAATACGGCTTTGGTGACTTTCAACATCGCGCGCGCTTCCCCAAAATACGTTCAAATTAATGCACGAACGCCCGTTCGTGCGTGTTCGTGCAGTATCCCCATGCATCGAATTCGCATTCATTCGAAGCTTTCAATTACGGCACCGATATTCATCGAAAGCCGCGTTTGAAAACGTAAAATAATTTGCTGCGTCGCAAGGCGATGAGCCGGATCACCCTGACCCCATTGGTTGCGGGAGCCAGCCGGTGCACGAAAAAAATATTCAAGCTTGCGCCGCACCGCAGCGCGGCCGCCCTGAAACAATTATTCCTGATCGTCCGAATGCGGAAAGCGAATGCCCGACGCGTTCAGCTTCGACATAGGATCGTTACGCAGCGCGTCCCGATAAGCCGAGACCGCGGCGAGGATCAACAAAACAGCAATACCGGCAAATGCGTGCATGTCCATGACGTACCCCGTTTTTGAATGGTTTGAAATGAAGTTAGCAGAAAAAAAACGACAAATAATTGCCGAATAAATTCGTTACCTTTCGAACAGACCGTAACAAGCTTTTTGCTCATCATGTGCACGACGAGGTGTTTGCCTCGCATATTTTTCCATTATTTGCCGGACTAAGATGCCATCTGCAAAGTGCGCCGCTTAGTAGCCCACCTAGTGAACCACGCAGTGCGCCGCAACCGCACCAGATAAGGCACAGCCAAGGCCGGGAACCGTCTCCGGCCTTTATTCAACCTGGACACGAGGTTTTCAATGAGCGATTCGTCCCTGCTCGATCCGGCCGGTTCCGCCCTGCAGTTACCGATCGAACGCGCAGCCGCTGTCAGCATCGACGACCGCGATGTGGCCATCAACGCGTGGCGTGGTTTTGCGGCATTGCTGGTCGCTTATTTTCACTGCCGCCAGATCACCTGGATCGGCATACAGCAATTCCACAGGACCGGGGCCAGGTTCGACCTCAACACGCTCTTCAGCTATCTCACGTTCCCCATTGCCTGGGGTTCGGCCGGTGTGCCGATCTTCTTCGTGATCAGCGGGTACTGTATTCATCGCGGAACGGCGCGCAAGCTGCTAGCGAATCCCGCCGCTCACTTCAATACCGGCAACTTCCTCATGCGCCGTTTCGCGCGTATTTATCCCGTACTGCTTGCCGCGCTGGTGCTGACGTACGTGCTGGATACGTTCAGCCACGGCTTCACGCCGGTCAGCCCCAAGATTGGCACGGCGGATCTGCATTTGTTCATTGTCAACCTGCTTTCGCTGCAGGGCGTAGCTGGCGGTACATTCGGGTCGAACGGCGCGTTGTGGACGCTGTCGCTCGAAGTGCAGTTCTATCTTGTGTATCCGTTGCTGATTGCATTGCGCCGACGGATCGGGATGAAGTCGGTGCTGGTTTGCGTTGGCATCGTCAATGTGATTTCGGCGTTGGTATTTGAGCGTCACGAGATTGTGCTGTTCGCGTCGTACTGGTTCTCATGGACGCTCGGCGCGTGGATCGCCGAGGCGAAGGCCGCGCCCGATGCGCGCAAGATGCCCAACGGGTCGATGAAGCTGAAGATCGCCGCGGCTGTGGTGGCCTTGCTTGGCTGCGGCGCGTTCAAGTTCGGGCAATACCTGGCGTTCCAGTTCTGGGCGCTGGCGTTCGCGCTGTATCTGTTCCAGGCACTCGATAAACCCATGCGCAACTCGTTGCCGGTAAGGGGTTTCTCGTGGCTTGGCGAGTTCAGCTTTTCACTGTATATCGTGCATATTCCGATCCTGATCCTGCTCGGATCGGTGCTGTTTCACTCTGCGCTGCAAACGACTATCTGGGCGTCGTTCGCCTTCATGGCTGTGCCGATTGCGGTGGCTTATGTGTTCTACATGCTGGTCGAGCGCCCCGCGATGAACTGGTCCGCCAGTCTCAAGCGACGCCAGTCGGCCGCTGCTTAAGCGCAGTCCTCGGCTTAAAACAAAACGAAGAAGCCTCGCGCCAGCAGCAATATCGTCTAGTTAAGGTTCCCGTGAAAAAACCGCGCTCAGCAATGAGCGCGGTTTTTTCTATCTGGACGTGCGTCGGCGTGAATCGGCAGGCAAGTGCCCCTGAGCGGGTTTTGAGAGCAGCTCCTAAGCGCGATAAACTGAGCAACGGCAAATCCCTCGGCAGGTTCCTCGCCGTCCAATCAGGAAATCAATGATGTTGCAGCTCAGTGAGCGAGACGCCGCAATGCTGAATGGCGACGCGGGCAGCGGTGTCGCACTGGCCATGAGGATCGTCACGCGCACGGCGAACGTGATGGGCGCCGGCAGGTTGATCGATATAACGTCGGCGCACATAGACGGTTGTCTTTATCACGGCGCGGCAAGCCTGGACTTCGTCGAACGATTCGTCGAGAGTGAAACACGGGTAGCGGTGCCCACGACGCTGAACGTCGGCTCTCTCGACTTGATCCATCCCGAGCTGTATCAGGGAGAGCAAAGCACTCAGCGCGCCGCCGAGCGGCTCATGAAAGCCCACATCGAACTGGGATGCGAGTCGAGCTTTACGTGCGCGCCCTACCAGCTCGAGCATCGCCCCAAGCTTGGGGACCAGATAGCCTGGGCGGAATCCAACGCCATCGTATTCGCGAATTCGGTCCTGGGCGCCCGCACCAGCCGATACGGCGACTTCCTCGATCTGGCGGCTGCGATCACGGGCCGAGCACCCTACGCCGGCTTGCATGTCACCGAAAATCGGGCGGCCCGGATCCTGATCCGGGTTGCCGATTTCGCCGCGCTTCCTGGCCGCGATGTGTTCTTCGCGGCGCTCGGCTTCGTGCTTGGCAAAGTCGCGGGCGCGAGCGTGGCGGCCATCGACGGTCTGCCGCCCGATACCAGCGAGGACGAGCTGAAGGCGCTTGGAGCAGCGGCGGCTTCGAGCGGCGCGGTGGGGCTTTTTCATGGCATCGGCATCACGCCGGAAGCGCAGACGCTCGACGCAGCGTTTCAGGGAAAGCAGCCCACTCGGGTAATCGATGTTTCGCTGGATCAGCTTCGCGCCGTTCGCCGGCATCTCAATCATGCGCAGCCCGGTGATGCGTTGGTTGCTGTCAGCCTTGGAACGCCGCATTTTTCCGTCAGCGAATTCGAGCAGCTTGCCGCCTTGTTCGCAACGTTCTCCGGTCCGCTCGCGTGCGACTTCTATGTGAACACCAGCCGGTTCGTATTGTGGCAACTCGAGTCGACGGGCATAGCGGATACGCTTGCGTCCAGAGGCGTGCAGATCGTCCTCGATACCTGTACCTACATAACGCCCGTCATGAAAAAGATGAGCGGTATGGTCATGACGAACTCGGGCAAGTGGGCACTTTACGCACCCGCGAATATTGGCGTGCGAGTGGCCTATGGAAGCATGAACGAATGCGTGCGCTCCGCTTTCACGGGAAAGGTTTGCTTCGATGAACCCACAAGCCAGTTTTAAAGCCGAGGCCCTCACGAGCGGATTCGCGCGGGCGCCCGGCGTCTTTATTGAGCCGCTGAGTTTCTGGGGCGGGTACGACGCTGAGACGGGGACCATTGTCGATCAATCGCATCCGGCCTTCGGCCAGCGCCTTGCCGGTGTGATCCTGCTAATGCCGAGAGCAAAGGGGTCGAGCTCCAGCAGCAGCGTGCTTGCCGAAGCCATACGCAACAAAACCGGACCCGCGGGCATTGTGTTATGCGAGCGGGACCTGATCATTGCCATTGGCGTGATCGTCGCGAACGAACTCTATGCATCACAGGTCCCGCTCGTGCTCGTGAGCAACGAGGAATTCGAACAGCTATGCAAAGCCGGCGGCGTCATCCAGATAGACGCGCGATCAGGCAAAGAAGCAGCGCGGGTAACGATCGAGAGTTCTCCTGTGCTTTAGCTAGCTTCGTTTCAATCGCGACTTCCCGGCGACATCGGAGAGAATCTTTTGAACGCTCTCCACATACCTTTCGGTACCGAAGCGGTTGATCGCATTCGCATAACCCTGCTCGACCAGCCGGTTGCGCAAACCGGCATCGGACGATAGCTCGCCCAGCGCGCCCGCGAGCGCGTGGACGTCGCCGGGCGTACAGAGAATGCCGTTCTCGCGATCTTCCACGATGTCCGTCACACCGCCCGCCCGCGCCGCCACGATCGGCCGCTTCGCCAGCATGCCTTCAATAATCACGCGGCCGAACGGCTCCGGGCTGATGGACGTGTGCGCGACAACATCGACCGCTTTCATGCATGCCGCAATATCGTTCTGGAAGCCCAGAAAATGCACGCGGTCAGCCAGACCATGTTCAAGCACGTAGGCACGCAATTCCGCCTCGTAGGCGTCCTCGCCGAAAAGCGCTGCCCCTACCAGCACGGCATGCATCTCGGGCGCCTCCAGCAGCGCCTCGAGCAGGATGTGCTGCCCCTTCCAGCGCGCGAGCCGGCTGAACGAGCCCACGAGGAACGCATCCTGCGGCAAGCCGAAGCGCGCCCGCAACTCGTGCTGAGCGACAGATTCCAGCTCGGTGAACGGCTCGGCTGAAATACCGTTGAACACCACGTCCAGCCGTTCCTCTTTCATGCGCGTCAACGCGGTGAGCGCAACGGCGGATGCCGTCGAGTTCGCGATCACGCGATCCAGCATGAGCTTCGTGCACCACTTGATGATGGTGAGCTGGGTCTTGCCGAAATGCTCCGGGCTGACGATGTCGCGCAGATGCCACACCACCGGTCGCCGCGAGATCAGCCCGGCGATAGCGCCGACCACCATCGCGCGTTGCGTGTTCACGTAGATCACATCGGAGTTGCGCGACTTTTCCAGCGTGCCGCGCACGAGGCTCATGACGCCGCCGATCATGCCCGCGCCCGGCCGCTTCATCCCGCCGTCCTTGCTCAAGCCGCCGAGCCCGGCGCCGTCGAGCACATCAACTTTGATCCCCACCGCTTCGAGCGCGATGCGAAACGGGCCGTCATCGAATAACACGGTCTCATTGGTGCCGCGCATGTTCTTCATGACTTCAAGCAACGAGAGTTCCGCGCCGCCCAGCACACCGCTTTGATCGACGGCGAGAACGCGCATTGCGTCGGCCTCTTCGTGATCCTGGTCCTGCTGCGAAGCCGCGGCCTTAGCCACCGCCTCGACGGCCGGCACCGGCGGCATGGCAGGTGGCGCGAGCATAAAGTTAGGCGCAACGCTTTGCACATAAGCGCGAAGACCATCGCGGAAATGCTTGTGCGAAAAACGCTCGGCATTCGCGCGGCAATCCGCTGGATTGATCTTCACCGCGCCGAGTTCGAAACCTTCCACTGCGTCGATGATCGCGGCGGTCGTCTGTTCATCGAAGAAGAGGCCCGTCGGGCGCGCGTGCGAACTATCCAGCACGGTCTCCAGCGCGCCGCCCTTGCCGTACGCGATCACTGGCGTTCCGCACGCTTGCGCCTCGACCACCGAGATGCCGAAGTCCTCTTCGGCCGCAAACACGAACGCCTTCGCGCGCCGCATCTTGTCCTGCAAAACGGAGAACGGCTGATAGCCCATGATCTCGACGTTCGGCGTGGCCTTGTCGCGGATCTTGCGCATGTCGGGGCCGTCGCCGATCACGACCAGCTTGCGCTCCGGCATCTTCGCAAATGCTTCCACGATCAAATCGATCTTCTTGTACGGCACCATCCGCGACGCCGTCAGATAGAAGTTCTCTTTCACCTCGCAAAGCTGAAACGCCTCGACATCGACGGGCGGAAAGATCACGTGCGAATCGCGGTGATAGACCTTGTTGATCCGTCGGGCGATGAACGCCGAATTCGCGATGAAATGGTCCACCGAATTCGACGTGCGAATGTCCCAGTTACGCATGTAATGCAGCACCATGCGCGCGAGCAGCGACTTCACGCCGGCCGTGAGATTCGATTGCTTCAAGTACTGATGCTGCAGATCCCACGCATAGCGAATGGGCGAATGCACGTAGCTCACGTGAATCTGATCGGGACCGGTCAGCACGCCCTTGGCCACCGCATGGCTGCTTGAGATAACGAGGTCATAGCCGGACACATCGAGCTGTTCGATCGCAAGCGGCATAAGCGGTAGATACGAGCGGTAACGCTTTTTCGCCTGCGGCAGCTTCTGGATGAACGAGGTCGTGACCTTCTTGCCACGCATCCACGTCCGCTCTTCCATGAAGTCCACGACGCTGAAAAGATCAGCATCGGGAAAGCACATGACGATCTGTTCGAGCACCTTCTCAGCGCCGGCGAAAGCGACGAGCCAGTCATGCACGATGGCGACCCGCGGCACCCGTTTCGCGATTCTCGCGCGGTGCCGGGGCGGCGTGTCCTGCACGGCTGGCGGCAGCAGGCCGACGGGGTCGAGCGTCACTCGCACCGGGTCGATAACCGCTTCATCGAGATCATGTCTCATGTGTCTCTCCTCACCTTAAACCGTAGATTTCACGCGCCGTTTGAGGCGCACATTCAATTCGTGGACGAAGCTGCGCGCCATGGAGCGCAACGCGGGCCGCGTGAGAAGGGAGCAGCAAAAATTAAGGCCAGCGATGACAAACGCCGCGGCTATTGATTGCAGCGGGTACTCGATCGGATCGATGACAAACGCCACGCCCAGGCCCGCGACGAGAAACGCGAGATGCATCAGCATGTCGGCGGCAATAGGCCGGGCGTGGATACGGGAAATCCACAGCAGCAGGCCATAGTCGGCGAGCGAACGCAGCACGACCACGCCGGCCGCGCCGATAGGACCGAAGTGCGCGATGCCGAACCACAGCGCCGTCACGAAGAACGGCAGTTGCACCACGCCGATACGCGCCGCCGTGGCGGGATTGATCTGCGACTGGATCATGATGCGCGTGACGCTGGCTTGTCCGACGAGCCACACGCCGATGATCAGGATCCGGCCCACTGGCGCGCTGGCGATCGCGATTTCTTGCCCTACCCAAACATGCAGGAAGGGCGCGAGCACGAGCATGACGAAGAGCGCGATCGGGGTGAATACACCGTTGAGGAATTCAAGTGACTGCTGGACCATGGCATCGGCGTGTTCGCGTTTAACGGCGGACAAGCGCGGGAACAAGGTGCGAACGAGTGAGTTCGGCAGCATGTTCAGGCGCGTGACGAGGTTCTGCGGGACGGTGTAGTACGTGACGAAACGCGCGCCAAGATTGGCTCCCAGGAGAATGCGGTCGAGGGAGTCCGTGATCATGCTGGAGATGGTCGCGACCAGCATCCAGCCGCCGAACTTGAACAAGCCGCCGGCTACGCCTAGCTGCGGCCATTCGATGCGTTTGATGTCGAGCACCTTGAAGCTTGCTCGTGCGAGGAGTATGACGGCGAGGACGCGTGCGACGACGGCGGCGGCGAGTACGGTTTGCAGGTTCGGCGCAATTTTCCAGGCGGCGGCTAGCGGCAGCAACTGAAACAGGAAAGTGCCAATCGTTTGATTGGTGTTGTAGATACCGAAGCGTTCGACGCCGTTGATTGCACCGGCGCAGACCCATGACACGTTGGCGATGGGGATGGCCAGGGCGAGCCACGGGAGCGCGTGGTAGACCTCGCGTTGCATGGCCGGGGAGGAGTGTGCGACGTAGGCGGTGTAGGCGAACGCGCCGAAGTAGATCAGGACGCCGCCGATGATGCCGGTACCGAGGTTGAGCCAGATGGCGCTCCAGAACACGCGTGAACGGGCTTCGGGGTCATTGGCGGCGTGGGCCTTTGAAATCGCGTGTTGAGCGGCCATGCCCATGCCGAGATCGAGAATGCCGAAGTAGCCGATGAGGGTCCAGACGAGGCTGATCACGCCGTAGCGTTCAACGCCGACGAGATGGATGTATGCGGGCACGGTGATCAACGAGACAAAGGTAGGCAATACCAGTCCCGAAAAGTTAATCGCCATGTTCTTCACCATCGATTTTTCCATCGTTCGCACTCGTCCTTGGGGGTTCGTTCGCACTTGGGATTGTTTGGGGCTTCGTGGGTCTTGGGTCGATGCCGGGTTGCTGCTTTTAAGATTGGTGGTCCGTTCTAAGCCCCAGCTCTAGTGGCTCTGAGTCATTGCCGGGTTGATGCTTTCGGTGTTAGTGGTCTGCCTGAGTCGGATTTTCTCTTTATCACTATTAGCCACTGTGCGTGGCGGCACGTCATTTCTTGGTCCTTAGCGACAAAGAAACGAAGCAAAGAAAACGCTTTCAAACCACGCTACCCTAAGTGTCCACAGCGTGCAGTTCCCATTCATAGGTGCCCCAAAAGCACGGTGCTCGCCAGAGCGGAGGATGTGTGAACCCCTCCTTCTCCGAACACGGATACCCACACGCTTCGCCACCAGTGACTGAACCTGCACAAGGAGCACCCCGCGCTATCCGCGTAAAACAATCGACCAAATTTGTAAGCATAACGAACCACGAAACCAACCCACGAAACAACAAAACTCCAACGATTCGTAACGCCGTCGCCAACAGAAATAAGCCTGTAAGCCTGCGACCAACTCACCAAAATCTAAGGCGGTAAATCCCCGTCAAGCTGCTACGGATCACGCTGTCATCTAAGAAAACGACCGCGCAGATCAGGCAGCTAGCCTACAAAAAAACTGCAGCCGTGAATGCGCGTGAGGCCGGGCGGGTTCCTTGGCAACTGGTGCTTGCCCGAGAGCGTTGGGGGCGAAGCGTGTTCGTGTAAGGATTCGCGAGAAGGAGGGTTTCACACATCCGTGGCTCTGGCGAGCACCGTGCTTTTGGGGCACCCATGAATGGGAACTGCACGCTGTGGACACTTAGGGTAGCGTGGTTGAAAGCGCTTTCTTTGCTTCGTTTCTTTGTCGCTTTGGACAAAGAAATGACGTGCCGCCACGCACAGTGGCTAACAGTGATAAAGAAAACATCCAACTCACGCAGACCGCTAAGGTCGAAAGCAGCAACCCGGCATAGACCCGGACCGCTAACCCCGGAACCTGGCAACCCTGCATCAACCCACGACCACTAACCCTGGCATCCCGGCATCAACCCCAACCTCCCGACCCAGTCACCTCAAACCCCAAAGTGCGAACGAACACCTACTCGTGCCACCTGTACATCATCACCTTCCCTCGCGCGTCTTCTTCAACAAACACCAGGTACTCACCATCCGACTGACGGCTCGCGCTAATGCCATTCGGCACATCCACCCACCCTGACGCACCACCCACCTCCGGACCCGGCTTGATCACCCCAACCTCGCGGCCCGTATCCTTCTCATACACATGCACCGTCCCAACCGGTTCCACCGTGAACAAATACTTTCCCTCAACGGTCAAACCAATCGTCGTAGCCAACGGCTTGCTCTTCGTATCCCAAGGCAACTCAATCGAATACCGCTGCACCGGCACCTTCGACCAATGGTCGTACCGCACCAACCGTCGCCCCACTTCCTTCCAATACCCACGGTCAAACGGCTCGTCAGCCGTGTACCCAGTCAAATACATCGTGTCCGTATCCGCCTCATACACCGCTCTCTTCACCACGTTGAACGGCGCAGGCATAGCGTAGTTCTGCGCGTTGGCATACGCATAAACCGGATTGCCCACTCGGTCCACACCACCGTATCGAAAACGATTGATCCCCCGCGTATCACTCGTGTGCCAAATATCGCCCTTCGTATCAACCCACCACCCCCATCCACCAGGATTAGGTAGTAGTCCGTTGTTCACATCGAACTCATTCGCATCAAACCGGCCATTACCGTTAGTGTCGCGCCAGATCCAGTCGCCATGCGGCGGATGATTCGGAATGTTCTGCGCCCCACGCTCACGACCTGCAAAGTAACCCGAAGGAATCGCCAGCTCTCCATCACGCTTTGCATCGAACCGATAAATCTTCAGATGGTCCGAATACATGTCCGTCAAGTACAAGAACGTACGGCCATCAATCTTGCGAGCAATCGGCTGCCCCGGCCAGTCATCCACGCTAAAGCTAGGATCCTCGGGATACTTGAACCGCCCCGACAGGAACCCCACGTACTTCCATTCCTGCCCCGCCGGTTTCGATAGATCCAGCTCGAAGCGCTTGTTGCCGGTGTAGACACTGTTCGGACGCGCCGGGTCCATCCACGCACCATCCACGAACAATAATCCCTGCACTTGCCATAACTGCCGCCCATCAGGCGCATAACTCTCAAGCGTCGCGCCCAGTCCCGCACCGGTCGCGCCCTGCCGAACGCCAATCCCATTCGTCGATACATAAACGTTCCCGGCCGCATCCACACCCACGCCGGTCAGCCCATTGAACCGCTGCGGACCTGGACGGCCCGCGACACCCGAAAAAATGCCGCCACGCTCACCGAGTGCCGCCGACTCGCGGTACTTGTCCGCGCCGCCATCGCGCGTGAAGATCAGCACTTGCTGACGCGGTCCGTTGTCCGCAACCAGCAAACGCCCCTGAGCATCTATCGTCAAATCGACGGCATCCGAGCCCGCCGCCAGCGCGGGAGCATCGTCGATCGCCACGCCCGCCGCCGTGTAATGCGCGAGCTGCGCCCGGCCGCCCTGCGTATTAACCAGCGCCCACAACGTGCCGTCCTTCGCGAGCGCCAGACGCCCCGGCTGAGTTGCGTTCCATTTGTTCTTTTGCTGCATCGACTCGGCGTCGTACACCTCGATGCGGTTCATCGCGGTATTCGCCACATACAACAGCGCATCCGATGCCGCCAGTCCGCCCACGTCCTGCTTTACGTCGTCCGTCTTCGGTGCGCCGCGCTTGTCTTCCGGCGCCTCGTTGATCATCAGGAAAGCGGCGGCGAGCTGCGCGTGCCCATCTTTATCGGCGGCAAGGTTCGCCTGGAACGCCACGCTGCGTTTCATGTCGCTAATGTCTCGGCGCGACACGCCAAACCACTGCTTTCCCTTGGGCGGCCACACACCCGCCTTCTGCAAATTGCCGCGCTCGTTGCCCACTCCGACCGCGACAAACGCATAGCGCCGGTTAAGCGCAATCGCATTGCCGCCGTAGTTGCCCCAGCCGTGCGTGCCACCCGCCGTACCAAGCACCTTGCCGTCCTTGTAGACGCTCACTTCGGCACCGCTTTCGTCCCACGGCGCGTTGGTGTACACGCGGCCGTCGGGCGTAACGGCAATCGCGGTAATGTTGATCTGCGTCCACGTGCCATCACCGAAACCAAAGGTGTTGCCAATCCACGATGTACGCGCCTGGAGCACCGTAGGCGACGCCGGATACGCGGAGGCCACCGCAGCCAGACCGAGCGCTCCCACAACCAGAAAACGTGATGCCAATAGCAAAATGCGCGGAAAACGATGCAAGAGGTTTTCTCCGTCTGAGAGCGGCCCGCTCTGCTCCCATCGGCCGATGGTGCAGTGGAGGCGTTGCGGCCGTTACTCGGGTTAGCTAAGACTACCGTTCAAATATTGCAAAAAAATCTGAAATAAATAGAGAGGGCGGCGCTGAATCACCGGTGGTGAATGAACCACAAAATTCGATCAATTACGTTTTGAAACGACTTTTAAATGCCCCCCTCGCTGCGCGTCAGGAGCCGATAAGGCACCGCAAGCTTCGTCAGCACACCACGAGCGCTGCGATTGATTTTCACGCTGACTTATTTCATTCAAAAAATTGTTTCGAAAAGTAATAAATTCGGCGCCTTTCGGACCTCCCAGCGCATCCTCTTTGGGAATTACTTTTTAACATGTGGCCTTCGACTATTGATTATTTTCCGATTTGTTCTTTCATAGAATAAGCAAAGCGTAATGTTCGACCGTCGGACCCGAGTCGCTCGAGCCAACGGATTACGCTTCGCCACGCCACGGCCCAAGGTTGGGACAAGAATTGCCGATGTCCGAAGGTCATGCGCTGGCGTTCGGCAATTAATTGGCGATACCTCACATCCAGCGCCGGTCACGCCAGGCGTTGCGCCCCCTTGAAGCAGGGGCTACGTGATAAAATCGAGTATTAAATTAATGCAGAAAACGGCGGGAAAGCACCGTAGCGCTGGGCGCAGAGCGGAATTGCACATTCTCATGCGAAACGCCGTTTCGTCGTGGAATTCAACGCTGAGCGGCCGCATTGTCGGAAAACGGCAAGTAGCTGGCGTCACCGGACGAGGCATGCAGAATCATTCCCACCATGCCGCAACCCTTTGCGAAACAGCCGCCGCCTATATCAAGCGCAATGAACGACATAAAACATCCTGACGGCGGCAAACGCCGTCGCGCGCTCATCACGGGTCTTTCGGGCTTTACCGGACGCCATATGGCCGCGCGTCTGCTGGATGAAGGTTACGACGTGTGGGGCACGACTTCGCCCGCGTCCGAGCCCGACGTACCCGGCACGACCGGTGTTCCGCTCAACCTGCTTGATCTCGACGCGGTGCGCGCGTGCGTAAGCGACGCCCAACCCGATGTAGTGGTTCATCTCGCCGGTCTCGCGCACGTCACGGGCAACGCGCCCACGCAAAGTTATCTGGTCAACATCATGGGCTCGCGCAATCTGCTCGAAGCGTTGTCGCAACTCGACAAGAAACCGCGTGCCGTGCTGATGGCGAGTACATCGAACGTGTATGGCAATGCGAACGTGGAAATCATCGACGAAAACGTGCCGCTGAATCCCGGCAATGACTACGCAGTCAGCAAGCTCGCCATGGAGAACATGGCACGCTTGTGGCTCGATCGTCTGCCCGTCTTCTTCACGCGGCCGTTCAACTACACCGGCGTGGGTCAAGGCGAAGACTTCTTGTTGCCGAAGATCGTCAATCATCACGCACGTCATGAAGCACGCATGTCGCTTGGCAATCTGGCCGTGAGCCGCGATTTCTCCGATGTCCGCGACGTCGTCGAAGTCTATACACGGCTCCTGGAAGTCGCGCCGGCGGGCGAGGCATTCAATACATGCTCAGGCACCGGCCATTCGCTTGGCGAAATCCTGACCATGATGCAGCGTATCGCCGGATACAAGATCGATATTTTCGTCGATCCGCGCTTCATGCGGCGCAATGAGATTGCGAAGCTGGTCGGGTCGAACGTCAAGCTGCGGCGCGCGATTGGCCGCGTGCCCATCACGCCTATTTACGACACCCTTGAGTGGATGTTCAAACACGCGCGCGCGCAAGTCGAAGATGAAGCCGTGCAGAGTGCCGCAGTCGTCAGGACGTGACGTGGTTCGCGTGATCAGCGTTGACCGTATGACCAGAGACCAGATCATCCGCGGCTATTTGCAGTGACGTTTGCCGTTTGTAGATCTCCGCGATCCACTCTATAAACACCTTCACCCGCCGTGGCTGATGCCGGTTCGCCGCATACAGGATCGACACCACACGCGGATACGACGGATACGCCTGCAGCACTTCCCTCAGCGCGCCGCTTTCCAGATACGAAGACAGCGTATAGCTCGACGCCTGGATCAGCCCGAGGCCGGCGAGCCCGCACTCCACATACGAATCCGCATCATTGACCGCCAGTATTGCCTTGAGCGGAATGGTCTTGATTTCACCGTCCACCACGAACTCCCAGCTTCTCACGCGCCCGGTCTTGCTCACCAGATAATCCACGCACATGTGGTGCTCGAGATCCTCGAGTGTCCTGGGCTCGCCATATTTCTCAATATACGACGGTGCGGCCGCAGTGACCTGGGAATAGCGGCCGATCTGCTTTGCCACCAGGCCGATATCGCCAACCGCGCCCACGCGAATCACGCAATCCACGCCCGCCTCGATAATGTCGACCTGCTTGTCGGTCAGACTCATTTCCACACGGATATCCGGGTAGGCCGCAAAGAATTCGGGCAACGCGGAGATGATCGTGCTTTTCGCCATGAGCGCGGGCAGGCTGACGCGTACTGTGCCTTTCGGGCTCAGCTTCGAGCGTGACAGGACGGACTCCATGTCGTCCACTTCGCCGAGTACGCGTACGCATCGCTCGTAGTAGATCTCGCCGTCTTCCGTGATGCTGATGCTGCGGGTAGTGCGGTTCAGGAGGCGTGCGCCGAGGTGCGCTTCGAGTGCCTGGACGGTGCGGGAAACGCTCGCGGCAGGCAGGCGCAACGCGTCTGCGGCCTTGGAGAAACTGCCGCTCTCGACCACGCGTACGAAGACTTTCATTGCTAGAAAACGGTCCATGCCAGTCGGTCCCATTCTGGCCCGCAGATGTCAGGTATCTGGCTTTTTGCTGCTGCGCGGGCCTAAAGTGGGATAGTACGACGGTTTTGAGGGGTTCCGCTTGGAAGGCCGCGATCAAGGGTGCCGGATCGGATTACGGGTAACCTGGACTTACCGCTCGAAATCAATGCCCCGGGAGTGCTTTCAGGGCCAGACAGAACCCCCGGTGCGCACGAAAATCAATGCACTAACCCAACTTCAATCGCTTCGCTATAAACCGCCGCCACGCGCTTGGCGATTACCGGCGTGTCAAAATTTTCTCGCGCATAGATCCGGCACTCCTGCTCCGTCGGCAATTTCAGCGACCCATTCAGCCCACCAATCAAGCCATCGGCAATAGCATCCACCCCCGTCGACGGCAAAACAAGATTCGCCGATAAAGGTGCGACCGCCTCTGGCAAACCGCCCACCGGCGTCACCAGCACCGGCGTTCCTGAAGCAAGCGACTCCACCGTAATCAGCCCAAAACCCTCCAGCGCGACCGTCGGCACAATACTCACATCCGCCGCACGATACAGTGCCGCCAAGTGCCGGTCAGGCACAAAACCAAGCAGCCGAACATTGTCGTCGAGAGCGGCTTCGGTAATGCGCGCCTGCAACTCCTCAGCAAGACGCCCCTTCCCCGCGATCAACAGCAACACGTCAGGTTGCTTAGCCTTCACACGCTTCATCGCTTCGATCAGATCTTCAAGGCCCATCCGCCTCACCAGCCGCCGCACTGCGAGCACGACCGGCCGGTCCTGCGGCAACTGAAGCCGGCGACGAGCATCGGAACGGCTCAGCGGGACATTGAACTGCGAGACGTCGACACACCCCGGCACCACGCGAATCCGCTCCGCAGGAATGGCATAACGCGATTGCAATATTTCACCAAACGCTTCCGACAAAACAATCAGCCGCGACGAGCGCGCATACACCCGCTGCTCAAGCAAACGCTTGGTCCGCTGACCGATGGAATCAGCGCCCTCAACGTGGCTCTCATCCGCCCACGGTCCCTGGAAATGCGAGACCTGTGGAATGCCGCGCGTGACATCGAGGCCCGGGAAGGTATAAAGCGCGAAGTGCGACGAGACCACGTCGGGCCGCTCACGGCTCAACGACGCCCGCAACGCCCGGCGTGCAGCCATCAAGCGGCGCGGCAACGACTGCGCCGCCGGACCGAAGCCGCGAATGGCGCCTTCCGTGTCCGCCGCGACCCGCGCCGATCCCGCGACCACACCGCGTACCGTGACGCCCGCACCCGGCAGTGCGCCCACCAACGTGTGGTACATCCGGTCCAAACCGCCCGCACGCTCGGGAAACCAGTGCATTCCAATTTGCAGCGACTTGATGGCTTGCGTGCTCATGTCCACGACCCCGATCGAAATTGTTGATGGATAACGACAACCGCCAAATTGCTCATATAGGCGATGCGTGTGATTCGTTTGATTTGTTTGCCACGCCTGGCCGCACCGAATGGTGGGCACTGATCGTTGCGTTCTTCGTCAGCGCCACCGCTTTAGGCGCTCCGCCCTCGGTCTGCACTTCACCAGACGCCGCCGCGCCGGCCTGATTCGCAAAACCGCGATATAGATCCAGATACCGCCGCGCCATGCGCGCCCAGCCAAATTTGTCCGCCAGCCTCCGCGCAGCTTCACCCATTTCACGACGCAACTCAGGTGCATCAGCAAGCTTCGAGATCGCGCCCGCGAGCGCGGTGGCGTCGTCGGGATCGTCAAGCACAATGCCGCAGTCCGTGCCAATAATCTCCGCCCCACCCGCCGTCTTCGCGGTAATGATCGGCAGACCCGCCGCGAGCGCTTCCAGCAACGAGAGGCTCATCGCTTCGTAACGCGATGGGAATACGAAGGCATCGACGGAATGCATCAGCGTGGGCATGTTCTTCACCAGCCCCAGGAAATGCACGCGATCCGCAATGCCCAGCGCCTTGGCTTCATCGGGGTAAGGACTGCCCGGGAGATAACCCGCCACCACCAGATGCACGTGAGCTGGCAGTTGCACCAGCGCCTTCAGCACCGTGTCCAGATTCTTGCGCGGCGTGCGGAGGTCGCCAACGAACAGCAACAGGCAGGCATCGTCTCGCAGCCCGAATGATTTTCGGTCGGCGCCATTCACCCGAGCCGCACTGAACGCACTCGTATCCACGCCGTTATAGACCACCTCTATACGCTCACCGGCGGTACCGTTCGCGCGAATCTCGATAGCTACTTTCTCGGACACCGCGGCAATAACCTTCGACCGCTGATACGCCCAGTGTTCAAGCCGCGCATTCACGCGGCTATACAAGACCTGATACGCAGACCACAAGCCACCGGTGAGCTTGAACGGATAGTACGGACTGCGCAGCCAGCCGCCGTGTACGAAGTGGGCCGTATTCACGTCGGCTTTGGCCCACGATATAAAACCATTCACATGCAGGACGTCGTATTCATTCTTGTGCGCCCTAAGCCACAACCCCGTTTTCAACGCGAAGATCTGCTGCTTGAAAAGCTTGGTCGGCCAGAAACGTCCGACCTTGATCGCAACCCATCGCAAGCGCGCTTCGGAAGCAAGTTCCGGCGCAACGTGCGATGCCAGCAGCGTGACCTGATGGCCTTCCGCCAATGCGGCGCGCGCGATCTCGTAGTTCACGCGGCCTTGCCCGTCGTTGTGACGCACGACATGAGTGACGATGGCGATTCTCATCGGAGTGCCTTTGCAGGGAGGGAGTGTTCAAAAAGCGCTTGCTCTCGGCGGCGCCCGAGCCGCTGGTGATGGCGCGCCGCGAGGACCGAGCAAAGGCCCATGTAAAGGATCATTCCTCCAATAGACGTGAACGTGTTCGTGAACACCAGCATGCCGACAATCGCAAACGCAACGCTCAGGGAAGCCTGCGCATATTTGTCGTCGCGCAGCGAAAACGAAGCACGGAATGCACGCGCGAGCAGCAAGCCCAGGCCGGCCAGATACATCAGCGAACCTGGCCAGCCGAGCACGAACGGCACGTTCATCACGCCGCTGTCGAAGCTGCCGTATTTACCGAGATCGCCATTGGAGGTGGAGAGTTTCGTCGATGAACCGGTGGCGCCGAAACCTTCGCCGGAGACGTCGGTGAAGGCGGTTTTCGCGAACGACGCGTAGAACTCGTTGCGCGCGGCGTAGCTGTTGTCGTCGCTGAGATTGGTGATGGACTGCAAGCGCGTCGCCATCTTGTCGGCAATCGGCCCGAAGGTAAGCAGTGGCACGGAAAGTCCCGCCAGTACCACCGCGCCGACGAGTATCCGCACCCGCACCTTGTTGCTCGCCTTGATGATTTGCAGCACCATCGCGATGACCCAGCCGCCCCATGTCGAGCGGACCATGCACAGGCCAAACGAGATAAATCCGAGGCCACCCGCGACCCATCGCACGCTTTGCGTGCCTGCCATGGTGAAGGTGAGCGCGGCCATCATCGCAAGCGCGAACGGGCCGGAAGAATTCATGGTGCTAAAAACGCGCACGCCGAGCCGGACCGGATCGCCCTGCGAAGCCATTTGGGAACCGATCATCCACATGGCGTCCCAGGCCGGCATCAGGAAGAACTGCACGAGACCGTAGCCGCCCATGAACAGCATGCCCCAGATGAATGTGTCGAGAATCGCCTGGCGGTACTTCGGATATTCGCGAGCATGGACCATGATGTGAAAGCCGATCAGCACCGGATACAGCCACGCCGCGAGGTCATAGGTGGCCGCCATCGGCCCATTGGACATCACGCCGATCAGGTACGCGTAGGCCAGGCCCATGAAGATCAGGAGGAACGGCAGGCCGCGCCGCTCAGCCAGCACGCGGTAATGCCTGACCACGGTCAGCGCGCAGATCATGGTCACGACCACGGGCGCGATCTGGATCAGGCTGGTGGGCGTAAAACCGCCCTTCGCGAAGTCCGCGAGCCGACGCACTTCAGGACTGAGAAACCACTGCCACCAGACAAAACCGATGTAACGCGCTGGACTCTTGAAGTACAGCCATACTCCGACGGCCGTCGCCATGGCCGGGAAGCCGTACGTCAACGCCGTTCCTTGATGCGCCAAGATAAGCAGCAGCGTGAACGTCCAGAAGCCGCTTTGCGGCACCCAATGTTTCGGGTCGTCGCGGAACAGGCCGAGAAAACCGGCGCGCAGGGGCTTGCCACTGTTCTCGATCAGATCGGCCAGATACTTCGGCGTGCGGGGAACGGCCGGGGAGCTCATGGATCAGTTCACCCGGCGTTGAGGAGCAGCATTGCCAAGCTCGGCATGCAGCGTGGTTTCTGAGGGACGCATGGACATATCCATGCGCCGAGTCCTCATGAACTCCTGCGTGATGCGGACATGCTGCAGCGCGAACTGGCGCGTCGTGTAATCGCGTGCGGCGAAGTGACGGCTCGCCGCCTGCGCACGCTGCAGTGCAAGTGCGGGATTGGCAACTATCGTGTCGAGCGTGCGCTGCAACGCGGGAACGTCGTACGGCGGCACATAAAACACATGCTCGGGGCCGAAGTAATCGCGCAAGGAACCAACATCGGAGACGATCACCGGCTTGCCCAGCGCCACCGCTTCCAGCACCACCGTTATGCCTGAGACATGCGAGTTCGGGCGCAGCGGCACCACGACCACGTCAGCCCAGTCATACAGTTCGCGCGCCGCTTTCAGGCCGAGTGCCGGCGCGATTTTCACGTTGCTTGCATGCAGCGCTTTCGATACCCGTCGACGCGTCGCAATCCGCACTTCATGCGCCGGGTTTTGCCGGAACGCCCGAACAAGCGACTCCCAGTCGCGGTCGCGATCGTTGCCAATCGCAGCGATTCGCACCGGCGTATGCGGTTGCCAGGCAGTCGGCTCTTGCATCGGAAAGTCGATCGGGTTGATACCGTAGAACACCTGCTCCACATCGCGCTTGAAATATTCCCGCGCCATTTGTGCGTTCTCGCTCGCGTGCGTGGTCAGGACATCGGCACGGGCGAGCAACTTTTTGTACACCCACTTCCTGAGCGCACCGTAACCCGCCCACTTGTCGACAAGCCATACGCTTTGCGCGAGCAACATAGGATTGCCGCGAGCGCGGCCTTTCAAAAGCAGCAACAACGCCGCCGATAAATGCTCGGCCTCGGTATGCGTCCAGACTACATCGGCGTTGAGAATCTCCTCACGATTGCGCCACGTGTGGATGAAGTCGAAGCCGAGCGCCGCCTTCAATCCACGCCGCGCGAGTCGCACGAACTTGTTCTCGGGTTCGTCGCGCGAATACGTCAGCGTCAACTCCGGTGACTCTGCATGGTGATAACCGTACAGGCAGCCGATATTCTCCCCTTTGCGGTAAAACCGCGGATCTGTGCCGTAGAACAAATGCACGTGAACCTTGGTCGCTTGCATACGGGAAACCTCCGCGTCGACGTGATGTTGTGAGTTCCGGACCCGCGCTACGCGGCTCATGCGGCTTTCGCGCCGTCGCTGCGGCCGCGCATGGCGAGCACATAGGCTGCTGGCTCGTGCTGCGCGTCGCGGCGAGCGTCCTGTGCACCTTTGCGCATCGCGCGATAACGCGCCCAGCAGGCTGTATCGCGGGTGCGGGCAAGGGCAAGCAGCGCATGCGCGAAGCCGGGCATCGCACGGGTGCCAATGGCGGCGTACCAGTACCACGCCACATGCCGCGCGACCGGACCCAAATGCTCGCGCAATACCAGATGCAGGTTGTATGCGGTGTCGGTGAGCGCTCCAAGGGTCTGCGCATCGCGGCCGTTGTCATCGAAACGTTCAGCGGGAAAATGATCGACCGCCACGCGCGGATCGTAGACCATCTTCCACCCCGTGCGCCGCACGCTCAGGCTAAATGAGAGGTCGTTGCAAGGCTGCGCGCCCTTGCCGCGCAGACGCGTATCGAAGCGCAATCCGCCCACCGCCGAGCGTCGATAAATCATGTTCGCGCCCTTCAGCAGCGAGACCGCTCGCGGCGCGCCCACACCCAGATGATGGTTGCCGCAGATCTTGCCGGTGCGACGGATCACCCCGACTTCCGACCGCTCGCCATCAAGCAGCGCCCCGCGTTCGAACACCCAGTCACGACCGCCGAGCGCACCAAGCGTTTGATCATTGCTGAAGGCTTGATCAATTCGCGCCAGCCAGTCGACACGCGGCGCGGCGTCGTCGTCGGTAATCGCGATGATGTCGCCACGCGCCGCATCAAGTCCGCGGTTCAGCGCCGCGACCTGGCCACCCAAACCGGTCTCGATCACGCGCAGCAGGAACGGATTGTTCGCGGCCAGCTCTGATTCAAGCGCGCGATGCGTTGCATCGTCTTCGGGACGCGCGACGACCAGCACTTCGTCCGCCGGACGCGCCTGCGCGCGCAACGCGTCGAGGCAACGCTTCAGGTCGGCGGGACGACGGTATGTGGGCACCATCACGGAGATGGTCAGGGTCGGGGTCGGGGTCGATGTCATGCAGCGCTCCGCTCGCGTTCAAACATTCAGGTAGTCTTCGACCGCTGCATAGTGTCCGCGGTTATAACCACGCGAACGTGCCGGCATGCCGTTCATGATTGCGCCGTGCAGCGGAATACCCGCTGAGCGCAGGCGCCGGATTGCATCGGAGATTTCCATTTCGTTGTGCGCGCCTGAGCGCATCACGAGGAAGTTCGTTCCCGAGAGCTTGCCGATAATCGACGCGTCCGTGACGGCAAGCACCGGCGGAGTATCGATGAAAACTACGTCGTACACACGCCCCAGGCCATCGAGATATTGCTGCAAGCGCGGCGACATCAACAGCTCCGACGGATTCTCCGGACGCTTGCCCGCAGGCATGAAACTCAGGAATGGCGTGCGCGTGGTGCGGATGGCCTGCTCGAGTCCGATCGTGCCGGCAAGCAATTCCGCCAAGCCATTTGCTCGCTCCAGACCAAACGAACGTTCCAGCTTGCCGCGTCGCATGTCGGCGTCGATCAACAGCACTTTCTTGCCCGACGCCGCGAGCAACACAGCGAGGTTCACCGCGAGAAAGCTCTTGCCAACGCCCGACGCCGGGCCTGTCAGCATCACCGTATGATTGCGCGCTTCCATCAGCGTGAATTGCAGCGACGTACGCAGGCTGCGCATGATTTCCACGCAGACATCGTTCGGACGCATGGTCGCGAGAATTGGCGAGACACGGTCACGATCACGCTCCGTGCGCTTCGCTTCGGCATCGAGCTTCACCTGCTCCGTGCTCATGGGAATGAGACCGATCAGCGGCAGACCTGCCAGGCGCTCGACCTTGTCCGGGTCCACGATGCCCGCGAACATGGCGCGGCGCAGGAACACGAGGCCAGTCCCGAGGATCAGGCCAAGAATCACAGCCGCCGACATGATGAGGAATTTCTTTGGCTTGATCGGCGCACCCGGGCGCAGCGCGGCATCGACAATATGCACGTTGCCGCCCGTCCCCGCCTTCTGCACAGACAGTTCCTGCACGCGATTCAGCAGCAGCACGTAGATGTCTTCGGCCACCTTCGCATCGCGTTGCAGCGACACCGCTTTTACTTCGGAGGCCGGAAGATTCTTGAAGCGTTCGCTGAAATGCGCACGTTCAGCTTCCAGTTCGCTAAGCTGCTGCTGCGCGACGATCAGCGCCGGATGACTGCTTTCGAAGCGCTGGTTCAACGTGGCGATCTGAAGTTTCAATGCGGAAATCTGCGCTTCGTAGGTGATGCTGCCTTCGAGATATACCTTCGCTTCGTCGCTTGCGTTGATCGAACCGGACTGGCTCTGATATTCCGTCAGCGCAGCTTCGGCATGTTCGAGATCACCCTTCAGCCGCGGTTGTTCGCTCTTCAGGAACGCGAGCATTTTTTCCGCATCGGCCTGCTTGCTTTCAATGTGCTGAAGCAGGTACGAATCGGCCAGCGCATTCGCAATTTCCGCCGCGCGCGCCGGGTCGCCGTTCTCGAGCGAGATCTGGATCACGCCCGTCGACTTGCCTTGCTCCACGACCGTAATGCCCGACTGAAATGCGGCGATGGCATCGAGGTCATTGGCCCGTATCACCACGAAGCGCGTACCGGGACGCGCCACCAGTTTCGTGACGTCGATAGATACGCCATTGCCCTTCGCCGTCTCACCCACACGGCCTTCGAGCAGCGGCACACCTTCAGGTGTCGCCAGCGAATAACGGTCGTTGCCAAGCGCGGTCATGGTCAGCTTCACGCCTTCCAGCGACTGCACCACTTCAATTGAATCGACCGTGGCCTGTTCGCCGCCCCACGCATACGAGGTCATGCCGAACCAAGGCTTAGCCGGCTTCCCCGAGGTCGCGAGCCGCTCAGCAATGCTGCCGAGCACGGGCACGGTCATCGGGCTCACCGAGAAGTTGAGCTTGCACTGCGTAACGACCGGTGCGACCACACCCCGGCTCTTGATGATCTCGATCTCGGCGTCGGTTGGCAGCGCGCCCGACGAATTGCCGATCGTGGCGCCCGTCTGCGTTTGCGTAAGCGCTTGCGACGTGTTGTCGGACTGCTCAACGCGGACGTGCGCATCGGCGGAATAAACCGGCTTCGCGACGTAGCAGTAACCGGCCGCGGCGAGAATGATGAACGCCGCGGTACCGATCAGCCACCAGATGTCGTCGAGGACCACCTGCAGCAACTGCCCGAGGACGACGTCCTCTTCTTCGGTCTTGCCCTGATAGGAATGTGCTGGCGTGCTCACGATTCAATCCCTGTTGGTTTGATGCATTCGACGATCTGGAAAGCGTTCATCGCGTCAGTTCCTTCAGGTAGAAGAGTGTCTGCAAGGTCGGCAGAACCTGGTTGACCATGCGGTTGAACTGGACGGCGCCAGCCGTGCCCACATACACCACGTCGAGCGGGTGAAGCTGGAATTGCGCGGACAGCAGCAGCGAGTCCGGTTGCGTCAAATCGAGCCGGTAGATCTCGGGGGACGCTGGCTTGTCACGCGCGCCGCGCACCACGTAGATCTGCCGAGCGTTTGCGTCGGTATCCAGGATGCCGCCGGCTTGCGTCAGCGCGTCGGCAATCGTCAGGCGGCCTTTCATCATCGAAACAGGCAACGGCGTCTTGACTTCGCCCATCACGAACACGCGGCTGTCGGTACGATCCGGTACATTCACGATGTCGCCCGACTGCAGCATCACATTCTGCGAAATCTCGCCGCGATCAAGCACGCCGTCGGCGTCAAGCACGTAGAGTTTGCCGTTGCGCGTGAGGCGCACGCGCTGCAGATCGGCGTCGGCGTTCGTGCCTCCCGAACGCGTGATTGCGTCGACCAGCGTAAGCGGCACGTCGCTCATCGCGAGCGGTCCGGGCGTCTTCACCTCGCCGGTGACTGAGACCTTCTGGCTGCGATAAGCAAGCACGCGAACATCGACCTGCGGTTTCTTCAGGTACGGCGACAAGCCCGCCGCGAGTTGATCGCGAATCTCGCCGGCCGTTTTGCCCGCAACGTGCATCTTGCCAACGAACGGGAAGTAGATCGTGCCGTCAGGCGAGACCGTCTGCCCGAACGGATCGGCCTGCCCGGGCAACGCAGTGGTGTATGGCTGCGCGAGCGCGCCAGCGATCGTTTGCGTGGTGTTGCCGCCCGCCGACAAGGTCTGCCCCTGCTGCGTGGTGAGCTCCGGGTGATCCCATATCGTGATGCCGATCACGTCTTGCGGCGCCAGGCGATACACGTATTGCGCCGGGTCCGCAAAACGCGCGGGTGGCAGCGCCGCTGCCGGGCCCGGCCGGTTCTGCTGCATGATCACGTCCGCCGTGATCAAGTGCACGGAATAGGTCGCGGTCGGCGTGGCGTCGGAATCGTTCAGGCGCGACGTGTCCAGGTTGTAACCTGGCAACGCGCCGCAAGCCGACAAAAAAGTCGCCAGCGAAAAGACCACGGAAACAGATAAAGCTAGAGACCGGTTCACCATATTTTATTCAGCCATCCCTGGACCAGACGTTCAATTAGCCCGAAGCTCTCGCGATAGGCAACTTCGTGGCCGCCGTATGGATCGGCCACTTCAGAGTCTTCCCACTTGCCGAGCAGATGGACCTTGCCGCGTGTGTGCGGCGCCATCTGTTCAATCGCGGCAATCTGTTTTCTTTCAGGCACGAGAATCAACTCGGCCGCGCGCGCCATGGACTCGTCGAGCCGGCGCGCGGAGTGTCCCGATGAATCGACATCGCGCTCCGCCAGCAAGCGGTACATCGTTGGATCGATGTCGCGGCCTTCTTTCGCAAAGAGGCCGGCGGAGCGGAATTCGATCGAACGTCTCGCGTCTTGCTCCGCCAACTTGCCGGCATAATCGCGGAACAGCATTTCCGCGGCAGGGCTTCGGCAAACATTCGCATGGCAGACAATCAAGACGCTTCGAAACATAGGTTGTGTCCGTTAAAGCGGCGCAGTCGCGGCGTCGGGTCCTTCAACCGAAGCCGCGCTCGCAGTGCCTGGGTGTGTCGATATCGTTTTTATTGAGCAGCGGGTCTTGCCAGCCTGTTCAGGCTGCTACCGGAGCCTTCACCGGTTGCCGTACACCACGTCCAATTGCGTGATACTCCACGCCGATCTCGTTCATGGTTTCCGGCTCGTAGAGATTGCGGCCGTCGAAGATAAGCGGGGTCTTCAGGCGGCGTTTCATGCCGTCGAAGTCCGGGCTCTTGAACACCTTCCACTCCGTCACAATGATCAATGCGTCGGCGTTGTCCAGGGCTTCGGTGTGATCGTTCGCGTAGCTCAGGCGAGCGAGCAGCGCGGGCGTATCGCGCAGATCGAGCGCGATCACGCGGCGTGCTTCGTCGGTTGCGACCGGATCGTACGCGCTGATTGACGCGCCGCGTTCCAGCAATGCCGCGATCAATACCCGGCTGGGAGCATCACGCATGTCGTCGGTATTCGGCTTGAATGCGAGGCCCCACAGCGCGAACTTCTTGCCGCGCAGATCATCGCCCAGCCGGGCTACGATCTTGTTGGCAAGCGTCTGTTTCTGCGCCTCGTTCACCGACGTCACGGCCTTCAGGATTTCCATCTGCTCGTCGTACTCGCCCGCCGTCTGGATCAACGAACGTACGTCCTTGGGAAAGCACGAGCCGCCATAACCGCAACCCGCATACAGGAAGTCGTAGCCAATGCGCGGATCGGAGCCAATACCGCGACGTACCGCTTCAATATCCGCACCCACACGATCCGCAAAATTCGCGAGCTCGTTCATGAACGAGATGCGTGTGGCGAGCATGGCGTTGGCCGCGTACTTGGTGAATTCCGCCGAGCGCACGTCCATGTAAAGCGTACGTTCGTGATTGCGGTTGAACGGCGAATACAGGCGTTTCATGCGTTCGCGGGCGCGTTCGCCGGGTACGTCGTCATCGCAGCCCAAAACGATCCGGTCGGGCCGCGTGAAGTCGTCGATAGCCGCGCCTTCCTTCAGGAACTCGGGGTTTGAAACCACCGAGAACATGTGCGGCTCACCACGTGTAGCAAGCTCCTGATCGATCACCGCCTTCACGCGACGCGCCGTGCCGACCGGCACGGTGGACTTGTCGACGATCACCTTGAAGTTGTTCATATAACGGCCGATGTCACGCGCTGCGGCCAGCACGTACTGCAGGTCGGCGGAGCCGTCCTCATCGGAGGGCGTACCCACTGCAATGAACAGCACGTCGCCGTGTTCGACCGCAGCCTTGACGTCGGTGGAAAAGCTGAGGCGTCCTGCCGCACGATTGCGCGCGATGACTTCCTGCAGGCCTGGCTCGTGGATTGGCACGCCACCGCCGTTCAGGATCGCGATCTTGCGTTCGTCGAGATCGAGGCACAGCACGTCGTTACCGATGTCGGCCAGACACGCGCCCGTCACGAGGCCTACATAGCCGCTACCGATGATGGTGAGTTTCATAGCACGCGCTCCAGGGTTGGCAAATTATTCAAAGCGTTTTTAACGAGGTTCTTAGTAAGCATTCGCACCAGCAAAACCCTTCCACAAAGTCATGGCGACAATCTTCATGTCGAGTCCAAAGGTCCAGTGCTGCATGTAGTACAGGTCGAGTTTCACGCGCCCCATCATCTTTTCGATGCGATCGGTCTCGCCGCGAAAACCATTCACTTGCGCCCAGCCGGTAATGCCGGGTTTGATGCGATACCGGTACATGTACCCCTTAACGAGATCCTTGTAGATGTCGTCGTGTTCGAGCGCATGGGGACGCGGACCAACCACCGACATCTCGCCCCTTAGCACGTTGATGAACTGCGGCAACTCATCCAGGCTCGTGCGGCGAAGGAACGCTCCCACGCGTGTCACGCGCTTGTCGCCCTTCTTCGCCTGCGTGACGTGACCCGCGGTTTCCTTGTGAACCCTCATCGAGCGAAACTTGTAGATCTCGAACTCGTTACCGTCTATGCCCTTGCGCTTCTGCTTGAAGAACACCGGCCCGGGTGAAGACATCTTCACGGCCACCGCGAGCACGATCAGCAACGGCGCGAGGCACAGCAGAACGCCTGCGGCGAACAGGCGGTCGAACACCCGCTTCGGCAACACCTTGAGGTCCGTGATCGGCGACGCAGCCAGGTTGATGGCCGGCACACCCAGCAGGTCGACGACCGCGTGGTTGAAGAACGACAGGCTGCGCACGTCCGGGATGAAGCGGATATTCACGAAGTCGTCGCGGAACTCCGTGACGAGCTTGTTGATGGTCCGCTCCTGCGAAATCGGCAGCGCCAGCCATAACTCGCGGATCGCACGTCCGCGCACGAGCAGCGTGAGATCGCCCAGATCGCGGCTTACCGGGACGCCGGCAAGCGTGACTTCCGGGAAGGTTTCATCGAACACATAGACTGGGCTGAAACCTGCTTCGGGGCGGCTGCGCATCTGCTCGATCAGGAACTCCCCGTAAGGCGCCGCGCCCACAATGGCGACCGCTTTCTGGTTAAAACCTTCGCGACGAATTGACTTGAGCGTCGCGTGCACAATAGCCTTCGATAACATCAGCAAGGCCGCTGTCACCGCGCCCCAATACAGCAGCCACATACGTGACAGCAAATCTGCGCGATGCACGCTGAAGGTCAGCAGCACGCCCGCGCCTTCCACCATCAGCCACGCCAGCGTCACGCGCCACAGCAGGTCATACACGGGCTTGCCGCGCCACGATTGGTATATGCCGAACGACGGGAACGTCATGATCACCAGCACGCAATTGAACGCGAGCAGCGTGCTTTGCATGTCGTCGAGCCAGACGGCATTTCCCGCGTGCAGCGACGCGGCCAGCAGCGCGCCCAGCGCCACCATTGCAATGTCGATCATTCTCGAAAGCACGCTCAACATGTAAGACACCTCGGGTGGGAAGACACGGTCTGCTCAGGTCTCGCTTCAGCATCAGCTTCGGCTTCAGCTTCACTCATTCGCTTGGGCAAGACAGGAAGCAAAGGCGGAGAAACGAGACGGTCCGTCGCCTTGGTACATACCCGTATGAGGCTGGAATTAAATTCGTGCTGCAACCGCAAAATAATGCGGAGTTTAATTTGCGCTTTTCCGCGTATTTATTTTTGTCACGAAACGGCGCAACGGTGACAACGGAGCCACAGTGGAACAGCAGCGGCATTGTAGATGCGCCGCGCTGGTGGATTTTTTTCAAGATGTTACCGATCGCCCAGACCCTTATGGATCAAGGCGATCAGCCGAATTTTAAGCAATTAATTTTCGAGAAAAAATTCCGGAAAAGTAAGAAAAAAATTCAATCACTCATATTCGTTACGTTTAATGACCAAGTTACCGATTTGAGTATGTCGAGTGATTATTTTTTGGTTTTTTGATTTATCCGCTATTTACTACGTGCTAAAAATTGTAATACCCGATCAAGCTCAAGGAGCTCCCTCGTCATGTCCGCTCTCGACACAACAACTATCACCACTCCACTCACGCCTGCCGCAACTGAAACGAAGCTCAGGATCCAGCCGGTCATCCTGGCCGGTGGCGCAGGCACACGCCTGTGGCCCATGTCACGCGAGCACTTCCCCAAGCAGCTGATTGGTTTGATCGGTGACCAGTCACTGCTGCAATCCACCGCACAGCGTCTCGATGGCCTGACCTACGGCACCGCGCGTATTGACGACGCAATCATCGTGTGTGGTGAAGATCATCGCTTTACGACCGCCGACCAGTTGCGAGCCGGCGGCAGGCGCGCGCATCTCGTCCTTGAGCCGCTTGCGCGCAATACGGCGCCGGCGCTGACGGTTGCTGCCATGCACGCGATGCCGGCCGGCGAGGACGCTATCCTTGTGGTGATGCCCGCAGATCATGTTGTTACGGATACCGAAGCGTTTCACAAGGCGATTGGCGCAGGTGCCAAGTGCGCGCAGGACGGTGCGATTGTCACCATGTGCATCGTGCCAACGCATGCGGAAACAGGCTACGGCTACATCAAGGTCGGCCAGCAGATGCTTAGCTCGAGTGCATGGCAACTCGAGAAGTTCGTGGAGAAGCCGCATCTCGAACTCGCGCGACAGTACGTCAGCTCCGGCGAATACTGGTGGAACGCAGGGATTTTTATCGTACGTGCGTCGGTATGGCTCAAGGCCATCGCACATTTCCAACCTGCTATCTACACCGCCTGCCGCGCCGCTTGCGATGCCGGCACGCACGACGGCGAGTTCTTCCGGCTCGACAAGCAGGCGTTCGCGGCCTCGCCATCGGACTCTATCGACTACGCCGTCATGGAGCAGTTGGCCAACGACCAGAGCGTCTGCTCGGGTGCCGTGGTGCCGTTGAACGCGGGTTGGTCCGACGTAGGCTCGTGGGATGCAATCTGGAAGATCCTGCCGAAGGACGGCGAAGAAAACGTTGCGCGCGGCCGGGTGATGTTCCAGGGCGCGACATCCACGTATGCGCATTCCGAAGGGCGGCTGATCGCGTGCGTGGGAACGCACAACCTGGTGATCGTGGAAACGGCGGATGCCATTCTCGTCGCGGACAAGGAGTGCGTGCAGGACGTGAAGGCCATCGTCGGGCGCATCAAGGCAGAGCAAGGCAAAGAGGCCGCGGATCATCGCAAGGTGCATCGGCCGTGGGGCCATTACGATTCCATCGATAACGGCGAGCGCTTCCAGGTCAAGCGGATCGTGGTGAAACCGGGCGCGCGGCTGTCATTGCAAATGCATCATCACCGCGCCGAACACTGGGTCGTGGTGCGGGGCACGGCGCTGGTCACACGCGGCACCGAGACGTTTATTCTCGCGGAAAACGAATCGACTTACATTCCGATTGGCGTCCAGCACCGCCTCGAAAACCCGGGCAAGATGCCGCTTGAAATGATCGAGGTGCAGTCGGGCACGTATCTGGGCGAAGACGATATCGTCCGTTTCGACGACAAGTACGGCCGGCAATAAAAAACGCTGTGCGGCCCGTGATTACATGCGCCGCACAGCGTTCGAGTCAAAGCCATCGAGTCAAACCAGACAGAGCGGAAGAGACGTGGTCCCGTGCACTATTCCAGCGTTAGCCTTGCACGTCCGCATAGTGGCGGATCTCAACGCGCTCCGGCGCCGCGGCACGTTCACGCTTCGGATCGTGCTGCGCGTGGCTGACCACATTGGCGACGGGTGCCGCACGATGCGGCGCGGCCGCATCGGTTTGCACGGGATGGGTCACGCGCGTGGACTGCGCCGCAATCCATCTGCGCGACCATTCGAGCGCGTAGTCCGCCGCGTCCTTCGGGTTTTCGTGGCGTGGACCGATCAGGCCAGAACGTTCCACCCGACGCCCGTCCTTCACGATTTCAGCCCAGCCGCGGAACATGCTGCCCGCGACCGGCCGCGCGATGGCGTAGATGGTGTAGCCGTGGCCGTCGTGCACGGGGGCGCAGTCGGGCTCGAACGCCATTGGCAAGGGATCGAAAGATGGGGACCGTGCCGCCGGGCCTGACGACTCACGCTGCAGCGAACGCGATCCCGTGCCGAGCATGGCTACCCTGCCCGCCGACATCGGCGTTGGCGCATTGGCGCGCGCAACGTCGTGCGCTTCCGCGATCCGGCGCGGAACGGCAGCAAACAGCGCGTCTACCGCGTTTGCACCGTTCCCTTCAGAACCGCCCCACGACTCCGGGTTCTGCCAGAACACACCACGGAGGCGATCGCATTCGTAGGTGGCCTGCGTCTGGCGCGGCGGCGCTTCGGTCGGCGTGGACGGCACGATGGTAAAGGAGCGCCCGCGCGATGCCAGCCGCGTCACCATTTCGATCAGCGTGCCGTTCATTTGCCAGTCGTTGAAACGACGGCGGCAGGTAGGCACAGTCGGATAGTGACTGGGCAGCTTCGACCAGGTTTCGCCGGTGGTGAGAATCCACAGCACGGCATTCACGATCGTGCGCGGTTGCGCACGCGGACGGCCGCGCCGGTGTTCGCGGACCTCTCCTTCGGTCACAAGGGCGGCAACTAGTGCCCACTCTTCATTGCTGAGTTCGTCGAAAAACATTGCGTTGCTCCATGCAGCCGGGCTGCGCTGCGCATGTTGAACCAAGCGTAGCAGGCGTTTTTTCTGCCCGCAAAACGGAGGAATCAAGAAATTCCGGGTATTCGCAAACGTTTGCTAAAAACGACAAGATGGTGCACGTAATCTGCATCAAATCCACTAGCTGGTGCAAAACAGGTCCCAAAGCGGCGCACAATCCGGTCTGGCTACTTGTGTATGAAGATTATTGCAGGAAGCATACCATCCTAATGGTTTGCCCGAATATGACAAAGCAGTAGATTTTCAGCGACTCTTATCAGAAATAATTCTTACATTTTCAAGTAATTTATTCCGATTCGGCGATTAATGTATTCAATACGAGTATTAAGCAAATCCTGAAAAATCAGTATCTATCCTTAGTTCTCGATAAGCGCGCCCGACCAGTTCCATATCTGTTGCCCGGTTACTGGCTTGTATACCTTCCAATTCAGGAACGAGCAAAGAAACAGCCTTGCAGCGCGGATAGTCGCGTACCCGCAAATCCGGCGCAATGGTAGTGAAGAACGCCGTCGTCGGGATATTGAAGCCCGCGGCTATATGAATGGCGGCTGTATCCGGAGCCACAAGATAAGCGGCGTGCTTGATCCATGCAAGAAAATCCGCCGTGTCAGGGGCGTTCGAAGTGAGGTCAGCGTAATGCGGGTGATCTATTGCGCCAAAGCCTGCTATGGGAAGCCTGTAGCGCTCCCACAAGGCTTTGACGAAGTCCTTATGCATGGGCACGGGAATGCTGCGCACGGGCGTGCTGGCGGTCGGGCACAGTAATACATAGTCGCCCTTCAGCGCCCGAGGCCGTGGGAGTACCAACTCGTTCAGCCAGTGATTGCGCTTGTCTATCGCCGGGACTTCGTCGGCTTTTATCCCCATTGCGCCGAGAAAAAAATCGATCATCGGCAGCGAGGCAAACTTCGGCCAGAACAAATGATTGCCTAAGTCGATGCGTAATTCGTTGTAAGGAATGGCATCGAGCTTCACGGGTAAATCGACGACAGAACCCAACAGCGGAGCCGCCAGTTCGTAAAGACGCTCTACATAACCAGGCGCATGAGCCGGTCGATAAATCGTGAAGGAAACGTGCGGAAACCGTGTCTTGATCGCCACAAGCGCGGTAAGGCCGATTACGGAATCGCCCAGTGTCACACCCATGCCATTAATCACGTGTACACGCGACCCAACAGCGTAATCCGGATTGAATTCAGCCAAAGCGGCATTACAAATCCCATTCGAAAGCCCTAGCGCGCGATAACCCTCTGCAGGGCTATTCGACACTTCGAGATCGTAGGGAGCCAGGATCTCGTCACACGGCGAGAGCAGCGACCCTGGATTCGTCAATGCGGAGGCGGCGTCCAGCAACTGCGGCGTCACGTTGTGGATCTCAGTTGGTGCGGCAAGATGCTTGCCAGTTTTCGCTGCATGGCCGGTTGATACTCCTGTACCCAGCGGTGTAGTCCTGTACCCAGCGGTGTAGGTCACGACTCGCTCAATCGGATCAGATGGCGCGCCAGATCCACGATCCCTCCCGGCTCCACTTATATCAGAGATAAAGTTCTCGCCAGCAATGGCCCATGCTCAATGCCTGCGGCACGAGTGGCGCTGCTTCGGAGATGGGGTCATCAAGAAGCGTGTGATCCCCGCATGAACTACCTCCATCGGGCCACCCTTCGCGATCTGCTTCTGGAATTTCGGCGTTACGCTTCTCGGGCCGTCGGGACATGACCGCCCTTCACGGTCTCGAGGTTTTCTAGTGTCGGCCTTGGGGCCAGGACCATACCGCCCGGTCTGGCAGCTTGGCGACAGCCAGAGCCCTTCCTCGGCAGCCTAAAGGATGTACGCCAGGTGGATTTACACCAATACGAGCAAGGTTGTGAAAGGTCATACAGGACAGGCAAAGGTTGTCCCCGGCTGCGCCTCAAGCGTTAGAACCGACAAATTTACCCAATGTGAAACCGCCGACAAGAAATAGCAGCTCGCCGGCGCCTGCCCGCTTCCCCGAATGTTTGACCCGCTGCAAGCAGGCCAGCCAACTCCGCAAATTATTCAAGGACCATCAGTCGACAGTTCGACGCGCACTTCGCCGACACTCAATACCTGGCCCTTTGGCGAGTTCGGTCCATTCACCCGTACGAACGAGACCACAAGGTTGTTCAAATTGGCGACCCCTAGATTCTGCAACACATCAGACACTGAAAGTATCAGCGTACCGCCATTGTGATGAATGGCACCCGATGCTTCAAACGGTCCGAATGTCCCGACGAAATGCGCGGGGCTGTTGACATCCGCGTCACCTGCGGCAGGAAGGTTGAGGTAGATATTGTAGTAATAGCCACCTGCCTTTCCCGCGCTGGTGACAGCCACGTTATCCAGCACAATGTTCGGATACCTGAACGTGGTCGTGGGTGTCTGAACGTTTGGTGTCACCGCGTTGGCAGCGGGCGCGGCGTTCGTGGATACCGCACCTTGCAGCGACGAGACTGACGCTGCTGGCAATGAAATATTCGCGCTGACCGAATTCTCGTTGAGTGTCACATTCGCGACGCCACCGAGTGAGCGCCTGTTTGTTGCGATCGTGCGCGCCGGCGTCGTGGCAAAGTTGCCGAGTGCAGGACGTACGAGGATTGGCACAACTTGTGCCTGCACCCGAATGATACGTCCCTGCTGCGCATTCACCGGAAGGGCGGTTGGGACGTTGTCGTTCGAGTAATCGTAGTTCAGCAACGAAGGCATGTACGTCATCGCTTTGGCCATGGTGAGGCCGGAGGCGTAGGTGAACGTTCCGGACCAGTATGAGCTGTTGGGCGCCGGCAAGATCGTCTGGGGCTGCTTCGACCACGCGTGCCATAGCCGGTCAACGTTCGCGTGGTGAAGATAAAAGATAGGATCTGTAGGCGACTGCATATCGGCCATCCACCCGCCGATTATGTTGTGGACCGGATTGTGAGGCGCGGATTCGAACGATGCTTCATACGAGTTCGACGTCCCACGCTGGAAATTGACGACGTTTTTCGCCCACGGCGCGAGCGTTAGTGCGGCATAGACGTCCGTGTTGGCACGGCCCGTCACATACAGGGGATTGCTGCTAGCCGCGTCCGTGAACTCGCTCGGCATAGTCGGGTATGTGTAGTAATCCCAGTACGGCAGAGTGAGCGTGCTGTCGCCCGACACCGTCCGCAACTGCTGTTCAAAATAGTATATGTAGCCTCTGTGCCACGCGAGAAAGTACGGCACCATGTGTGGACAGTTATTAAGGTGCACATTAACCCAGTACGTCCACGACGTAGGCTTCGTCGCGTCAGTTGCCGCTTTCATCAATTTCACTGCATTCAAAAACGATGCGTAGTGAGGTGTCAATTTAAATGCTTGCCATTCCAGACGGATCGACGTGGTTGTTGCGCTAATTGCCGGTAAAGGAAGCGACATTAATGCAGCGGCGGACGCGGAGCCCTTCAAAAAGGCACGCCGGTCAAATGTATTGGTTGTCATGTAAATTCTCCTCGGTTCGGAGATGTCACGCAGGGTTATTACTGCCTGGGGACGGGGCCCGTGGCCTGAGCCCGTTTGTGGCTCGTTGCACCCGGACTAGTTAACGATAGCTGACCTCCTGTGAATGCATTGAGCTATCGAGTGAGAAACGTGCGCAACCTCACATTTCATCCCACTGGAATCGAGAGAAGATAAGTATTCCTTCATGAGGGCCGATAATTGATAAAGGCCGAGCTAAAATATTGCTAGCGAGGCCGCGCAGCCAACGCAGACGGTATGTTTACTTAAACCTCATGTCTACGCCCGGGGCAGACATCGAGCGCGAATGGAGAAGAACGCAGTCGGTATGAACTCATACTTTTAACGATTTGCTATGTCAGTCCTTGCAGAAAATAGACCGTTGATTGCCGCGTGATGCGCTTAGAGGCATCCCGCCAGAACACTGTATCGTCAGCTGAAACGAGTCCTGACTTTGCACCATTGGGTTATCCACCAATGCCTGAAGGCTCGCGAAGCTCACAAAGTGTACGTTGCTTACTGGATAAACCGTCCACATCCTTGGGAGAGGAGGCAACGAAAGGCAGATTACGGCGAGACTTCGGGTCGCTTTGCTGCACGACGTCCGTGCGATGTAGCAGCGGCCTTCACGCTCACACAGAGAGTCCAGGAAGGGAGAAGAAATGCGCAACGCGGAGTCGCAGGTTGAAATTATCTGTGATACGGAGCGCTTTCGAGCGCTACGAGATGAATGGGACGATCTGTGGGTGAGAGCGAGTGGCCAGTACCACGAATCCTTTATGACGTGCTGGCAGAGTTGGCTGGATATCGCAAAGCCCCGAGGCAGCAAATTGCGTTGCATTGTTGCCCGCAAAGACGGCCGGCTTGTCATGGTGTGGCCGCTCGCCCGCTCAACGCATGCCATGTGGAAAATTCTGCGTCCACTGGGCCCCGAAGCTGCCGACTACACCACCATTCTGCTCGAACCAGGCGCCAGCGCCAGGGCGCTGACGAGACAGGCGTGGAACGCAGCCCTGACGCTCTGCGGGGCGGACGTAATTCAACTGCCCTATTTCAGTAGTAGGACCGAACTCCACAGGCTCGTGTCGAAAGAACGGCATCACGTGTTTGGAGACGCGCGCCAGGCGTCTGTCGCCCGACTAACTGCTGAAGCCGACTGGTCATCGTTTTGCCGCTCGCTCGGTACATTGTCCGGCAAAAAGCCGGGTGCACTCGAACGGCGACTGGCGAAACAAGGCACGGTGGATGCGCGCCTTCTCACGCCTGACGACGCGGAGGAAAACGCCAGGCTCGTCGAATGGACACTCTTGCGTAAGCGCGAATGGGCGTCGCGCGTCGACAAGCGAGGCGCGTGGCTCTACTCATCACGCTATCGTGATTTTCTCGTCTCGCTTCTCAATGCACAGGAGCGCAAGCCGATCGCACGCCTTTGTCTGATCACCGTGAACGGGGTGCCCGTCGCCACAACGATCGTTGGCATCGGCCAGTCGTCAATCAAGGGAATCATCACCGGTTTTGACGAACGATATGCAAAATTCAGCCCTGGGCAACTGGTAGTCGAACACATGGTGAAATGGGCTCTCGACAATCACTTTGATTTCGACTTCGGCGTGGGAACAGAGAGCTTCAAAGCCTATTGGAGCCGAGACAACACGGTGACGGTGGCGAGCGCGCAGATTGCCGCCTCCGCATGGGGATGCGTTGCGTTTCGTGCCAAGGAACTGGTTGGGAATGACTCAGGAGGACTGGCTCGTCTGTGGCATATGGCGTTAGGGGACAAGCTTGAAGAAATGCGCACCGCGATGCGCGCCAAGTCGAACGGCGAAGCCTTGGGAGCGGCTGACGGCGATGGCGCGGGGCCAATGCGACAGAACGTGCACGAGCGGAGAAGTTGATCCGATGGTGACGTTTCGCCATACGCACTGCAGAGGCGAACGCGCGCTAACGGCAATACCAATTGATGATGAAACGGCGCTGACGCAGATTGATTAAACGCGCTGCCCGAGCCCGATGCTTGCGCCGGGGCACTAGCCGCCCGTGGGCGTTGCGTGTATCGATCAGGCGCCCTACCTCTTTCGCGGTATGGAGCGAGCGGTAGTCGAGGATTTTAGTATGAGCAAGTCCACGTTATTCGAGGTTTCGACGTTTTCAGTGGAGTGCCCACGCTGTGGTACCCGGATGCGCCGCAATCAGCACCATTGCACTCAGTGCGGCTCATTTAACTCCGAAGCAGCTGATGCGAATGGCGGCCAGCGGATCGAAGTGGGCTTCCCTGCGCCCGGCGACCGTGAGGAACTGCAACCTCTCCGCCTGCCCCCGGCCGTCCTGCCGCCGGGCCTCCTGCCGCCGACCAGCCGTCGCCGCGATGTCACGCGCTGGTCTGCGCCTCCGCCGCCGCTAATGAAGCGAACCCTCAGCGTCAAAACCGCGCTGCTCGGCGCGTGTGCAGTGGGCCTGCTAGCATGCGGCCTGACTTATCTTTGCTTCGGCAGGCCGAGTCCAGAGGACGAAGCGGGTAGTGAAACCCACTCAATCGGCCGGCCTGATTTTGACGCGAAGTCTGCTCTGCCCGCTGATGTTGCCTACATGAGTCCGAAAACGTTGCGCGAAATCTACGCCCGGGTCGGCGCCGCCAGCAGTGCTGACGACGTGTCGCCGGAACCAGCATCGCCGGAGGCCGACCCTGTGCAGACTGTGCTCTCGCCCGACATCCAGCCAGACGCTCCGAGTGATTCCTCGTCTGGCACTGGCACGATGAATACTGCGACGATTCCGCCCGCACCGCCGGGACAGCGCGCCAATACCGCGAGCGGGGCCGACGCGCACGGCGGTGTTAAGCCGCACCGGCGTGTGCACTCGGTCCCGCACGAAGGTTGGGACTCGGATAATTATTCCAGCGTGGAAAGCAAGGGCGCGGGTTCCGCAACTGCTGCAACCATGACACAGGAAGCTGCTTCGGCCAGCCTGCCGACATACACCGCCCGCATGACCCCGTTGTCGGCCCGGCCGAATGAATCCGGGGAGGCGGCCGGAGAGGCGGTGACGCCGATGCCGCAGGAGGCGACGTCGGCCGCGCCGGGGATTACGCGAAAAGAGCAGCCCGTGCCCGCTGCAGCGATGGCTGTTCCGCAGCAGCGCGCGCCCGCTCGCCCGGTCTTTCCAGATGCCAGCAATCCTGACGCCCTGGAGCGCGCGATCAAGGAGTATGGCTGGGAACCGCCGCAGGGCGCGGCGGCATCGCGCTGAATCATTTTCGTCAACACCTCCGTCGGGTCGTCGACGTTGGCGCCTTGGTGGCCGCGACGGAGGCCGGCTGCGGGTTGGCTGAAGGGTGGTCGCGCAGTTGACCAACAGCACCGACCGGTGCGGCCGATCGCCATTGTGTGGACCCAGGGAAAGTCGATCCGGGTTCTGACCGCGGCTGTGCATGTTTGCGCCGATGGCAATACGGTGGCGGCTCCAGGCGCAGCTCGACAGCTCGCATCGAGGAGGGAGAAACGTCGGCAATCCGACCAGGCTATTGGATTGACTACCTCGTATCCTCGGCATCGGGTCTGACCATGAGATAGGGAAACGGAGCACCTTGCGGGTTGCGGCAAAAGTGATGCATCAACCTGCGGGCCGTTGCCGTCTGCCCAGGGCTTCGACGTAGGTCTCTTCATAACGACGCCAGCTCGCTTCAATCGAGAACAAGCCATGGATGCGACTTCTCGCCGCATGCCCGAGCGCGGCCCGTTCAGCACGCGACTGATTGAGCATTGCGCTCAACGCGCGACCGAGCGCCTGCGGATCTTCCGGCGGCACGACCGATCCCGTCGCGCCAATCAGCAATGCGGTGTCACCCACATCCGTGGCGACGCAAGGCACTTCGCACGCCATCGCTTCGCCGATCACCGTCGGCAGGCCTTCGCTCTTCGACGACAAACAGAACACATCGAGCCCCGCCAGCAGCGTCTGTGGCTCCGCTTGCGGCCCAAGCAGCCGGCACGCGTAGCTCGTCTGCGTCGCATCGAGAATGGCGACTAGTTCGCGATTCCCCGGGTCCAGTCCCTGCCCAGCCATCACGAACCGGCATTGCGGCATGGCGTCCAGCACGACGCGCATAGCGGCGACGAAGGTACCGTAGTCCTTGACTGGATGGTAGCGGCCGACGATTCCGACAAGGGGTGCGTTCAACTCAATGCCGATCGATCGGCGCAATGTCTCGCGGCACGCAGGATTTGCACGAAAGAGCTCAAGGTCGATACCGTTATGAATCACCGTCATGCGCTGAGGGCAGTAGCCGCCCTGACGGTGCGACGACCTCGCCGACTCCGCGCAGCACACGATCATGTCGGGTACGCGCGACGACATCAGCGCGCAGGCTCGGGCGATCCAGCGCGTCGCGCGGCTGCTCCCGGTCAACCGCAGATCGGTGTGATGAACGCCCCACAGGAGCGCGGGGCGCCTCACAGCCGCGCCGCGCAGCCAGCGCACTATTTGTGCAGCGTAGGTTGCAGCGCCCCCCAGAAGGTCGGCGTGATACATCCATGTCTGCACGACGTCCGGCTCGAGTTCGTCCAGCCATTGAACGAGCCGGCGGAACAGCCGCACGCTCGGCACGCCTCGTCCCATGCCCAGAATGCGCACTTCGACCCCCAGCGCGACAAGACGCTCGGCAAGCGGCGCCTGCGACGAAAGGGAAATGACCGCGTGCTGCAAGCCATCGCGCCGCGACGTACTGATCAGCCGCACCAGCATTGTCTCTGCGCCGCCAACGGAGAGATCCGTGATGACATGAACGATCTTCATGAAACGATGCTTCCGCTCTGCGGCAGGGCTTGCGGTGCCTGTTCGAGCAGCTCACGATAGACCGCAAGCGTGCGTTCGATCACGATCCGTTCGTCGAACTCGTGCAGCGCCTTTTGCCGTGCCGCGCGGCCGAGCTTGCGGGCAAGCGCGCGGTCGTCGTCGAGCAGGCGTATCGCGTCGGCAAGCGCGTTGCCATCACCCACCGGCACGACGAGTCCCTCCTCGCCATTGATGCTGACAACCTCACGGCATCCGGGTGCATCAGTGATGATGAGCGGCAACGCGCATGCGGCCGCTTCGATCATCGATTTCGGCAAGCCTTCGCGGTAGCTCGGCAACACCGCGACGTCTGTCTGCGCGAAGAGCTTCGGCATGTCGCTGACGTGTCCGAGCCATTCGACCAGCCCTTCCTTGATCCAACCTTGCAGCGATGCTTCGTCGACGCTCGCCGGATTGCCAGGGTCCGGCGAGCCGGCAAGAATACAACGCACGTTGCGGCCTTCGCTCTTCAGGAGGCGGGCTGCGTGGACGTATTCGGCAATGCCCTTGTCCCACAGCAGCCGTCCTGCCAGCACGACACGCAGCGGCTCGCCCTCGCACGGTTCAGCTCCTTCCGGCCGCGGGTTGAAGCGGCTCATGTTGACACCCGATCCTTTGATGATGCGAATCGCGCTTTCATCAACAATATTCGCTTCGCGGAATAAACGGTGATCGTCGGGATTCTGCAGAATTACTATGCTGCCTTTGCAACTCATCGCCATGCTCATGACGCTGCGCACCACCGGCCTCAACAAGCGAGCCTTCAGATCGCGGCTAGTGAACACATAGCCCATGCCCGCCACCGCGTTGACACGGCCGGCCACGCCAGCGAGGCGCGCGGACAGTGAGCCATAGACTGCGCATTTGATCGTGAAGCCGTGCACGAGATCGGGATGCTCGCGCCGCAGGAAACGCACGAGCCAGATCAACAGCGTCAGCTCTCGCAACGGATTGAGACTGCGCCGGACCATTGGCACCGGTTCCCATCGAAACCCGAGGGTGCGCAATTCGGGGCCGTATTCGCCGGGTGGCGACATCAGTACGACGTCATGCCCAAGTTCCCGCAACGCACGTGCAAGCGAGAGCCGGAAGTTGAACAGATACCAGTCAGTATTGGCGAAAAGAATAACCTTGCTCATGTGAGCTCCTTATTGATCGTCACCTGTTGGCGGCCGCCCGCTTGCGCGTCTGCTCGTCCAATCGGCCGGCTGATGCAAGCGGCGACGCTCAACCGCCGGCGCGCTGAAACAGCGCATCCCGCCAGCGCGGCACAGCATTCACCGAGTACCGCTCACCGATCCAATGCACCGCTTGGGGCCGAGTTCAGTGCGCAGTCGTCAGCGACGATTCCGACGCGTGCGATCTGGGTCCATGACGCGGCCGCTTAACTGGGCAACCACCGGCTGGGCAACCACCGCCTGCGCATCGAACTCTCGCGAGCAGGGAGACGGTCATGGCTGCTCCCACGACACCGGGTTCGGAGCCCAGCGTTTGGTGTAGACGAGGTAGCAAACAAGTGTCGTCGCGTGCATCAGCGCCGTCCCGGTGAGAATGCCGGGCACGCCCAGCCAAGACGTCATGGTCAAGTTGGCGAGCACTTTGACCAGGAAGCTCACCAGGGCGATCACGGCCATTTCCCTGTAGCGACTCGCGCTGGCGAACAGCGTCAGCAGCACGAGACCGGAAAAATAGAATGGCATCTGTAACTGGCCCCAGCGGAAAAGCTCGGCGACGGCCGCCGTATCACGCGCGTTAAACGCACCGCGCTGAAACAGCAACGCCACGAGATATGGCGCCAGTAGCCACGCCACGAACGCAACGGCGCTTCCGAGCAGAAACATCAGCAGCGTCCATTTAAGTGCCGTATGCCGTGCGCGCACCGAATCTCCGCTGCCAATGATGTCCGACAGGATTGGCAGCGTTGCCTGGCTGATCGCAAGCGCTCCCATGCTGAGCAAGAGCGAGAGCACGCGGTTCGCGTACCCGAGGGTTGCGATCGCACCATCTCCGTAACGTGCGACGAAGAATTGATCCAGCACCGGCGTGCAGCACATCACCAACTGACCAAGCCCCAGCACGCGCACGGCTCTGAGAACACGCGGCCATTGCGGTGCCTTGAGAGTCAGCCGCAGCTTGAAGCGGATCGGATCGATGCGCACCGACAGCGTGCGCACAACCAGAGTTTGCAAGACGTAGCCGCCGACCGTGCCGCATATGAGCGGCAGCACCGCGGTATGGTCGCTCACAGATAGCACGAAGATCAGCACGAGCCCCGCCGGCAGCCCGTCAAGCAGCGTATTGATGTGACGCTCACGCGATTGCAGACGTGATGCATACCCGCACGACACCAGCATCAGCACGCCAATCGGCGCCATCGTCAGCATCATCTGGCGGCAGATGGCCCGCGTGTCAGGCGAGAGATTCCTGGCAATCAGATGCAGCGCAAGCGGCCAGCACAGATAGAGCAGAACCGTGAAAGCCACGCCGACCGCGGTTGCCCATGCTTCGAGTTCGCCGAGAAAGCGCGCCTGATCTTCAATCGACTGTTGGCGAAGATTGACAAACACCGGCACGAGCACGATCCCGAACACCGTTGCGAATGCCATGGGCAACCAGCTCACGAGCGCCATCGTCAGCTGATAGGCATCAACGACGCCGCCCGTGCCATAGCGATAGGCGATCGCCATTTCCTTGAAGGCGCCCGCGCATCGCCCAGCAAGGACAAAAACCGAGATGCGCAACGCCCCGCGGGCGATGCGCATATGATCAGGATGAATCTGCAGAAGCTTGCTTCGCAACGCGCCAAGCTGAGGGATCATGCTACCTCCCCGCCACGCGAACGGCCGCGGCCAGGCCGCGAGCGTTATCGCCGAAGCGGGTATGGTTGGCGCCAAAGCGCACATACCATGCCATCGCCGCCGCGAGCCCCCGCGCAAGCGTTATCCTGCATTCATGGTTGAGCAGCGTTGCCGCCTTGTCGGCATTGGCCTGCGGATGCCGGATATCGCCCGTGCGATTCGAGCCCAGCAAACCCGCGACACCCGTCACGAGCCATGTTTTCAGGTACCGAACCACGTCACGCCGTGTGCCATCGCAGCGATTTGACATCAATGTCCTCCTACCTATGACGATTGTTCTACTGTCGATGGCCGGCGGGGCCTCGCGAGCGCTAGAGCCGCAGATCGCTCGATTCGGGCGGCAACACATATTTCAGGTCGTAAAGCACATGGCGAGGTTTGCCAAACGAACGCAGCGTATCGGCGCCCCATTCGGCGAATTGACGATGTGCGACAGCGATAATAGTGGCGTCATAAACGCCTTGCGCCGGCTTGTCGATAAGATCGAGCCCGTATTCGTGATGCGCTTCCTCTTTCGATACCCACGGATCAAACACATCAACGAGCACGCCATAGTCCTTCAGCCCGTTCACGACATCAACGACGCGCGTGTTGCGCAGGTCTGGACAGTTTTCCTTGAACGAGAGGCCGAGCACCAGCACCCGCGCACAAGGAATATGAATATCGAAGCGCGTCAACGCCTTGATCAGCTGAGATACGACGTACCCGCCCATACTGTCGTTCAGCCGCCGTCCCGCAAGAATGATCTCCGGGTGATAGCCGATGGACTGGGCCATGTGCGTCAGATAATACGGGTCCACGCCAATGCAGTGTCCGCCCACCAGTCCAGGACGAAACGGCAGGAAATTCCATTTGGTACCCGCTGCCAACAACACCGCTTCGGTGTCGAGGCCGAGTTTGTTGAAGATGATCGAGAGCTCATTAACGAGCGCGATGTTCAGATCGCGCTGCGTATTTTCGATCACCTTCGCGGCCTCGGCTACGCGAATGCTGCTCGCTTTGTGAGTGCCTGCAGTGATGATCTCCCGGTAAAGCGAATCGACCAGGTCGGCGACTTCGGGCGTCGAGCCAGAGGTGATTTTGCGGATGTCGGTCACGCGGTGCGCCTTGTCGCCGGGATTGATCCGCTCGGGACTGTAGCCTGCAAAAAAGTCCACGTTGTACTTCAGGCCCGACTTCTGCTCGAGCAGCGGTACGCATTCATCCTCGGTCGCGCCCGGATAGACCGTGGACTCGTAAATCACGATATCTCCGGGCTTGAGCACCGAGCCGACAGTTTCGCTCGCGCGAATCAGCGGGCCGAGGTCCGGCCGCTTGAAACGGTCGATCGGGGTGGGCACCGTCACGATGAATACGTTGCACTCCTTAAGATGTTCAATGTCCGACGTATAACTCATGCCGGTGCATGCGGCCAGTTCTTCTTCGCTGACTTCAAGCGTCACGTCACGGCCCTCAAGCAATGTCGAAATGCGCGCTCGATTGATATCGAATCCCACTACGGGTCGGTGCTTGCTGAATTCCACCGCCAGTGGCAAGCCAACGTACCCCAGGCCGATTATCGCGACGCTCAGTTCATGTGACGCACGCATGACCACTCTCCAATTAAGGAATGATTGCCGTACGAGCGGACTTCGCGCCCGCCGGGATGGAGTGTTTACTGCCGCGAAAATTAGCTAGTGCGACGGCGCATCGTATTCGTGCGCAACGTAAGCCCGGCTGCCATAGCGGCGAGCGAGCGCATAGTCGGTGGTATGCATGTTGGTCCCGTTCAACAGTACGCCATTTACCCGCGCGCCGGTCTGCGCGAGTCGTTTGACGGATTCTTCAAGTTCGCCGGCACGTGTGTCCGCAAAGCGCGCTACCAGGAACAGCAATCCCGCGACAGGCGCCATGATCCCGGCATCCGACACCACGAGCACGGGCGGCACATCGATCATCACGACGTCGTATCGGGCGGACAGCATCGAGACGATTTCCCGGAATCTTGGCAGCATCAGCAGGTCGGCCGGATCGGGCGGGTACGGACCCGTTTGCAGCACGTCTAGGCGAGGCAGCACCTTTTGCGCAATTGCAGTGTCAAGCTCGCACGTGCCGGAGAGCACATCAGAGAGGCCCGGGCCCGGCGGCAAACCGACATATCTATGCACTCGCCCCTTACGCAGATCGGCGTCGATCAACAGCACGCGTTTGCCACCGGATGCAAGCAGCGCAGCCAGATTTGCAGAGAGGAACGATTTGCCAACACCAGGCAGGGGGCCAGCCAGCATCACGACATTGTTGCGCGCGCCGATCAGGGCGAATTGCAGCGCGGAGCGCAAGATGCGCAGCGCTTCCACTGACGGATCTTTCGAATCCTGCGAGGCGAGCAGCAAGTTTTCGCCGCTCTTCTCCTTCAGCTTCTTGTCGAGCAGTTCCTGCCTGTCGCTGTAAGGAATCGTCGCGACCACGTTCAGCCCGGTGCTCACTTCGATCTCGCGCGAATCAGTGACGCCGCGGAAAATGTAATCGCGCGCAAGCGCGAGTCCAGCGCCTACAAGCAGACCAAACACCGTAGAGACCAGCATGACGAGCCATTTGACTGGTTTGACCGGCCGCTCCGGCACGTCCGCCCTGTCGATCAGTTGTGCAGAAGCCGCCTTGCCTGCCTCAATGACGCGCAACTGTTCAATGTTATTACGCAGCGACGTGTACAGGTCCGTATTGACCCGCACATCGCGCATGAGGCGCATCGCGCCCTGCTCTTCTGTCGGCATCCCCTTGACCTGCAAACTCAGGTTGTCTATGTATTTCTGTGCGGCCGCGATCTGCTTGTCGAGCGAAATGACGGCCGGATAGCTGCTGGAGAACGTCGCCATCAGAGTGTCGCGCCGCCGCTGCAGGTCGATAAGTTGCGTAGTTGCGTCGGCGCTTCGTTGCAGGAGCAGCCGCGCCTCTTCGTCCATGTCGAGCAACGCGTGGCCATTGCGATAGTTGTTGTAGGCGTCTTCCGCTTCTCTGACCTGGCGGGCCATCGTAGGCAGCTGGCTTTGCAGATAATCGAGTGAGTTCTTCGCGATCACTGCCTTGCGCACTGCATTCCATTGCTCGTACTGGTGGCCGATTTCGTTGATCGTCTCGGTTGCGCGAAGCGCGTCGGGGCTTTCAAGTGAGACCTTTAGCACGCTCGATTTCGCGCCCTGCTCCTTGATCTTCACGCTTTTCTGCAGACGGTCAATCGTAAGTTGACGTGAATCGCGCGTCACGTCGAATGCGGCGCCAGGGCGTCCTGCGAGCGAACTGACCAGCAGCGTAATTGGACCGTGGCCGGTATCAAAGCGAGCCACGCTGCCGACCGTGCCCGTCGCGCCCTGCTCAGGCAAACCGGGTCCCCGCAACGAATAGCGCCCCCCCGGGAGCGCCGTGAGCGCATAACTCTCACCCTGCGACTTCTCCGGCACTTCGAACGCCGCCACCTTGATGGATTCGTTGCCCCAGACGTAACCGCCAACGCCCATCAGCCCGGGTTCTGAAAGCCCATCACCGTGGCGGGCCAGCCATTCGCCGATCACCGGGAAGTAGTGCGGCTTCGCGTCCAGATAGAGGTGACGTGCATCGACCGCGCGCGAGACAATCAGTCGCGAACCGATCACTTGAATCTCGCCTTCGGTCGACGACTTTTCATCGAAGCCAGGGGAGATGTTGTTCAGGAGTTCGTTGCCATCCTGGCGTGGCGGCGTACCTGTGGAGTCCTCCACCTTGATCAGGACACTCGCCTCGTAGACCGGCGGCGTCAGGAACGCATAACTCGCGCCAATGAGCACAAAAACTACGGTCGTGACGAGGATCATCACGCGGTACTCGATCAGCGCGTCCAGAATCAAAGCAAAGCCAGCCTGCTCGCTGCGAGCAAAGCCCGTTTCTACTCCGGAAGCCTGTCTCATGCGCGTCTCGCTAAAGATTTTATTTGATCGCTATACCGCATCAGGATGGCCCACCCTATCAGCACTACCCCATCCGGATATGTGCGGAGGAGCACACACCCGGAACAGAGCCCGGAGCGCGTTCAATTGGTGCTTGCGCAGTCATGTTTAGTCAATAACGCCGCCGGAAACTCGCTGCTACTTGCCCTATACAAGGCAGGGCCAAAGCGCCTCCTGGGCGATTCATTCTCGCAACGAGACTGCTGTTTCACCACGCGTCTTCCATGGCCCTCTGCAGGGGACGCCAGGGCATGCCATCCCCGCGACATAAGACCGATTTAATTCCTTGCCTGTTCGAAAGGCTACCCAGAACCCGGATTTCAAATTTCCCAAGGATATGTTCAGAAAATATCCAGTTCTACGCCCGAGCAATAGCGACGTTTTCGTCTTACCTAAAGCAATCCTAATTGCAATCCTAATTGCAATCCAAATATCCTACGAGTCATGTCGGAGAGCACGAACTGAAATTCGGAAAATACCCGGGTTTTTGTGGGCTAGCCCACATTGCGTTTGGCATGCTCCGCTATAACTATGGTAAAGCAGATATCCACGCGTTCTCCTTAACAGTTAATTGAGGCGGTAAAGCAACGTCCAATGCGTCAAATGAAGGTAAACCGCAATGCGAATCTCCCTTGAAGGAGGCGCTTTTTTGCCTATGATAAAGACGATCGTAGAGACGCATGCCTCGCGCGGCGTCTGCAAGGATTGTTTGAGAGACTTATACGGCCTTCTGCAAACACCGAAGGTTCTAAGCCAACTCGCAGACGTTAAGCTCATTTTGAGCTAAACGCCAAACGTCGGAAATCGACCCATCGATGCGTCGCCGGGCTGGATACCATGCTTAATCTTGTGCTGAGCTTTGTTAGTTCTTTCCTCGTCACTATGATGATCGTCCGGTATGCAGACCGATTCGGCAAAACCTTAATAGACTGCGACCTCGACGGGGTGCAAAAAAATCACATGCATGCCGTTCCGCGCGTGGGCGGTGTAGGAATTGTTTGCGCGACTTGCGCAACCTGCATGATTGGTGCGTTCTTCGGATCCAATCCTCGAGGTGAGACCATGATGCTGCTCGGCGCGGGCGCGCCCGCCTTCTGCAGTGGTCTGATCGAAGACATGACGAAATGCGTGAGTCCGCGCACGCGTCTGTTTAGCGCGATGGGTGGTGCAATAGTAGGTGCTTATCTGCTGCAAGCCGTGATCGAGCGCGTGGATTTGCCCCTGATCGATAAATGGCTCGGCATAGCACCTCTAGCGATTGGTCTTACCGTGGTGGTGGTTGCCGGCCTAACCAACGCCATGAATATCATCGACGGTATGAACGGACTCGCGTCGGTAACGTCTATCCTGATCTTCGGGTCGATCGGTTATGTGGCACACGATGTCGGCGACTGGTTCGTAATGAGTGCGGCACTTACCATGGTTGGCGCTATTCTCGGCTTCGCGATCTGGAACTATCCGGCGGCATACATCTTTCTCGGCGACGGCGGCGCGTACTTTGTCGGATTCGTAATGGCGGAGTTGCTGGTCGTCCTGATAGCAAGACATCCTCACCTGTGTGCATGGTACGCGGCGGTGGTCGCGATCTATCCACTCTTTGAGACTGTATTCTCGATTTATAGGCGACGCATACTCAAGGGGCGTCCGGTGAGCCAGCCCGACGGCCTGCATCTGCACACGCTCGTCTACAAGCGCATCGCCCGGCGTGGTTTGTGCTCCGGAAACGCGGCGCAACGCGAGCGCGGCAATCCGCATACTTCTCCCTATCTATGGACGCTCGCGTTGATCTCTATCGTGCCCGCCACGCTGTTCTGGCAGAGTCCGCTGATACTCGCGGGTACTGCGGTAGCGTTCGTTGTTGTTTATCTCTGGCTATATCGCTGCATTGTGCGATTCAGGACTCCACACTGGATGATACCGGGGCATCACACGGTCATCGCACCATCAGCCGCCGAAAAGACGCGGCATCGCTGAAGGACACTCCGGTTCGTCACTTTGACGTCGTCTCCGCGGGGAATTGCTCGGGCGGCCGCTTCCCTGCGATTCGGGCTGCAATGAAAGGAAGACGTTTTGCCGCCTGCTTCGCGGCGAAACCCGCCCGCCCCCAACGCGTTGGCAATACGAGGAAGGAGGTTGTCATATACGAGAAGCCGCTACTCCACGAGGACTTGTACTGCTGATCGCCTGGACCGAAATCAAAATCGAGCCCATTATCGAACGCCCACTTTACGCAGTCGTCGACGAGCACGGTACCCGGAGAAAGGCGCGCGTGTTTCAGGTCGTAGGTAATGGCTAGAAGATAGACGCGGCCGGCGCCCGTGGCCATGATACTCACGGCAAGCGGCTCATCATTGAGTGTCAGGACGCACAGGCGGAACCCACCCGCCTCGTCGGACCCGTTCGATAGCAGCGCATTCCAAAACCTGCGGCTGGATTCGGAAAAGACCCACCGGCTGTTGAGTTCTTTGTGATGGGCCCATTCACGTTTGTGCACAACGAACCAGTCGACAAGCGACAAGCGCCGCTTGTCGTTCGCATCAACGATGTCAAAACTGACTTCGCCACGCGCGCTCAGGCGCCGCCGCAGATACGATGGTTGGCTTTTCCCGCGACCCGGACGCGAGCGGCAAAACGCTTCCCAGTCTTGCTGGCCTTGCAATACGGCGAACGGTGTCGGCTCTTCGCTTGCTCGTCGCACCATGTTCTCATGCACTGCGTAACGGTACAGCAGCGAAGTCGAGCGGATGCGCCATAGCTGGATGACGTCGGCACCGCTGAATTTGAGCGCCGCGCGCCAGGTGGATTTGACGATCTCCTCAACGTCGTGCTCCGGCGCGACGAGGATATCACTAGGGGCGCGGTTCTGCGGGCCGAGCGGCGTCGCGGACTTCCAGCAGGTGTTCCAGAATGTGACGAGCGGCCACAGCGCCACGAGTCTGCCGTCGCGCCTCCCTACGACACAGTGGAGCTTGCGTCGGGTGTCAGCGTCTTCCGCCTGAAAACTGCTATAGCAAAATGCGAAGGTCTGGAAATATTCGCCTTCAGCGCGCCGCCAGAGATCGTCCCACTCGGGGCGAAGCGCACGGAAGCCGTCAATATCGCGAACAACTTCGAATGCTATGGGATTCATTGCCATCGGTGTTCTCCTGAGAGACGTCGGCAGGCGGTGGCATCAGCGAGAGGCACCTTCTAGAGCGGCCGCAACACTGAATGTAGTGCACGTAAGCGAAGAGAAATTACCTTTTCTTTTCCGATGCGTCTATGCGTGGAAGCGTACCGGTTGCGCAATTGGCATACTGATCAACGTCAGGTCAGAACCAAGCTGTCATGCCCAGCCGGTGCAAGCGGAATTCGGGTAGCGAATGTCTGCACTAATGTGTCAAAAGTCTACGCCAACTGCGACCATGGCGACGCAATGTGAGCGTGAAAAGAATCTGACCGCCGATCGCACTGGTTCGTGGTGCTTGTCTTCTCAAGCGCACATCGCAGCCGCGACTTGGCCACCCGCAAGGGCTTCATCGCGCTACTCATGCGGACGCCGTTGACTGCCGCCGAGTTCCCGAGCCGCTCTGCCGACCCCCCATCTACGTGCGCTTGCGCACAGACCGGACTACTGGCTCAAGAGAATTTATCGTTTGGTCTGACGGGCCCATCTTCGGCCGGTCATGGCCGGGTGAATAGGACCTCGCGCACCTGAGCGCATCGTCCAAAGTCCCGCGGCCGACGCACGCATCGGCAAGCCGCGCACGATTCGTATTGGAGGGTTTGATGAAGATGGCATACCGCCCGGATATCGACGCCCTTCGAGCCGTGGCCGTTCTGGCAGTCGTCATATTCCATCTCGAGCGCGACGTGTGCCCCGGCGGATTTGTCGGGGTGGACGTTTTTTTCGTAATCTCCGGCTATTTGATTACCGGACAGATTTATCAAGGACTGGCTGCCAAAGACTTCACGCTCGGCGGTTTCTATAGAAGGCGCGTCAACCGTCTGTTGCCGGCGCTGCTTGTGATGCTTGCCGTAGTGTTCTTCGCGGGGTTGATCCTTCTTTCTGCCTTCGACCTGACACGTCTCGCCAAAACGGCACTCCTGTCGGCGACAGGTTTTTCGAACGTTTATTTATGGAAAGAGTACGGGAATTACTTTTACAGCGGCAGCGCGGAAGCCCCATTGCTTCACACCTGGTCGCTAGCCGTCGAGGAGCAGTTCTACTTGATCTGGCCGCTCGTGTTGATGGGGCTCTGCCGCCTCCCAAAGCGTTGGCTGATTCCCGTGTTGAGCGCGGCGCTATTACTGTTCATTGCATTGTCGGAGTCCAGCGTTCGTTACGCGACAAGCGCAGCTTACTTTCTGCTGCCAAGCCGCTTCTTTGAACCGTTGACCGGTGCTCTGCTCGCCGTCATCGTCGCAAACCTCGAAGGCCGCCGATTTAACGCGTCCCTCTCGAGTGCGTGCGGCATAGTCGGCTTGCTAATGATTGCATGGTCGTGCCTCATGTTGACCGAGGCGACGCTTTTCCCCGGCCTTAACGCGCTGCCGTCCACGGTTGGCACTGCTTTGGTGATCATTGGCGGACTAAACCGCAATAGCGCGTCGTTCAGGATGCTAGCCATAAAGCCGCTCGTATTTATTGGTGTGATGTCTTATTCAATCTACCTGTGGCACTGGCCGATCATCGCCTACCTGACGTATTACGGCGTCAAGCTTGGCACGACGGGTTCCCTGGCCGTTCTCGCGTGCACCCTGGTGCTCGGCTGGGCGTCGTGGCGCTTCATCGAAGTGCCGTTCCGGCGCTCAGGAAGCCGGCTGCCACCGCGCGCGTTTTTTGCCAGGCGTTATGCCACGCCAGTTCTCGGGCTGCTGGCAGTGATGGCAGTCTGCATGAAGTTCGACGGGTTTCCTCAGCGCTGGGACCAGCAGGTGCTGGTGTTCGACGGCATCGTGTCGACCAAGCCAAACGAGATTCGCGCGGGATGCCACGTGTCGACGCAGCAATACCGGACCCTGCCCAACGACTCGTGTGTGCTCGGCGCCAGATCCAGAAAAGTGGAGGGTTTATTGATCGGAGATTCGTACGCGAATCACTTTACCGGCATGATCGACATTCTGGCCGCGCACGACGGCATAGCGCTTCAAGACTACACAATGGATGGGTGCGAACCGATCATTGGCTTTTCCAATCTCAGACAGGCCTCCTATGCAGATAAATGCAGGTCACGAACTGCGTTCGATTATCGTCTGATTGGCAACCACCACTACAAATACGTGATTCTCGCTGCGCACTGGCCGCAGGACGAGAATGGCATCGTCGCGAAAGCGATGACGCGATCTGTCGACTTGGTGCTGGCCTCCGGATCGAAGCTTGTCATCGTGCTCAGTAATCAGACGATTCGGGACGCGGCAACATGCCCCGTGCGAAAGCTGATGTACGCGTCAGATCGAAATTGCGCGGTGCGCGACCTCCCCGATGCACCGAGCTATCTGCGCGATATCCAGAAGAGTCACCCGGAGATCACGTTCATCGATCCTAACGCCGTGATCTGTGACGGCAAGCAATGTAGCCCGATCGTGGGCAACGTACCTCTCTATCGGGACGACGGGCACCTTAACGATGTCGGTTCTCGCCTGATAGGCACCCTGCTGCTTCAGCGGGGGGTCTCTTTGCTTCACCCGGGTGCGACCGGACATGCGACGAAGGCTGCAAATGGGGCAACTTGAAACTGCCAGTGCGAAGTCGCATCAATGGAGTTGGCACAGCGCGGCGCTTCAGGGCTGAGGCCGTCGTTCAAAACCGCCAAGAAAAAACGACGCCTCACGTGGCGGCACATTGCGTTTCGCTCGAAAGAACGCTTGAAAGGATGCTGGCGACCTTCGGCGATGAAATCTTCGCGAAAACGTTCATGCACTGCCAACCAAAGCACGCGAGACTGTAATCCGAGACGTCGGGATCACGAACAGATCAAGGTCCGCCGCAAATCGGGGGAAGCTCATATCAGAAGATGACATGTCGCGACCGTCAGGTTCGCAATGCGGATTTCCGAACTTGGCGCCGCTGATGCAAACATGCCCAATGAGAACATTTCGGGCGAATGTTGTTATTTACGCCTCGAGCTAAGAGAAGCGTCTTTCGCTTCGCTGCAATGTTTTCACCCTATTTTTTCTCACGCGTGCGCGCTTTGGGGACCTACATGCAGCGCGATGAGCCGCTGCATCCGGGCTCACATAAAAAGCGAGTTCAGCTTTCCAAGCCTATTTGACCCCATGCCTGCGCATGGGCGCCAACATCCTGTTTCGTGCCCGAAGATGGCGCTCGAATTAAATCTGTAACCGTCCGAAGCATCCATTTAATTTGCGGATTCTGCCATCGCTAGCTACTCCAATTCCTCTGATGTTAATTAGCCTTACTGACGGAATGGATGTATCTATTGCGCATAATCATTTAATTTTTTTTGAAGGCTCGAAACGGACCTGGATTTATATGTGAAGAATACACAGCGCTCCGTTCCACGGGGAGTTCACGCGAACCGGCCCTTAAACGCCACGCCCTAGTCTAATTCCGCCAGTTACGCTTGGTTACGAAATGATAAGGGTTTCCACTTGAGCCATTTTGTCAGATCGTTATCATTCGCGAAACGTCAAATCGGCTAAACGGCGCGTCTGCTTCTCAGACACGTCGTCCGCCATCTTGCGTTCTTTCGGACGGTAGTAATCAACTTGTTAATTCAATAATTGTCCGACTCCCGCGCGCTGCATACGTACGTTTGCTTGCGCAGGATGGTGCTCGTCCGCGATTTTTGCGGACTTCATATCGATCCGCTAACCGGCCATCGACCATTTTTATCCCGCGAACATTTGTTCGCCTAGCTGCCCGGTATACGGGCTTAGATAAATGACCTCTTTGATCAAACGATACGCCAACGCCGACCTCCTATCTCTCGACCAACTCACCACCCGCCGCAAATTCCTGACAGGATTCGCCCTCACCGCCGGCTCGGTTATGCTCGCCGGCTGCGGGGGCGGCGGTGACGGCACCAGCAGCAGCCCTAGCTCAGTTGCCGACGCCGCAGTCAACGCGGCGATCACTCCTCCCACCACCATCGTCAACGCGTCCAGCTTCGGCGTGAAGGCTGATGGCACCACGAATGACCGCGTCGCGCTGCAAAATGCGATCAACGGTTCAGTAGGCAAGATTCTCCTCATCAGCGGTCAAGTCCGTATCGACGTCACGGGTGTCGCTCTGCTGACAAACAGCTACATTCGCTTTGCATCGGGTGCATCGATCAAATTGCTGCCCCACAATTCAACGTTTTATCAGGTCATGCGGATTTGGGACGTTCAGAATGTGACGGTCCAGAACGCGTACATCGACGGCAGCAAGGAGCTGAACTCGGCCACGCCTAACGCGAATAGCGGCGGCGGCGGCATGGGCATATCGATTTGCGGTGCATCGAATGTCACGCTTACCTCGCCGACCACCATCGACACTTGGGGCGATGGCATCTACATCGCGAATTCGTACTCGTCGGCAGCGACGGTGACCAGCAACGTGACCGTGTCGAATCACATCTCTAACGGCGTCCGCCGTAACGGCGCGACCATCATCAGCGGCAGCGGCATTACGTTCACGAACCCGGTGTGGGAAAACTGCTCCGGCACAATGCCGTCCGCAGGTCTCGATATCGAGCCGAACTCGAATGCGGACGTTCTTTCGAACATAAAGATCGTGACCCCGACGACTACCAACTGTCACTTCGGTATCAACATCTACCTGGCAAACCTGCCTGGCGCCGTTGCAAAGAACGTTTCCATCGCCATTTCGAATCACACCGACAACGCCGCGAACGATGCGGGCTTTTACGTCAGCGGCTTAACGCTGAACGGCCATACGGTTTCTGGCCTGATTACGAGCGCATCGCCGACCTTCGTTGGATCGAAATCCGGATATCGCCTCGCCGCTTGGGATATGGCAGGCCCATCGGTTGAAGTAACAAACGTCACGACGCGTGCGTAATGACGTAACAGCCGCGCGCGATTGGTCCATTCGGACTGTCGCGCGATTCTGGCCCGCCCATGCCCCCGACCACTCCGTTTCCGGTGCCCAGCGGGCATGGGCTTTGCCACTTCAATAGTTGATTTCATCGGTCTGTGAGCGTCAGCAAATCTTGCTTGCGTCGCCAAAAGCATCATTTTTCTCGCCGTTTTATGTGCGATATCCCACATAAGGGCGTGCTAAGATAAATACGTATATTCGCTTTTGTATGATCGATGCAGATGACTTGACGGGCACCGGCCAGACGCGAACCAGATGCACAGGTCGTGTTTCCACACGAGGATCGGCAGATGAAATTGCTTAATGTCATCGGCACGGTGATTTTTCTTGGTGTTGTGGCGCTGGCACTAATAGCTGTGCTGGATGTAGTTTTCTTGCGTCGAGAGAAAAAAAGGATCCACAAGCCAGGTCGCAGATTCCTTGTAAAACGTAGCTCCAAGGTGCGGCCTAACTCCCGCGCGCCCCGCGAAAGAGCCTTCACTTTCAAAAAGCCCGATCGTTAGCCGTGAGCACCGCGCGCTGTAACGCCATGGGCGCCACATTGTTTCGCTTTCATTCCTCTGTCTAGCGCTGGACCTGCCCGTTCTCCCGTGCTCTGCCGCATATTGGTTTTATCACGCATAGTTCGAAGCGCTTTACTCCTTCCTTGCAATCTTCCGCACTCGCTCCCGAATCGCCTGGATAAATCTGCGGCTCCTGCCTGGTGATTGAGGCGGAATACTTTGGTATGTGCGATCGCGAACGGTGCACCAACGCGGCGTGCAGGAAGCTGCACCGTGGGCCTGCTGCTGCACTGCGCTTCGTAACGCCAAGATCAGGCGAGGTTGATTTAATCCGCGACGCTTTTCGCAGACCGACAGACAGAATGCTTCGAATCGTACCGGTAACGAACGCTTTCGATTTACCCCCTCCCGCCCGTCTCAAAAGGCGATACGACGCGTAAGCGTCACGCGGAGCCCGTGGGGAAAATCGCTGCCGTCTCCAGCGCGCATTCGATTTTCGGTGAGCCGTGCTGGCTAGAGGCCCCAACGGGTGGAAACCTGGGATTTGCCGAGACCTGACGGCTTCGGCGGGTTATCTCGTGAAGCACTTCGAGGTCGAGCCCACCTCAAACCCGCTAATCACCAGGCGGCATGTGCACACGAGACTGCTCATGACAAATTTTCTTCGATTCAGCTTCCTGTTTGTCGCGCTATTGCTCTCGACACTGGCGAGTCACGGTGCCTATGTTCAGATGGCCGGCACCCTGCTGGTCGGCGCGTACTGTCTTTGCATGCCCGACACGCGGAAGACGCTGTTCGATCGAGTAAATGTCTTGCGGGTGCTGTCGGCACTCATTGTCATCACCGCGTGCTTTCTCTATTACCTGTTCTTTCCAGCGCCAAACGGAGCCCCTGAACTGGAAAAGTCCGCATTCAACAATTATCTTTTTCTTGTACTCGTGACGGTCTTCGTGGCGTGTCTCTGCTCGCTCGTCCTCAAGCGACTGAGTGAACTGACGCTTGTGCTGGCGGCTTTACTGGTGTTCAACGACCTGATTTTGTTTGCGCAAACCGCGTGTCTCATTGTCACTAAGAGTTATATCGATTTTGTCGAACCGGTCACGGGTGAGCCTTCGCGATTTCACAACTACGAAAACCTGAATCCTGTTTTCGCCTACCGCCCTACCGGTCTCTTCGTTGAGCCTTCGACGTTCAGCGCAGTGGTCGCCACCATGACCGTCGGTTATGTACTGCTCAGCCGGGCGCAACAGCGTGAGCCGCACGCCCTGCCCGTCTTTCTAACGCTCTTCGCCATGCTGATCACTCAGTCGACAGCGGCCACGGTTCAGTGTGTCGTGCTGCTGCTCGCCGTCCTCGTGACCACCCAAAGGAAGTCGGTGCGGGTTCTAACCGTGGGCGTGTGCCTGCTTGCGTTATTGGCTTTGCCTTCAGTCATGCTGACTTATTTCGACAGCTTCGCTATGAAGATGGACGAAACATCGGCTATCCGTCTTCAGTTGCTTGACTACGTCTACAGCTTTCGCACGGGCTGGGATTGGATGCTCGGCTACGGGCCTTTCACGCTGGAAGCGCCGCTATATCACTTGGCCAATCCGAACGGGGGGATGCAGATAGCGTCGCTTAATGACGCAGGTCTGCTTCAGTACTTCGTGGTGCGCTTTGGGATGGTCGGGCTGCTGATTCCTGCCTGGATGTTCCTCAGGATTCGCAAGGACATACCGCATGTGCTATTTTTCGCGCTTATCATGAGCCTGAAGCTTTCATATTCCGAACCAGTCATCTTTCTTGGGCTGCTGCCTTTGCTGATGCGTCTTCCCACGCACGTGCCGGTCGCACGGCGAGCCGGGACGGCGCTTACCCCGCCGATGCTTCGCAAGCCGGTTGGCGAACCGGGTGGCGATGAATAGCAACTGTTTGTGCGAGCGCGCTCAACCGGTCTTCGGGCGCTCCACCAGGGTCTGTGCGCAGGTCTCTTCGTCATGCCGCCAACTGTGTTCCACCGAAAACTGGCGCTGAATACGGCTTCTTGCTGCCTGTCCCAAGGTGGCCCGCTCGCCGCGGGAGAGGCTAAGCATCGCGATCAAAGGGTCCGTGCGCGCGCATTTTCCGGCGGCACGACACATCCTGTCGCACCTTGAGTAGCTCGGCGTCTTCCAGGTCCGTGGCGACGCACGGTACTTCGCATGCCATCGCGTCGCTAACCCGTTGGTTTAGGCGAAAACAATGACTTTACGCATGTCGGCTCCTCGTTGACGCATCCGCTGCTTGCAACGGCCGAATAGCGATGGTTCAGCTTCGACCGCATGGCTGTCCTGTTCTGCTCGCTGGGGTGGCCGGCCGCGTCAGGATGTCATGTGACGGGCGGACCGCGCGGGCCCCGACCCGCTCGAACAGCTCTTCCCAATGCGTGAGCACCGCCTGCACCGAATAGCGTTCGCGGATTGAATGCGCTGCCTTGCTGCCGAGTTCGGAGCGCAACGCCGCATTGGCGATGAGTTCGCGCAAGCCTCGAACCATGGCGTCCACGTCGCCCGCCGGTATCAGAAGTCCGTCGCTTCCGTCGCGCATCAACTCTCGTGGGCCGCTGCGGCAATCAAAGGCGATTGAGGCGACGCCAAGCCCCATCGCTTCCATCAAGGCCATCGGTAAGCCTTCAAAGCGCGACGACAGCACGAAGACGTCCGCAGCCGCCATTTCAGCCCATGGCGAGGCAGTCTTGCCAGGCAGGAAGACACGGTTCTTCAAGCCGGCGCCTTCTATCTGCGCCGCCAGCTTCGCGCGCTCTGGACCGTCGCCCCAGATCCACAGGTCCCATTGGGCATACGCTTCAGCAAGTGCCGCGAAAGCAGTGATCAGAACGTCGTACTGTTTCTGCTCGTGCAGGCGGCCAACCGAAATCAGACGCTTGCGGGCATCCGCCGGCCCGCGCACGCACTGCTGTTCAAAAAGCTCGTCGGGTAACGGATTGGGCATCACGGCCAGGCGTGACATATGCGGCACCATGCGTCTGAGCGGCAGCACGACGTTTTCCGTCAGCACGGTCACCAGACTCGCATGCGGGTACACATAACGGCAAGCCATTCGCCAGAAACGGGAGCGTTTATCGGCCGACGGATCGTTGTGTTCGCATGCAATCACCGGCACGTGCATCCCGCGAGTCGCCAGGATTGCCGTGACGTTAACGTTCGTCAGAAAGGAGATGACGACATCCGGCCGGTGGCCGCGAATAAACGCACGCAACGCGACGAAACGCGCCACGTAGCCGCGCAGCCCGCGCCTGTTTTGGCCGGTGAGATCGGCGAGATAGATCAACCGGACATTATCAGCAAGCGGATAGAAGCAACTGCCGCGGCCGCTGTACGTCACCACGAGGGTAACGGTTTCCTCCCGTTTCGCCCATGCGTTGACAAGCGTAGACGCCACGCGTTCCGCACCGCCAGTGCCCATCGAACTCACCAGCAGGACGATATTCATATCTCCACTGTCCTTGGCTTGCCCGCCGCCCATCCGCCGGCATAGAAAATGGTGCGGATCAATGTCGTTGCGTGCTTCAGCGACGTGCCGAGTTGGGGGATCACGCGCTTAACTCCCCTCCGCGCGTACGGCCGCGGACAGGACGCGAGCGTCGTCGCCGAAGCGGGTACTGTCCGCGACGAAGCGCACGTACCAAGGCATGGCCACTCCGAGCCCCTGCTCAAGCGTTATCCTGCGTTCATAGCCGAGCAGCCGTTGCGCCTTGTCAACATTGGCCTGCGAATGCCGGATATCGCCTGGGCGATTCGGGCCATACACGGGCCGATGGTCGCGCAATGCAACGCCATGATCAGCGAGTGCCGCTTTCAGGTAGCCGTATAGCTGATTGAGTGTCGTGCGGTTGCCGACCGCCACGTTGTACACCTGATCGCGGCTCGCGTCGTCGGCAAGGGCGGCGAGCAGATTCGCCTGAACCGCATTGTCGACAAAACAGAAGTCGCGGCTTGTCTCGCCATCGCCGTTGATGACGACTTCGTCGCCGTTGATCAGCGCCGCCGTCCAGCGGGGAATCACGGCGGCATATGCGCCGTCCGGGTCCTGACGCTGGCCAAATACGTTGAAATAGCGCAGGCCGATCGTGCGCAAGCCATAGTTGCGTGCGAAAACCGACGCGTACAACTCATTTGCATACTTGGTCACCGCATACGGCGACAGCGGCTGACCAATGCGGTCTTCCACTTTCGGCAAGCCGGGGTGATCACCGTAAGTAGAGCTCGACGCCGCGTAGGTAAAGCTTTTGACCTGGGCGTCGCGCGCGGCCACCAGCATGTTGAGAAAGCCGCTGATATTGACTTCGTGGGTTGCGATAGGATCCTGAACCGAACGCGGCACCGAGCCGAGCGCAGCCTCGTGAAGCACATGGTCAACTTGCTTCACCGCGGCCGCGCAATCCGCGAGTTTGCGGATATCGCCTTCTATGAATCTAAAACGCTGCCATTGCGCGGCGTTGACGAGCGAGCGCACTTCGTCGAGGTTGCGCCGGTGACCGGTCGCGAAGTTGTCCAACCCGACCACGCGCTGGTCTAGCTTGAGCAGCGCCTCGAGCAGATTCGAGCCAATAAAGCCCGCGACGCCTGTCACGAGCCATGTATGCGGAGCCGCAGCGAGTTCAAGGCGAACGCGATCGTAGCGATTTGACATCAATGTCCTCCTACCTATAGAAACGCTATCAACCGCGGTCGCGGACGGTATGTGCGCGAAGACACACAACCCTTTTGGATTCGCCTGCGCGACGAATCGCGGGCCCCTGGTATCTCGGACAGCTCTAGAATTTTTCCGCCATATCGCCACGCTTATTCCCGCTTCGGGGTCAAGGTATGATGCGCTGATTGCTCACAATTATCTGCGGGCCATGCACGCGATCGTAGTCTTCACTTCTTAGCGTCGAAAGTCGAGGACTCACCCACTTCGATGAATCGATCACGATGCGTCCCTTCACGACGGCGCCTTTAAGTTCGAGTCCCGAGATATCGAGTGGCGCGAACGCTGAGGCTTCGTCCCGATGGTCCGTTATCTTGATCTGGACGTACTGCGGCTTCGGCCCGGCAAGCATCTGCAGGTACATCAGAATTCCGGTGCGACAGTTGCGGGTTGTCGGGCTTTCAATTCGAATGTCGTGAAGAATATCCAAGTTATTATTGGGCTCGATATCGAGTCCTGCGGACGGCAACGTTCCACCAATACTCTCCCAGACCGGGCGCTCGAAGACGATATTCGCACCGCTGATGATTGACACGCCCTGTCGGCGGCAACGCGAGGCCCGGTGATCGAGCACGCGGATGTCGCTTGGCCACGTGCTCTTGCTCGAATAACTGTTAGCTATATAAATGCCGTCGCCCCAGCATCCGGTCGTGGTGGGTGAAATGAGCGTGATGTTCGAGCTTCCCGCAATGGAAATCCCCATTCCATACCCGCCATTGTGGGGGTCGTTCGGCGCCGCGTTCAGTTCCCTGCTGCCGTCGAGCGTCGCGCCTTCGAGTATCACGTCCCGCACATCCCAGATGCGCATGATCTGATAGAAGGACGCGTTGTGCGGCAGAAGTTTGATCGACGCGCCCGGCGCAAAGCGCACCCGACTGCCGCTTCGCAATGCGAGGCCGACTGCGTCGATCCGGCAATCGCCGGTGATCATCAACGTCTGGCCGAGCGACTGGTCAATCGCCGCCTGCAGGCTCGAGCGATCGTTGCTACGTCCATCCCCCTTTACACCGAACGCTTTGTCCATGAGAACGGCGTTGCGGGCTGGACTGGAAGCGTACGCTGGTTGCGCTGCTCCAGTCGACGCCGCCGCAAGCACGGGAAGCACTTGTATCAAGCGCCGTCGGGCCCACGAGCGGGGCATCTCACTCGCCGCGTGCTCTTGCGCGGATGCCGGCTTTCCGCTCATGGCCGACCAGCCAAGACGACACTGCGGTTCTATTACACGCATATTCAGAAACCACCTTGAGCTCACGTCAGTCGAAGTCAAACGAATGGTCCTGATCAGACCAGGCGTCGCTATTAACACCGGCGAGTTTCGACGGCTTACCTCGAAAAGAGAGATAACTATCGATCAATAAGCCAGACGACAAATATCAGGTCCTACCCTATATGAAGGAATGCGAAGTTTCGTATGACCTGAAACCATCTACTATTAAAGGCCGTCGGGCCGACAATAGATGGCTTCGTTCCGCCGTGAAAATCGAGAGCAAATAGGCTCGTGGGTACCCACCTGGGACCGCTCGCAAACGGGTCGGAACAGATCGCCTTGATATATGCGGCCGATCAAAATGCGCGATTGCCTCCGCATCAGTCTGCGAGAAGAACTCGTAGCCCTTGCCGCGCAAGCATCTCACGCGGCGACTCGTCGTTCTCGATAACGGCGCTATGCACGAGTGCTACTTGTTGCTCGAGAAAATCGGATGCGCATTGCGGTCACAGGTGCTTCGTGTGTTGCCTGGCGCATGTGCGCGATCCCGGATTGCCCCTGCAGACCGGTCTCCCGACCCTGACTGGCCAGATCGGCGACACGATAGACGCTGCAGGCGCGTCTCGGGCGGCCGGCAGCAATCACGGCCACGCCTAACAGGTCGTAACCGCGATATTTCAACCGGCGCAGCCCTTCGAGCCAGCGCTGACCCGGGACGCGACCGTCCTGTTGAATCTCGACCTAGGCTACTCGCCGAATAGTCTGGAACCTATAGGAAAGCTGGGCCTTTCGTGCGGTCGCCAACATATGTAATGCGAGCATAAATATCGAACCGTTGCTCGATTTCTCCTTGATCGCTCCCTGGCTTCTCTAGCCCCGTCTCGTTCCCTGCTTCAGAAGTTGAGTGATCTGTGTTCCGTTAGCCTGCCAGGACGCCCGAGCGGGCCGTACTTGCCCCTCCTTGACCCTCACCCCTCCCCCTCCCCTCAGCCCCGTCAAAGAAGATTGCAGTTTGGCAACGCCGCCTGCCTTCTTCCTTGCAATGTTCGCTGCCGCACGGTCGCGCGGTCGCTTATTCTTCTAACCTCTGGCGTCGGTGGGGACAACGTGAGAGGAATCGAGCGTCATGAACACAGAGAAGATTCCCGTGGTAACAGTTCCTGGTCCGCTCAAACCGCGAACACGCAAGCCGGCTCTCGAAGAACCCCCGAAATCACCAAACGTTCTGCCTGCATCCATTGGGCTTACGGAACGCTCGGTCTTCCACGAACCGTGGTGGCTGAACGCGACCGCTGGTGAGGATTGGCACATGGCCGTCGTGAAGACCGGCGACCAGATCGTCGGCGAGATGCCCTACACGCTTACCAAAAAGGGCTTCTGGCGCATATCGACATTGCCACCGCTCACCCGAACCCTCGGCCCGGTCATCAAGCCGCAGCCCGCCGATGCGGGGAACCCCGAGTGGAATCATCGTCTGGAAGTCACGCGCGAGTTGATCGCTCAACTACCCAAGTGCGCGCACTTTCATCAGATCGCGCACCCGCTTGTGTCGGAAGCCGAAGCAGCCGCTTTCTCGCTGCACGGCTTCCAAGTCTCGGTGGGGTTCACGCTCAAATTGCCCCCGGGCACGGACGAGGCCACCGCCTGGCGCGGACTTCGCTGGAATACGCGCAACCGCGTCCGGCGCTCCGCTGAGCGATTCGTGGTGCGCGAGATCGCGGGCGTCGAGGAATTTGTCGACTTCTATGATTCCAACCTTGCCACCCGTAAGCTCGATAACGTCTACGGCTCAACGATCATGCGGCGGTTGCTGACCGAGGTCGTGCGCCATAATGCCGGCATGCTGCTCGGTACGTTCGACCATGATGGCTCACTCAATGCCGCGACCGCGCTCGTTTGGGACAAGACAAACGTCTACTATTTTTTGACGACGCGTACAGCCACCGCGCACAGCGGCGCGGTAGCTCTACTTGTCTGGCAGGCGATCAAAGTCGCCCGCGAACGTACGCTCGAACTTGACTTCGACGGCGTCTCGACAGCGGGCATTCTCCAATTCCTCGCAGGCTTCGGCGGACATCTCGTTCGGCGCTATACATTCGAACAAATGCGGGGCGATTTTGCGCTCGGTCGCGCCCTGCGCGCCAGTTCGCGCGAGGTTGCGAAGGCTGCTCGAAGTGTTGGCGCGAAGAAAAGCACACCTGCAGAGAAGGGCACACCTGCGGAGAAGAGCTCACCTGCGGAGAAGAGCTCACCTGCAGAATAGCCGGATGCCGTTGCTCGCAGCGTGCATGCTCTTCTGATCCTTCGTAAATAGGGAGGTCGTGAACGCGAGTTTTACGGGCGCACTAGACCAACTGAATGCTCCAAGGTTCGTGGTGCCGGTACCAGTACTTCGCAACAATCGCGCTGCGGTAGTTTCGTATATAGACGAATGGTTCACTGCACCTCGACAAAGCGCCTAAGCGAGCAGCCGGTCAGCCTTGCTCCATCACGAGATTCGATGCCTTCGACCTGTCCGACGAAGAAGTCGTGCGGTAACGGGGTCGTGAATCGCTACTGACAGGTCTTCACTGGCGAGACGTTCCTGCAAACGCAGCCACTGAATGATCCGTCGAGCTTGACGCGCTGGCGCAAGCACCTCGGTGAGGCGGGCGTTGAAGAGCTGCTGGAGGCGACGATTGATGCTGCCGAACGCGCTGGCGTAATCAAGGCGTCGAGCGTGAAGCGGGAAGTGATATCGAAGGTAATCTACCTAAAGCACAATTTCGGAAGGCTTCGGCTGATACCTAGCGAAGCAAGCGCTAGCGAGGGCGGATTCGCAATTTATCTACCGTGAACTGTTGTACTAATGATCCGGTGGATGCGTGCCGATGCTCATGGCGTCAATTCAGCTCAATCGAGAATAGCGCCGCGTTCTGTATGCGCAAATCACCGATAAGTCTTGTTTAGGGCCTCCGCATCCTCGGGTGTCAATTCGTAGACCGGATGCATGACAGCGCCGTTAGACCACTCGAGCTGATAGCGCCACTTCCCGTCGCCGAGCATATAGCGCCATGCTATCGGCTTGCGTTCGCTGCGCTCAGCAAGCGATCGCTCGGTCTGAAAATCTTCGCGTTGACCCATTTTCGCCACCCCCGGACGTTTGTTAAATCCTAAGGTGAGTTTAATTTTCGGTGTGCGCGTTGTCGCTCACTTTTATATCGATTTGTCTTATCTGACCTTACCAACGCGTCATTCGATCATTCGTCCGTGACAATCTCATCGCCTATTCAACCTCAAACGTCGGGAAAACCTTGCTCTCAGACTGTCTTTGCCGCTCCCAACGTGAGGCCGACGTCAAGTCGAAGGCGCCATGTGTTTCATCGCTTGCCTCTTCGATTCCGGGATTGTCCTGCTACGAACTAGCCGCGCAAATTAGACCCGTACAGTTCGTTTATGAACTGTCTCTATTGGGGCGTGCATGCGGGAAAAGAGCGGTGCGGATCTCCTGCACCGCCAACCTGCTTGCGAAGTCACACGCGCTACGAAGCGAGCTCCGGTACAGCGGGCATCCTTGCGGTCGCTCCTCCCAACAAGCAGTCGTGAGACATTAACTGTTGAGTAACCCTCAACCGATTCGAGCCGACTGCACACTCGTCAACGCTGGCGTCATAGTCGTCTGATACTCCGGCACCCAGCGGCGCAGGTCACGTCGCACTTCGTCATCTGCCAATACGCGATGCTGCATCAGCCATGGCAGCAATTCATCGAGGAAGTGATTCGGCACTTCGCGCGCCTGTGCGATCCGCAGCTTCGGATGCGGCGTGCGTGTGGTCGTTTCGTCGTCGGCAAGCAATTCCTCGTACAGCTTTTCACCCGGCCGCAAGCCCGTGAACACGATCCGGATCTGCTCCTCCGAGAATCCGTACAAGCGAATCAGATCGCGCGCCAGATCCACGATTCTCACCGGCTCACCCATATCCAGGATAAAGATCTCGCCGCCACGGCCCATGCTCGACGCTTGCAACACCAGTTGCGCAGCTTCGGGGATCGTCATGAAGAACCGCGTGATCTCCGGATGCGTGACCGTTACCGGACCGCCCTTCGCAATCTGCTGCTGGAACTTCGGGATCACGCTGCCCGCGCTGCCCAGCACATTACCAAATCTCACCGTCTCGAACTGCGTGCGCGGCGCGGTCTGCTGCAACGCCTGGCAGGCCATCTCGGCCAGGCGTTTGCTTGCGCCCATCACGTTGGTCGGGTTGACGGCTTTATCGGTGGAGATCAGTACGAAATGGCTCACCTGATGACGGATCGCCGCGCGCGCCACGCGCAAGGTACCCAGCACGTTGTTGCGCACTGCCGCCCATGCGTTCTGCTCTTCCATCAAAGGCACGTGTTTATACGCCGCAGCGTGAAACACAATATGCGGCGCAAAGCGCGACATGGTCTGATCGAGAAGCAGCGAATCCTTGGCATCGCCGATCACCGGGATCACTGACAGATCCGGGAACCGCTCATGCAATTCTTCGATGAGCAAATACATCGCGTATTCGCTCAGGTCGTAGGCCACGAGTTGCGCCGGCGAGAAGCGCAGGATCTGCCTGCACAATTCCGAACCGATCGAGCCGCCTGCACCCGTGACCATCACCACGCGCCCATGCAGCAGCGCCTCGACGTGCGGCATGTCGATCTTCACGGGCTCGCGGCCGAGCAAGTCTTCCAGGTCGATCTGGCGAACCCGTGAGAGGAATGCCTGCCCCTGTGTGAGCACGGTAAGCGCTGGCAACACCATGGCCTTAACGCCTGCGCGAACGCACATGGTAGCCACACGCCGCTGCGCATCTACCGACGCCGACGGAATCGCGATGATCGCCGTATCGGCCTTGAGTTGTTCCGCCCACAACGGCAGCTCGCTGATCGATCCCAGTACCTTGTGGCCCAAGATTTCACGACCGCGTTTAGCGGGGTCGTCGTCGAGCAGACCCACCAAACGCCATTCACTGGAGCGCGCCAGCTCGCGCACGAGATTCGCGCCCGCCGTACCCGCGCCGAGCACGATCACCGGCTTGCCCTTGCCTATCAAGCCGCCGTACAGGTAAAACTCCTTGATTGCACGGTAAAGCGCGCGCGAGCCGCCCGTCACCATGAACAGCAGCAACGGCGACACGATCAACACAGAGCGGGGAATGATGGGAGAAGGCTGGAGCATGGCCGCACCGATCATCACGATCAGCGCGCCGCTGGCGACCGCCTTGGAGATCCGCATCAGGTCAGGCAGGCTTGCAAACACCCACATGCCGCGATACAGCCCGAAGATACGGAACATCAGACCGTAGATCACTACGACCCACACCAGAGCGTTGATGCCGCCGTGCCAGAAATCGTCAGGAACCGAGCCATTGAAGCGCAGCGTATACGCGGCGAGCCACGCCACCGCGACCGCCATGAGGTCAAAACCGAATGCCGCGATCGAGAGCCACGAAGGCTTAATTCGCATCGTTATCGTTACCTTGAGTGAGGATGAATTGCCGCCAACGGCGGTCGATCTGCCAGCCAACCAAGGCCAGAACAACGTACCACGCCCCGAACAGGGCCCATTGGGCCATGAGCGGCACGCAAAGTGCTAAGAGCGCTACGCAACCGCTGCCCAACATGAGCAAGTAATACGCCACAGCCACGCGGACGTGGCTTTCAGTCAGTCTCACCAAACGCTGATAATAATGCTCGCGATGCGCCAGCCACACTTTCTCCCCCCGCGCGAGACGGCGCGCAAGGGTCACGGTGGCGTCGGCCACGAAAGGCGCAAACACCAGCGCGGGGAACCAGATCGGCCAGACGCTGTGCTGCCAACCCCAGAAGCCCAGCGCCCCAGCCAGGAAACCAAGCGGGATCGAACCGGCGTCGCCGAGGAATATCTTGGCCGGATGGTGGTTAAAAATCAAGAAGCCAAGTGCTGCGCCAGCTACCGCCGCCGCAGCCACTGCAAGCGACGGCTGCGAAATCAGCGCTGCAACGGCGTAAAAACCGAAACCAAACACAGCCATGCCGCCCGCGAGACCGTCGGAGCCGTCCATGAAATTGTAAAGATTGACCACCCAGACGAGCGCCACGACGGCAAGCAGCGCAAGCCACCAGGTAATGCTCACGGAGCTCCACGCAATGGCCCCAGCCACCACGATCAGATGCGCGGCGAAGCGCACGCGGGCCGGCAAGCCCCGCCGGTCATCGATTTGGGACACCACGGACAGCAGCAATGCTCCGAGCGCGATCCAGCCAAAGGATGGCACGCACAATGCAACGGCGAGCAACGTGGCTGGCATGACCCCCCAGCCGCCCACGCGCGGCACCGGGCGCACGTGCAACGACCGATGGTTCGGGATATCGACTGCTATATCCCAGGCCCAGCCTGTACGCAATAGCAGCAGCAAAATCCCCGCGCACACACCGCAAGCGATTCCAGCAGCGAAGAACAACAGCATGGGCATGGGCGTCAGCAGTACCATCAGCGCGCCTCCTGGAATGCACGCACCGTCCGCGCGATGCCTTCGGCCACCGTTATGGGCGGCGTCCAGCCGAGGTCCGTCCGCAGGCGCGTGCTGTCCATGCGCAGCGGGCTTGTCAATCGGTCGACCTGGGCCGTGCGCCCCGTCAGCGCGCCCGCTGCACGCAACCATGAAGCGGGTACCGCCAGAAGCCGCGCGGGTTTATCAAAGGCCTGGGCCAGTGCCCGGATCATCTGCGCGACGCTGAGATCGTCGCCGTCGGTAACATGGAACACTCCGCTGGTCGGCTCGGTGCGCGTTGCCACGAACCGGATGGCATCGGCGAGATTACCCACGTAGACCATGCTGCGACGGACACTGATAGCACCAAGCGGCAAAGGGATACCGCGCTCCACGGCTCGCATCAATTGCTCGAAGTTCGCTCGTACTCCCGGGCCATAGACCAGCGGCGGACGGAGCACGACAATCTCCATACCTTGCTCGCGGCCGAAGCACTCAAGCGCCCGTTCGGCTTCGAGCTTCGTAATGCCGTAAGGATCCGCGGGCGCCGGCGCATCGTCCTCGCGCCATGGCCGGCCCGGCTCGCTCTCGCCCAACGCCTTGATGCTGCTTATAAAAACCAGCCGCGTCACACCCGCGCGCAACGCGGCGCGCGCCACGTTGAGCGAGCCCTGCACATTGACCGCGCGATACTCGCCGAGCGGGTCCCCAGCGCTGTCCCGCATCACGTGAACACGCGCGGCAAGATGAATCAGTACGTCCGCAGCAGGCAAAGCGGCGAGACTTGCGAAGTTATCGTCGGCGATTACTCGTTCGTGCACGCGCGGCTCACAGCCGCCTGGCCGACGCACGAGTGCGGTCACGTCGTGACCCGCATCGCAGAGCGCCGCGCAAGTCGCGCGCCCCACAAAACCGTTGGCCCCTGTGACGATTACTCGCATGACAGCGATCTCCGCAGCTTCATGCCGACAATCCGCGATAAACCGCGCACGTCTGGGCGACGGTCGCGTCCCAGGTGAGATCGGCGGCGCGCAGCAAACCCTTGGCGATGAGTTCGTCGCGCAGAGCCGGATCGCCGATCAGGCGCTCCATGCCGGCCGCGATGTCATCGATGGAATAAGGGTCCACCTCCCACGCCGCCCCTGCCGACACTTCCGGCAACGAAGTCAGATTCGACGTCAGCACGGCCACGCCGCTCGCCATGGCTTCTGCAACGGGCAAGCCGAAGCCTTCGAACAACGACGGATAGGCAAACAATGCCGCCGATGCATACAGCCTCAGTAAATTTTCCCGTGGCACATAGCCGGGCACCACCACCTGACCATCACGCGCGAGCGGTTCGATCACGCGCATGAGGGCGGAATTCTTCCAGCCATCCGCGCCGATCAGCACGAGCGGAAAGGCGCTGCGCATCTCCGCGGGCAGCCGCGCGAATGCTTCGACCAGCCGCTGCAGATTCTTGCGCGGCTGCAGCGTGCAGACGGACAGCACGAATCCGCGATGCTTCAGGCCGAGATTGGCGAGCGCCTCGGCGCATGATTCCGCCGAGTACGGCTGAAACGCCGCTTCAACGCCCAGATGAATGGTGACGACCTTGGATTCGGGCACGCCGTAGATATCGACGATATCGTTCTTCGTGTAGTGACTGTCCGCGATCACGACCTGCGCTTGCCGCAACGTTTTTGGCAACTCGCGGTCGAGATATTCCACCGCCACGCGCGGATGAAACTCTGGATGCCGCCGATGCGACAGGTCGTGAATGGTCACGACCGTCGGGCCTTTGTACCTCGAGGCCACGAAGTTTGTCTCGTGATACACATACCCGCGGCGCGCGAAATCGTCACGCACTTCACGCGACTTGATGGCCCGCGCAATTGTCCTTCCGCGATACAGCCCCGGCAGGCTGCGCGCCTTCTGAAGCACCTTGGCCGCAATACCCTCGCTGAACTGCACGCCCTTGCGCAACGCCACGTGTTGATTGATCAGCGCGAGCAGGCGCTCGCCTTCGAAACGCTCCGCGCCCACCCAGCCCGCCAGCCCCTGCACATCCGGCTCATCGTGCAATCCTTCCAGCAGATGCTGCGTGTAATAGCCGACGCCGCTCCTCGGTGGACGAAGTGAGTTGAGATCGAAGAGCAATTTCATGCGTTAGTGTTTAGTTGACGTAGTGAACAAACAAAAAACAAAAGGAGGTCTGCGATGGCGGAATAGCCCGTCATCGACCGTTGCATGCGAATATGTTTCAAGCTCTTACCGCCGGGATGAAACCGCTTGGGGCTCGGTCGTTATGGCCCCACTCATGGCCCGCTCATGTCCACCAAACGGACGACACGCCTGTCCTGATGACATGAACGTGCCCAATGCATCTATCCTATTTTCCTGATCGATTGGACAGATTTTCCTGCCTGAGACCCTGCTGAGACCCTGTCTCCGCAGCGACTAGGTGTGCTTTTCGTACCCCGGACGCAACCACGAAATTTAACACACTGGCTCTTCGCGAACCTTATGCAGCAAGCGATAGAAGTTGCCTGCATACGATATCAAAACCTTTGGCTGGCGGCGAGTCGTAGCCGGTTCGATTGCTGCAACATCGGTAACGAGATGTTCCGAAACAGGGCACCAGCGTCTCGAAATCCGCTAAAATCGCCGCTTCGCTGCCACAATTCAGCCATTTTCGAGCCGTTCAATGAACATCATTCCCGTCATTATTTGTGGGGGCGCAGGTACCCGCCTGTGGCCGGTGTCCCGCGAAGCCTTCCCTAAGCCGCTGTTGAAACTGGCCGATGGGCAGAGCCTGCTGCAAAAGACGTTTCTGCGTGCTTCGCATGTGGCGAGCGCCAATGAAGTGGTCATCGTTACGAACCGCGAAACGTATTTCCTGACGAAAGACGAATGCGTTGAAGCCGACTCGGACGTCGGCCAGCTGGGTTTCATCCTCGAACCGTCCGCGCGCAATACCGCTGCGGCGATCGGCGTGGCGGCGGAAGTCGTGCGTCAGCAGCATGGCGCAGACGCGATCATGCTCGTCATGCCCGCAGACCAGCTCGTGGAAGACGAAGCCGCGTTCGGCGCCGCCGTCCAGCACGCGGCGCGTGCGGCGCAGGAAGGCCGGATTGTCACGTTCGGCATCCGCCCGACGAAGCCCGAGACGGGCTATGGCTACATCGAATTCGAAAGCAAGCCGCTGCCCGGCGCGGATGCCGTGCACAAGGTCGTGCAGTTCGTCGAAAAGCCGCAGTTGTCCGTGGCTGAAGAACTCGTTGCCGACGGTCGGCATCTGTGGAATGCAGGCATGTTCTGCTTCACCGCCGAGACCATGCTCGCCGAACTCGAGAAGTACGCGCCGACCGTGCTGGAACCGGCTATTGCTGCCGTTATCGATGCAAAGCGCAGTACATCGAAGGATGGTTACACCGTCGAGCTCGATGGCGCGCAATTTGCCCGTGCTGAAGACATTTCCATCGACTATGCCGTGATGGAGCGCTCCAACAACGTCAACGTGGTGCCGTGCGAGATGGGCTGGAGCGACATTGGCTCGTGGCTGTCCATCAGCGAACTCACCGCGCCCGACGCACGCGGCAACCGCATCCATGGCGAGGCGGAGCTGTACGAAGTCGACAACTGCTTTATCCGCAGCGAAGACGGCCGCATGATTGGCGCCGTGGGCGTGCAAGATTTGATCGTGGTGGATACCGCCGACGCGCTGCTGATTGCATCGCGTGACCGGGCGCAGGACGTGAAGCAAATCGTCGCCAAGCTCAAGAAGGTCAATCACGATGCGTACAGGCTCCACCGAACGGTGCATCGCCCGTGGGGCACGTACACCGTGCTCGAAGAAGGCGATCGCTTCAAGATGAAGCGCATTGTGGTGAAGCCGAACGCACAACTTTCGTTGCAGATGCACCATCACCGCAGCGAGCACTGGATCGTGGTGAGCGGGTGCGCTGACATTGTCAATGGCGAGCAGATCATCTCGCTGCAGCCGAACGAGTCCACTTACATTCCCGCTGGCCACAAGCATCGGCTTATCAATCCGGGCGTGATGGATCTCGTGCTGATCGAGGTGCAGTGCGGCGAGTATCTTGGTGAGGACGACATTGTCCGCTTCGAGGACGTTTATGGGCGCGTGCCGGCCTGATCGTCTTTTGCGCAATCGGGTAGCCACCGCTGCCTGATATCAATGCGCGGTGGTTCTTGATTGATGCTGGCTTCGCAACGGCGGCGTCGCTCGCTTTATCGCCGCCCGGCCACGTTTGCCCAGCACCTTCAACGGGATCTATGCGCGTTTTACATTTCTATAAGACTTATAAGCCGGACACAATGGGCGGCGTTCAGGAACTGATCAGCCAGATTTGTTCCGGCGCGGCCCGTCGTGGTGTGACGAGTGAAGTGCTCACGGTGAGCCACGACACTAGCACCGTGGACTTCGGGGACCACGTACACCATCGCGCGAAGATGGACGTGGAAATTGCGTCGTCGGGCTTTTCGCTCTCGGCGTTCGGACGGTTCCGCGAACTCGCCGAACACGCCGATCTGATCCACTACCATTTCCCGTGGCCGTTTGCCGATGTCGTGCACTTCGTTACGCGCGTGCATAAGCCGTCGATCGTGACGTATCACTCCGATATCGTGCGGCAGAAGGTGTTGCTGCAGTTCTATAAGCCGCTGCGCAATCGGTTTCTCGCGAGCGTCGACAAGATCGTGGCAACGTCCCCGAATTATCTGGAGACGAGCGACGTGTTGCAGCGGTATCGCGACAAGGTCGAGGTGATTCCAATCGGGCTCGACGAGACGTCGTATGCGGCGCCGACTGCCGAGAAGTTGCAATATTGGCGTGAGCGCGCCGGGCCGAAGTTTTTTTTGTTCGTCGGCAATCTCCGATATTACAAGGGGCTGCACGTGCTGCTGGATGCACTGCCGGGAACGGATTTCCGGGTGGTGATCATCGGGTCGGGACCAGTCGAGCGCGAACTGCGGGCGCAGGCGGAACGGTTGAAGCTGACCAACGTGGATTTTGTCGGGCCGGTAGGCGACGACGACAAGATCGCCCTGCTCACGCTCTGTCATGCTCTGACGTTTCCGTCGCATTTGCGCTCGGAGGCGTTCGGGATCTCGTTGCTGGAAGCGGCGATGTTCGGGAAGCCGATGATATCGACGGAAATCGGCACCGGGACATCGTATGTGAACGTAGATGGGGAGACGGGGCTGGTGGTGCCGGCGAGTGATCCGGGAGCTTTGCTCGGGGCGATGGGGCGGCTGTGGGAGGACGATGCCCTGGCCGCGAAACTGGGGCAGAACGGCCGGCAACGCTTCGAAGCGATGTTCACAGCCGGCAAGATGGTCGACGCCTATGTGGATTTGTACAGGCGGCTGGTCGACTCCAGTGTCGCGTCATCCATTCGCTAACGGCGTTGAGCGGGCGCCACGCCCGCCCGCGAATTCGCCCGGGCTATCGTCACCGCAAAAACCATACACTATAATGCGCAAATTCCTTTCGACAGCTTACCGAATCCGTCTATGCGGTAGATAACGCATAGACGCGCGTTTTATCGCTTCCAACCCAATGCATGGAAGCCGCGCGCGAAGGTTCCCAATACACGCGGCGGCCAGACTGATCGTTGCCACTTAATCACTGCACTCAACAGGATTTCAATGAAAGCTGTAATTCTTGCAGGCGGACTTGGAACCCGGATTTCCGAGGACACCGTCAATCGTCCGAAGCCAATGATCGAAATTGGTGGAAAACCGATTCTTTGGCACATCATGAAGATCTATTCAGCCTACGGCGTGAATGACTTCGTGATCTGCTGCGGCTACAAGGGCTACGTGATCAAGGAGTATTTCGCCAATTACTTTCTTCATACGTCTGACGTCACGTTCGACATGCGCACGAACGAGATGCAGGTGCATCAGCAATACGCCGAGCCGTGGAAAGTAACCTTGGTGGATACTGGCGAGTCCACCATGACCGGCGGACGGCTGCGCCGCGTCAAGGATTTCGTCAAGGACGAGGAAGCGTTCTGCTTCACCTACGGTGACGGCGTGAGCAACATCAACATTTCGTCGCTGGTTGAGTTTCACAAGCAGCAAGGGACGCTCGCCACCCTCTCCGCCACCTTCCCGCCTGGACGCTTCGGCGCGTTGGACCTGCACGACAATAAAGTACTGTCGTTCAAGGAAAAGCCGAAAGGCGACGGCGGCATGATCAACGGCGGGTTTTTCGTACTGTCCCCGAAGGTAATCGACCTGATTCCGGACGACGACTGCATCTGGGAACGCGAACCGCTCGAGAAACTTGCGGAAGGTGGTCAGCTTTCAGCCTTCGAACATGAAGGGTTCTGGCAACCCATGGACACACTCCGCGACAAAACGCACCTTGAAGAGCTCTGGCAAAGCGGCCGTGCACCGTGGAAGGTGTGGTAATGGTCGATCAAGCGTTCTGGCACGGCAAGAAGGTCTTTCTTACCGGCCATACGGGTTTCAAGGGCAGTTGGCTGACGCTGTGGCTACAAGCTCTTGGCGCCCGCGTCACGGGCTTCGCCCTTGCGCCGGACACCACGCCCAACCTGTTCACGCTCGGGCGTGTAGATGACGGCATTGAATCCATCATCGGCGATATCCGGGATCGCGCTTTGCTGGCCGAAGCCATGAAGGCCGCCAGTCCCGACATCGTGATCCACATGGCGGCGCAACCGCTAGTGCGCGAATCGTATGTGACCCCAGTGGAAACCTACGAAACGAACGTGATGGGCACGGTGCACGTGCTCGACGCGATCCGGCAGGTGCCGGGCGTGCGGTCAGTCGTCGTTGTTACGACGGACAAGTGCTACGAAAATCGCGAGTGGGAGTGGGGATACCGAGAGAACGAGGCAATGGGCGGATACGACCCGTACAGCAGCAGCAAGGGCTGTGCTGAACTCGTGACCTCCGCTTACCGGAACTCGTTCTTCAATCCTGCGACTTACGCGAAGCACGGCGTTGCCATGGCAAGCGGGCGGGCGGGCAATGTGATCGGCGGTGGCGACTGGGCGGCTGACCGGTTGATTCCGGACATCATGCGAGCGATCTCGCGCGGCGAAACGGTGAACATTCGCAATCCGCACGCCATTCGTCCGTGGCAGCACGTGCTTGAACCGCTCAGCGGTTACCTGATTCTGGCTGAAAGGCTTTACACCGATGGCCCGCGTTTCGCCGACGCGTGGAACTTCGGCCCCAACGACTCCGACGCGCAACCGGTCCAGGCGATCGTTGAACGACTGACGTCCCAATGGGGCGACGGTGCGCGATGGAGTCTCGACGGCGGCGAGCATCCGCACGAGGCGACGTTCCTCAAGCTGGACTGCTCGAAGGCGCGCGCACGTCTTGGTTGGCGGCCGCGCTGGGACCTGAACCATACCCTCGACTCGATCGTGGCCTGGTACAAGGCAGCGGCTCGCAACGAAGACGTGAAGGCCGTCACGTTGGCCCAGATCGACCAATACACCCAAATTTGATGAACCCCACCATGACAACTAAAGATCAGATTCGCGAACAAATCATCCAGCTCGTCCGGCAGTACGGCGAGATCGCTTCGCAACCCGTTGCCTTCGAACCTGGCACATCCGTCGTTCCGCCTGCGGGCAAGGTAGTCGGGGCGCCCGAGATGGAAGCGATGGTCCACGCGTCCCTCGATGCATGGCTCACGACCGGTCGTTTCAACGACGAGTTCGAGAAGAAGCTCGCCGCGTTCATCGGCGTGCGATATCTGATTACGGTGAACTCCGGTTCGTCGGCGAACTTGGTCGCGTTTTCTACGCTGACCTCGCCGCGACTCGGCGACCGCGCCATCCGTCCGGGCGACGAAGTGATCGGCGTGGCTGCAGGCTTCCCGACAACCGTCAACCCGATCCTTCAATTTGGCGCGGTTCCGGTTTTTGTCGATGTGGAGCTTGGCACGTACAACATCGATGCGACCCAGATTGAAGCGGCCATCTCGCCGAAGACGAAAGCGATCATGCTCGCGCATACGCTTGGCAATCCGTACAACCTCGAGACGATCGTCGCGTTGTGCAAGAAGTACAACCTGTGGTTGATCGAAGATTGCTGCGACGCGTTGGGCGCAACTTACGACGGCAAGCTCGTTGGCACCTTTGGCGATATCGGTACGATCAGTTTCTATCCGGCGCACCACATCACGATGGGCGAAGGCGGCGCGGTGTTCACGAACAACCCCGAGCTCAAGCTGATTGCTGAATCGTTCCGTGACTGGGGCCGCGATTGCTACTGCGCGCCGGGCAAGGACAACACGTGCGGCAAGCGTTTCTGCTGGAAGCTCGGCAACCTGCCCGAAGGCTACGATCACAAGTACACGTACTCGCATCTTGGCTACAACCTGAAGATCACCGACATGCAGGCAGCCTGCGGACTCGCGCAGATGGATCGGGTGGAAGGCTTCGTGCAAGCGCGTCGCGACAACTTCGCCTACCTGCATGACAAGCTTCAAAGCTGCAAGGAATTCTTGATCTTGCCGCACGCAACGCCGAATTCGGACCCGTCGTGGTTTGGTTTCCCGATCACGCTCAAGCCTGAAGCCGATTTCCGTCGCGTGGATCTGCTTGCGTACCTCGATCAGAACAAGATCGGCACGCGCCTGCTGTTCGCTGGCAACCTCACACGCCAGCCGTACATGATCGGACGTAACTATCGCGTGAGTGGCGAACTGACAAACACCGACATCATCATGAATCAGACGTTCTGGGTCGGTGTGTATCCGGGGCTCTCCCGCGAAATGCTCGACTTCGTCGTTGAGAAGCTCGAGACCTTCCTCGGCGTGAACTTCTAAAGCGGGATTTATGCGCAAGCCGCTGCCTCAAGACGACCTGGATTTTGTCGTCGAGCGTACCGCCGATGTCTGGTCCGCCCTTCAAGGGGCGCGGCTGTTCATCTCCGGCGGTACGGGCTTTATTGGCTCATGGCTGCTTGAAGTCGTGCAGCACGCCAATCGCGTGCTGGGCAGCAAGATTGAAACCGTTGCGCTGAGCCGCGATCCGCAGAAAGCCATCAGTTATGCGCCGCATCTGTTTGCAGTGCCCGGCATGAAGCTCATTCAAGGCGATGTCGCGAGTTTCGAAGCGGCGCGTCAGGCTATTGACGCCTGCATTCATGCTGCAACGGACGTTGCCGATCTTGCCCGTGCAGGCGATGCATTGCGCGTGTTCGATACCGGTGTGACCGGTACGCGTCGCGTGTTGGATTTCGCGCAAGTGAATGGTGCATCGCGGTTTCTGCTGACGTCGAGCGGTGCTGTGTACGGCGTACAGCCAGCCACGCTCGCGCGTACGCCTGAAACGTTCTCAGGTGCGCCCGACCCGTTGAAGATGGCAAGCGCCTATGGCGAGAGCAAGCGTGCGTCCGAATGGCTGGCCTCCGCCTACGCGCAGCAAAACAGCAGCATGCACGTGGGCATCGCGCGGATCTACGCGTTGCTTGGACCGGCCATTCCGTTGGACGGTCCCTTCGCCGCGGGCAATTTCATCCGCGATGCGCTGGCGGGAAAACAGATTGGCATCAGCGGCGACGGGCGCCCGCTGCGGAGCTATCTGTACATGGCAGACGCGTGCGTCTGGCTCCTGCGCATGCTGGTTCGCGGTGAAAGTGGCACCGCGTATAACGTCGGCTCCGAACGCGAAATTTCGATCATCGATCTCGCACGGATGGTGGAAGGCCAATGCGGCTCGACACTGCCCGCGGCACCAGCAGCGAAGGCCGGCAATGGCCCCGCTCCGCGTTACGTACCGGATACGTCGAAGGCGCGACACGCGCTTGATGTCGACGAATTCACTCCTTTGGAACTGGCTCTGTCCAAGACGATCAACTGGAACCGCTCAGCGGTCACGGCATGAAAAAATTCGACGCAGTCCGCGTTCGCAAGACCATTCTCGACATGGCGTTCGCCGGGTCGACCGTTCACATCGGCTGTGCATTTTCGATTGTGGAACTGCTCGCGGTGCTTTATCGCAATCACCTCAACTTCGACGCCAAGGACCCACATGCGGCGCACCGTGACTACATGGTGCTGAGCAAGGGGCACGGCGTGATGGCGCAATACGCCTGCCTGCATGAGATCGGCTGGCTGAGCGATGAAGAGATGCACACCTACTTCGGCAACGGTACGCGCCTGAAGGGCTTGGCCGATGCGCACGTGCCTGGCGTAGAAGTCACGGCCGGTTCGCTTGGGCATGGCCTCTCGGTTGGTGTTGGGCTTGCGCTCGGCGCGAAGATGAACAAGACGGAGCAAATGTGCTACGCGCTGGTGGGCGACGGCGAACTGAACGAAGGCACGATCTGGGAAGCCTCGCTGTTCGCAGCGCAATTCAAGCTCGACAACCTGGTTGTTATCGTTGACGTGAACGGCTTCCAGGCGATGGGTACGACCGACGAAGTGATCAGCCTCGGCGATATTGAAGCCAAGTTCAGGGCGTTCGATTTCGAGGCGGTCAGTATCGATGGTCATGATGAAGCGGCGATTGATAGTGCGTATCGGGATTTCAAGTCCAGCAAGAATGGCAAGCCGAAGGCGCTGATCGCAAAGACGGTCAAGGGCAAGGGCGTGTCATTCATGGAACACGACAACATCTGGCACTACACGCGGCTTAATCCGCAGACCTACGAAGCCGCCATTACGGAACTGGGAGAGCGCGCATGAGAGACGCATTTTCTAACGCGCTGGTTGCGGCCGCGAAGAAAGACCCGAAGGTGTTATTGCTGACGGGCGATCATGGCTATGCCCTCTTCGATGCATTCAGGAAGTCCTGCCCGGACCAGTACATCAATTGCGGCATTGCCGAGCAGAACATGGTGGGAGTCGCGGCCGGGCTGGCGAAGGCCGGCTTCAAACCGGTCGTGTACGGACTCGCCGCCTTCGTGCCCATTCGTGTGCTCGAGCAGATCAAGATCGACGTGTGTTACGAGAATCTGCCGGTCACCTTCATTGGCGACGGCGCCGGCGTGGTGTACGCCCAACTGGGCACGAGCCACCAGAGTACCGAAGACATTGCCGCGCTGCGTGGCGTGCCGCAAATCTCCATCTACTCCCCTGGCGATCGCTTCGAACTGACGGCGTGTGCCGAGCATATCGTGCGGAATCCGGGACCGGCGTATATGCGCATGGGCAAGGCCGATCTGGGCGACGTGCATCGTGGTCCTATTGAAGGCTGGAGTCACGGCGACCTGATTCCCGTGACAAACACCGGTGCGCCGTATCTTTTCATCGGTACAGGCTCCGGCTTGAAAATGGCTCAAAAAGCCGCCGAAGCGTTAGGCAATGCCGACGTTGTTTCAGCGCCCTGCCTCAAGCCGTTCCCCGCAAGGTCATTGCGTGAACTGGCGAAAGGGCGCGAAGCGATCGTCACGTTCGAGGAGCATTCCATTTATGGTGGACTCGGCGGCGTGGTGGCTGAAACGCTGATGGGTCAGTACCTCGGCACCTTTGTGCGCGTCGGTATCCAGGATCAGTTCAGCTCGCTCTGCGGCAATTATTCTTTCCTGATGGAAAGTCACGGCTTGTCGTCCGAGGCCGTGGACCGCCAGATCAGGGAGGCATTGAATGCCACTGTCCAACTCCAGGACTGAAGAGGCGGTCAACGGGCAGCCTATCGTGGACGATCCTATTGCACTTGCCGCGGCTCCCGAGCCGCGCGTCAACACGTGGTACCAGTTGCTGCGCTTTCTGGTGGTCGGCGGGATTAACACCGTCTTCGGTTATGCGCTGTTCGCCGTCTTCACGTGGTTTGGAATGAAGTATCCGCTCGCGATTGCGCTGGCGACCATCGGCGGCGTGTTGTTTAATTTCCAGAGCGTTGGGCGCCTTGTGTTTGGCGGCGCGCCGCGATCGCGCTTCTGGCGCTTCGTTGGTGTGTATTGCCTGATCTACCTGATCAACCTCGGTGGTGTGAAGCTATTGTTGAGCTCTGGCCTAAACGTGTACGTGGCGAACGGCATCATGCTGATTCCCCTTGCCGGCCTCGCTTTCATCCTTAATCGTCGGTTTGTTTTCAATCTGCCATGAAGCATATAACGGTCGTTACCCCCTGTTTCAATGAAGAAGAAAATGTCGAGGCGGTGTACACCGAGACGAAGCGGATTTTCGCGACCATTCCGGAAGTCACGTACGACCACTTGTTCATCGACAACGCGTCCTACGATAAAACCGTCAGCATTCTTCGCGGGATTGCCGCGACCGATCCGAACGTCAGCGTGATTGTGAATGCCCGCAACTTTGGGCATATCAAATCGCCGGTGCATGGATTGTTGCAGGCTAAAGGTGACGCCGTGATCCTGCTGGTGGCCGATCTTCAGGATCCGCCCGAGTTGATGCGCGACTTTGTCCGCAACTGGCTGGAAGGGGCACCCATTGTTGTGGGTGTGAAACCTGAGGCCAAGGAATCCGCATTGTTCTTTGCTATTCGCCGTGCGTATTACCGGATGGTCACGCGGATCGCGAACGTCAAGCTGATCCAGAACTTCACGGGCTTCGGACTCTACGACCGCAAGGTGATCGAGATCATCCGGCAGATCGACGATCCGTATCCCTACTTCCGCGGCCTGATCTGTGAGATCGGGTTTGACGCGATTCAGATCCCTTACGTGCAGCCGCGGCGTAAGCGAGGGATATCGAAGAATAATTTCTATACGCTCTACGACATTGCGATGCTGGGCATTACATCGCATTCGAAAGTGCCGTTGCGGCTGGCGACTATCGCCGGATTTTTCTTGTCAGGTGTGAGTTTGTGCGTGTCCGTGGTCTATATGATTTTGAAGCTGCTGTACTGGAACAGCTTCGTCATGGGAAGCGCGCCGTTGTTGATCGGATTGTTCTTCTTTTCATCGGTCCAGTTGTTTTTTATTGGGCTGCTGGGCGAATACGTGGGCGCGATTTTGACTTATGCGCAAAAGCGGCCGCTGGTGGTGGAAAGGGAGCGGATTGTGGGGGGGGGGGGTGCAGCGTCTTTTGTGCATCCGGCTGTGACCGTTGCCGATTCGACCTCGCCTACCGCGTAGCCAAAACAAACGGCTTTTCCTGCCTCGTAGGTGATCGCTAGGTTGTTCGAGTTCGAGAGGGGATCGCGTTAAACGATCCCCTCTCCCATTTCTGTCACGTAAGTCTGTCAAGTAAGCCGCTTCTTGACCACGATGCCAGCCGACGTTGTGACGTGCCTCCCAAACTTGATCTTCAAATGCGGTTCATTCGAGTAAGGGGGAAGGTCTACGTGAAAATCCAGGAAGTGGGAACCGGGTGCGATCACGAAAGGTTGGACCTCATGGCCAAGCATCTCCAGGCTCGACACCAATTCCCCCATGTCGCGCTGGCGGTATAACACCGTCGGTCCGCTATCAATCGTGTCATCGTTTGAAGACAAGTTGAATTCAGTTGTATGGACCGCCACGCCGCCCGGCTTAAGCGTATTTTCACGACTGTTGATCACAAACTGCATGCCGGCCTCGAGGGACCCGAGGTGTTCGAAACTGCAGCAAGACCACGTGAAGTCAAAGCCCCTTCAGGTCCGCATCAATGGCGTTCATGTCAGAGAACCGGTGCGACACCTTGCTGTTGAATACCTCTTTGCTGACGAGATCCGGATCAAGAAACTCGTTCAAGGTATCGCTGTGCTGACCTGACCGGTTTCGGTCCAGCCGGAAGAAAGTCCGATTTCGGCGTGCGCGTCTGTGGCTAAGATGCCGGCGCCCAAGTTGGCAAATACGGACGGCAGCCGCTCTGTGCCAACGCCAAACCCCACGCCCAGAAAGCTTTCCTTGAGAACGCCCAGTCGCTCAAGGTGGTAATACACGAATATCCATTCCCATACCTTTCGATGGAATTGGACCGGATGTGCAAGGGTTCTGCAAAGTTGGGCATAACGCGGGTGAATGAAATCTGCCGCGCTGCAGGTCGAGAAAGGCAGGAAGAGCTTCTCCGCCGACCAACGCGATGGTTGAGGCAAATAAATATGCTCACGCAACACGCTTGCCACGCGGTGATCAAAATCGCTATCGAATTTGGGAATCTGCTGTTCAATAGCTGTCACCCGCCGCGACAGGTCTGAACAGACAGCGGCTACCTCAGCGGTGACCGCCTCTACCTCAGCGGCGATCTCCTTACTTCGGGACTGCCTCGATATTTCCTTGTCAATGTTTAGAATCGCAGCGTAGGCTCGGATGAGCTGACGGAATGGCGTGATATGAGTAAAAGGCATAGTCGCCTTACTTCATTTATTCGCCCCTAATCACCGAGCGCGGACGGAAGAGCGGCACCATTCAAATTAAACCATGCGGCAAAAAACCGCTTCGTTCAGCCATACTAACAGGCGGCCTGGACGCATGCAGTTCGGACGCGGGCCCAAAATTCAGATCGTCAGATCGAACTGATTGAGCGGCGCCTGGAGAATCGACGAAGATGTCTCCAGGCAACTCATCTACCTGCCAGCGAGTTTACGAGTCATCCGCCAGTTGTGTCGGAAGATGTTGCGGGCGCGTCGCGTAAAGTAAGGGTCTTGAGGCCAATCCCAAACACTCGATTATCTGCGGAGGCGCTCAACTGGCTCGGCGAGACCGCTCCGGGCGCCCGAAAGACGATCTTCAGGGTGCCGTCTTTAATCAGATCGGCAGGAATGGTCGCCGTGCGGGGCCCTTGAGGAGAGGCAGAAGTGAAATCCCACTCCGCGATTTTTGTTCCATTGACCTCGACGATAATCTGCTGCCGATCATGGGGCGGGCTGATGTACGCCATGGCGTCGACATCGAGTTGATTCGGGATCTTGCGATTCTTCGGGATCGTGATCTGAATCTCGGCATCATTGGTAGCCCATGTTCCCCACGGTTCGGTGCCATACCACCCGCGGCCGAGCAGTACCCGACCATTGCCCGACGAGGAAAAAGATATGACGTCTCCCGGCTGATATTGCATCAGGCACGAGCTATCGATGGCCACGTATTCCGAGCTCCAGGCGTGATTCGGAGAACAATTCTTATCGAAAGGGATGCGGGGAACAACCGCATATTGAACCCCATCTGTGATCTTCATTCCCGACCACCATCTGTAGTCGAGAGGATGATTGAAAACAACTCTTGATATCAGTGCATTCGATATCAAGGGGAGTGATTTGTCGTAGAAGACTGCGTTTTCCGAAGTCAGTTGCTGGAATTGGTAGGTGGCCAATTCCTTTGCTTGCTCAAATGCGCGGACAGTGGGCGAGAGAGGCTCAGTGAACGCTCGCAGCACCCAGGTTGCCATATAGGCTGCAAGCAGCGGAGTAGCGCAATCCACCAGTAACCGGTTACGCATGCTGGGTCTGTCGATTAGAGCGGCCAGCAGCCTGACGCCATTCATCATGCCGACCGTCACAACAATGTACATGTGCTTCTTAACGGCATAAGGCGATCCGTCGCCGTGCAGTGACCATGCCAGATATTGCAATACGACCAGTGAGCATGCTGCCAGCCCGGCAGCGCCAAGGACAAGATCCGCTTTTTCGGCATTGCGGAACACGTATCGCCACGCGTTCAAAGCACAAATGACAGCGCAAATGAAAACCACCAACGGCATCGAATATGCGAACTCGAGAGCCCCGTTGTTAGACGAGATCTGTCGCATCAACTTGAACTCGGGATGCGAAACCAGGATAACGAGCGTCAACAGGACGACTACGCCAGCAGCGACGGCGCCCTGAAGGGGAAACGCCCTGCGATCACGCCAAAGCCGCAGCAACTCCAGTGCAAGCAGAAAACAGCCGGTTGCCATGATATGGATGGCATTGAGAGGCTGCACCCACATCGTCAGCGTTCCCATGATGATGAAAATCGCTGATCGATAGGATAGACGCTCGACTTTGACCAGACACAAAAGCGCGAAGAAATAAAATGCGTCGCCCACTAGTTGCGGGTAGAAAAAATTGAGGACGACTTCCCATCCAACCAGCGATTGCGTTCTTTGGATTAGTAAGAAGGCACCCAAAAATAAAGCTAGCCGAATGGGCGTGTCCGCAACAATTCGTGCTGCGATCAGATAGGTGAAAAATGTCGCGCCTACTGTGACAAGACTGATACCTACAAGGCCTGATCCGCCTACCCATCCGATCAAAGCCGCCATCCAATGAGAGACGGGTGGATAAAACGCCATGACGCTGATGCGGTCGGCGGCGTCCGCAGCAACGCCACCCGATCGCATGATCTCGTCAATCAGTGTGAAATGCAGGATGTAGTCGGGGCTGCCATTCTGAAAGTACGGGCCGTACCTGAACATCAAGAATAGGAGAGCGCTCGCGCCAAGCAACAAGGGGCTCAGTCGGAGCCCTGTTTGATTCTTCATTTTTAGACCTTATGGAAACAGCTGCGACGATCCGACCCGATCACCTGCCACGTGGCACCGTTGGCAAGCGGTGCGATAGATGATGACCACTGGTAACCACAGCTTCTTAGCTTCTGCGTTCATGGGAGGCCTCTCGGTACATTTGGCGGCAGTTTATCGCAAACCAGCTTGATGAATCATAAAAGCCCCCTCGATCCGAGCCTCCAAATCGCTGAGCTCTTCCATTAGGGCATTCAAAGGTAACTTCAGATTGTCCGGCGCAGTCAGGGACTGCTTTGCGGTTCGGTGGCACTACGTATGTTCATGTAGAACCCCAGTGCGCGTCATGCCAGCGGTGTCGTGATAGCAAGACACTTAATGGATCTCCGGTGGCCATACCGGGGCTCGGAGCTATCGCGGAAATTCGAATCCGTGAAGCAGTTATTGTGAAAGTGCTTTAATCCGGAGCGCGATCAAATGTGAACTGCAACTTCTTACCAACAACTGCAGCCGGAAGAACGCCTAACCATTGCAAGCTTGCATCTGCAGGTTCCGAGTATGCGGGCCAAGCCCGCATACTCGGGCGCTCACCGGGCACTATCAGCCGTGAACTCATGCGAAACAGCTCCCCTGTTGGCTACGCATCGGCGCCCGCTGCAGCGTTTTGCCGGGCACGAGGTAAGTATTGGCGGCTATCGAGCGCGGAAGCGGGACGGCAACCCTGATTTAAAGTGGTTGACGGACGATCAAATGCTGGCGATGATCCCAGCCATTCATGCTGAATTCCAAAGCGCTTATGCACCGTTCTGTGCATGATGCGTGAATTTGCAGTTGCGCGGCTTTGCCGCCGGTAAAGTGCAAGTTCAACGGCGCACGCGTGAGATGGCATCCGTGTTTGTCACACGCGATGCTACTAAGGAACCGCGTACTGCGAACACGGCCTGCCGATGGATGAGAATTTTCGATCGAAACCCCTTTGCCGTGCGGCCTAATAGGTCCGAACATCAGATACCACGTACCTTCGAAAAGTGAGAGCTGGATGTATCTCGCCATTGTTCCGGACCTGCTCAACCACGAGGTGATTGGCTGACTGCTCAAGCTGCCCACGACGGTAGAAATTGTGGCGCACGCATTGACGATGGCCTGGTTTGGAGCTGAATCGGACGACTCCGCGCATAACGTTTTTTCGAAGCGGCGCTATCTCACCGGCTCAGCTTGACACCTCAGCATATGCGAGTCGGCTTGAAATAGCGGTTAAGCCGGTCGTCTTACGGAACACGCGGGGGCGATAACAAGGCGGTCCGCGCCGCTTATAGATCTCGAACCTGCTAGCGAAACAGTAAAACCAATCCAAACACTCAAACCAACTCAGCCCCGAACTGAGCGAAATGAAGTTACAAAGGAGAAACCCAGCTTGCAAGTCATCGTTTTAGGGCTCTGCATTTTGCTTTTAGCAGCACGCCTTACCATCGGGATTGACCTGTCCGATGAGTCTTACTATGCGGCCTTTGTCGACGGATGGCTGAAGACAGGGATAGCACACAGTCGCAATCTCATGGTCCATCAGACCGCAGATTTTCTGATTTATCCGCTTGCACTTGTTTTCCGCGCCATCAATGGTGGATCCGACGGCCTCATTCTCTTTCTCAGGCTGGTGTATCTCGCGATCGCAGTCCTTGCGTCGACGGCTTTATATCGAGCCGTGGCTCCCAGGTACGACCGACCGATGGCCACCTTAGTAGCGGCGTGCGCGTTGATCTTCGTGCCATTTGGCCTACCTGCACCGTCGTACAACACTATCGGCATGTATTCGCTTTTAGCGGCTCTTGTGCTGTTTGCGACGCATTTCAGTCAGGCACTTCCGCAGCCCGGGAAGCGCCTGGTATTGCCGGTATCGCTCTGGCTATCAGCGATCAGTTGGGCCTTCGCGTGTGTCGCCTACCCGACCATGCTGGCGCCACTCCTATTACTCCTCGTGCTGAGTTTCTTGATTCTAAAAGCGAAGACTGATCGAAGCCTGCTGCTGCGCTACCTGTTTGCGTGTTGCGGAACGCTGGCTCTCGCCGCGATGGCATTGGGCATTACCTTTGGCCTATCCCGCTTGCTCGACATGGTGCTTTTCACCAATGCGTTCAACAGCGTGTCAGGAGGCTTCGCCCGCAAAGCGAATTTCGCAGCATCAATATTCGCGAGTCATCCGGCTTACGCCATTCTTCTCGCTTGCGCACTGATAGTTGCAGTCATCCGGGGATCGTCAATACTCGGTCGGCATCGCCAGTGGATTACCGGCCTTGCTACAGCGGGGATTGTCGTCGGCGTTGTGACGACCGGCAGTCCGACGCTTTTCATGCGCTCACACGACCTCGTACTGGTTCTCTCGGTCGCGGGCGTCGGCGAAGCATTTCGGGCACTGCGGGACTCGGCCGCCGATCGCGGCACGCGCGCCTTCGGCATTATTTATCTGGTGAGCTTTGCAGCGGGTATTACCACCATGATCACCGCCTTCAACGGACCCTACAATTTTCCGATTGGCGGCTTGCTATCGGCGTGTTTGACTTTGATACCCTTCGCATCGATGGGGATAAAAAAATCGCCCGCGTCTTCGCAGCCCACTTATAGACTTCCGGCAGGCACGCCAAACCTGTTCCTTGGCGCAGTTGCATGCTGTGCGATCGGATGGTCCACCTTTACCTTTTACTATGGGCAGATCGTTACGCCTTTCCACAATCTGACCCTCGTTCGTGAAGGAACGTTTAAAGGCCTCCGTACTGACGGCGAACAAGCGTCGTTCATTAGCGAGCTGACTCACGCGATCAACTCAGAGCGATTTTGTGGAACACAGATGGCAGTTCTCGGCACGGGGCCAGGATTCTACTTAATGGGCGCATTCGCACCCACTGCCCTTTCGACATGGAATTTTTCAGGGGACGCTGCCAATCCGGCCGCGATGGCGACCGCGGCATTTTACAGCCAAGCGAAAAATCGCCCCGATGTTCTGGTCGTAAATACCTGGCAATGGGCAACGCCGCTTTCTGACCCCGATCGCGCCCTTCTCAGCCAGTATTCGATTGTGCAGCGAGTTGCGGTCGGCGTGCGCGAAGCGACGGTTTATCGACGCGAAGACTGTGTCGCGCCAGACCGGGAGTAGCGAGCAATTGATCCGGCGGTCCGGCTAGCCGGTTCACTATACAAGCCTGTTCTCCGAAGTCGTATTTCTGCCGTGTTGGCATCGCAGGCGAGCCCCTCACTCGAATGTGCTGCCGACCGCCGCCGACGCGGCTCACAGTGCACCCCGCCGGCACTCGACAACTGCCACACGCCGTTAAGTCTGGCCCATGAGCAACGCGGTTGCTTGACGATCGCACACGGTTTTGCAGTCACAAAACCTACACAATCCCTACATTTTTGACCCATTGTATTGTTTCGAGATTCGAGGAGAAGAAGACACTCGTTTACGCTAAACTCTTGGCAAACATTTCCAAAGTAATTTATTAGAAAGGGAATTCGGAGGTTATGCGATATAAAAACAAGCGTGTACTTTGGTTGCTCAACCACAAGACGCTAATGCCATATGAAGCAAAATTGTTGGTGGAACTGGGATACGAGGTGTTTACTCCCAAGGTCATACCTACAGCAACCGGCTTCCGGAGTGGCGCGGTAGATTTCAGCTATGACAAAACGCTATCTATCCCCAAGCGCGTGCTTGCACGATTGAATAGCTTCAATTTTTACGAGACCGCGTGGCCGTCGGACATCGTGAAATTGCTGAATCGTTATTTCGGCGCGATTTACATCATTCCCTATGGGAAACAAGTCCCGGAAGCCCTAGCCAAGTTTGAAGGGACGATCATGTTCCGGGCATTTGGCTTGGATAACACCCAAACATACACGAACGTACTTCAATTAATGTACGGCCCGGAAATCCTCGGACGAATTGCCGAGCTAGGCGAAAAATTTGTGTTTGCTCAGGGCTATGACCAGTTAATGGAATGCGAACCGCCCCTTATTTCCGACAGGGCCTTGTTCCTCCCAATTGGCGTACCCCAATCGTTTTGGAGCACTGAAAATACGTACACCGGCCGCGACAAATGCATTCTGTTCGTGTGTCCGAATTGCGTCACCAATCCTTACTACTCAGCGGTGTATAGAAAATTCAAGGAAGAGTTTGGCGACCTGCCCCACGTGATTTTTGGCGCGCAGGACGTGCCGGTCGACGACCCCCACGTATTGGGCTTCGTCTCCGACGCGGAATTGATCCGTCTGTACCAGGACTGCGCCCTCCTCTATTACCATTCGACCGAACTGCGGCACGTCCATTATTCGCCTATCGAAGCAGCGATCAACGGTATGCCTGTCGTGTACTTCGAGGACTCATTGCTCGGCCGGATGACACCGGAAATTGCTGGCGGACGGTGTGTCACTGCGCAGGACGCCCGGGCATGCGTCGAGCAGATTCTGTCGGGCAACCAAGACTTTATCGAACAAGTTCGAAATGATCAGCGGGCGCTGGCATTCAAGTTCTCGGATGAGTATTGCAAGGATGTCTGGCAGAAGAACCTGACAGCCGCTGGCCTCCTCCCCGCACGCCGCGCCGAGGCGATTCGGACTGCCGTTGTGCGGGAAGCAAAACGCACCGTGTTACGCCCGTGGGCTAAGGGCCTTGTGACCCTCCCGCGGAAAACGCCGGTACGGCAGCCGACGCAAGAACAAGTGACCGATGCATCGGTCGACGTTACGGACAAGACGTCAGTGTACGAGGGGATAGATTTTTCGAAGCCGCTCTATCCGTCGTTCGTACAAGGCGTGACAGGGCTCTCATTCGAGGAAGAAGGCGGACGCTGGAGCGTCGGATCAACTGTTGCTATTGCTCTGGCGCGGCCGCTGCCGAAGAGGTTCAAGCTGCTTATCGAAGGCGGCGGCTACGGCCCTAACATCGGCATGCCGGTGAAGATTCGGATTGGACGCACGAAGCGCGAAATGACCTTCTGGAATGAACCGGGAATGGGTTCGGAAATCGCAATTGAATTTTCGATGCGAAAGCCAAGAGATCTGATCGAAATTACAATACCGAAGCCGACATTCCCCCCTGGCGACAACCGGGACATTGGAGTGGCTTTCAGACATCTTAAAATCGAAGCGATGGAAGTTGCACGTCGATAAACCGACCGATCTCTCTATGCAATGTCGTGGCAGATCAAATCCGCTCTGACGTACATGATTCGTTGCGCGTACTCAGGGAAGATTAGTGAGGCGAGCGAGACGATGGCAACGCAAGTGGCCGACGCGCGCTCACGCTATCGCGATCGGGGCAGTATATGGCACACACAGACCGGGTTTGTGACCACGGGCAGAAATGCGAACGGCTTGGTGGCTCGCGACAAGAATTTTTCTCTGCGTCACCCGCACGTTAGCGTACCAGGATGAGCCGGGCCATTTTGCGTACGGCATAACGGGAGGCATCCGGTGTCAGATGGCCCACGTCATAGCTGCTCACGGCGGCGCCGTTGATGACGGTTAAGCATCCCGCTTTGTTGCAGAGGGCGGCATAGGGCGAAGCATACAAAACGCCGAGCGACGTCGCGCGCTTTTCCATGTCCCGATCGAGGTCGTCGATGCCCAAAACCAGACCACATCGGGAGAACTCGTTCGTACCGACCATCGTCTCTTGGCTCGCGCATTGAACCAGCATTGAAGGCATCGGTTTCTGCCATTGAGGCATTGGACCCACCACTACAATGCGCGGAACCCCGATCGCCTTAAGAGCTGCCACGGTGTCCTGAAGTCGCTCGACGTTATAGTTCTTCGAGATTCGCCCGTATGCCCAGTTGGCTCCGAGCAAGACGGTTTGCGGTTTGACGCGTGCAATCCGTCGGAGCGTTGCCCGGTTGATATCCGCGCAAAACGGCCGGTCAGAGAAATCGACGTTCATGAGCGGCGGGCACGCCGAGGCTGTGTACTGCGAAACGCCAAAACTGTCGTTCGTCTGCAATGCCAGCAAGCCAGGGTAGAGCGCGGCGGCATACGAATCGCCCCAGAGAAACACCAAAGGCCGAGTTCCAGACGCTGAGCAATCGGCCGAAAACCGGGAATCGTCCTGTTGTGGATCCAGAAAACATGTGTGATCACGCCACTCGGTCGCAGGATACTTTCCGGCTAGCTGCGCCAATTGCGCCGTGTCGCCGCGAGCTCGGTAGCTGAATCCGTCGGTCCACACGATACCCACACCAAGAAGCACCAGAGCAGCCACCGCCGTTGTCAATGGCAAAGTCGCTCGTTTTCGGAAATGCCCAAAACGGATTGGTTTTTCGACCAAGAGATACGTCAAAACGCTAAGGGACAAGGCGACGGCAAGCGCAATCAATCGAGCGCCGGAACCGCCCGCGCGAGCCCATAGATCGTGATTGGACACAGCGTAAAGAATTGGCCAGTGCCAAAGATAGAGAGGATAGCTGATTATGCCGATTGATCGCATGCCGGCGTTCCCGAGGACCACCCGGTTCAGCCAGCTCCCGGGGGTCGACAGCAATAGAAAAGCGCCAAGCACAGGAAGAAGCGCAGCCCAGCCGGGGAAGGTGCTTGTGGGGCCGAGAAACACCATGCCTGCGGCAACGAGTCCAGCGCCCGCGAGTGAGCGCCAGTTTTCGTTTCTACCCATTTTCTTCGGGTGATGCACTTGAAGATGGGCAAGAACACTTCCAGCCATGAGTTCCCAGAAGCGGGAAAGTGGTGAATAGAAAGCAGCATCTGGATGCGCATGAACAGTGGCGATGTTCAGTGCGAACGATGCGACGGCTACGGCCAGCGTGACCGTTAAGAAGTTGAGGCGACGTCGCCACATTAGGCCTAGGAGAAGTGGCCATAAAACATAGAACTGTTCTTCCACGGCGAGCGACCACAGATGAAGCAGTGGTTTTGTTTCGGCTGCCACATCGAAGTATCCTGTTTCTCTCCACAGCGCAATATTTGAGAAAAACGCGCCGCCTGAAATCACCTCTTGTCCGAGTCTTTTGTACTCCTCTGGCTGCATCCAGAACCAGCCTGTAAAGCAACACGTTGTCAAGACAACGGCAAGAGCTGGGAATATGCGCTTGATACGCCGTGCGTAAAAATCGGCGTAGCTAAAAGAATTTGCCTCCAACTTCCAGAAGATGATCCGGCTGATCAGAAAGCCAGAAATCACGAAAAAAATGTCAACCCCGACAAATCCACCGGGCACCCACGCAGGGAATGCATGAAATAGCACTACCGCGAGTACCGCTATCGCGCGAAGACCATCAATATCGCGTCGATATTGGGTCGAACTGTTAAAGGACATTTTTTGGGGCAGGTAGAGTTATGTGTTTGGCCCGCAGGAGTTTAGCAGGCGGACTGCGGTAGACCTTACTCCTCTTCGCTCGCGAATCGCTATGCGCGACCGGAGTCCGCGTCGTTCGTTAGCGGCTGTTTCGTTTATGCCTTGGCCACTGCCGACCTATCTTGCGCGTGCTTCCTGACCAGGCGATGACCAGCAAAATGGCCTCAACCAGGCCAACGACCGAATAAGTGCCGGCGAAATGTCCGGCCGTTGAACTGATCCTGCCACCGTTAGGCAATAAGCATGGCCCAACAGAGAGGGTCGCACTCTCGTGAAGTGGCGAACAGCAAACGCTTTTTGGGTGCTCTTCGAATTGGCCCAACGCGAGTACATGTCTTTGCTTGTTTCCCTACGAAGCATGCGCTAATGACTTCCGCAAGTTATTCACACGTCTGATGAGAGAAGATATAAAAAATATTCCGGGACGTTCAATGAACCGTTCAGAAAAAACGGCAAGCGGCAAGGTTAAAATTGTCGTCACCAAGGCGGACCCGACGCCCCACAACAGATAATGTTTCTCGGGATGAGGGTTAATAATTAATATGGTTCCCCACACTGCGTATAAAATCGGCACGTTCAGCAGGTAAAAACTATAGCTAATTCGACCCAAAAACTGGACGGGACGGCTGATGAGGAATTTATAGGCTAGGCCACGGTATGCTCGAGAAGCAGTGAAAACGACCAAGCCCGCCAAAAAAGAGTGAACAATTAATCCCGAAATGTTACCACGGGCGACAAAGTGCCGAGCGAATACAAAAAGCACTATAGAGATCGCAAGGTGGGTCGGTTTCACGTCAAAATCTATAGCCTTGAATTCAGGCGAGGACAGTGCGACTCCAATCCCAAAAGAAACGAGGTACGGCCAAAGATTGGGCAGACTACCAACTAGAACTGGGTAATCTATAGCCAGCATGGCGTAACCGATCGCCAGGACCAACGCAAAAAAACCAAACGTTCGGCGAAGCAACACAAACGCAACGACAAACGGCGCCGCTACGACCTCAACCAACAAACTCCATGATGGTCCATGAACACCGATGTCATACAGCGTCGCGCTTTGAAAAGCAGTGATTGGTGAAATTACCGGATATTCAATATGCGGAACGAATACGAAAGATAAGAGCATATAAACGAGCATGCAGAAGAACATCGCCGGATATATTCGAGCCACGCGTTTTACTAGAAACTCGATGGATGTTACTAGAGCAGGTTCACCACGATCCAGCGTGCGATCAAGCGACGCACCCAGAACATAACCACTCAAAACAAAAAATAGGATGACCGCGCTATCCCCATTGAAAATAGCTAGGAGAAATTTAACCCAGATATCGGTACCATCCGAAAGAGATTGTGCTGGGGCATACAGAACTCGCGGAATAAGCGATACATTGAAATGCAATATGCCGTGAAACATCGTCACGGCCAATGCCGCGCACCCCCTCAAACCATCTAGGGTTCGGATATGCGCTTGGTCGCGTTGGGACTTCTGATTCATTGCTCATCTGGCCTGTCGTAGTTTCAAGGATGTTACACCAAGTAAGATCCTCGAACTCGCTGCACGGCCTTCTTGAGACTGAGTCGATGCTGAGTTGGGAGCAATTGCCTACCAATCAAGTCAACGCGACTGCGCTGATTGCTCGATGAACAACCACTTCTGCCCGAACAAACTGTTTCGCAAGGTCGCGCTCGGTGTCCGTGAAGTGGTGCGTCAAGAGCCTAAGCGCATCGCGGCATCGCGGCAACGCGCCAGCCTGCAGGCAAGCTCGACGCGACGGAAGAAGGGAAGATGCTCTTCGCTCATGCGAAACTTCCTCAAGCTTGATCGCTTGTGCAATAGGACCGCAGCTTCAGATGGTGTCGGCGAACGACCAATAAGGGATTGAGCTAGCTCGGAATCAGGGCAACGCTGATGTTACGGCGTTGCCCCCTTCTGCGAGACGCTGTTCCGAAACTGACCGCGACGAGATTGTATGTTGACACCGCTTCACTATCGACGGTGCTCCGAGATGACTCACCGTCAAAACCATTGTCCTCTCTATCACGGACCCGCATGACGGTTCAGGGCCACACGTTACAGACCAAAGGGTTTAGTTTTTCGGTGCAAGGTCAATCTGATCGACAAATATACTGAGCCCATAATAGTCAGGCGATGCAGGCGATTCGAATTCAATGGTGTTTGACCCGGACTTGAGAATCCCTTTGCTGACGGTGGCGCTTAGATCTTTGTCGCTTGTCCATTGAACAGGAACCGGCACGCCATTTACGCTGATGGTCGTGTTGTCTTTGGCGGAAGCTGCGTGCGCCAGAGTTTGAATACCCAACTCATAGTCTTTCGCTGCAGGATGCAGATCGAACAGCAGCGTCGCACGTGGCTGATTAATCCATGCAGCCGACGTTTGCCTGAAGGGCGTGTACACCCATTCATCCGGCTTCCAACCGGAGCCAGGAGTAGCTTGCGGAAGATCCCAACGGTGCCCAAAATCCCAATGATGCGACTCGCCGTCGGAGTCTTTATCGAAAAGTCCCAGGTGAAGTGGCCAGGCGCTAGGATTCAGCACCGCGGCATGACCGGAGAGAAGAGCATTACCACTGCGAAGGTCGCGGGGGACTCGCACGACCACGGCATTTGACTTCGAAACGACAAAGTCAGGGAGCTGTGTCGTCAGCGCAAAGCCGGGGCCGGAAACAGGAGCTGGTCCTCTGAAAATCCAACTGTCCGCAGTTTCGATACATGTTCCTTGGCGCGCCACGCCGTCGCGCATTTCCCAGATGTTTTGCGGAGTCAGGCACACAAGTGCTGTCCCGATCGGCTTCCCGGTCAGATAGGTCAGTGCGCTCGGGACGAGTTCGTCAAGCATCCACGTGCCATTCAGTCTTTGCGAATCGTCCAGCACGACAATTATTTTTCCCGGCTCAGTGTCTCTTAATTGGGGGACGATAGACCGCAGAATCTGACGCTGACTCTCGTACAACTTGTTGTAAACGTCGAACTGATACAACTGCTGCGCGGCGCCCAGGAAAAGCAGCGTTACACCGGCAACCGCTGCAACATGCGACTGGACGCGGTCGACCATGATTAGCACCGCGAGAAAAACCAATACCGAACCGGGCGACGCAAACATGAACGTCCGCTGGGTCGTACTCAAATGAGCCAGCGAAATAAGAAACGGCGCATAGCCCATCGCGAGAACGAGTACCCCGACCAGCGCGATCCGCAGAGTGCGGCCGCTGTCCCGCATGTCGACGCGTCGAGCAGAAGCGACGATGACACCAAGAACTATCGCCACTGCGACAAAGTACGCCGGATGGGCTACGTCGTGAGCCACAATGCGTACTGCGTCGAGCCACCCGTCCAGCAAAGAGCGAACAAAGCCACGCGAGAACAGCATGGTTCCATTGGCTTCAAGGGCCGCTATCACATGGCTCTCGTCGCCGGCAACTTGCTGCTGATAGGTATTCTTGGCAGTCAGCAACACGTTGCCGATGTACACGCTGCTCACAGCGCAACCGAGGAACCAGGCTACAGTCGCCCCCCCTTTTCCTCGCATGGTCGCGAACGCCCCCGACCGACCGTTTCGCGCGTAAAGAACCAAGAAGGGAAGTGGCGCCAGCAACAGCGTCAGCTCATACATCCAGGTGCCGATAACGATGCACATAGCGGCAGCAATAGACAACGCGTATCGATGCTTGCGCCTGTCCGAAAGATACGCAGCGACCAGCAACGCTGCCGAGAGCACAATGAGGGAAAACGACATGCCGATATTGAGCGCCCGAAATGCCATCTGCAGCGTGTCGGCGGGCCATACCATCAACAGCAAACCAGCGATTACCGCAAGGCGCCTTGAGCCTGTCAGGTACATTGCTATCCACGCCATCGCTGCGCCGCGGATCAGAAGGGAAAGGGCAAGTTCGACGTGCCAGAACCACCACGAATCCGGGTCGACTGCGTACGCAATTGCCCACGGGGTTGTCATTAGCGGGCGCATCTGGTGTTGAGGCATCAAGCTGTCCGCGCCGGCGAAGAAAAACGGGCCGTGCTGGGAATACAGCCCTAGCAGCCCCCACTCTTCAATCAGGCCACCCATGTGGAAGCCATACGGCAGCCAAAGCATAACGATGACCGCAAGACACGGGAGGAGTAATAGTGACGCCTTCTTCATTGCCGGATGCCCTAGTGGTTTGAGGCGGCAGTTTAAACTACTGGAGTAGTGAAATGATCTTTCGCCGCGTTTGACGGAGATAGAAATCAATTGTGGCAGAGGGCAGCAGGAGCGCTCGACAGGTAGGGTAACTTGCGATCGTTGTGCGAGCGCACCTTATTGGAACACAAGCCTCCTCAGTCACCGCTTTATCGATGCATCGACGCGCAATGCAAGAGATGTAAACATGGGGTTGGTTACAGGGTCATCTGAGTCACGCAAGCTGCTACTCGGTCACAGTCCGCTGATTAGTCGATGACTGGAGCACGTCGCCAGTTCTTTTAAATGGGCCTCGGTCGTGCGTTACCGTGCTTCTCACATAATCAACATTAAGAACATATGCTAGACATAAAGTATCCATGAACGCGACAGCGGCCAAGAGAGAAACTTTCGGATTCATTGAAGGGATGCGCGGCATGGCTGCGCTTCAGGTAGTTCTCACGCACTTGTTTTCCGCGTTTTTTCCCGTCTTCGCGGGCGTAGGTGGGAACGCCCACTACGCATGGGAGGCGGAATTCGCTCGCACGCCTCTTTATTTCCTGATCGATGGCAACACGGCCGTGTACATCTTCTTCCTCATGAGCGGCTTCGTGCTAGCACCGTCGTTCCTGACGACGAAACTTGGGGCCTGCCAGATCATCGCGAAACGTTTCGCAAGACTTTATATACCGGTTCTAGCCGCAGGAATTATCTCGGTGGGGCTTTGGCTCATTCTGCCTGCCGCCAGGGATCACGCGGTGGGTGTCACCATGTCCGCCTGGGCGTCAGCACTCTGTCGCAACCCCATGAGCCTGTGGTCGATCATCAAAGACACTACCCTCAATTCAATGGTGCTCGGATATGAAACCGAATCCGTACTGCAGCACATTCCGATCGTTTCGAGCTTGATTGTCGGCACTCCGCTAACCCTGGCTTTCAACCCTCCTCTCTGGACGTTACATGCAGAGCTCTGGGGATCCGTGCTGACCATCGCCGTCGCTTTCTTCTACAAAGCCGTATCGAGGAGAGTCTTCTGGCCGGTCTGCCTGATTGCGCTTCTTGTTACCGGGACAAGTTTCTTCACGCTGTTTCTTTTGGGTTTCGCTGCCTATGTGAGCAAAGAAAGGCTCGTCCGGCTAAAGAGCCGAGGTGCATCATTAGTCGCGGGAATCCTCATAGCGTGCGGAATCACTGTTTCATCCACGCTAAGCCAGCATCCTTTTGATGTGGCGTTAAATGTTGCGAACCAGGTTGCCTGGCTTAACACCCGGGCTGGCATTCGCCTGCAGTTCGAGTTCGGTGCAATTCTTATCATGCTGGGCGTGTGTCTATGCCATCAGGCTCGTGCCGCCTTGTCTATGCGCTTACCGGTATGGCTGGGAAAGATCTCGTTCAGCCTGTATCTGATCCATTTCCCTGTTATTTTCACCGTCGGCTTCGCCGTTTTCAACGCCGTGTATCCAACATTTGGCTACGGACTTTCCGCGGCCTTTGCAATGGCAACGAGCATGGCTCTAAGCCTTTTGCTAGCCATCGCGTTCGAACGCTATGTAGACGCGAGAAGTGTGCGGTTTTCGAGGAAACTGACTGCATATATGAGCACGAGCGATAAATCGCCACCCGCGCTATCGCAAGAGTGACTCACGATTTCGCGGGCAACGATCCCCGAGCCACGGTGGTACTTGACAGTACACCACCGACCAGTTGGCGGCGCCCTCCTACCGCCACACGGCTAATCCATCACGGCAAGCGAAGCCACCGTCTCTTCGGCGCAAAGCAGTTCATCGCTCGCACCCCATTGCTTCATTACCCGAACGAAATATGCCTTGGCGTTGACGCGCGGTCTGGACTTTTGACTGGCGATGCTTGTATCGATGAGCTCCCTTGCATAGTTGTCCGCGGAGTGCGTTGACAATGCCCATTGGCTTGCTCGCTCACCCAGCGCAGCCCGCGCTGCGGGCGACGAATAAAGGCGCTCAAGTGTTGCTCGAACTTCGTCAATCTCGTCCTCGTGTGAAATTTTTTCGACGCAATCATCCGGGATCTCGCTATAAAACCCGGTATCGGTCACCACGGTAGCTTTGCCATAGAGCATTGCCTCAATAGCCGAGGCCGACGCCGCTTCAAGGCTGGGCCATCGCAGACAGCTCATAACGTCCGCCTCCCCCACAGCGGATGCCAGCTCGGTATCGTTTACGGGGCCCGATATCACCAAATTCACACGTAAGCCGTTTGCCAGTGCGGTGAGCTCGAGAGTTGTCTTCGGATCGATAAATCCCACCAGCCGGTATACGACGTTTTGTTTCAATAGCGGACTAGCGGCAATCGCACGAATTACGTTGTCCACCCGTTTGTTCCGATTGATGTGACCGATCGTCAATAACTTCATCCTGCCAAACTTATTGGGCTGGTAGTCGGTCGACACTAAAGATTCCCCGGGCGCATCGTATGCAAGCGGAACAACTCGAACCGGTCCGGCACAGGAGCGCTTCAGGCGCGGCGTACCCCAATGGCTGTGTGTGATAACTCCTAAAGCTTGAGAGGCAATCCACTCAATCAATGGAGCCTTATCTTTTGTTCCTTCCAGGAATGCATGGTTGTCTGGGTACTTGAAAAACCGCGTTGCTACGTCGTCGCCATACAAGTGTTGCAGAATGGAATTTGCAGCGTCCATGTTCGTCTGCGCCCAGCCATGGAACATGTGTCCGATAAAAAAATCATGCAGACACACAACACCGGGCAAGCGCGCTAACCACGTGACGCAGCCTTCGTGGTATTCGTAATTGTCGCCGACCTGATAGATCGTTGTGTCGCACTCAGCTGCTGCATCCAATACCTGACTTTCCGCATTCCACGGAATCATCCGTGTACCAAAATCGTGTGAAGGACGACTAAGGAGCGCATCACTTTCGGCGCGCACTATGACTACTTGATGCCCCTGCGCGATTAGCGCATGACTGACAAGGCAGGTCATTCGGCCGATCGCAGAGGTCTTGAGCGCAGGTGTAAATATGAGCAATTTCATCGCAGAAGACTCTCAACTGTTTTCGGCCAGGTAATGTCAAAGCTATTCCATAAGTCCTGTGCGCCACGGCCGTAACTCCGGGTCAACGCTGTATCTGCAAGAGCTGCATTCATGGCGTTGGCGAGTGATGCCGCCGCAGGCTCGGCGACCCATCCGGTTTCACCCTGCTTGACGAGCCCCAGAATGCCACCGCTGTCTGACGTAGTGATGAGCGCTTTCCCGGCCGTCGCAGCTTCCATTGCCACATAACCGAGCGAATCTTCGTCGAAGGGAAGATAGGCGACCGCCGCTGCATTCATCAGGTATTCGGCGTAGGTCTCACGTGGCAAAAATCGCAAGTCCAGTTTTACGCGGTTGCCTAAGCCAAGCCGCTCGACCGCTTCCCGAAGCTGATCACCGTCCGCCGGGCTGTCAGGCGGCCCTGCAATAACCAGTCTGACGTTCGAACCGGTGTGTGCCAATGCCTCCAACAGCAAATGCTGGCGCTTCATGCCATTAACCCGCCCGCCCGCGAAAATATAGTCACCGAAGCGTCCACCCGTGAACAGGTCGGGATCGTTGATGGGAGGAAGCAATACCGTAGCGTCGAAGCCATTATATTTCTGGAGTCGACGCCGCGTGACTTCGGAGTTCGTGAAGATCCGTTTGCTTTCGGCAAATGCTTCGTTATCCGCATTAGTTATCAGTGCGCGTAGATCATTACCTTCCTGCCCCGGAGAAAGGTTCGTCTGGCCGACGTCATACAGGTCATACGCCTGTCGATACTGATGCAACAGCCAAAGCGTCTTGTCGGGATGCCTGATGTAGAACGCGGGAAATTTGAGTGCAATCACCTTGTCGACGTTCCACAACTCGAGCGCACGGACCATCAGCATCTGCGAAGATATGCGCGAGGCGGGTTCCCATTGGAATGGGATCCGCAACACCTCGGAGTCATGTCCCTCAATGATTAGATTTTTCTGAAGGTTAACTGCGAGCTCTTCCGCCCCGCCCCACACGAACGGCGCCATATTATTCACAATCAGTACTTTCACGCGAGCAACCTTCTGAGAACGTGGGACCAGGAGATATTGATTTCGTCCAGCCGTTCCAGCGCTTTCCTTCCCATCTGTTTGGCAAGTTCCCGGTCGAGGTAGAGCTTGTCCATCACCTCAGCCAAGCGCTCGGCTGACGGCTGTGTAACAAAACCGTTGACGCCGTCCTGCACCAACTCAAGGACGCCGCCAGAGTCGGTTGTAGTGATAATTGCTTTCGCCGAATGACTCGCTTCCACGCTTGGATAGCCGTACGAATCTTCATCCTCTGGCAGATAGGCAGTCGCCAGGCAATCGGCAAAGTAATTCGCCTTCTCTTCTTCCGTGATCCAGCGGTAATCAAGGGTCACGCGGTCACCAACGCCCAACTCCGCGATTCGGCTCTCGAGTTCTTCCGGATAGTGAGAACCTGAACTGGAGCCGCATAGACGCAACCGCACCGGCGTCTTGGTAAATTCCATGGCGTCGACAAGCAAATGCTGCCGCTTATGATGTTCAAGCCGGCAAACGCAAACTATCTCATCGTTATATTGACGCGTATGGAATCGCTCTGAATCGAAGACAGGCGGATAAAGTACTTCGCTGTCTACACCGTTGAAATGCTTCAGCCGATCAGATACGACCCGCGAATTGGTAAAGATTCGCTTTGCCTCACGCAGCGCGGCGGTATCCGCGTCGTGCAATGCCGCACGCACACCACGGTGCTTTTCATCATCAGGAAAGCCGCGGTAACGGTCGTTGTCCCAAAGGTCGTAGAACGAGCGGATATGATGAATAAACCAAAGTATCTTGTGCGGGTGCTGGATCAGGTGCGCTTGAGGCCGGAAACAAATCACCCGGTCCGCAGAGGACAGGTCGATCCAGCGGAACGCTGTCATTTGTTGAAAGAGGAGGTCCGGAACATCAACCTGGGGCAGGTAGATGCGCTCGACTTGATGCCCCTCCTTCTCCAGCATGGCTTGCAACCACTCGACTATGTTTCTCGCGCCACCATAGATAAACGGAACGAATGTCGAGACCAAAGCGATTTTCATGCTTGGAGCAAAGCCTGCTTGAGACTGTCTGCGACGCGATGTACATCGGCTTGCGTCAGCGCCTGATGGGTCGGAAGATTAATGCCCCGCTGAGCCCAGAGGTCGGCCACCGGATAGACCGTCTCTTCCTTATACGGCGGCAGAACGTGCATCGGGTAGAAGACCGGACGCGTTTCAATGCCGACGTCTGCCAAGTGGCGCATGACTGCGTCGCGTCGCGTCGCGTTGCCATTACGCAGGAAGATGTTGTACATCCAGTACACCTGTTTGACGGACTCAACTTCCTTTGGCAAGACGATCTGTTCTTCGAGACCAGCCAATGCATCGGCATACCACGTAGCGAGTGTGGCGCGGTCGGAGAGCGACTTCTCGATCGTCTCCATTTGCGCCAAACCGATGGCCGCCTGAATGTTCGTCATGCGATAGTTGTAGCCCACTACCGGGAACCAGTAACGCCGGTTCAAATCCATGCCCTGACCGCGGAACAACCGCAATTTCTGAGCGAGCTCGTCATTGTTCGTCGTGATCATCCCGCCTTCACCGGTGGTAACGATCTTGTTGCCGAAGAAGCTGAACGTGGCGCAGTTGCTCATGGAGCCTACTTTGCGCCCACCCACTTCCGCGCCGTGCGCTTCGGCAGCATCTTCAACCACCCACAGTTTGTGCTTGCGCGCGATCGCGTTAATAGTCTCCATTTCCGCCGGGTGGCCATAGAGATGGACGGGAATAATCCCCTTCGTCTTCGGCGTGATTTTGCGTTCGATATCGGCCGGATCGATATTCATCGTCGCCGCATCGACGTCGACGAGCACTGGAGTAGCACCGCAATACCGGACCGCGTTTGCGGTGGCGATATACGTGACAGTCGGAATAATCACCTCGTCGCCCGGATGCAAATCGAGCGCCACCAGCGCGAGGTGAAGCGCGGTTGTGCCGTTGTTGGTAGCAATGGCATGTTTTACACGGCAAAACTGCGCGAACGACTCCTCGAACGCGGTGATATATTTTCCGACCGACGATATCCAGCTGGTATCCAGGCAATCGAGAACATATTTGCGTTCGTTACCATTGAGCACCGGTTGTGCGACAGAAATCCTATTCATTGTATATTTTCTCTCAACGTATTAGCGGTCGCGCAGGCACGCCAACGACCGTTTGTTCATCTGCTATATCGGTAATAACGACGCTTCCTGAGCCAACCATGACGCCCGAACCAATAGAGATCTCCGGAATGACCCGGCTACCGATTCCGAGGAAACTTTGACTTCCCACACTCACATTTCCAGCAAGTCCACATTGCGGAGCGACATGTGCCGCTTTCCCGATTTTACAGTCATGATCGACACATGCGCCTGTGTTGATGATCGCGAGGGAGTCAATTACCGCCTCCGCATTGATTACCGCCCCCGCCATCACAGCAATTCCGGCGCCTAACTTAACAGAGGGCGAAATGACCGCGTACGGACTGATTGCATTGACCAGTTCGTAGCCCTGAGCAATGGCTAAATCAGCTAAACGCTCTCTTAAGCGATTCGAACCAATGGCGATGAATGCTCGCCGGTATCCTTCTTCATGTAATCGCACGAGATGGTCGTCGCCGTTCAAAACGGGCACTCCGACGCAAACGCTTTGGCTGCGATCGTCCCCTACACAAAAATCGACCTGCTCGCCCATCCCTTGCAGGCTTTCGATGCACACCTTGGCGTGCCCGCCGGCGCCCACTACTATCACGCCTTTCTTCACACTATTCATACGTCAAAACCCAATTTTTTCCATGCGACGGACCCGTTCCGCGCGAAAAACAGGTTAGTACTTTCCGCCTGACCCAGTTGCTCCTGCGTCACGTACTCCAGAACGCCCGTGTCAGGATTGATTGCGCGGTAAACAAAGCCGCTTTTCGCGAACGCTCCAAGCCAGTGATCGAGAGAATGACCCACACGCCTCAAATGAGACGGTCCTAATTCTACGATCAGGGCAATCTCCGGATTATTTGCGAGCAGCGACTTCGCCCCCTCCATGATGTCGAGTTCTGCACCCTCGGCATCGATCTTCAACAAGTCTACGGTCAAGCCGGCCGGGAGCGCGCTATCGAGCGTGACCGTGCGAACATCAATTGAAGAGGTTTCGTAATCGGCGGGAAGGTCGAGCGCGAAGATCGAGTGGTGTCCGCTCGTCGCACCCAGGAATAGCTTTGTCTCGCCGATATTATTTGAAACAGCGGCACCGTGTACCTCGATCATGTCAGAGAGGCCGTTGAGCCAAAACGACCTTTTCAACATGGCCCGCGTATTCGGAAACGGCTCGAAAGCAAAGATCTTTCCGTGGCCATGCATCGCCCTCGCCGCAGCAAGTGACAACAGGCCAAGGTGGGCACCGACATCAACGAAAACATTGCCGCGGCCGACGAATTGTTGAATCAGCAAGCGCGTTCCTCGCTCCAGATCCCCGGTATCGAGCAGTCCGGCGAGCACTGCGTGATCCGAGTCCGCACAAAGTACGTAACCCACTTCGGACTTAAGCAGAACCCGATCTTGATCGCTATGCACAGCCACGCGTCGCGCGGAAATAGTCGCCAAGTGTTCAAGCCGGTCAAGACGAGAAAACTCATTGAATGCGTGATCTTCTGCAACGGATCGAATCGCTTCGCGCGATTCCTTCATCAGAGCCCGCAATTCAGCCGCAGTGGCTTCCTGCAAGAGAAGCACCTCGTCACGGATCGATTCCCGCGAGACCTGAATGCTCTGGTGCAGACCAGCAGATAATGCCTGCGCATCTTTGTACCCGACCGTGTGCCAGTGATGCGCATTGACTAGGATCTGATGCTGCACGCTCTCCGCCGTCATCTGCAGGACTTCGCGCCCCGTGGCGTGCGCGTGGCGAATTTCGTGCGCAAGCTCCGCCTGCATGCGACGAAGCTCGTCGTTCACGCCCTGAGCCACAGCGGCAGTACGATTCAATTCATCTTGTATGCCCTGCGTTAGATAACGGCGCGTACGAAACGCAAGCGGCCTGACAATAGGTAATACCATCCGATAAGCCAGCCGAGCCATTTTTCGCGCCGCTCGTTTCAACAGCGACGGCCTGACCGGTTGCGGTGGGCGATCGGCTTCAGCCATTTACCTTCGCCTCCACGCCAAAGTACGCGTCGAGGATGGTGTGCGGATCACCATCCATTTTGACCCTACCGTGCTCAAGCCAGAGCACGCGATTGCACGTATGCGTAATCAGCTCCCGCGAGTGCGATGCGATCACCAGAATATTCGTCGCCTTAACCAGTTCGGTCATGCGTATTTCAGCCTTCTGCTTGAACCCCTCGTCTCCCACCGATAACCATTCGTCCATTAACAGGATTTCGGGGCGCACGATCGTCGACACGGCAAACGCCAGCCGCAGATGCATACCCGTCGAATAGGTCCTCATGGGCATGTCCACGAAATCGCCCAGTTCAGAGAAATCGATGATCTCGTCTATCTGCCTCTTGATATGCGAACGTGGCATGCCGAGCAATGCTCCACGCATGAAGATGTTTTCGCGTCCGGTTGCTTCGGGATCAGTTCCAAGCGATATATCGATCAGCGAGCCAATCTCGCCGTCGATACGGGCTCTCCCGGACGATGGTTCATACACACCGCCGAGCAACCGTAACAGCGTGCTCTTTCCCGCGCCGTTATGACCCAATAGGCCCACGCGATCGCCATCACGCAACGTGAAACTCAATCCCTCCAGTGCACGTACTACTACGCGCCCGTCCTTGTCCGCGCCAATTTGCCCACCTGTCGCAACCTGCATCAGCCTTTTCTTGAGCGACCTGCCATTTGCGTTATAAATTGCAAAATCAACGCACACGTTCTCGAATTCGATAAATGCCATAATTTCCGTCTTGGTTACAACCAGTAAGCGATACGTCGCTTATAACGTCCGTAAAGCGCAATTGCGAACAACCATCCCACCAGTGCCAGTGCGCATGCAACCACCCAGTTTATCGTCGTAGGAAAATCGCCAAGCAGTGGCGCGCGCACGATTTCCAATAGGTGATACATCGGGTTCAGGTCCAGCAAATATAAACCGGCACCTTTAGGCAAGTTTTTCGGCATCCACATTATTGGCGTCAGATAGAACACGACCTGCAGAACACTCCCGACAATCTGGGCGAGATCGCGATATCGCGCGCACAGGAGCGCAAGAATCAGCGCCACCCACGTTAAATTGATCAGCAGCAATAAAAGGCCGGGTATAGCGAGAAACGCCGTCAGATAAAGAGGCTTCCCAACAGCAAGCAAGATAATCGGAAATATGACAACGTTATGCCCAAGAATTAATATATTTCGCCAGATCATCCGAAGGATATGGACAAACAGTGGAATAGGAAGTTGCTTAATAATGCCTTCTGCGGCAATGAAACCAGTACACCCCTCGGTAATTACTGTCGATATGAAACTCCACAAAATAATGCCGATCGCAATAAACGGAAGAAATTCCGTCATCGGGGATTTGAAAATAGTACCGAACACAATGCCAATCGTGCCAATCATGACACCCATGCTGATAGTCAGCCAGAGCGGACCGAGCGCTGAACGCCTGTAACGCTGGCGCACATCCTGCCAGCCAAGCATTCCTACGAGCGAATAACGTCTTGTTGCCGCCGCGATATCCGACAACGCACTTACAGTGGGTCTCTTGCGCATATAAAGCAAATTCTCGAAAAAAGTTCCACGATTTTAGACGGGGACGGGTTCGGGGTCCACCAACTTTGTTGACAAGGCCGCCTTGGTGCCGAGTTATTGTCGTTCGACCGACATCTCGCACGTTGGTGCCCCATGTCTGGCCGACCATGCGGCAATATTTGCGCGTTGCCGGCAACGGCGCGGGGACGGGTTGTATCAGGCGTGGAGAACTGCCAGCGGCCCGACCACCCTCCGGCACCGCGGGCGGATCGCAGGGGACGAATGATTGAATTCAGCACGCTTGCGGCTAAGTAATCATTCGAAGGAACAACCAACCAAATGTGATTCAAGCGACTTTCGGCGCCATTCAAATCACCTAGTTGATAACTATAATCCGTATTCTAACTCCTCTGCTCGTACCTTAAAGCGACAATGGCAAATCGTTGAATCATCGGGTTATTCAATGATCAGAACGAGCAAGATCATAATCCAAACTTTTAAGCACCCTCTCCAAATTAGACTCCTTAACAACGCCTCTTTTTTGCAACTTGCAATTTCTTTTGATATCCTTACAATCTGGAATGTCAGACGGGACATTTCGAAATGTCCGTGTGCAGTTCGGTTAACTGAACGCATGAAAATGGTTACGAAATATTTCCCCTCATTAACTACCATTACGGTTTTAAGGAAATGAGATCGTGATACCCGACATCAAACTCTTTTCCGATGCAGATTGTCAAATTATCTGGCCGAAGGCTCGTCGCGCTGTCACAGATTGTGAATACATATGCTTGTCTGGTTTCGCTTCCGAGCGAAAATTTTGGCACAGCGATAAGCACGCTCTTGAATTGCTCGCGACGCGGAGAGTGTTGAACGACCGGCTAGGTAATGGGCCGACACAAAATGTTACGGCGGGTACGTGGCACTTTCCCCATAGTGCGCGTTCATACAATTCTTTTTATGTCTTAAATTGCGTGCTTTCAGCCAACGCTCGCCAGGGCCACCCCACCTCCCGCGCGCAGCGGAGGCTCATGGATCGCGGAATGCTTGTGCTGGCCCACCCGTGGTCAAGTCCGATCCAGTCCTCGGCCCTTGAAGCGTAAAGCGCTCGAAGCAGGAACAATAATGGAAACAACCCATCTTACGAGCACACACGAACCGTCTTCGCCAGCCACTAACGTGGTCACGCAACCGTCGGCAGTTACACGCGAGCAGCGTGAATCCAGGAATGATCATCGGGGCGCAGTCGTCTGGCTCACTGGGCTACCAGGTTCGGGCAAGTCGACAATTGCCCGCTCAGCCGAGCGGATTCTCCACGATCTCGGACTCCAGACGGTTACCCTCGACGGCGACAACATTAGGCTGGGTCTCTGCGCAGATCTCAGCTTCTCTGCGGCGGACCGAAATGAAAACGTTCGCAGGGTAGCCGAGACTGCGAAGCTCTTCCTTGATCAGGGAAACGTTGTAATCGTCGCCTTGGTTTCACCAGTGCGCCAGGCCCGCGAAAAGATCAAGGAAGTAATCCCTGCCAAGGACTTTCTCGAGGTCTACTGCCGCTGCCCGCTTTCTATATGCGAGCAGCGGGACCCCAAAGGCCATTACGCGCGGGCAAAACGAGGGGAGATCTCAAACTTTACGGGCCTCTCGTCGTTCTATGAAGAACCGCTCGAACCTGCTTTGCTCCTGCGCACCGACGCGGAGTCGGCAGAAGAATCGGTGCGCCGCCTGAGCGAGTTGGTACTCGAACAGTGCAAAGCGGTCAAGGTACAGGGTTGAATGAACGGCGCTCGCGAAGCGCCGGTTTGGTTTTTTGTTGAGGATGAAAGTGAACAAGCTTCCGGGCAGTGATGCCTTATACGCAGTCGTTGCCACGGTGCGCGCGTTGCTATTGGTTGAATTGGGATCGAAGCAGGTAATACCTCTAGAATGGGACCAGCCGGAGTATTACGGGATTAGTTGGCGCCCGGAGGGAAAGGATTTGATCCTTTCCCACTCGATGCTCGACAATAATGAGTTGCGGGACGTCTCCTCCTACGCCATGTCGGAAGTAGGCATTCTGTCGGAAGGTACATTCATAACGCCGCCTTTCCTTTCTCAGCCGCATCAGATCACTCTCGCATCCGACGGACGCGTTATCTGCACCAATACAGGTCGCAATTCCATTTCAATCTTCAACTTTGCGAAACCAAACCTGATGCAGGAAGCGAGGGTTTCCGGCGCACGGTGGGACCGGTTATCCTCTGATAATATTCCTGGCGATCATCTGAATTCGGTATTTGAAAAAGACGGCTTTTTATATGCAATAGCGCATCGTCACGGCAGGGGCTCAACGCTAGCCACATTCAACTATCCTGATCTTGACTTACTCGCGTTGGATCCCGTAAAAAACCGCAGCGGTCTGCATAATATCTGGGTCACCGACGACGGCCAGCGGATTTCCTGCCACAGCGAAGCGGGGTCGGTAATCGACCTGAATAGCGGCGCGGTCCTTTGGGATGCAGGCAGTCCGGTTTATACCCGTGGCTTGGCGGCATCAGTCGACTTTGTCTTGGTGGGTGAAAGCGAAAGAGCCCAACGCGCATCCCGACGCCATTCCATGAGCGGATTGTGGCTGCTTGATCGGAAGTCATGGCAAGCGCTCGACTACATCTGCCTCGGCTCATATGGGGCCGTTCATGAAGTACGGTTGCTCAACGTCAGGGATGAAGCACATCATGGCCACACTTTTGGCGGACTCCATACGCTCCTGACCCGCGACCGGCGAGATGTCATGACAGCCGAACGTCTGGGCGCGTCGCGTCGCGCACGCCAATCGAAGGCAATGTGGCAGTCATTCGACCTGATTTTTGGATCTCCTGTGTCTTCCGAGAACGGCGGTCAGATGGCTGACTCAGGAAACCTTTGTCTCCTGGTCCAGCGAACGCAACCTGGCCGGAATCTCACTTTCTCTTTTTCGATCGCGTCGGCAGAAGCTGAGTCGCATATCGCGATCGTCGCTTATCGCGGCCAGGGCGGTGATACGGATATGGACGCGTTACTGATTCGACGCGTGAGCGAAACCGAAGCGGAAATGAACCGTTGGATTCATGACAGCAGTTCGTGGAAACGACGCGACGAAGCTGTAATAGCCGACCTCCCGCTTTCGGGAGACGTCCACTTCTCGGTAAGTAGCGAAGGCGTTAATCTGGAAATCAACGGTAAACCATTCTCAGGAAGTTGCGTTGATGATTTCCCAACCGATTCAGGCGCACTTGGAATCCGGTGGCTAGGTGCAACGGTCTGGCCAACAACTAAATAACGTGCAACTCGGGGTGCTGACGCGAGGAATGTTGCGTCAGCCCACCCCTGTCGCCGTAGCATTCTCAGCGATGCCACCTCGTCATATTGAAGATGCGCGAGAGCGTACTTTATTCGAGTTCCGACGGATCATAAGATCGGTACAGCCACGCGGGTTTGTTCCCACGATCAATACCGGTATTTCTAGCTCTCAGGAAGATGTACTGACCAAGGTCATGTTTGCGATATTCGATCAAATGCCCAAATTTGTCGGGATCGAGATAGACATCGGTCATATTGTCGTGGACGTCGGCGGTGAACATCTCATCAATAGTGAAGCCAAGATGCGTCAATAGCAGATGAAGCTCGTGCTTGTTATACTCGCGGTTATGTCGTCCGTAAGGTCCGAAGGCGCTGTACGGGTCATACATATTTGTGCCAACGATCATGCGAGCCACGTTCTCAATTCGGTTCACATTCGGTGTTGTCAAAATCAGCGTTCCATCCTCGCGGAGAGTACGCTTGATTTCCCTTAATACCCGACACGGATCGTTCAATAAGTGCTCGATAATCTCGCAGAACAACACGACGTCGAGTGATGCCGATTCAAACGGAAACCGATCCGCTTCAATATTGAAATGCGAGAACGGTAGGTCGACGTGTGTCTTGCTGCCGGGTTTGCGAAACTCGTCCAAATAAACTCGTTGTACTGCCTCACCTTTCGGGACCTGATCGCCGAAATAATTGCCGATACGCCAATCGGCCGAGGTAAAGTTCCTCAACAGCATGGTGCTGAAATAGGGGTTGCCCCCCAGTTCCAGCCCTGTCACCGGGCCTGACACGTTCGACACCGCTCGCTCAACAAGACCAAATGTCTGAACAAACCGCTCAAAATCCTGGATGCAATAGCTGGCAATAGATTCGGGGGCATCCGCAACACGGACTGATTTGAGCCAATCAAATAACTCCTCTCTCGACACTCCTTGAGGCAGCGGCAAAGGTGGACGAAGTGGGAACGACTCAAGAGAAAATCCAGGACCGGTATGTTCCGTCTTGTCGGAAGTCGCCCGATCCCGCTCATTAGTCATTTCGGCAACAGCAGCCGCGTTCCTCTTTCGTAGAAACATCTCATTCCTCTCAGTTTCGTTCGTATGATCAACACTCGAAGATCCAAGTGCCTACGTTCGGAAACAAAATAGCAGCTATATGTTTCAGGCGATACTGCGAGAAACGGGGATGGTAAAAAAATCAGGCGCTTACGAGGCCTATGCAGCAGTCACCCTCGCCTTCGCCCACCTCAGATACCATTCACCTTGCAGCATCACCCGTCCGATCTGTCCTGCGCTCTGCTTCCACGTCATCCAGGCCATACCGGTCGACGGCGGCACGCGCCCTTCCTTGTACAGCAGCAACCATGCTTCAACGGCAGCGCTCAAATCTCCGTCCGCATAACCAGTGAAATAAAACGCATGGTCGCCCGCGACCTCACGAAACACCGGCAGCTCACGCGCCAGAATCGGCAAACCTTTTTGCGCCGCCTCGATCAACGGCAATCCGAACCCCTCGCCAAGCGAAGGGGCAAGCAAACACGCCGATGCCTCATACACCTTCTGAAGAAACTCGTCGCTGATCCCCTCCAGCCAGAAGAAATGATCGTTGCTTTCTGCCTGCTGCTTGAGCGTGTCCGCCAACTCATTAACGCCCCACCCGGCTTTCCCGACGATCACCAGATTCACGTCGACACCCGCCGCCCACAGCCGCTCGAATGCAGCAAACGCTTGCACGTGGCCCTTGCGCGGCTCTACCGTGCCCACCATCAGGAACGTCGGACGCTCGCGCAAGGCGGCAAGAACAGCGGGAGCGGTCGCAGGCATACCCGCCGAGGGCTGGCTGCTGTCGATATCCGCGCCCAGATGAAAATAGCCGACCTTCAGCTCGCGAACCCGCTCCACCGACGATGCCTCGAGCCACATCATGAGGTCATCGGCAACCGCGCGTGAAATACAGATCAAACCATCGCTGACTGTCGAGATAGTCTTAAGCCACGGCGGAAACACGGTAGCAATGACCTCCGGGAACCACTCGGGTTTCAGCACGGGCAGCAAGTCATAGACAACAAAGTAAATCTTCACGCCCCGACGTCGCTGCGCGGCAAACCAGCCTTCAGCCGGCGGCACGCAGTCGGCAACTAGGTCAAGACCCAGGAAAACATCACCTTGCTGGCTGTCGACCCATTCGTCTTCGTCGTCGACACCTCGCAGGCCCACGTCCAGCCCTTGCATAAAGCGGTTCGCGTACCGGTAGATCATCACGCTTCGGTCTAGCCGCACCGGCCGCACTTCCCAACCAGCCGGAGGCTGCTCTAGCAATTGCCGCACGATTGCACGTGTGACCCGCTGGATGCCTGACTTCGCATCGTGGTCGCATAGCACCGAGACATCGACGAACAGTTGCCGCCGGCGTCCTGCTCGCTGGTTCGCCGCAATAGCGTCCGCACTCGCAACCAGATCGATATCAGTGGATGCCAAATCAAGCTGCGTCAACGCTTCAATGACCCTACGATACCGCTCCTCACCCGACGTCAGGGGCCTTACGGTGCCGTTCTTCATCCGCTCGCTACGCTTGGCGTATGCATCCTCGAATGCTTTCAACGAGCGTTTGCCAGTCGCGTCCCACGAAAACTTGGACACCTGCACCGCGGCATGATCACGCAGTGACTGCCAGTATTCGGTGTCGCTCAGACCCCGCTCGATCATGGCGGCCATCTGCTCATAGTCGAGGGGATTGAACAGCGCATCCTCCCTGCCGATCACCTCGGGAATACTTGTGGCCTCCGAGCCGATCACCGCAGCGCCGCAGGCCATTGCTTCCAGCGCCGGTAGGCCGAATCCTTCGTGCAGCGACGGAAACACGAATAGGTGGCACGAACTGTACAACCCGATCAGGTCTTCATCGGACACATAGCCGCTCGACAGCACAAGGTCCTCGCGCGCCATGCCATTGGCCTCGGCGAGGTCATACAGCTTCGTGCGATTCGCCTCGGTAGCCTGGCAAACCATGAAGAGCTGATACTGCTTGCGCACCGCAAACGGCACTTTCCCCCATGCCTCGATCAACCCTTCAAGATTTTTGCGCGGCTCGACAATCCCCGTTGTCATCACGAACGGGCTGCTAATGCCGAAGCGCCCACGAAGCACCGTGATATCGAGTTCCGAATGAGTGGCGCGAGCGAACGACTCTGAAACAGCCGAGGATATATTGGTGATCCGCTCACGCGGTATCTGCAATTCACGCACGGCTTCTTCGCCGCAATAGGCAGAGATGGCCAGCAACACGTCAGCGCGCTTGAGCGCTTCAATCTTCTCGTAATAGTGCTTCTTGAAGCCGGCGTCGGTCAGGTACTTGGCCGGATTCAAATATGGAATCAGGTCATATAGCGTGACGGCGTTGATCGTGTCAGTATCGAGCTTTTTGATGGTCGACACTGAAACGTCGACGTAGCCTTCGAACAAGCTGCTGATGTGCACGACATCCGGTTCGAGTTCGGCAATCGCGTACTCGCGGATCAACTGCGCAGCGCGTGTTCGCCAGTCGTCGGATCCTTGATAGAGCGCGATCGGGGGAAGCGAGAACACGGCAATCCGGTCAATCGGCACCAAGCCGTCGAACGTGTGGCGAATCTCTTCGATCGAATCGGGAAACAGGTTGTTCAGGACAACCCAAACCTCGTGCTCACCGGCATTACGCGCGATCGCTTTCGCCAGCGCGAGGCTGTAACGGCCAATGCCTCGTAGCCGGCTAACCGACTGGCATCCTTGAAGATCTAAAACAATACGCATGGCTGTACCGGAGAATTTTATTTCGTGCGTGCGTTTAAAGCACTGAGCAGATCGGCGTGCACCTTCCGGCCGCGTGCCGTGAGCCGGTCAATGGACTCGACTGCCGGCATCGCTGCGCCAGTAACAACGCCCTGAATCGCGTCGAAGCCCGCCATTTTGATGAGACCTGCTCGAACCCGCGGCATCCGTGACAACACGTTGGCAATGCGCTGCCTGAGCACCGGACGACATCGGACATAAGCTGCGGCATGAAGCAATCCAAGCCGCGCCAACCGGTTGACTGCGGCCTTAGAGCGGCCGATTTTCCTGACCGTCAGACCGCCCGCGCGCAACGGTGACGACAACCGCCAACTGGTACTCGCCATCATGGCTGCAACGTGATGTTGAGCGCGGTGGGCCACATCTTCCGCAGCAACCGCACGGGACTGTGCCTGGTGCAATTGCGCTTCCAGTTCACTAGCGCGAGCGGCAGCCTGCTCCTTGCTCGCACGTAAATCCGCCTCCGCACGCAACCGGACCTCTCTCAGACGCTCCTCGTTTCGCGCTGCCCTCTCCTTCAGGTACGCCGCTTCAGCAGCCGCCAGCTCTGCCTTCCCTTGCAGCGCGGCCCGCTCCTTTTCCGCCTCGAGTACTCGGGCAAACAATGCGTTCACGTCCTCAGTCTCCTTTTGCGAGATGGGCAACGCCGATGGCGTAACGAGTGATTCAGCAATCGGGATCGACTCGTTGTCCGCTTTCTTGAACGCGATGATCGCGTAATCGGGCGCCTGCATGAAGTTCTGATCCAGCGCCGACACCACTTTGTTGACGACGCTCGCGCCCGACAATTCGCTCGGCAATAATTCGAGGTCGTTCTGTAAAAAGTCACGATTCACCGGCACCACCACCACACGCTCGAACCCCGAGAACTCCGCAGCGAAGCTAAGCAGGATGGACGGGATCGGCCGCTCGTGAGTCGGGTCCAGATAGAAATTGCACGCACCTACGACCAGGTTCGCCGGATTGGGTGTTTCCAGCAGCATGGCGCCGCCGTCGTCCAGAACGCGATGCGCCTCCTTCATGAACGTCAGCAGTTTCTCGAAGCCGAGGTGCTCGACCACGTGAAATGCGCTCACCAATGTGTATGACTGGTCGGGCTGGAGACCCAGATAGTCCGTTGCATCACCCTTGATGACTGACAATCCTGCTTGCTGGCCCTTGGCGACAAACTCGTCATTGAGATCGAGTCCCTCTGCGCTGAGTCCACGCGCGCCCAGCAACTCAAGCCATTCCGCACGGCCGCAGCCGATATCGATAATCTTCTTGGGGACGCGCTGAAGCAGAGCTTCGACGACTGGCAGGTACACGCTCTGCCGCGCCTTGATCAGGTCACGACTCCCCCGAAACCGGTCTTCGAGCGCGCGATAAAAATCGTCGGTTACCATAAATTCCGCTGTGCTTTCATCTGTACGTTGAAGTTCCCGGCGACCAGACTGAAGCTTAATCTACGCACAGCCAAGAACAGGGATAGTGTCGGGCACCAGAGGGAGCGAACACCGTCACGTTTCGTCGACGTCGCCGCAAATAGCACGCGGCGAACCGATTCCCCGCGCAAGCCCAGCAGACTATCCGCAAAACCAAATGCAAATGCCGCGCTGTCTTGCAAATACAACGCAAACAATCCAGCGCGACATTGCCGATTCGCAGCCGATAAGCAGGCCGGCGTCAGCGAACCGAGCCAGCCTGACCGGAGATCAGAACGAGAAACCCGCCTTGTTACGGCGCAGATCTTCCTCAACCATCATCTTGCACAACTCCTCAAGCGTGGTCTTCGGCTCCCAGCCCAGCTTTTCCTTTGCCTTCGTAGCGTCGCCAATCAGCAACTCAACTTCGGCCGGACGATGGAACTTCGGATTGATGCGCACGATCACTCGGCCATTGGACGCATCGACGCATTCTTCTTTTTCGCCGGCGCCGCGCCATTGGCCTTCAATACCTACGCCCTTGAGCGCCATGGTCACGAAATCACGCACGGTTTCCGTACGGTTGGTCGCGAGCACAAAGGTATCGGGTTCGTCGGCTTGCAGCATGCGGTACATGCCTTCGACGTATTCTTTTGCGAAACCCCAGTCACGCTTCGCGTCCAGGTTGCCCAGTTCGATCACATCGAGTTTTCCAAGCGAAAGCTTGGCGACCGAATCCGTGATCTTGCGCGTGACGAACTCACGGCCGCGCAACGGCGACTCGTGGTTGAACAAGATTCCGCTCGAACCGAAGATGTCGTAGGACTCGCGATAGTTGATCGTGATCCAGTGCGCATACAGCTTGGCAACGCCATACGGGCTGCGCGGATAGAACGGCGTATCTTCCTTCTGCGGAATGGCCTGCACCTTGCCGAACATTTCCGACGTCGACGCTTGATAGAAGCGAATTGATTTGTCGACAATACGGATAGCTTCCAACTGGTTCAGCGCGCCAACACCGGTGATTTCGGCGGTTGTAGCCGGCTGGTCGAACGACACGCCCACAAAGCTTTGCGCCGCCAGGTTATAAACCTCGCGCGGCTGCGCCTTTTCGAACAGGCGGATGGACGCGCCCAGATCGGTCAGGTCGTGTTCAACCAGGTTCAGCTTGGGATGATTCAGGACACCCAGTTCCTCCATCCGCCAAAAATTGACCGAACTCGTGCGCCGATAGGTGCCGTGGACGTCATAGCCCTTTTCCAGCAGCAACTTCGTCAGATATGCCCCGTCCTGCCCGGTGATGCCAGTTACAACTGCGCTCGTCAATTCCATCTCCCTTGGAAAAACCCACCATCGCGCAAATCCGACGCAATGGTGGAGAATGGCTTAAAAATGGTGCGATTATATCCGACGCGCAAAACGCTTCGTCGGCCGAGACCTCGGCTTCTACAGCCGGACACGCCTGCCGCATGTTCGAAAGACATAGTTAAAGCGGATCACCAGCTTGTTAAAGCCCGGCCCGGAAAAAATTGCAGCTGCCGAACCGAATGACGGGCCCGATTCGGACATAACAACGCTGCAAACAACTCTGCCGCAAGATCAATCAGATAATTCGAAGGACCCGACTGACGAAAACTGCGCAACAGCCGCTCCGGAATGATCATGAGTCGCCCCGATTGTATCCACCGAAAAAACGATCAAAAAATTATTAAAAACGTGCGCAGCGATCTTCAAGAAGGCGACGCGGCAGCCGATTAACACTGTTTCACATGGATGACGCGCTGGCGCCGATAGAATCGCGCGGGCCGGTACTACGTCTGACGAAATGAGAAATCCAGTAGTTCGCAGATGACCCTCAACCTCCCAGCAAGCCGCAACCAGCCTCGGTTATCATGCTATGTTGATTTAGCCGGCTTGCGCAGCCAGAGCACAAGCCTACGCAAGCCCGCCGCACGACCTCGGCCTCTCCAGAACGGCTTCGGCCAAGCAAGTCTCTCCGTAGAGCTGCCCGGCAATTAGTTCCGTTCACGCGCCGCGCCCATGCCGGCAATAGATTCACCCTTCGCATCGTTCCTACATGGCATCTTTATTCCCGCAACGCCCCGTTCCCCTCGCTTTCGGCGACATCCAGGGTTGCCGCGAAGCATTCCAGCGTCTCCTGGCTAAAGCCGCGCCGGGCGACGCCACGCCGCTGTGGTTCGCCGGCGACATCATCAATCGCGGCCCCGAATCGCTCGCCACGCTGCGTGACCTGATCGCCCTCGGCGACCGTGGTGTCGCCGTCCTCGGCAATCATGACCTGCACCTGCTCTCGGTATCGGCGGGGATCCGGAAGTCTAAAAAAGGCGACACCATCGAGGAAATCCTGGCCGCCCCCGACGCCGCCGATCTCCTCGACTGGGTCCGGCATCGTCCGATCGCGCATTTCGATCACGGCATGCTGATGGTTCATGCAGGCGTCCTGCCGCAATGGGACGTGGCGCTGACACTCGAACTCGCCGATGAATTCCAGCGCGCTCTGCGCGCGCCCAACTGGAAAGATACGCTCGCGAGCCTCTACGGCAACGAACCGGCCCGCTGGAAACCCAAGCTCAAGGGCAGCGACCGTCTGCGGGTGGTGTGCAATGCGCTGACGCGCCTGCGCTTCTGTTCCGCCGAAGGCGACATGGACTTCTCGTCCAGCGGCGGCGTGGACTCAGCGCCCTCGGGCTTCATGCCGTGGTTCGACGTCCCGTCGCGCGGGACATCAGACATCACCGTCGTGTTCGGCCATTGGGCAGCGCTGGGTCTCATCGTCCGCGATAACGTCATCGGCCTCGATTCAGGCTGCGTCTGGGGCGAAGAGCTGACGGCAATACGCTTGGCAAGCGACCCGGCCGAACGCACGGTGACGCAAGTGGAATGCTCGAACTGCCGAGCGGTTATCGACTAAAAATCGACTAAATGCCCTGCATGGCGGATTTACGGATCTAAGGACCCGTCCGCCATGCAGAGTTCCAGCGCCTCACGCCAGTCAGGCGCCGTCAGTCCGAAAGTCGCGAACAGCTTTTGGTTCGATAAGCGGGAGTTCTTCGGACGGACCGCTGCGGCTGGAAAACCAGCGGTCGTAAGACCCACTGTTGTTAAACTGGAATAGGCGACTGTCGGGATCGCCTTAATCACAGGCTTGGTCGCAAGCGTCGATGTGTCGAAAATGGCCTGAGCGAAGCCGCACCACGAGGTCGCGCCGGAAGCCGTCAGGTGGTAAATGCCCGAGCATCGCAGCCATTCGTCGCGATCCTGGACAAGAAGCTGCGCCAGCACATTGGATGTCAATGTTGCGATGGTCCTGGACCATGTCGGCGCGCCTATCTGGTCAGCCACCACGCTCAGCTCCTCCCGTTGCGCGCCAAGCTGCAGCATCGTTCGAAGGAAGTTCTTGCCTCGCGCGCCGTACACCCAGCTCGTTCGCAAGATCAGATGCGCACAGCCCGACGCCGCAATCGCCTGTTCACCAGCCAGCTTGCTCTTGCCATAAACGTTCAGCGGATTCGCGGCATCGTCTTCTTCGTACGGGTCGTCCTTCGTGCCATCGAAGACATAATCCGTCGAGTAGTGAACAAGCAACGCGCCGAGACGCTTCGCCTCCTGCGCCAGAATATCCGGTGCTTCGGCATTCAGACGCATCGCGGCAGCCACATCGTTTTCCGCTGCATCCACAGCCGTATAAGCCGCTGCGTTGACAATCAGCGCAGGCGACAGTTCGCGCACGATTCGTCGAATCTGTTCGGAATCCGAAAGATCGAGACCACCTCGATCCAGCGCCACCAGATGCCCCAAACCCTGCAGACTGCGCGCCAGTTCGAAGCCGACCTGGCCGTTGGCGCCCGTCAGCAAAATCGGTTTCCGCTCGTGTTCGGTGATCATCTAAGGGCTCTCACGCAAAGAGCTGCGCATCGGCAAGCCGCACGCCTGCCGCATCCTTCGCGGAAAGCAGCGGCTCGAAGTCGATAGGCCACTTAATCCCGATTGCCGGGTCGTTCCAGATAATGCTTCGCGCATGCTCCGGATACCAGTAATCGGTCGTCTTATACAAGCACTGCGCCGACTCCGACAACACGACAAAACCATGCGCGAACCCCGGCGGCACCCACACCTGCCGACGGTTTTCGGCTGACACTCTCACGCCGCTCCACTTGCCGAACCGCGGGGAGCTTTTGCGGATATCGACGGTGACGTCGAACACCTCTCCTTCCATCACGCGCACAAGCTTGCCCTGCGGGTGCTCGATCTGATAGTGCAGCCCGCGCAGCACACCGTGAACCGAGCGCGAATGATTGTCCTGCACGAATTCAACGCCCGCCTGCACGTGCTCACTGAAGTCGCGGTTATTGAAGCTTTCGTAGAAAAAGCCGCGGGCATCGCCGAACACTTCCGGCTCGATGACCACAACTTCCGGCAGCGCCGTAGCGGTTACGTGGATGACCATGCGACGTGGTTCGTAAGTAGGTTGAGCAGATATTGCCCGTAGGCATTTTTGGCGAGCGGATGCGCGAGCTTCAATAACTGTTCGCCGTCGATCCAGCCGCGACGGTACGCAATTTCTTCCGGACACGCGACCACCAGGCCCTGGCGCTTCTGCAATGTCGCGATGAACGTGGCCGCTTCGATCAGCGAATCGGGCGTGCCGGTATCGAGCCACGCAAAACCTCGCCCCATGATCTCCACTTCGAGTTTGCGCTGCGCGAGATAAAACGAATTCACATCGGTGATTTCGAGCTCTCCGCGCGGTGACGGTTCAATGTCGGCCGCGATCTCGCAGACGTTGTTATCGTAGAAATAAAGGCCCGTCACCGCGTAGTTCGAACGTGGCACCGCCGGTTTTTCTTCAATCGACAACGCGCGAAAATTCGCGTCGAATTCAACCACGCCGTAACGCTCGGGGTCGTGCACATGGTACGCAAAAACCGTCGCGCCATCGGACTTTGCATTGGCATGCTCGAGTTGCTTGCCAAGATCATGGCCGTAGAAAATATTGTCGCCGAGAATCAGCGCGCAGGGATCGCGGTCAATGAACTGCTCGCCAATGATGAACGCCTGCGCCAGTCCGTCCGGCGACGGCTGTACCGCGTACTGGATGTTCATGCCCCACTGGCTGCCGTCGCCGAACATGGATTCGAAACGCGGCGCATCCTGCGGTGTCGATATGATCAGCACGTCGCGAATCCCCGCGATCATCAGCGTGGAAAGCGGGTAGTAGATCATCGGTTTGTCGTACACGGGCAGCAACTGCTTCGAGACAACATGGGTGATTGGGTAGAGCCGCGTACCCGAGCCACCGGCGAGAATAATGCCTTTGCGGGCCATCGTCAGTCCTTGTTCAGCTTATCGAGTTCAAGCACGCTGCGCATAGTTGGCATCGAGCCACTTGCGATATTCACCCGAAGCCACTTCGTCGACCCACGCCTGGTTGTCGAGATACCACCGCACGGTTTTCTCGATGCCGGTCTCAAACGTTTCCGCCGGCCTCCAGCCGAGTTCAAGTTCCAGCTTGCGCGCGTCAATAGCATAGCGGCGGTCATGGCCCGGCCGATCCGCCACAAACGTGATCTGATCGCGGTATGAACCGGAGGGCTTGGTCTTCAGCCGATCGAGCAAGTCACACACGGCGTGCACGACATCAAGGTTCGACTTCTCGTTCCAACCGCCGACGTTATACGTTTCGCCCGGGCGGCCATGCGCCAGCACCTCGCGGATCGCCGCGCAATGATCACCGACGTAAAGCCAGTCGCGAATATTTTGACCATCGCCATAAACGGGCAACGGCTTGCCGCTCAACGCATTCCCGATGACCAGCGGAATCAGCTTCTCGGGAAACTGATACGGTCCGTAGTTGTTCGAACAATGTGTGGTCACGACCGGCAGCCCGTAGGTATGCCTATAAGCGCGCACCAGATGATCGGATGCAGCTTTAGTCGCGGAATACGGACTGTTCGGCGCGTACGGCGTGGTTTCGGAGAACGGCGCGTCGCCGCTAGAAAGCGAGCCGAATACTTCATCCGTCGATACATGCAACAAACGAAACGCCGATTGATCGGCATCGGGCAAGGTCTTCCAATAAGCAAGCGCTGCTTCGAGCAACGTGAACGTGCCCACAACATTAGTCTGCACAAACTCAGCGGGTCCGTGAACGGACCGGTCTACGTGACTTTCGGCGGCGAAATGCAGGACCGCGCGGGGTTTATGCTGGCTAAGCAGCGCGTCCATCGCCGCTCGGTCGCAGATGTCGACTCGCGCGAAAATATGCTTAGGGCTGCTTTGCACCGACTTGAGCGTCCCCAGATTTCCGGCGTAGGTCAGCTTGTCTACATTGAGCACGGCTTCGCTGGAGGCGTTCAGCCAACCGAGCACGAAATTAGCGCCTATAAATCCAGCGCCGCCCGTTACCAGAATCATAAAATCCCTCTAAGCCGATAGGTGCACGCATGACGCAGCTAAATGTAGTCGGTCTCGCTGCAGGCCCGCTCGGTAGGCCCGCTCATTCAAGTATAAATCCGCGTCGTGCATGGACGGCGAGATGATGTTTTACGTCTGGCGGCTTTGGGCGGCAATCTGCGAAGGCGTCGTGCTCGGACCAATATCGATCGACTGAACCTCACTGCCGCGGCGTCACCGCTTCGAACTCGCCGACCGCGCCCGCGTCGTCGCCAACAATAGCCACCGGCGCCCCAAGGCCCGCCTGCATCCGCCGTAATGCCGCCTCCACCGCCGCCTGCGCTTGCCTCGCCAGCACGCGCCTGTCGGCACCCGGCTTGATTGCATCGCAGACATACAGATGCGCTGTCAGCGGCGCATCGCGAAGCATGGCGTTCAGCGTGAACGCGAGCGTCAGGTCATCGATATAAGCCGGCGCTTCCGCCTGCCGTCCGTTTACGTCTTCGTACATCAGGCAGATCGGTTGCACCGGGCAAGCCGCCGACACAGCCGCCTGAAACAGGTTGGAGTGAAACGGCAGCAAGTCGTGCCCAAGCGATGTCGTCCCTTCAGGAAACACGCACATGAGTTCGCCGCGCACCAGCCGTTCCGACAGCTCATGCATGATGCGTTTGGCGTCGCTACGTTTTTCGCGTTGAAGGAAGATCGTGTCGAGCTGCTGCGCGAGCCAGCCGACCAGCGGCCATTGGCGCACTTCAGCCTTCGAAACAAACGGCGTCGGCCGCCACGCGTTGACCACGTAGATGTCGATCCAGGACACGTGGTTGCCGACGACCAGCGCGCCGCTATCGAGCCGCGCCTGATCGTTGTGCACGACAAGTTTCATCCCGCAACGGCGCAACATCTCGATCGACCAGAGGCGATTCAACTCCATGCGCACCTGCGGCGTCGCGTTCGGGAAACGCGTGGCCACGGTCCACATCCCGTGAAGCAAATGCCCAAAAATCCGTGCTTTGCGGAAAGCGAACATGGTCAGGACCGGTCAGTGCGCTTCATACGCAATATGCCCCGACACAAGCGTCATGATTACCCGCGCCGGCAATTCATAACCGAGGAACGGCGAGTTATGCCCCTGGCTCTTGAGCTTTTCGGGCTCGACGAGCCATTCGGCGGCGGGATCGAAGAGACAGAGATCAGCCGTTTCACCCACGGCAATACGCCCGGCGTTAAGCTTCAGCGCGTCGGCCGGTGCAGTCGTGATGCGCGTCAGCGCCTTCGCCAACGGCACGCGCGCCTCACGCGCCCATTTCACCGTCAGCGACAGCAGCAATTCCAGCCCCGTCGCACCCGGCGTTGCTTCGGCGAAGGGCAGCAGCTTTTCGTCGTCGTCGAGCGGGGTGTGATCGGAACAGATTGCGTCGATAGTGCCATCCGCCAGCCCCGCACGAATCGCGTCGCGGTCACGCTGCGAGCGCAACGGCGGATCGAGGCGAAATTGCGAGTTGAAATATCCGATGTCCATATCGGTCAGATGCACGTGGTTGATGGTTACATCGCAGGTCACGGGCAAGCCTTCGGCCTTCGCCTCGCGCACGAGCGCAACGCCCGCCGCCGACGACAAATGCGACAAGTGCACCCGCGCACCCGACACCCGCACCAGCTCGAAAATGGTATGCAACGCGATGGTTTCCGCCGACACCGGCACGCCGGACAACCCCAGTCGCGACGCCACCGCACCACTCGCCGCCACGCCACCGCTCGCCATATAAGAGTCTTGCGGACGCAGCCACACGGCATAGCCGTACGTGGTGGCATATTGCAGCGCGCGCAACAGCGTGCGTGTATTTACGATCGGCGTGTCCGCCTGCGAGAAGCCGATGCAGCCCGATTCGGTCAACTCGACCATTTCGGTGATCACCTCGCCCTTGAGCCCCACGGTCAACGCGCCGAGCGGATACACATGCGCCTGATGCAGCTTCTGCGCGCGGAACTTGAGCATTTCGACCAGACCCGGTTCGTCGAGAACGGGATCGGTATCGGGCGGGCAGACGAGACTGGTCACGCCGCCGGCAGCCGCGGCCGCCATTTCGGACGCGAGCGTAGCCTTGTGTTCAAAACCCGGCTCGCGCAGCCGCGCGCTTAAGTCGACGAAACCCGGTGCGAGGGCCAACCCTTTTGCATCGATCACGCGCGCCGCTTGGAAATCGGCGGGCGCATCGCCAATAGCAACGATCTTCCCGTCGGCGATAAACACATCGGCCCGGGTTTCCGTTCCCGCAGCCGGGTCAATGAGCGTGCCGCCCTGAATATGGATTTTCATCGTGTTAATCATTATTTCCGGCAACGATGCCCATTACCGCCATCCGCACGGCAATTCCGAATGTGACCTGGTTGAGGATCACCGATTGCGGGCCGTCGGCCACTTGTGAATCGATTTCCACGCCGCGATTCATCGGTCCGGGATGCATCACGATAGCGTCGGGAGCCGCCAGCGCGAGGCGCTCCGGCGTGAGTCCCCAGGACTTGAAATACTCTTGCGCCGAGGGCAGCAACGCGCCGCTCATGCGTTCGTTCTGCAGGCGCAGCATGATGATCACATCGACGCCCTTCAGTCCTTCGTCGAGGTTGTGATACACGTGCACGCCCATCTCGTTCAGGTTGCTGGGCAGCAAGGTGCGCGGACCAATCGCACGCACTTCCGGCACGCCGAGCGTGGTCAGCGCGTGAATGTCCGAACGGGCTACGCGCGAATGCAAAATGTCACCCACAATCGCCACGCGCAGATTCGTGAAATCGCGCTTGTAATGGCGGATGGTGTACATGTCGAGCAAACCCTGCGTGGGGTGTGCGTGACGCCCATCGCCCGCATTGATCACGTGCACATGCGGCGCGCAATGTTCAGCAATCAGATACGGCGCGCCGCTCGACGCATGGCGCACGACGAACATATCCGCGTGCATGGCCGAGAGGTTGTTGATGGTGTCGAGCAGCGACTCGCCCTTGCTCGTGGACGACGCATTGATATTCAGGTTCAGCACGTCCGCCGAGAGTCGCTTCGCGGCGATCTCGAACGTGGTCCGGGTGCGCGTGGAGTTCTCGAAGAACAGGTTGAAGACTGACTTGCCGCGCAGCAGCGGCACCTTCTTGATCTCGCGATCCGTCACGCTGACGAACTGTTCGGCGGTATCGAGAATATGCGTGACGATCGCTCGCGGAAGTCCTTCTATGGTGAGCAGATGCTTGAGTTCGCCGTTCTTCGTGAGCTGCGGATTGCCTTTGAGAAAACCGTAGCGCGAAGACGTCGGTTTTCTGTCCGGCACGCTGCTTTCGGCAGAACCCTGAGTGGCCGTGTTCATGTCGATCCTGGTGGTGCGTTGTCTTTTGTCTGGGAGAGTCGGCGCTGTTATTTGCTGACGTTCACTGCTGTTTGTGTCAGCGCGCATTTTTAATCCGTGCGCGCTTCGGTCGAGAAGGAGAGCGTGCCGTCGTCGCGCCGCGTGAGCACGAGATTGGCATTCGCGGGTACATCGACTACGCCGCCGGTGAAACGTGCCGCCATGGGCAACTCGCGGCCGCCGCGATCGGCGAGCACGGCCAGTTCAACCGAGGCCGGACGGCCGAAATCATAAAGCTCGTTGACGGCTGCGCGCACGGTCCGGCCCGTTGAGAGCACATCGTCGACCAGCAGAATTTTTTGATTGTCGACTTCGAACGGCAGCGACGTCGGGCTGGCCTGGCTGTGCAGGCCCTTTTTAGCGTAATCGTCGCGATGCAGCGATACGTTCACCACGCCGAATCCGGCCACGTTCAGGTCTTTGGCCAGCCGTTCGACGAGCCACACGCCGCCGCTATAAATACCGGCGAGCACCGGCGCGCCCGCTTGCGTCAGCGACTCGCCATAAGCGGCGCGGATCTGTCCGAGCAACTCCCGATACAGCGCCTCGGCGTCAATAGAACTCATGATTGGTCGTCAAAGTCCGTCTAGATACTGTTGGAGGATGACACGCGCGGCTTCGGCGTCGATATCGTCGTAACGGCCCTTTGCATTCATCTTCACGCCGTTGCGCTTCATTTCGGCCTTCGCTTCCACCGATGAATACCGCTCGTCCACCCAACTCACCGGCACGCTGAAACGACCGTTCAATTGATTGCCGAAACGCGTGGCCAGTTGCGTCATTTCATGCGGCGCGCCGTCGGGGTGCATGGGTAGGCCGACAATCACCGTCATGGGTTTCCATTCGGCAATTAATTGACCGGCTATTTCGAAACGATATTCACGGCTGCGGTTTTCAAACACCGTCAGCGCGCGGGCGTGCCGGGTCAACGTGTTGCCAACCGCGACGCCAATGCGTTTCTCGCCGTAATCGAAGGCGAGCAGCGTGGCCTCGATGCGGGCTTCAATACGGGCATCCCCCGGGGCGTCACCCGTCATGCGTGGCCCGCTTCGCCCGAGAGCATGGAAAGCGACACGCCAAGCAACGACAACGCCGCTTGCAGCTTGTCCTCGGCGGGCACGTCGAAGACGATGCGCGGATCAGCTTCCACGGTCAGCCAGCCGTTCTTGGCGATTTCTTCTTCCAGTTGCCCCGCGCCCCAACCGGCATGGCCGAGCGTAAGCAGGAACCGTGCAGGCCCCTTGCCGCTCGCGACCGCTTCGAGCACGTCTTTCGACGTGGTCATGGCAAGGCCGCCGGGAACGCTCATGGACGAAGTGTAGACGTCGCCGTCGGCCGGATCGTGCAGCACGAAGCCGCGTTCCGTCTGCACCGGACCGCCGAAATAAACGGGCAGATGCACGAGCGGCTCGATCTCGAGTTTCAGGTCGATGCGATTGAAAAGCGATTGGAGGTCGATATCGGTCGGCCGGTTGATCACCAGGCCAAGCGCACCGCGCTCGCTGTGATCGCAAAGGTAGACTACAGTCCCTGAGAACGTGGGATCGGCCATGTTGGGCATGGCGATCAGGAACTGATTGGTCAAATTGATGCGATCGGAAGTCTTGGACATAATTCAAATTTTAGCAAAGGCGCTGCTTGATGGCCGACTTTGATCTGGGGCTAGTCTGGTTTCGACGAGACCTGCGCGTAGCAGACCATGCTGCACTCTATCACGCACTAACACGCTGTCGCCGGGTGCTGTGCGCGTTCGTTTTCGACAGCGAAATTCTGTCTCCCCTTCCTCAAAACGATCGTCGAGTACCGTTTATTCATGCCAGCCTGATCGAACTCGACCAAACCCTGCGCGACGCGGGTGGCGGCCTGATGGTGCGGCACGGTCTGCCGTCGCACGAGATTCCGGGGCTGGCCCGCGAATGCGGCGTCGACGCGGTGTTCACGAATCGTGACTACGAACCGTCGGCGAAAGCGCGAGACGAGGATATCGCCAAAAAACTGGCCAGCGCGGACGTGGCGTTTTTCACGTTCAAAGATCAGGTCATTTTTCATCAGGACGACGTGCTGACGGGCGCGGGCAAGCCGTACACCGTGTTCACGCCCTATAAGCGCAACTGGCTCGCCTCGCTGACGCCGGATGCGATGAAGCCGTATGCATCGGAAGAAAATCTTTCTGTTCTGGCACGGCCGCCTGCTGAAGTAAAACACGCCATTCCGTCGCTGGAATCGCTGGGATTCAGCGCTGCACACGCGCCCGCGTTGCCGGCCGGAACGAGCGGCGCGTACCAGCTCTTTGATGATTTCCTCGACCGTATGGTCGATTACGACCGGACCCGCGACTTCCCATCCGTCAAGGGACCGAGCTATCTCAGCGTTCATCTCCGGCACGGCACCATTTCGATTCGCGCGTTGGCTCGTACCGCTCACGATGCTCAGCGTCACGGCAACCGGGGCGCCGAAACGTGGCTGTCCGAATTGATCTGGCGCGACTTCTATTTTTCGGTGCTGCACCATTTTCCCTACGTTGGCGTGCCGGGCGACCACAAGGCGTTCAGGCCGGAATACGACCGTATTCAGTGGGAAACGGGCGATGCTGCCGATGCGAGTTTTGCTGCATGGTGCGAAGGCCGGACGGGTTATCCGCTAGTCGATGCCGCCATGCGGCAGATCAACCAGTCGGGTTACATGCATAACCGCTTGCGGATGGTCGTGGCGAGTTTTCTCACCAAAGATCTGGGGCTGGACTGGCGGCGGGGGGAACAGTATTTCGAGTCGCTGCTGAACGACTTCGAACTGTCATCGAATAATGGCGGGTGGCAGTGGGCGTCGTCGAGCGGCTGCGACGCTCAACCGTATTTCCGCATTTTCAATCCAATCACGCAGTCGGAGAAATTCGATACCCGCGGCAAGTTCATCCGTCATTACGTGCCGGAACTCGCCGCGCTGTCGGATAAAGACATCCATGCGCCGTGGAAAGCGAAACCGGATGCGTTGAAGGCAGCGAAGATTTCGCTGGGCGCTGAATACCCCATGCCGATTGTCGATCACGATACCGCGAGAAAAATCACGCTCGCGCGGTATGCCGCGATCAAGTAGCGCAGTTAAGGCGCTCGTTCACGCACAGGGTCCGAGCGAGTGAGCGGAAAGCCTACCGCGCCGCGACCATTCCCCTCTCGATCATCGCGGTCAGCGCCGCAACAGACGCCCCGCCCTCCGAAGGTGCGATTCCAGCTGCAGCCTGATGCAGCATCGCGCCAAGCGCCTGAGCCGCCCGCTCGGGAATCGCGGCATCGAGCGGCGAGCCCTCCGGCGTTGTCTGCGCCTCGTACGCAATCCGCCGCCACGCGAGCCCGAGCGTGTCGGCCAGCAACGCGACATGGCCCAGCCCTAACGCACACGCCGCCGCACCCAGCCGATACGCCGCGTCAGCCGCCTTCAGCGCAGCCGGCACGTCAATGCGCGCGGCGTCCCGCGCCGACATCCCATGCTCAATCAACGCGCCGATAGCCGGCTCGGCGCTCGTCAGAAAGTCTTCATACGCAACGGCGTTCACGCGCAATACGCCCAAATCTCGCGTGGACGCGTCACGCGCCTGCTCCGCATTGCGCTCCCATGCGTCCTCGGACGCCTGCGACGCCGCGATGTGCCAGTCCACGGTCAGGCCGTAATCGCGCAACACATCGACCTGGGCGGAATCCTCTGCCGATGCGCCATATAACGCGTAATCGCGCCACAGCAACGCCAGCGCGGCGCGCACCAACGACTTGGGCGCATGCGACAAACCGTGCGCCTGATCGGCAAGAACAAGATTGAAGCGAGCGTAGAGACGGCGCGCGTCGGCCGCGGTGTCGGGATCGGGCTGCAAACGCAATGCTTCGACCACCGCGCCCGCCAGACGCCAGAAATCGTAGGGATCGGGACCGGCGAGATCGGCAAGACAGGCGTCGAGGATAGAGACAATTTCAGCCTCCCCCTTCAACTCGCCAGCCTTCGAACGCAGCAGCATCAGCAACGCACGTTCGTAGTGCGCCCGCACGCGAGCGAGGCGTTCGGGAGAAATGGAACGCAGCGTAGCCGGCGGAATGGCGCGGCCAGCGAGCGCGAGGTCATCGAAGGAAACGGGCACGGCCCGGGTATGCGCGGCCATCAGCGCATGCAGCCCTCGATAATGCTCGAACAGCAGCGTGGAACAGGCCATTTCGCGCAGATTGCGCCGTTCCACCGCCGCGCTGAAATCACGCAACGTTTCGGCGAACTGGTTGCGATTTTTGTCGCTCAGCGCGGCAAGCGGTGACACCAGCACCAGGGTCTCGCCGAAACGCTGCGCCGGGAGCCAGCCCGCCGACTGCAACGCACCAATCCCGCGGCGCAGGACGCCCAGCGTGTCGCCGTCGCGCATGAACGCGTGCAGCGCGTCGGTCAGCGCCATCTCAGCAATCCGCACGGCGCCGCCGCGCGGATTGGGCAATGCCTGGAACGTGTTGCTCAAACCGGATTGAGTTGTCATGGAACGCTCACGAGCCGATGCTCGGCGCTACGCCGTGCATCGGATGGATCTTGATCGAACCCGGGCGCATTTCGCCAATATATGCCGCGATGCATGCCGCCGCATCCCCTCTGGCAATACAACCCGGACACACGCCGGAAGAGTCGAGTCGGGTCGAGCCAACTCGCTCGCCGAGCGTTCCTGCTCACTAGTCTGTCTTTGGTTTAACTGACCATCATGCGTGCCACGGAACCATGACGCAAATCACGAAGCGAAGCACCACGCATCACGCGAACCGCGCGCCTATTTCCCCATACGTAAACAAGACGCGCCGCATGAAGGCATCCCATCCATGCGGCGCGGTTTTTCCTTGCGCGACGTCCGAGACTCGGCTCAGATCTGGACCATTTCGAAGTCTTCCTTGCGTGCGCCGCATTCTGGACACGTCCAGTTAATTGGAACGTCTTCCCAGCGAGTGCCCGGCGCAATTCCTTCCTCGGGCAGTCCTGCTTCTTCGTCGTAAATCCAGCCACAAATCAGGCACATCCAGCTTCTGTATTCCATACTTATGTCGCGTCGGGCAATCGGTTAAATGAGTGCATGATGGTACCGGTTTGGCGGCGCGATGCCTAGCAATGCAGCAGTGCTGGCCGATCGGCCAGGATTCGGACGGTTTTTGGGTTTCGCCGGGATTTCTGCTATCCCCTCTCCGGCGCCTCCACGTGAGCGCTACACAGCCTGCGACGCCCTTCCAGCAAGTATCGGTCCCTCGTCGCACCGGTTCCCGCACAATAATTCACCCGGCTTTGGTGCGAAAAAAAGGCCATCTCATGTGCCCGCGCGACTTTAGGCCGCATAATCGTGCCGTTTGCGCCGACTCCTTGTCCGGCCGCTTGAATAGCCGATAGATCGAACACACGAATAATCCGATGCCCAGCGACACCCCTCCTATTGTTCTAACCTTTGGCCTGTCCGATCCCACGGGTGGCTCCGGCCTGCAGGCAGACCTGCTGACACTTGCCAGCATGGGTTGCCACGGACTCACTGTCCTCACCGGCTACACCGTGCGCGACTCGGCGACCTGCGACGAAGTGACCGGGCTAGACCCCGACACCGTTGGCACGCAGGCCCGCATGTTGCTGGAAGATATGCCGGTGGCGGCCTTCAAGATCGGCGCGGCGACGCGTGCGGAAGTGGTCAGCGCAATTGCAGAAGTGGTCGCCGACTACGACGACGTGCCGCTGATCCTCGCACCCGACTTCACGCTCGACGACGAACACGTGCTGGCGGCTGACGAATTGCGCGAGTCGATGGCGGATCTACTGGTGCCGCAAACGACCATGCTGGTCGCCGATCACGCCACGCTCCTGCAGCTCGCGCAGCCGGACGGCGACGCCGAAGCCCCCACGCTCGACGCCGCGATCTCGCATTTGCTGTCGCAAGGCTGCGAGTACATCCTGGCGACGGAAACGGGCACGCACCGGCATGTGAATACGCTTTACAGTGAGGAAGGCCAGATCCGGCAGGACACGTGGGACCGGACCGAGCACCGCATGATGGGCATTACCGACACGCTCGGGTCTGCCATCGCCGCGTTGCTCGCAAACGGGCAGGAACCAGCGGAAGCCGCGCGCGAAGCACAGGAATATGTGTTCCAGGCGACTCGCGCCGCCTTCAGGCCCGGCATGGGCGCCTATTTGCCGGATCGGTTTTTCTGGGCACGTTCGAACGATGACGACGAGACGCCGCCCGTGGTTGTCGATGCACCACCCGTTACACCGGGCGAAGCCCGCCACTGACATTTTCCTGGAGCGAGACTGACCCATGCCGCTGCGCAAAACATCGCTCCACCCACTCAAGCACAGTCCCGGCCCCGTACGGATCGGCTGCGCCGGCTGGGGCATCACGGACGCGGTCGCGGAACACTTCCCCGGCGACGGTACTCACCTCGCCCGTTATTCGCAGGTGCTGACCTGCGTCGAGATCAACTCCAGCTTTTATCGGCCGCATCGGGCGGAAACGTATGCACGCTGGCGCGACAGCGTCCCCAGCTCGTTTCGCTTTTCCGTGAAGATCCCGAAGGCTATTACGCACGACGCACGCCTGGTGAACTGCGAAACGCTGCTCGACACCTTCTTCGAAGCCGCGACACAACTGGGCAGCACGCTCGGCTGCTGGCTCGTGCAACTGCCACCCAGCCTCGTGTTCGATCCTGCCGTAGCCGAATCGTTTTTTGCATCGATGCGCGAACGCACGGAGATTCCCGTCGCGCTGGAAGCACGGCACGAAAGCTGGTTCGCGAAAGGCGCGGCAGCGTTGCTCAAGTCGAAAAAGATCGCATACGTCGATGCCGATCCACAACCTGATGACTGTTTCATCGCGCATCGGGCGGATACATCGCTGGTGTATTTCCGTTTGCATGGCTCGCCGGAGATGTACCAGTCGTCGTACGAATACCCCTACCTTGATGCCCTCGCGGTAACGCTGCATGACCGGGCAAAAAAAGCGCACGAGGTATGGTGCATCTTCGACAACACCGCCGCCGGCCACGCCCAGTTCAACGCGCTGCGCGTGAAAAGCCGCAGGGCATTGAACGTGCGGCCGAAGCGCGCGGCCGTCAGGGAGAACGCCGATGCTTGAGTGCAGGAAATGGCTAAGTGCGCGGTTTATTGCGGGGGTGTTGATGGCTCTCAGCTCCGCTGCGGCGTTCGCCCAGACGCCTCCGGCTCCCGCGGAAAACCCGAATGCGAACGCAACGCCGGTCGGTGATGGCACTTTTCTGCTGACCATTTTCCTGAAGCATGATCAGTCGAAGACGCTGCCGAAGATCAACGAACAGCTGAAGGAGCAAGGCTTCTTCAAGGCGTTCCCGCCGCCGGGCGTTCAGGTGGTTTCGTGGTACGTGATGATGGGTATCGGTCAGGTGGTCACGCTGCGCGTTCCCGCCGATAAATTGCGAGACGTGAATCGCGCAATCGAAAATACCGCGTGGGGAGGCTACCGGACCGAGTTTTATCCGACCTACGACTACAAGGCTGTCGCCGAACAAATGCGCACACAGAACAACAAGTAGCCGGGAATTGCCGAAAGCCCAAGAAAAAACCCGCATCGTTGCCGATGCGGGTTTTTCTTTGAGCAGGCGCCGAGCTCCCGAAGAAGCTCGCGCTGCCCTGTAATTCAGGGCAGGCCCGAAATTACATGTCCATGCCCATACCGCCCATGCCGCCGGGCATACCGCCGCCCATCGGAGCATCGTCCTTCGGCAGTTCCGACACAGCGCAGTCGGTCGTCAGCAGGAGACCTGCCACCGATGCCGCGTTTTGCAGTGCCGTACGCGTCACCTTGGTCGGGTCCACAACACCGGCTTCCACCAGGTCGACGTACTCGCCCGTTTGCGCGTTGTAGCCAAAGTTGCCCGTACCGGCTGCAACTGCTGCCACCACGACGCTGGCTTCTTCGCCACCGTTCGTGACGATCTGGCGAAGCGGCTCTTCCATCGCGCGCAGCACGATCTTGATGCCTGCGTCCTGGTCGGCGTTCGCGCCCTTCAGGTCCTTCAGTGCCAGACGAGCGCGGATCAGCGCAACGCCGCCACCAGCCACGATGCCTTCTTCCACAGCTGCGCGCGTTGCGTGCAGTGCGTCTTCAACACGTGCCTTCTTTTCCTTCATTTCCATTTCGGTCGCAGCGCCAACCTTGATCACTGCAACGCCGCCAGCCAGCTTGGCGACACGTTCTTGCAGCTTTTCACGGTCGTAGTCCGACGTAGCTTCGTCGATTTGCGTGCGAACTTGCTTAACACGCGCTTCGATGCTTGCAGCTTCGCCAGCGCCGTCGATGATCGTAGTGTTTTCCTTCGCCACTTCGATGCGCTTAGCCGAACCCAGCTCAGCCAGCGTTGCCTTTTCCAGCGTCAGGCCGGTTTCTTCAGCAATCACTTGACCGCCGGTCAGGATTGCGATGTCTTCCAGCATGGCCTTACGACGATCGCCAAAGCCCGGAGCCTTCACAGCAACGGTCTTCAGGATGCCGCGGATGTTGTTCACAACCAGCGTTGCCAGAGCTTCGCCTTCCACATCTTCAGCGATGATCAGCAGCGGACGGCCAGCCTTCGCAACTTGTTCCAGGATCGGGAGCAGGTCACGAATGTTCGACACCTTCTTGTCGTGCAGCAGCACGAACGGGTTTTCGAGGATCGCGGTTTGCTTTTCCGGCGTGTTGATGAAATACGGCGACAGGTAGCCGCGGTCGAATTGCATACCTTCAACCACGTCCAGCTCGTCTTCCAGCGACTTGCCGTCTTCAACCGTGATCACGCCTTCCTTGCCGACCTTGTCCATTGCTTCAGCAATACGGTCACCAATCGACGAATCGCTGTTAGCCGAAATCGCGCCAACTTGAGCGATTTCCTTGTTCGTCGTGCAAGGCTTGCTGATCTTGCGCAGTTCTTCAATAGCAGCGGTCACTGCCTTGTCGATGCCGCGCTTCAGGTCCATCGGGTTCATGCCCGATGCAACGTACTTCATGCCTTCGCGGACGATCGACTGGGCCAGAACCGTAGCCGTGGTCGTGCCGTCGCCGGCGTTGTCGCTGGTGCGGGAAGCAACTTCCTTCACCATTTGCGCGCCCATGTTCTGGAGCTTGTCTTTCAGTTCGATTTCTTTAGCGACCGAAACACCGTCCTTCGTGACCGTCGGGCCGCCGAAGCTGCGTTCCAGAACCACGTTACGACCCTTCGGGCCCAGCGTGACCTTGACCGCGTTGGCCAGGATGTTCACGCCTTCAACCATCTTTGCACGGGCGATATCGCCAAATACGACTTCTTTAGCTGCCATATTCAAACTCCTTGATTCGTTTCAGTTTTTGGCCTTTTCCAGGCCGGGCGAGAGTCGCATGAGCGCGGGTCGATCGCACCGGCTGGAAGGCCGCAGGCTTGAAGGTGATTACTTGACCAGAACGGCCATGATGTCTTCTTCGCGCATCACGAGCAGTTCATTGCCGTCGACCTTGACGGTCTGACCAGCGTATTTACCGAACAGCACGCGGTCGCCCACTTTGACGTCGAGGGCGTTTTGCGTACCCTTGTCATCGCGCTTGCCCGGGCCGACGGCCAGGATTTCGCCCTGATCCGGCTTTTCAGCTGCAGCGTCGGGGATGATGAGGCCCGAGGCAGTCTTGGTTTCCTGATCCAGACGTTTGACGATGACGCGATCGTGCAAAGGACGAAGGTTCATACACACTCCTCTCTTAACTGAGACTATAAAAACGCGGGAAACCCGTCCGACGACCCACAAAGCCACCGGCCGGAAAACTGTTAGCACTCTCGTGCGACGAGTGCCAAGTATATGGCACACCGATCGGTAATTTCAAGAAGGGATATCGGCGAGGGACGAGAAATAGATGTGTTACGAGCGGCGGCGGGGCTGCGGCGGGATTGAGCCGCCTACGAAAACCGTCTGCGGTACGGGATTCAGGCCATATCGGCTGCGTGGAGTTCTTGCCCATCTCCATAATTTCCTGCTTTTTACGTCGACACGCGCGGCGCACTACAATCTACGCCACCGATGTCCTTCGTTTCATCCAGCCGCCCGTCATGCAAAACCCGCTTTCCCGCCTTTCACTCGCCCTGCCCCTGCTCGCCCTCGCCGCTTGTGGGGGCAACGCCACGCCCACGCCCAGCTACCAGGCCGAAATGTTCTCGACGGGCGCGAGCCCGTTCGCGCACAACTACGACGCCACCAGTCAGGAAACCTGCGAAGCCTCGCGCCGAGCGCTGCTGAGCCAGGGTTACGTGACGACCATGCCGCAGCCCGATACCATCGATGCCACCAAGAACTTCCAGCCGGCGGCAGATACGCACGTGGTGGTGTCGTTTCATGTCGTCTGCACGGCGGGCGAGAACGCGACCAATACGAGCATCGCGTATGTGAATGCGGTGCAGGACGGCTATACGCTGAAGAAAAGCGATACCTCGGCCAGCGTGGGATTGAGCGTGCTCGGCTCGCTCTCGCTGCCGATCCGCTCGAACAGCGACTCGATGGTAAAAATCTCCAGCGAAACCGTGCCGGCAGGCAAGTTCTACGATCGCTTTTTTAGTTTGGTCGGGCACTATTTGAAGACCGTGCCGCGCAGCTCGCCCATTCCTGGCGAGAACGTCAGCAGCCAGGCGCTCGCGCCATCGCTGATCCTGAATTCGCCGGACCTCACGCCAACACCTATTGTCGTGCAGACGCCAGCCGCGAGTTCGGCCGCTCGCGCGGAGTTGAACGCCAGCGCCGCTAAACCACCGCCAGCGGCGAGTGCTGTTCCAGCCGCCAGCGCCACGGCGGTGACCGCGGCTACCTCAACGGCTAGCCCGGCTTCCGCGCCGGTGGCGGCATCGGCGACTACCCCTTAAGCATTCGAACATAGTTGCCGTCCGGTGCGTTCATGTTGTCGCCAAAGTACGCACCGGGAGTCGCCACGTTATCAATCGAAGATAGCGGCTGGATTATCGAAAAATTGCAGTCAGCGACGCGCCAACGGCCGCCAGTTCAGCGGCCGCGCTTCGACTCATCGCAGATCGGATCTCGGCCAATACCCTCATCGGCCAGCCTTTGATCGGCGAGATGTATGCCTCGCTTCAGTTCGGCACATTCACTCCGCCGCCGCCAAACGTGATCGCGTTCGCCCCGGGCGACGCGGAAATCGCCGGTAAATTGTTCACCGACAAAGCCGGCGCAGCCCCCGGCGTACCACCCCGCGCCACCGTATGCACGACCTGCGACGGCGGCAAAGGCGCCCCGTTCTTCAAATGCGCCCACATCAGGTTCAGCGCCTGCAGGTTGTAGTACTGCAACGGCACGAAGCGCGTATCAAAGCCCGCGACGCTCAGGAACGCATCGAAATGCTGGCCGTTCGTGATCTCGTAAAAGGACAAATTGCTGGAATTGCCTTCGGCCAGCTTGTTCATCGCGGCGTACGGGCGCGACGCGTGATTGATCGGCACGAGCGTATCCGAGCGCCCCTGAACGATGATTACCGGCTTTCCGTGCAAATTCGCATTCACGCGGATCGCATTGACGCTCGCGGTCATCTTCGCGTCACCATTCGTCCACAAGCCGCGCAGACAAAACGCGCCGGCGAAACTGGCGTCGGCGGTTGCGAATCGATGGTCCGCCGCGCCCGAATTCCCCACGTTCCCCGCGTTGTAGACAAGATTGATACCGTTGGTCGGCGGCACGCCATTGCCGTTGCCGAACACGGTAAGCATGGGAGAAACCACCGGGCTGACTCCAGCCGCTCCCGTCACTGCATTGGTCGTGCCGAAACTGAAATTGCAGAGGTTATCGGTGACGCTCGATTGCGTGTACGCATTCGCGTAGGTCACGGCAACCGCTGGCACAGCTTGCGAATCCCACATCGGCGCCTGCAGGAAGTCGGAATCCGTCTGATAACCGGCCTGATGCAATTGGGCGAGCGCATTGGTGGCCTGGCTGATCACATCGCCCCCGGAAATCACGCCACTCGTCGCCAGCGACGCGCAACGCGCCGCCCGGATCGATGCGGTCGTGGCCACCGGCAACGTCGAGAGATACGGCGCGCCCGCTGCAGCCGGCGCCAGCGCTGCGCAAGGCTGCAGCAAGTTCGCGAGCGTCATGTAATCGGCGAGCGGCCGGCCGAACGACGCCACCGGCACGCCGCCCTGCCTGACAGAAACCTGCGATGGCACGTTCAGGTTGATCTGCGGCTCACCCACGACCACCGCCGTGATCCATCCCTGCGTGTCCTGCTCGGCGGCCGCGAGCGACGCGCCGCCGCCATTACTCACCGAAGCCGCGATGGTGGTCACATCGCCGCGGTTATAGCGGATCTTCTGCGTGCTGCCCCCGGCCGAGCCGTAGGTATCATTAAGCGCCCAGTACGCGAACTGGATCGCCTGCAGCGTATTCGTGCCCCAGTTTTTCTCCGGATTCTGCTGCGAGTGGGCGTGCTTGAAAGCATAGCGATTCGGGAATTGCGCGTTGAACGCGGCAAGATTGGTGCTCCCGAGGTTCGCCGTGAACACGCTGCTCTTGCCCGCGGCCGCGGCGTTGAACAACGTACCGTCGATAAGCGTAATCGTGTTCGTCGCCAGTTCGTGCGCGCCGTTGCCGGTGCCTTTATCGGTGTAAGCGACCGCGCAGCCGCGTTTCAAACCCCATTCCCCCGCCGCCGATATTGCCCCGTACACGCCGCGCGACCCGGACGAAGTCGCCGTGACAATGCACGGCTGGTCGGGGTTGAAACTCGCCGGGATCTGTACGAGCAAGCTGACGTTGAGCGTGCCGCTGCCGTCGTCGGCGAAAGCCAGATACTCCTTGCCGGCGATCATCCCCTCGCCGAGCGTGTCGTTGCCGTTCAGGTCAACGTTCGGCCCCCAGAAGCGCCCGTAGCCGCCATTGGCGGACATATCGACGAGCGCGCGGTAGTTCGAGTAGATCGCGAGACGACGCAGTTCAGCGGCGCTCGGTGCGGCTGGGTTGGCGATGGCCGGCGGCGTTGCCGATGCCAGTCCGTCCTTGCCCAGCCCCGCTGTCAGCAGGTCGTCGGTCGTGCCGTCGTAGGTTTGCGTGCGCACGCTGCCGGAGATGAAGCTTGGCAGCGCATTGGTCGGCGAACCGTTGCCATTGTCATGGCCGTCATCGTTGCCGTGACAGGCCGCGAGGCCGAACGCAACCATTGCCAGGGCAAGCGCCGTGGCTCCCGGGAATCGTTTCATCGTCGCTCTCCAGCATGTTGTTTTTATTCGGCGTACTTCTTTCGATGCACGTCGCGAATCCGCTCCTGCTCTCAACCAGGAAGCTTTAACTCGAAGATTGAACCCATAACGCATAACGGGTTCCGGTGCGAAGCACCGGAACCCGTTATTTAAGCCGCTGAACGAAACCGCGGAGCACGCTGCACACACGGTGCAACGACGCGCCGCTGTCCAAGGCTCAGGAAAACATCAGCCTCCGCCACCGTTCGGCTGAGCCAGCGTGATCTTGTTCGACACGGAGGTGACACCGGCCACGCCCTTCGCCACTTCCTCGGCCTTCGGAATCTGCGCGCCGTCCGGCACCGTACCCGTCAGCACGACAGCACCGCCGCGTGCGCGCACGAAGATGTTCGACACGTCGATGCCCTGTGCCTTACTCAATGCACGCCGCACATCGAGGCCGAGCTTGCGGTTGACCTTCTTGGTGGTCTTGGCCGACGGTGCTGCGCCCGTCGTGGCCATGGCATCACTTGATTGAGCATAGGCGCTCGACGCCACTGCGACGCACACTACGACGCTCAGCGCCTTCAACATATCGACTACTTTCATGACTTCTCCTTTTGTTTCGCTATGGACTTCGCAAAGTGTTGCTCTTGTGCTTCTTTTGGACCGCATCAACCCAGCGGTTTGGCTACGACATCTTGCGGTCTGATTGTAAAAAACAACAATCCACGCACATACGATACAAACAGACCGGCGATGCTGGCGACACGGTGTTGCGAGAGACTGGCGAAAAAACAAATGTCCGGCCGTTCTTATACGGGTGTCATGGCCGTTGGCTCAAGGACATAAGCTGCTGCACATCATGCGACGCTGCCGGTTCTGCTCGGAGCATTTCTCCGAATGCCGGTTAGGCGGCGCGGATGCTGGTTCTACGGCGGCGAACGTCAATTTAATCCAGCCTCGCGAGAAGCGCAAAGCATTTAACACGATGAAGCGCCCACTCGACCGTACTTATCCATATTGTCGTACCGGCTTAGGGCCTGCCCTTGATCCAACGGCACAGGCGATCATGTACCATCGGCGAAATTTGCAACAAAGCGCGGGCCAATGAATGTAACAGCAGACGTTTCAACGTATTAGCACAGGCATGTTTCACTGCCGCGACTGAATAAAATACTTAACGTGCACAACGAAGGGTATTTTAAACATCGCCATTTCGTTTAGTGAATGAGCGGATGCGAGGGTTTTCCCTTTCCAACTTCCCTCTCCCGTTCATGAAATCCGCTGCTTAAAGTTTAGCGGTTTTGCGTCAACGCAGGTCCCCGCCCCACCGAACCCTACAATGACTCAAACTCCCGGCCAAGAACCTCCCGCTCAGGAACCCCCGAAGAAACCCCGCTCCCGGCGCATTACTCCAACCATGGCGCGTTTCGTCGCGATCTCGTGGCGCGACCTCGCGATATCGTTCGGACCAATCCTCCTGATCAGCGCCGCCGCGATCTATTTCGCCGTGCGACTGATCCAGCCCGCGCCGCCCAATACGCTGACGATGTCGGCGGGGACCAAGGGCAGTTCGTTCTGGAACGACGCGCAGCAGTACAAAAAGATTCTCGCGCGCAACGGCGTCACGCTGAACGTGCTGGAGTCGCAGGGTTCGCTCGATAACCTGCAAAAGCTCGAAGATCCGAAGGTGAACGTCGATGTCGGTTTCGTGCAGGGCGGCATGTCGGCGCCCGGCACGCCGGATAAGCACGAGAACCTGGTCTCGCTCGGCAGCGTGGCGTATGTGCCACTGGCGGTGTTTTATCGTGGACCGCTGCTGACGCGGCTTTCAGAATTGAAGGGTAAGCGGCTCGCCATCAGCACTGAAGGCAGCGGCACGCGCGCGCTCGCGCTGGCAGTGTTGAAGGCGAATGGCATCGAGCCCGGCGGAGACACCGAATTGCTGCCGCTGAGCGGCGACGCCGCGGCCAGCGCGCTGACGGACGGGACTATTGACGCCGCGTTTCTCACCGGCGATTCCGCGCAGCCGCCGACCATGGGCAAGCTGTTTCGCACGCCCGGCATCCGTTTCTTCGATTTCACCCAGGCCGACGCCTACGCGCGCCGCTTCCCGTACCTGAAGGTGATCGTCCTGCCGATGGGCTCCCTCGATCTGGCGAAGAACGTGCCGCCGCACCCCATCCACCTGATTGCGCCGACAGCCGAACTGATCGCCCGCGACGGCCTGCATCCGGCGCTGTCCGACCTGCTGATCGAAGCCGCGAAAGAGGTGCACGGGCGCGCGAACCTGCTGCAGACGGCAAACGAATTCCCCGCGCCGCTACAGCACGAGTTTCGTATCAGCGACGACGCCGAGCGTTACTACAAGTCGGGCAAAAGCTTCCTGTACCGGACGCTGCCGTTCTGGATCGCGAGTCTTGCCGATCGCGTGATCGTGCTGCTGGTGCCGATTATCGTGGTGCTGATTCCGGGTTTGCGGCTCGTGCCGGGACTGTACCGGTGGCGGGTGAAATCGCGCATCTACAAGATCTATGGCGCGCTGATCAGCATTGAACGCGAAGCCATGAGCGACCCGGAACCCGCCCAGCGCGAGGCGCTGATCGAGCGGGTGGATGGCATCGAAAATGCGGTGAACCAGATGAAAATGCCGCTCGCCTACGCCGATCAGTTCTATGTGTTGCGCGAGCATATTGGCTTTGTACGGCAGCGGCTGACCAGCGCCCAGGCCGCCGCGCTCGACGCACAGGCAGACAGCGTTCAGCACACCACGTAATATCGAAAGAAGAAACGACGGTAGCCGATCTGACGGTTACCGCGACGAGCAACGCACCAGGGAGATTCATATGAGCGCCTCGCCTTCCATCGATCCGCGCCAGCCGTACTTTTTTTTCGATTTCAACTCTCCCTTTTCGTATCTGCTGCTCGAACAGCATGAGAAGTGGCCGAACATGCCGTTCGAAGTATTGCCTATCGACTATTTAAAGCTCCTCAAACACTGGGGCCAGCCGATGCCGGGCAACATCCCGTCAAAGCGCGTGTTTATCTATCGATACGCGCTCTTTCGCGCCGAACAGCTGGGTATTCCGTTCAAAATGCCGCCGTCGCATCCCTTCGATTCCAGCAAGGCGCTGCGTCTCGCCGTGGCGGCGGGCGGGGAAATTGGCTGTATCCGCGAGATTTTCCGGTTCATCTGGAAGGAAGGCCGCGATCCGTCGACCGAGCAGGGTTTCGACGATCTGTGCCGCCATGTGGGCCTGCCCGATGGAGCGAAAATGATCGAACTCGAGGACGTCGAGGCAACGTTGCGGGCGAACGTCGAGCGCGCGGTGGAACTCGGCGTGTTCGGCGTGCCAACGTTTGTGGTGAACCAGCAATTGTTCTGGGGCGAAGACACGCTGCCGATGGTGCTTTATGTCGCCCGTTCACCGAACTGGCTGGAAGGCGCCGAAGTACAGCGAATCAGCAATTTGCCGAGGACCGCGCCGGCTGTGTGAAGCGGCGCGCAGTGAGGTCGGTGGATTCACTGGATCGGGCCCGGTTGGCGGCTGAGCCCTATCCCATGCATAGCGCACACGCTATGGCGTGAGTGTTCTGTCGGGCTTAACGTAGTGAAATACCGATCCTGCGTGCATAACGCCGGAATCGTCCCGCCACGATTTGCTACGCAACACCACGCGCCCGAAGACCGCGCTCTATGACCGATCCCACCGATCCTGCCGATTACGCCAGCTCCGCCCCGGATTCCCTCGAAATCTGGCTGATCCGCGTGCTGCAAACGCTGCTGACCGAGCGCAGTGTCACGCAGGCCGCGCTGCGCCTGGGGCAGACGCAACCCGCCATCAGCACGGCGCTGCGACGGCTGCGCGAACTGCTGCACGACCCCATTCTCGTGCGCGGCAAGCAGGGCATGGTGCCGACCGAGTATGGCGCGTCGCTGCTGCCGGCTGTGCAGCGCGCGTTACGCGAGGTCGAGTTTGTCGCCACGCCGCATGGCGCCTTCGATCCCGCCACGTCACGGCGCACGTTCCGGGTCGCCGCGCCGGATTACCTGAACGATTTTTTCATGCCGACGCTGGTTCGCGCGTTCCGTACGGCGGCGCCCAACGCGCGGCTGGAGATCGAATCGCTGACGCCGACGCTCGATCATGAGCGTGCGCTCGATGAAGGCGATCTCGACCTGGTCGTCGGCAACTGGGAGAATCCGGAGCCGCGTTTTGCGCGCCGCGATCTCTTCACCGACAGCTTCGTGTGCCTCATGCGGCGCGGCCATCCGCTTGCACGCGAACCGCTGACAACCGCTCGCTACGCGCACGCCGCGCATCTCGCGCCCACCACTTATAGCGGCGCGAAGCGTCATCCTATCGATATAGGACTGGCGGGCGCAGGCATCCGGCGGCGCATTGTTACGACCATTCCGTACTTCGGGCTCGTGCCGCAAGTGTTGCTGCAATCCGACCTGATCTTCACCGCCACGCGACGCTTCGCGCTGCATTACGCCGCGCTGTTGCCGCTCGTGGTCATGGAGTCGCCGATCGAGTTTCCGCCTATCGAAAGTTATCTGATGTCCTTGCCCGAGGTCAGCCGCCCTACTGACCTGGCCTGGTTGCAGGCGCTGATGGCCGATGTCTCCATGGAGTTGACCGGGCAATCCGCAAGCGTAGAAAACCGGTAAGAGTTTCCCGCTCCACGGCCAGTCGCCGGCCAGGCGCAAATTCTTCGCTGCATCGCAAAAATCCCGAAAACCCTTCTCCGACAAGCCTCTCCACTATTTTGCGCATCCCGAAAAAGCGTCCGGCGGGTCACGCGCGCGCCCAACCTATGGGAGAATCACGCTTCTTCAGCGATATCAACCCCGCACTTACCCCAATGTCCACCGAAGCCCCGCTGTCCCGACGCGCCGATCTAGCCATTACCGGGCGGATCGTCGCGGTCGTCACGTTCACGTTCATTTGTTATCTGACCATTGGTGTCCCGCTCGCGGTGCTGCCGGGTTTCGTGCATACGGATCTTGGCTACGGATCGGTCATGGCAGGCGTGGCAATCAGCGTCCAGTACTTCGCAACACTCGCCTCGCGGCCGCTCGCCGGACGCACGGCGGACACTATCGGGCCGAAGCAGACTGTGCTGTACGGGCTGACCGCCTGCGCGCTCAGCGGCGTGCTGCTGCTTAGCGCAGCGCTCGCGTCGCAATGGCATTCGGTGAGCCTGGGGCTGCTGATCGTCGGGCGTCTTGTGCTTGGCTTCGGTGAAAGCTGGGTCGGAACCGGCGCGATCACGTGGGGTATCGGAAGGGTTGGCACCGGCAGCAGCGGACGGGTGATCTCGTGGAACGGCATTGCTACGTATGGCGCGCTGGCTATTGGCGCTCCGCTTGGTGTGGCGATGGAACGCTCGCTCGGATTTGCGTCGCTGGGCGTGTTCGTGATCGTGCTTGGCGGCCTCGGCTACTGGCTCGCCACGCGAATGGGCGCTGTTCCGATCGTGCATGGCGAGCGCATGTCGTATCGCAGCGTGTTCTTTCGCGTGCTGCCGCACGGTATGGGTCTCGCGCTGGGATCGGCGGGATTTGGGTCGATCGCCACGTTCATCACGCTCTTTTATGCCGCGCACAACTGGCCCGACGCAGCGCTTTCGTTGACCGTGTTCGGCACGATGTTCGTTGGCTCGCGGCTCTTGTTCGCGAACACCATCAAGATGTTCGGCGGCTTTCGCGTGGCTATCGTGTCGTTTGCATTCGAATGCGTCGGCTTGCTGATGCTCTGGCTTGCCGCTGACCCCGCCTTTGCACTCGCGGGCGCGGCGCTGACCGGCTTCGGCTTCGCGCTGATCTTCCCGGCGCTCGGCGTGGAAGCGGTAGGGCTCGTGCCGCCGGCCAGCCGTGGGGCGGCGTTGTCGGCGTATTCGGTGTTCCTCGATTTGTCGCTGGGCGTGACGGGGCCGCTGGCAGGGTATGTTGCCGGCGAGTTCGGGTTCAGCTCTGTGTATCTGTTCGCAGCAGTTGCATCGGCGGCGGGCGTGGCGTTGACCGTCGGGCTGTATATGCGCACAGGGCGCGGGGTGGGTGGAGCAGCGACGGCGTAGGACGGGTGCTAGGTTCTGGGGTTAGCGGTCGGGGTTAGCGGTCGGGGTTTGTGCTGGGTTGGTGCTTTCGGCGTTAGCGGTCGGGGTCAGTGCCGGGTTGCCAGGTTCTGGCGTTAGCGGTCAGGTCTATGCCGGGTTGCTGCTTTCGGCGTTAGCGGTCTGCTTGAGTCGGATATTCTCTTTATCACTTTTAGCCACTGCGCGTGGCGGCGCGTCATTTCTTTGTCCAAAGCGACAAAGAAACGAAGCAAAGAAAGCGCTTTTAAACCACGCTACCCTAAGTGTCCACAGCGTGCAGTTTCCATTCATAGGTGCCCCAAAAGCACGGTGCTCGCCAGAACTGCGGGTGTGTGAACCCCTCTTTCTCCGAACACGGATACCCACACGCTTCGCCACCAGTGACTGAACCTGCCCAAGGAACACCCCGCGCTATCCGCGTAAACCACCCTCCAAATTTGTATGTATGCCGAACCACGTCGCCAACCCGCCTCGAAATAAGGCCGTAAGGTGTGTCAGGCCGTCCCCCAAAAAGATAGCCGCGCGGATCAAACACCCAGTCGACCAAGATGTGAAGCAGTAAAGGCGCGTGATGACATGCGGGTTCCTTGGCAATGGTGCTTGCCCGAGAGCGTTCGGGGCGAAGCGTGTTCGTGTAAGAATTCGCGAGAAGGAGGGGTTCACACATCCGTGGCTTGGGGTTGACCCGTTTCGGTGGACAGTTAAGCAGTTGAATTTTGCATGGGCGGTTTTCCTCCTTTTGATGTGGCGCTGCGAGTTGTCCATGGCCGGCCGGCGGGTCGCCTGTTACGACCATGACGCTGGCCGGCGGTGGGCAACTCGCTTGCAGATGCCGTTCGATTCTGCTCGGCATAAGCATGCTCGAAGTTGATCGGCGAACGATAGCCGATGCTACTGTGACGGCGATGCAAGTTGTACCAGCCTTCGATGAACGAGAAGATCTCGCACTGGGCCTGCTTGTGCGTCTCGAAGCGCGTGCGCGCGAACAGTTCGCACTCAAGTGTGGCGAAGAAGCTTTCACACATGGCGTTGTCGAAGCAATCACCGACTGTGCCCATCGAGAGGCGCACTCCCATCTTGCTGCACCGTTGGCCGAAGGCAATCGAGGTGTATTGGCACCCTTGATCGGAGTGGTGAATCACCCCGTGGGGATGACGTTGCGCGAGCGCCATATTCAGCGCCTGCAACATCAACCCGGTGCGCAGGCGACAGCCCGTTGCCCAGCCCACCACGCGCCGGCTGAACACGTCCAGCACCACCGTGAGGTACAGAAACCCGACCACCGTTGGCACATAGGTCGCATCGGCCACCCATAGTTGATTGGGCACCTCGGCGCTAAAGTGCCGCCGCACCAGATCCGGCGCCGGGCGGGCATGCGGCTCACGCCGCGTGGTGCTGACCCAGGCGCGCCGGCTCACGCCGTGCAAACCCGCAGTGTTCATCAGACGTCTAACCCGCTTGCGGGCAGTGTGAATGCCTTGTTCGACAAACTCAGCATAGATGCGCGGCATCCCGTACGTGCCCCGTGAGCACGCATGGACGGTGCGAATGCGGGCAAGCAGATCCGCATCGCGAAGCGCATGCGCGCACGGGTGGCGCTTAAGCCACGCGTAAAAGCCGCTGGTCGAGACTTTCAGCAGCCGTGCCATGGTGGCAATGGGCCAGGTGGCCTGATTCGCTTTCATGAACTCGAACCCTTCTCGGGTACGGTTACGGTCTCCCGGGCGAACCAGGCCGCGGCTTTTGACAAGATGTCCCGCTCAAGCTCGAGCTGGCGAACCTTGCGTCGCAGCCGGGTCAGTTCCTCGCGCTCCGCTGTGCTCAGACCGTCGTGACGCCTGCCGGCGTCGCGCTCGGCCTGCGCCAGCCAGTTGTAGATCGATGCCGCAGTGGGCTCAAACTCCTGCGCGAGCTCCTCAGGCGTGCGCCCTGCGCGCACCAGTTCAACCATCTGCGCCCGGAATTCCGCCGGGTACGGCTTCCGATGTCTCTGCATAATGGACACCTCCTGTTCTAAAGAATAGGTGTCCACGAAATCGGGTCAACTCCAGCTCTTGCGAGCACCGTGCTTTTCGGGTACCCATGAATGGGAACTGCACGCTGTGGACACTTACGTGCCCTCGTTTTGAAAGCGTTTTCTTTGCTTCGTTTCTTTGTCGCTTTGGACAAAGAAATGACGCGCCGCCACGCGCAGTGGCTAATAGTGATAAAGAGAAAATCCGACTCAGGCAGACCGCTAAGGCTAAAAGCGGCAACCCGGCATAGACTCAGACCGCTAACCCAAGAACCTGGCAACCCGGCATTGACCCCGACCACTAACGCAAGAATCTAGCATCGACCCCAACCCCGTCCACCGGCGCGAGCGAAATACCTATGTCCAATCTGCTTTCCCGCCATTTCCTCAGCATGGCCTACAACAACGCGTGGTCGAATCATCGATTGTTGAAGGCTTGCGCTTTGCTGAGCCAGACGGATTTCGTCGCGCATCGAACGAGTTTCTTTCCGTCGATCAAGGCAACGCTGAATCACATTCTGACCGTCGACTGGTTTTACATCGACGCGCTCGAGCGCGAGCAGCGCAACGAGCCGCCGCATCCGCAAATCATGTCTTTCTTCGATCCGGAAGAACCCTTCGATACCTGCGCCGACCTGCAGCGCGAGCAACGGCTGGCTGACCGGAGGCTTATCGACTACTGCGCTCATCTCACTGACAACACGCTCGAGCGCCCAATCACCCTCCTCCGCCCTCGCGCAAAACAGCAGGAAACACGCGCGAGGCTGCTCGGACATGTGTTCCAGCACCAGATCCATCATCGTGGGCAAGTGCATGCGATGCTTGCCGGAACATCAGTCGCACCGCCGCCGCTCGATGAATTTTTCTGCGATATCGATGCCACCCTACGCGCCACGGACCTCGCCGAAATGGGCCTGAGCGAAGCGGCTGTCTGGGGATAAACAAAGGGTTCACCCGTCTCTGCGAATGAGTGCCGCTTCTCATTCAATCCCCGTCGCCGCGCTGCTTGTCTTAGAATCTGCCCTTGGTCCCCACTTCCTGCGCACTATGAACACGACATCGGAGGACCGCTGGCGCGACTTGCGCCCGGACCCGGACAGTGACACCCCGCTTTATCTCCAGCTCGCCCGCAAGCTCGGCAACGCAATTCACGACAATCGCTGGAACGCGGGCGAAGCGCTGCCCTCTGAACGCGTGTTGTCGGAGGCACTTGGGGTATCGCGAATCACGTCGCGCAAAGCGATCGCGCTGCTGGTCGAACAAGGGCTGATCCGGCGAACGCAAGGCGCCGGGTCGTTCATCACGCCGCGCTACGAAGATCCGCTGTCGCGGCTGTCGAGCTTCAGTGAAATGCTGCGTCGACGCGGTTTTACCCCCGGTTCGAAATGGCTCTCACGCGTGATCGAGCCCGCGAATCGCGATGAAGTGATCCAGCTCGGGTTATCGCCGGCGGCGGCCGTGACACGCTTGCGCCGCTTGCGCACAGCCGACGGCATTGTGATGGCGGTTGAGAACTCCACCTTTCCGGCGGCGCTGATTCCGGATCCGTTGGCTGTTGGTGATTCGCTTTATAGCTTCCTGGAACAGCGCAATCTGTCGATCGTGCGCGCCCTGCAGCATTTCCGCGCGGTGAATGCGAGCGATGAGATTGCCGCGCAAATGGGCATTGCGCCCCACGACGCGCTGCTGCTGATCACGCGCGTGGGTTATACGGCCGACCAGCGCCCGATCGAACTCACGGATACTTATTGCCGCAACGACTACTACGATTTCGTCGCGGAACTGCGCAAGTAGTCGCAAGTAATCACCACCAGCGGGGCTGATCGGTCCCAATAGGCACCGGCGGCGAGCTCCAGTACGGCAGCGTCAGCGACATGCGTTCGGGCGGCTGCGTGCACGTAAGCGTTCCAAACGGCGAAGCGATGGTTTGCAGCATGTCGCGGACATCGTCGAGTTGGGGATCGGGCACGTTCTGACCGTCTTCGACCAGTCCCATCGATTGCAACCAGCGCCCGGTCCGCGCCAGCGCTACCCGCACATGCCAGCTTCCGCCTTGCGTGGCGCGTCTTTGCAGCGCGATCATCGCGCCCAATGCCGCGAGATAACCCGTGGCGTGATCGAGTGCCTGGCAGGGCAAGTGGCGAGGTTGCGTCTGACCGGCCGCCTGCGCTTCGGTCCACGCAATGCCGCTCGCCGATTGCACCAGGCTGTCGAAGCCGCGCCGTTGCGACCAGGGGCCTTTGTGCCCATACGCCGATATTGTCACGTACACGATGCCCGGACGCAGCCGCGCGGCTTCTTCGGGTCCGAATCCGTGCGCGGCCAGTGCGCCCGGGCGATAGCCTTGAAGGAATATATCGGCATCTTTCAATAACGCGCGCAGCGATTCGCGACCGCTTTCCTCGCGAAGATCGAGGGTCGCCGAGCGTTTGCCGCGGCCATTGTCGATTACCAGCGGCGGAATGTTAGGCAGATGCGGACCGTTGATGAGCAGGACATCGGCGCCGTGTTCGGCGAGCGTGCGCCCCGCTACCGGACCCGCGATGATACGGCTCAGGTCCAGCACGCGGACGTCTGACAAAGGGCGTTGCGGCTCGCTTTGGCCTATAGGTTCCGGCGGTGCATCGTCGAGTTTGACAATCTCCAGCAGCGGTATTTCGCCAATCGCCTGAGCCTGCGGCAAGCGTGCCCATTCCTCCGGCGTGCGGATCAGCGCGGCGCAGAGGCCGGCATCGGCTAGCGCGTCGTCCAGGCTTGCGCCGTCCCAGTTGCGGATGGCCTGCGTCACTCCGGCATGATCGTTCGCGCAGCCCAGCAGCTTGATCACACCGTCCCGATGATGCTTGAAGTTCGTATGAAGCTGGATCCAGCGGCCGTCACGGGTTTCGTAGAAGCCCATTAGCGGATCGCGCAACTCCGGCGGGTTGTCGGCGCCAATGCGCAAGTAGCGCTCGCTGCGGAACGCTATTGCCGCGCGGCGCGTGTAGATGTGCACGTCTTGCTGCCGGCCCGTGCGATACCTGAAACATTCTGCCGCCGCTAACGCCGACGCACCTACGCTCGCCGCCGCCAGCGCACTTACCCGATAAACCGACGGCAGTTGCCGTTCATCGCCGCTGACCGTGAGGTGGTCAAGCGCTTCGGGGTCTCCCTGCGCCAGATGCCAAAGTTCTTCGACAACTTTCATGGCCATGCTCCTTCAATGCCGCTAGTCAGACCCGGGGTCCGCGGGTTCATCCTCGATTGGTATGGACCGCCCGCGCTGCAATCAGTTTCCGGTTTGGTCCCGATTGATCCAATCGGCGCGTCGATTGCTGCGAACATCGGCACGCAATCCGTGCCCACATCCACGTAAAATCACCGCACTCCTCCGGCCGGCTCCCTTCATGCCCGACACAATCCGCTCGAACGTTGCGCCCACGCCCTCGCCCCAATCGCTCACCATCATGTTATGGCTGGTCGCCACGGGCTTTTTCATGCAGACGCTCGACTCGACCATCGTCAATACGGCCCTGCCGGCCATGGCAAGAAGTCTCGGTGAAGCGCCCCTTCGCATGCAAGGCGTGGTGATTGCGTATTCGCTGACCATGGCGACGGTCATTCCGTTTTCCGGTTGGCTGGCCGACAAGCTCGGCACGCGCCACGTGTTCTTCAGCGCGATCCTGATCTTCACTATTGGCTCATTGCTTTGCGCGAACGCTCACTCGCTCATGCAACTCGTGATTTATCGCGTGGTGCAAGGCGTGGGCGGCGCCATGCTGCTGCCCGTCGGGCGCCTCGCGCTGCTGCGCGTGGTGCCGGCCGAACGTTATCTCAGCGCCATGTCGTTCGTGGCCATTCCGGGGCTGATCGGGCCGCTTATCGGACCGACGCTCGGCGGTTGGATCGTGCAGATTGCGTCGTGGCACTGGATCTTTTTGATCAACGTGCCGGTGGGCGTGATCGGTTGTATTGCCACACGGCTTTTCATGACCGATAGCCGCAACCCCGCCACGGCCCCCTTCGATCTCGCCGGTTACCTGCTGCTCGCGGTCGGCATGGTCGCGCTGACCATCTCACTCGATGGCCTCGCCGATCTCGGCCTTCAACACGCCATCGTGCTCGTGTTGCTCGTGCTGAGCATGGCGTGTTTCGTCGCTTACGGACTGCACGCCGTGCGCGTTCCGCAACCCATCTTTTCGCTCGATCTCTTCAAGATCCATACGTTCAGCGTCGGCTTGCTCGGTAACCTGTTTGCGCGCATAGGCAGCGGCGCGATGCCGTATTTGCTGCCGCTGCTGCTGCAGATCAGCCTTGGTTATTCGGCCTTTGAAGCCGGTCTCATGATGCTGCCCGTGGCCGCTGCCGGAATGGCCTCGAAGCGCATTGTGACGAGCCTGATCATGAGGAGGGGGTATCGGAAGGTACTGATGGTCAACACGGTGCTGGTCGGGCTCACAATGGCCAGTTTCTCGCTTACCAGCGCCGATCAGCCTCTCTGGTTGCGGCTCGTGCAACTGGCGTTCTTCGGCGGCGTCAACTCCATCCAGTTCACCGCGATGAACACGCTCACGCTGAAAGACCTTGGAACCGGCGGCGCCAGCAGCGGCAACAGTTTGTTCTCGCTTGTGCAGATGCTGTCGATGAGCCTGGGCGTCACTATCGCCGGGGCGGTGCTCGCGACCTTCACCGGTATCCTGCCGAAGGTGACCGCAACGAATTCGCTGCCCGCCTTTCACGCGACCTTCCTCTGCGTCGGCATTATTACGGCTGCGTCAGCGTGGATTTTTGCGCAGCTCGGGCCGGAGATTCGCGCCGTGAAGACCAAGAAAACCGATCCGTCGGAAGCACATTGAACGGTGGTTTTTCGCTCGCGCCGGTGGACGGGTTCTTGGGTTTGGGTGGTTTTGAGGTTAGCGGTCGGGGTCTATGCCGGGTTGCCGCTTTTAGCCTTAGCGGTCTGCCTGAGTCGGATTTTCTCTTTATCACTATTAGCCACTGCGCGTGGCGGCGCGTCATTTCTTTGTCCAAAGCGACAAAGAAACGAAGCAAAGAAAACGCTTTCAGAACGAGGGCACGTAAGTGTCCACAGCGTGCAGTTCTGATATATGGGTACCCGAAAAGCACGGTGCTCGCAAGAGCCACGGATGTGTGAACCCCTCCTTCTCCCGAATTCTTACACGAACACGCTTCGCCCCGAACGCTCTCGGGCAAGCACCATTGCCAAGGAACCCGCATGTCATCACGCGCCTTTACTGCTTCACATCTTGGTCGACTGGGTGTTTGATCCGCGCGGCTATCTTTTTGGGGGACGGCCTGACACACCTTACGGCCTTATTTCGAGGCGGGTTGGCGACGTGGTTCGGCATACATACAAATTTGGAGGGTGGTTTACGCGGATAGCGCGGGGTGTTCCTTGGGCAGGTTCAGTCACTGGTGGCGAAGCGTGTGGGTATCCGTGTTCGGAGAAAGAGGGGTTCACACACCCGCAGTTCTGGCGAGCACCGTGCTTTTGGGGCACCTATGAATGGAAACTGCACGCTGTGGACACTTAGGGTAGCGTGGTTTAAAAGCGCTTTCTTTGCTTCGTTTCTTTGTCGCTTTGGACAAAGAAATGACGTGCCGCCACGCACAGTGGCTAATAGTGATAAAGAAATTAGCCAACTCATGCAGACCACTAAGTCCGAAAGCAGCAACCCGGCACTGACCCCGACCACTAACCTCAAAACCACCAAAAGCCAAAACTCCGTCCACCGGCGCGAGCGAAAACATTAACGCGCCATGGCGATCCATCTCCCCGTGCGCGGTGCACTACGGAAGTGCACGAGGCTGCGCCGCCCGGCCGCCACGAAAACCCGGACCTCAGCCCCGCCCGAGTCAGGCCTGGGTTTCGGCGGGAATATCTCAATTGTCCGGCAAATGCGCATATTTCTTGCTCTTCAGGGAGAGGGCCTATCCTGTAAACTAGTTCTTTCCCGATGTTTACTCCCACTCGAGCCGCGTTCGAACGCCTGCCAAAACCACCATGAGCATGGTTGATCTCGACCCTCCCCGCTTTCAGCCACCTCGTCCCGTTGCCGGCGACGACGGTGCGCGGCGCACTGTCCTGTACGGCGAATACACGGTCTTCAGCGTATTCCAGCCCGTGTTCTCCGTGTCTCATCGCCGCGCAATCGGTTATCACGCGTCGCTGCGAGCCCGCGATGACGCCGACCGGCAAGTCCCATCGCATGAAGTCTTCACGCAGGCAGCACGGCGCGGCGATCTGCTCGAACTCGGCCGGCTGGCTGAATCGCTGCATCTGGGCAACTTCTTTTCCTTCGATAGCGACGACGAATGGCTGTTCCTCAGCCTCCACCCGGCCGCGTTGATGGACACGAGCTACGGCGACGCGCTGCTGGCATCGCTGAAAAATATCGGCCTGCCACCGCAGCGCGTAGTGCTGGAAGTGCCCGAGCAAGCAGGCGGCGAGACCACGCGCTTCGCGGAGATCATCGACTCATTGCGCAAGTCAGGCTTCCTGATCGCGCTGGACGGCTTCGGCGTGAAGCATTCGAATATTGACCGCGTGTGGCATCTGCGGCCGGATATTGTGACGCTCGACCGCTGCATCCTGCAGCAGGCGAGCGAACATTCGCATATCGAGCGCGTGTTGCCAGGGCTCGTTTCCCTGCTGCACGAGTCCGGTCAACTGGTCTTGATGGGTGGACTGAGCACCGAACGCGACGCGCTGATCGCGCTCGAATGCAACGTCGATTTCGTGCAGGGCGCGTATTTCGCCGGACCCAGCGTGGAAGCCGTGAAACCGCAAGCCGCGCAAGGCGTGCTGGACGCGTTGTCCGCAGCGTCGCGCGAGCGCGTGGCCGCGCGCGAACGAACGCAGTCGGCGCGACTTGCGCCGTACGTGGGCGCGCTGGAAGCGGCGGCGGCACGTCTGATCGAAGGCGAAACGCTCGCTAATGCGACCCGCACGTTATTGCAGCTTCACGAAACGGCTCGATGCTTCCTGCTCGATGCATCGGGGCGGCAGATCGGCGACAACGTGTTGCCCGTCGCGCGTGCATCGCAACGTGCCAAGCGTTTCCGGCCCCTGCTGCATTCGGAAGGCGCGAGCTGGGAACGCCGGCCGTATTTCATCGAAGCATTGCGCTCGCCGGACCGGGTTCATCTGACAGCACCGTATCTGTCGATCAACGAGGCTCACTTGTGCGTGACCGCGTCCATCGCTGCGCATACGCCGCGCGGTTTGCAGGTCCTGTGCGTCGATATCAACTGGGACGTGACATCGCAACGGCGTTGAACGTTGAGCATCGAAAGCCCACGCTGCGCCACACATGCGAGCGCGTCAGCGCAGCCTTCACGGCGCGCGCAAGGTCTCCTATCTGAATCGAGCACCGCGTACCCCTCAACGCGGTCCTTCGATACATCCCTCGTCGCCAGGGTCACAGCCAGTTTCGGGCGTGAGCGCTTCGCTTCGGCAATCGCTTCCGGGCCGTTCATGCCGGGCATCGCGAAGTTGACCATCAGCAAAGTCAGGCTGCAGCCGCTCCAGCCCCGCGCGTCCATGCGAGCCTCAGTGACGGCGTAACCCAGCATCTTCAGCACCGACGTCGTCTTCAATCACGAGAATCCGCTCGTGCGATACCGCGTGCGATACGATAGATCGTTGAACCTGCAGGCAGAACCGCCCTCCATGAGTTCGAGATCGATGCGTATTAACCGCCGCGTGCTGCTGGCTGCTTCGCTGGCGTGTCTCGGATCGCCTGCCTTCGCGACGGACACCATCGAAACAGCGCAGCCGTCCACGCTTGTCAGCGACGTCCATACCTTCGTCGTGGCGGAAGACGGCTCCTTGACGGAGGACGATGAAACCACCTTGCGCGCGAATACGCCGGCGGGTGTCGGTGAAATCGCGCAACGCTACATCTGGTTCGATAAATCGACGTCAACCATCGACATAACCGATGCCTACTCGCTAGGCCCCGACGGCATCAAACACATTGTGGCGCCCGACCAGATCCGTGAGATCCAGGAGCCGCGTTCGGCAGGCGCTCCCACGTTCGAGGACTCTCGCCTGAAAGCGGTAGTTTTTCCAGGAGTGAGCGCGGGATCGATCGTGCATCTGCGGTTTCACAAGACGCAGTCGAAACCGGTCATCGCGGGGCAGTTCGATTATTTCGTCGAGCCCGGCCGTGGCCCGGTGGAAAACCAGCAGCTGATCTTCGACTTGCCCGCCGACAAACCGCTCTACGCCGATGCACGTGGTTATATCGCCGTGCCGCCGGTGACACAGGGTGGCCGCACGCGCTACGAATTCGACTACAGCCGGGCGCATTACGATCGGGTGGAAGCGGGCTCGGTCGGTTACGCGCAGTATGGCGACCGGCTGATGGTGTCAACATTTCCGGACTACAAGAGCTTTGCCGAGAGCTATCGGGCCGGGACCGTCGATCCGAGCGCGGACGATCCGGCTGTGCGCACCCTCGCGCAATCGCTCACGCGCGACGAAACCGATGCACGCACCAAAGCGGCCACGCTTTACGATTGGGTACGTCACAACATCCGCTATGTGTCGTTATTCCTGGGACAGAGCCCAGCCATCCCCCACCGCGCCGCCGATATCCTCGCCAACCGATACGGCGACTGCAAGGACTATGTCGCGCTGTACGGGGCGTTGCTGGCGGCGGTGGGTATCGAGAACGAGCCGGCCTTGATCAGCCTCGGCTCGGTCTATACGCTGCCGTCGGTACCGGGCTATGGCGGCAGCGCGATCAATCACGTCATTACGTGGCTGCCGGGGCTGGGAATGTATGCCGACTCGACGGCCTTGAGTATCGAGTTCGGCTCTCTGCCGCTCGCGGACATGGACCGCCCAACGCTGCTCGTCGGCGACGGCACGCTGTCACGAACGCCCGCTACCGAGCCGCTGTCGCGCACGGCGCGCTTGCAGATCGATGTGGCGCCGGACGGCTCGGCCGCGTTCGCCTATCAGGTGGAAGACGCCGGATGGAGCAGCGGGCCGGAGCGCGCGAATTTGCTGCACGCGACTGCCGAGCGCCGCAAGCAGATTGCCGATGCCCGCCTTCGGGCGACAGGCCTGCGTGGTGTCGCGACGCTTGCCGCCAGCGACCTGAGCGCGAGCAACGGTCCGCTGACCACCACGATCAATGGCACCCTCGACAATGTCGCGTGGCCCACTGGCACGACCGCCCTGCCCGCGCTCACGAGCCTGTCCGGCGGGATCGCGACGCTGGTTGAGAACTTGCTCGCCGAGCGCGTGCGGACCCAGCCGTTCATGTGCACCGGAGGCACGTTCGATGAAATCTCGCAAGTCGCCTTGCCGAAGACGATTCGCGTCACCGATGTCCCGACCGACGCGAATTTCACAAACGCGTTTTTCGATTATTCATCGCGTTATGTCTTCGACCCTGCGACGAATCTGCTTCAGGCAGAGCGCCATCTGAAGGCGAACTTCGGCAAGCAGGTCTGTACGCCCGCGGACTTCACCGCCATGCAACCGGTGTTGAAGCGAATCGAACGGGACACGGACGCCCAGATCATCGTCAAGGCGATGGAGCCGTGACAAAGCGCGTTCGACCGGCGCGTAAATTTTCGTAATGACGGCATGCGTGCCTGTAACCGGAATGTCGGGCGAGGCGGCTATGCTGCAAAACCCGCATTGAAGGAGCGTCCCGATGCGCACGGCCAGGCCATGATGATCCAAGAATCCGACAACACCCCCGAGCATCCGTCTGCGCCGACTGATCATTTGAGCGCGATCACGTCGCCCGATCCATCGGTTCACCGCGCGCTTGCCGATGCATGCCGCCACGCCGGCGATGAACTCGGCGCGCTCGCCCATTTGATCGCGGCCCATACCCTCGATGCGTACGCGACCGGCTCATCGGACGCGCGCACGAACGGTCTGTGCGACGTCGCCACGGGCTATTTCATGAAAGGGGATCATGCAGTTGCTGCTCGCTGGTATGAACTCGTCCTGACGCTCGATCCGAACGTCGCCGTTGCGTGCCAGAACCTTGCCGCGATCCATGCGGGTGAAGGAATGACTGCCCTTGCCGAGGTTTATCGCGAGCGCGCTTATGGAATCCAGCGGGTGTTTGTCGAAGAGACGGCGGGCTGGACTCGCTCCGTCTTGATCCTCTGCGCGGGTAGAAGCACCGGTAATGTGCCGTTCGAGGCGTTGTTGCCGGGCGCCAGGAACCGTCGTATCAAGTACGCAATCGACTACGCGACCGACGACGAAGACGCTCAGCTTCCCGCCTTCGATCTCGTGTTCAACGCGATCGGCGATCCGGATATTGCAGCGCCGCTGAGGGGCAGGCTCGCGCGTTTTGAGGCGCAGTGTTCGCGTCCATTGCTCAACCCGAACTCGGCAATCACGCCGACCTCGCGACATAAGCTGTCCGCCCTGCTTGATGGCCTTGATGACGTACAGACCGCGCCGTGCGTGCGGTATGAAGATCAAAGCGAAGTACAAAGCGAAGCGCCGGGCGTTGGTCCGCACGCTTCGCTTCGCTCGCTGCTCGCCGATCACGCCGTTACGTTTCCGCTTCTGGCTCGCCCCGTTGCCGCTCACGGCGGCGACGGCCTGGTTCTATGCGACACAATCGAAGCACTTGAAAGCCGGTTATCGACGCAAGAAGGCGCCCAGTACCTGACGGCATTTCGCGATTGCCAATCGGCCGATGGCTTCTATCGCAAGTACCGCGTAATCTACGTCGATCGTCAGCCGTTTCCTTATCATCTTGTGATTTCGCCGCACTGGATCGCGCATTATTTTTCCGCCGACATGGAAAGCCATGCATGGAAGCTCGACGAAGAACGCCGCTTCCTCCGAGACCCGCGTGCTGCACTCGGCGAGCGCGCGATGAACGCCATTACGGCTATCGGGCAGCGGCTCGATCTGGACTACGCCGGCATCGATTTCACGCTTCTCCCCGACGGCGAGGTCTTCGTATTCGAAGCCAACGCGACGATGCTTGCGCACTACGAGCGTGATAACGGCATGCTCGCTCATAAGAACCAACACGTACAACATATCGTCGATGCGTTCGAGCAAATGCTCGTGCACCGGACGGCGGGCTGAATGAACAAGACCATGAACTTCTCCGGCGGACCGGGCGCGTTACCGGCGTCGGTGCTGCGCGAAACGAGCGTTGCCATCGATGGGTTGCCGGAGACCGGTCTGTCCGTGCTGGGAATGAGCCATCGATCCGACTGGTTCCGCGAAGTCCTCGATGAAGCCGAGCGCAACCTGCGCGTTTTGCTCGGCATTCCCGACAACTACCATGTGCTGTTCATGCAGGGCGGCAGCAGCCTGCAGTTCTCCATGCTGCCGATGAACTTCCTGCGCGGCAGCGGCAAGCATGCCGAGTACATTGTGTCCGGTTACTGGAGCGCGAAGGCGCCGGTTGAAGCGCTGCACGAAGGAGAGACGTGTGTGGTGTGGGATGGCGGGGCAGAGGGGTATCGGCGCTTGCCTGGGCCAGCGGAGTTGAAGCTCGCGCCGAACGCCGCGTACCTGCATTACGTGTCGAACGAAACGGTCGAGGGCCTGGAATTTACGGACATTCCGGGGCTTCGTGACGTGCCACTGGTCTGCGACATGTCATCGAATCTGCTGGCTGCGCCGGTCGACATCAACCGTTACGCGATGATCTACGCGCACGCGCAGAAGAACCTCGGGCCGGCCGGCGTCACCGTGGTAATCCTGCGCGATGAATTCGCTCCACGGGCAACGCATGCGTTGCCGACTTTGCTCGATTATCGGACGCATATTCGAGCACGTTCGCTTTACAACACGCCGCCGGTGTTCGCCATCTATGTGTTGATGCTGGTGACGCGCTGGTTGCGCGATGAAATAGGCGGCGTGGAAAACATGGCGGCGATCAACCGCGCGAAATCGGAGCGGCTGTATTGTGCGCTCGATGCCGAGCCGGATTTCTATCGCGTGCATGGCGAGCGCGCTTGCCGGTCGACCATGAACGTAGCCTTCCGTCTCCCCGATGCAGCCATGGAAACGAAATTCCTCGATGACGCCCGTCGCGCAGGATTGCATGGACTGGAAGGGCATCGATCGATCGGCGGCCTGCGGGCTTCGCTATACAACGCGGTGACGCCGGAAGCGGTCGCGGTGTTGTCGGAGTGGTTGGGGGAATTTCGTAGGCTGCGAGGTTAGGTAGACGGTGCAGGTTCGACTGGCTGCGTTGTTCACTCTCGTCATGCCGCGGCGAACAGCCAGTCGAGCAAGACAGTGAACTCCCCGGTCATCGGGTGCATCCCGATACAGTCGATGAAACGGCGGCCCTTCCAGCTCGACCTCGGGAAAGAGCGCGACGAGCTTGCCCCAGTCGCGAAGGTGCGAGCGGAGCAGAGGTATCGAAGTCACCGTTGCCGCTTGGCTAAGCCCGGCTAAAGGCCCTTGAACCTATCCGCGTAAAGGCGGCTCACGCTGAGCTTGTCCGTGTGGCCGCGCAACGTCAGCGTGAGTTTCCCGCTGTCATCGCGTAACGCGGTAGCGATGGCATCGCACCGTACGATCGTGCTTCGATGAACCTGCCAGAAGCATTCCGGATCGAGTTGTAATTGCAGCTCACGCAGCGAGATCCTGATCAGGTGCTCGCGTTCGGCTGTGACCATCCGTACATATTTGTCGGCGGCCTCGAAGTACAGCACGTCCGCTATGGGCACCATGGTTATGGTATTGCCAACACTCGCCTGGATTATCCGCAGCGGGCTTGCAGCCGGCGGGTTGTTCTGCGCTCTCGCGGCATCGACATGCAAGAGCCCGCGCAATGTATGAATGGCCGCTTCCAACGATGGCTCCGTTGCCGGCGATTGCGCCCTCTGCCGCAATGCCGCTTGCAGACGCGCACAGGTTTTTTCCAGGCGATCGGACTGCACAGGCTTCAGCACATAATCGACCGCTGCGTGTTCGAAGGCATGCAGTGCGTATTGATCGTAGGCGGTCACAAACACCAGCAACGGGAACGGTTTGGCAAGGTCCGGCCAGTCTTCGGCAAGCGCCTGCGCGACCTCGAGTCCTGTCATGCCGGGCATGCGAATGTCGAGGAAAAGCACGTCGGGTTGCTGCGCCAGCGCCTGTTCGACTGCTGCCGCTCCGTCAGCCACACTCGCGACGCATTGCAGGTCCGGCCATAACCGGGTCAACTGGGCCTGCAGGTCTGCGGCCAGCAAAGCTTCGTCTTCGGCAATCAGTGCAGTAGCTTTCATGGTCGGCACAGAGTGGTCGGTGGGCGGAATCGACTCAATGGTCGGGATCAGTTAATCGGCCAGAGTCAAGATACAGGAAGGCGCACGATAGCCAGGGTACCGCCCTCGTCATCGTTCGCGGCAATGAGTTCAAGCGACGCGGTTTTGCCGTACAACGCGGCAAGCCGTTCGCGAACCTGCTGGATGCCAAAGCGGCTGCCTTCGGGCGGTAAAACACCAAGACCCCCACCACCAATCCCCGCCCCTGTATCGCGGACACTGAGCACGAGCGTGTTGCCTTCGCGCCGTGCACTGACCCGAATCCAGCCGCCTGCAACCGTGGGTTCAAGTCCATGCTTGATAGCGTTTTCGACCAGGGGTTGCAGCAACAACGGCGGCACCGAGAACCCGGCTATGTCGTCGGGCAAATCGAGTCGCCGGCTCAGGCGATTTCCCATGCGGGTCTGCATCAACTCGAGATAATCGCCAATACGCGCAAATTCCGCGGACAACGAATGTGATCCTAATCCCGAGCGCGAGGCGTCCAGCGTCGCGCGCAGGAATCCAATCAGGCGGTCGAGCATGGCCTGGGCGCGCGGCGGGTCTTGCGCGATCAGCACCCGCAGATTGGCCAGCGTATTGAACAGCATGTGCGGTTCGAGCTGCGACTCCAGCAGCTTGAGCTGGCTCTCCGCGGCACTGCGCAGCGCGGCTTCGGTGCGCGTTTGCATCGCGGCCATGCGGCCTCGGGCATAAAAGAAATACGTGATGCCCAGCGACAGCACAAACACGCCGGTCATGCTCAGCAACATCGCCCGTGGGTTGTCAGGGATCGTGGCGGGTGCGTGCTGCACGCCGGTCAGCAGATCGCCGAGCATGTGCCCGGCGGCGTAACCCATTACGCCCGACACAACGACCCACGGAGCCATCAGTCCCCATCCGGGCCAGTTGCGCTGCGCCTCCTGGTTATCGGGGGACCGCTTGCGAATCAGGGCAGCGAGGCCGTATCGGCCCCCCTCGATCAAACCCTGGATGAACAGCGTGCTGCACAGTGAATAAATCAGGTTGCCGGCGAACGAATCGCGATACATCGCGTAGAAGAACAGGGTGCTCGCCGCCGATACCGGGATAAAGATCCGCAGTTCGCGCCATAGCTGTTTCAGGATGGGATGAGTGTGGCGCATGCAGTCGGCGATTGTGAATGAGGTGATTCAGGCGCGGCCGGAGCCTTCTGATTCTTCGACTGCCCGCGCAGCTCGGCAGTCGTATTGCCTTCGCCAAAGGGGGCCCATCCGGGAGGCTTGAACAGGTTCCTGGGATTGCAGACACACTGCGCGCGCCGGCCAAATCACCCGGCAGATCGACCCATTGCGCGGATTCTACGCGTAGCGGCTTGTTGCAGGCGATCGGATGCATCGGGCCGTAGCGGCAAGACAGATCAGATCGCCGCACTCCCCGCGAGGTCATGGCTCACAGCTCGCGGGTTGTGTGAAAAGCTGGCGTAGGACATACGGCGGACCAAACCCACTCAATAAGCCATGCCGGACGGCTGGGCCTGCCGGGCGACGCGCCACATCGCGAGGCCGCGTGCGAGGAAGATGCCGCTGAACGTGCCGTATGCAAAGCTCACCGAACCCGCGAAGATCCCGTCGATGCTCATATCGGGATGAGTTGCCAGCGCGACGTTGGCGCCGAACTTGATAACGAACAAGCCAAGCATCAGCATGAGCGGAACCCAGCTTCCGGGCACGAGCAGACGCTGCTCCGCGGCAAGCCAGCGGACCTTGCTGCCTACACCGGCAGCGAGGGATATGGCGAGAGCGGCGAGCATTGCCGCTGCCCACGCAACCAACGCGATGGACTCATGGGCGAAGACTGACACAACGCCGTAGAAGGAAAGCGCGGCCATCGCTATTGGAATCACCGTCGCGGCGCGCAGCGTCCTGTGCCCCGATTGCATTTGCTTGACGCCGAGGGAAATCAAGGCCGCAAGCAGCCACCAGACCCAGTGCGGTGTTTGCTGAAGAATGCTGATGAGCATGATGATCGTCCTTATCCGTGTTGAGGAGATTTCGATGATGCTCATGGTCAGCGTTCGCCTCGCGCGTCGCCAGCGGTTTGCGACGGAATGACACATTGCGCCGCGAAACGCTCTGGGTAAGGCGCGAGCGGTTGGTATGAAGCCAGCGCGGATTGCCGGTTGGCGGCGGACAAAGACCCACAAATAACAACGGCCCGCCGGGCAAAAGCCTGGCGGGCCGTTTTTTTGAACTGGTGAAACATGGCAAAGGCCGATCCGGCAAACCCGGGCGATAGCACCAGCCAACCTCAAGCGCTTAACGCTTTATCGCCCTGCCGGATACGCACTTCACCGTCACCAACCCAACAACCTCAAGCGCCGAAGTTCTTCGACGCGAAGTCCCAGTTCGCAATGTTCCAGAACGCTTCAATGAACTTCGGGCGCGCATTGCGGTAGTCGATGTAATAAGCGTGTTCCCATACGTCGATGGTCAGCAGCGCCTTTGCATCGGTGGTCAGCGGCGTAGCGGCATTGCTCGTTGACACGATGTCGAGCGAACCGTCCGCTTTCTTCACGAGCCACGTCCAGCCCGAACCGAACGTGCCGGTTGCGACCTTCGCGAACTCTTCCTTGAACTTGTCGAACGAGCCGTACTTGGCGTTGATTGCGTCGCCGAGTGCGCCGGCCGGAGCACCGCCGCCCTTGGGCGACAGGCTGTTCCAGAAGAACGTGTGGTTCCAGACCTGGGCTGCGTTATTGAACACGCCGCCCGACGCCTTCTTGACGATTTCTTCAAGCGACAGGTTTTCGAATTCAGTACCCGGAATCAGCTTGTTCAGGTTCGTCACATAGGTTTGGTGATGCTTGCCATAGTGATACTCAAGCGTTTCTTCCGACATGTTCGGAGCGAGCGCGTTCTTGTCGAACGGCAACGGCGGGAGGGTATGTTCCATGGTGCGAGCTTCCTTCTATGATGATTATGGGGGACGTGAGGAGTGAAGCAATGGAGCACTCGATTGTAGGCGAGTTGGGATAACCCCGCAAATTGCGGGTTTTTATGAGCAGTATCGATTACGAAGCTTTAACAGTGGCGTAAAAAATGCTCGAACGTTCCTTCTAAGCCGTCAAAAATACGGGCTTTCAAGCGCCGGTGCAGGTCTTGTAAAAAACGGTGTGCGCACCGTATGAAAGCAGCATCCGATGCACACCGCCGCCAACATCAGAATTCATCGGAGAGCCGGGGCTGGATATCGGCCAGCACAATATCCGCCGATCCTTCCGCCAGATGCACGGTCAACGGCCGTTTTGGCTTCAACGCGTTCGGCGCGCGCACGGCGCGTCCGGATTGCGTATCGATCAAAGCCGCGTAGCCGCGCTCGAGCGTGCGTTGCGGGCTCAACACCTGCAACCTCGCCGATAACTCCGACAGCCGGGCCGCCGCCCGTTCATGCCGGCGCCCTTGCGAAACACTCAGGCGTTGTCCAAGACGCATCAGATGTTCCCGCTCGGCGGCGAGATCGGGACGCCAGCGTTGCCAGCGCATTTGCACGAGCGCAAAACGCGCGCGGGCATCGCGCACCGGACGCGCGCCGGCCGACGCCAGCCGCACCGCGAGCTGCCGCAAGTGCGTGCGCTGACGTTCCAGCCGCTCAGCCGGACTGACCAGCCGGCGCGCCAGCCAGTCGAGTTGCTGCGCGCGCCGTTCCATCATCCGGCCGAAACCGCGCGCCAGCGCTGCATGCCGATGATCGAGATCGCGCAGCAGCAACACGCGCTGCGGACTGACGAGTTCGGCGGCGGCCGTGGGCGTGGGCGCGCGGACATCGGCGGCGAAATCGGCGATGGTGAAATCCGTCTCGTGGCCCACGCCGCTGACAACCGGCATCGCACTTTCGGCTATCGCGCGAGCAAGCACTTCCTCGTTGAACGCCCACAAATCTTCAATCGAACCGCCCCCACGACACACGATCAGCACATCGACCTCGCGGCGTGCGCTGGCTTCATCGACCATCGCCGCGAGCTTCGCGGCAACGCCTGCGCCCTGCACCGGCGCCGGATACACGATCACCGGCACGTGCGGCGCGCGCCGCGAAAGCGTGGTGAGCACATCACGCAAAGCCGCCGCCTGCAGCGACGTCACAATACCGATCGCGCGCGGATGCTGCGGCAGCGCACGCTTGCGCTCGGCCGCGAACAGGCCCTCGGCTTCGAGTTTTGCCTTCAGCTTCAAAAAGGCTTCGTACAAGCGACCTTGGCCCGTGCGGCGCACGGCTTCCACGCCGAGTTGCAACTCGCCGCGCGGTTCGTACATGGTGACCAGCCCGCGAACCTCGATCCGGTCGCCTTCGCGCGGCGTGAACTCGGCGTACTGCGCGCGGCCGCGGAACATCACGCAGCGCATCTGCGCCTGCGCGTCCTTGATCGAAAAGTACCAGTGACCGCTCGCCGCTTTCGTGAAATTCGATACTTCACCCGATACCCAGACCAGTGGAAACGAGCGTTCGAGCATGGACCCGATCGCCCGGTTCAGCGCCGAAACGGGGATGACGGCATCGGCGCTGCCGGATGAACCGGCTGAACCGGATGAAGCGAAAGGATCGGAGCTCATCGAGGAAAATGGTGGTCGGTTGAGGTTGAAAACACGGCTGGAAATAGGCTGGCCCGGTAGCGAACAAATCGCCGTCCTGTGAATGCCGCGCCCACAGTGAATAACGCGTGGACGATAGACCGATCAGCGTCCGAAGTGTATCAAGTGTCCACAATGCACAAGTTACCGAAAGCTAACGGGCGCGTTCATGAAACAATGATGAATACACTGTAAGTCATTGTTTTAAAAGTACTTTCCATCTCTAATTCATGAAGAGACCGATGCAGGTCTTTCCTGACGCCGATTTCAGGCGGCCGGAGTCCAAGTTGTTCACAGAGTTATCCACAGACGGTTTGTGTGAAAAATCGAGTAGCGAATCTACCCGATTTCGGACCGCGCCTAAGCCCGTTGCAATACCGGGCGGCAAGGTCCGGTTTGCCCTTCGACTGGCGCCCCCGGCGACGCCGCGCTAGAGTGCCGGGTTCAAGGGCCCGCGCAACAATGGCCCTGCGTCGTCCAGCGACCGCTTACTATCTGCTTACCATTCGCTCATTTTCGGAGATCCGCCCCGATGCAAAGGTGCCGGCCGTTATCACGAACATCGCCCTTCCCCTCGCCGCTACACCGCCCTGCGTTGCTGTCCATCCAAGCGCGTGCATCGTTCGCTTCTGATCTTTATTCTGATTCTTATCCTGTTCCCAAGGCGCGCCATGTCTGACTTCAAGCCGCCGATCGAAAACTTCCTCGCCCGTGAGTGGCGCAAGCGCGGCTGGGTCGCGTGGTCGCTGACGCCGTTCGCGTGCGTGTTCGGCCTGATCGCAGCCATTCGGCGCGCGTTCTTCGCGCTCGGCTGGATCAAACAGGTGAACGTGGGCGTGCCGGTTGTCGTGGTCGGCAACGTGACCGTGGGCGGCACCGGCAAGACGCCGACGGTCATCGCGCTCGTCGAAGCATTGCGCGCCGCCGGCTTTCAGCCAGGCGTCGTCTCGCGCGGTTACGGCGCGAAGATCCACGCAGCCACGCGGGTGACGCCCGACAGCCAACCCTCCGAAGTCGGCGATGAACCCCTGCTGATCGCCCGCCGCACGCACGCGCCGGTGATGGTGTCGCCGGATCGCGTCGCGGCGGCGCAGGCGTTGCTGAAGGCGAATCCATTGGTGGATGTAATCGTGAGCGACGACGGCCTGCAGCACTACCGCCTCGCGCGGACGTTCGAACTGGTGGTCTTCGATGACCGTCTGGGCGGCAACGGTTTCCTGCTGCCGGCGGGACCGCTGCGTGAGCCGATGTCCCGGCGCCGCGACGCCACGCTCATCAACAGCCCGTACGACCGCACGTTGCCGCCGTGGCCGAACACCTTCTCGCTCGATCTGGCCACCGGCGACGCCTGGCGCCTCGACGACCCCGCCGTGCGCCGTCCGCTCAGCGCGTTCAAGGGCGAACGGATCGCAGCAGCGGCGGGCATCGGCTCACCGGAACGGTTCTTCGCGTCGCTGCGTGCCGCCGGACTCGCGCCGGCCACGCGCGCGTTCCCGGACCACTACGATTATCGCGACAATCCGTTCGCCGGCATCGACGCCGATTCGATCCTGATCACCGAGAAGGATGCAGTAAAATTCGGGGCCTGGCGTGACGCGCGCATCTGGGTGGTTCCAGTCGAAGCCGTGCTCAGCCCCCGCCTCATCGCATTAGTTGTGGAGAAACTCCGTGGACGCACGCCTGCTTGAAATCCTTGTCTGCCCTATTTGCAAGACCCAGCTCACGTATGACCGCGCGGCGCAGGAACTCATCTGCAACGTCGATAAACTCGCTTACCCCATCCGCGACGGCATTCCCATCATGCTGCCCGACGAAGCCCGCCAGACCGTGGAAGGCACGCCCATCGAACCGTTGAAACCTGCCGGCGGCAACTGAGGAATTGAGTTTTATGAACGCACACGTTCCGGTCGCGCCGCCCTTCATCGCAGTCGTCCCCGCGCGGCTCGCGTCCACGCGGCTGCCGGACAAGCCGCTGGCGGATATCGGCGGTAAGCCGATGGTCGTGCGCGTGGCCGAGCGCGCGCGCTTGTCGGGCGCGCTGCAGGTGCTGATCGCCACAGACTCGCCGCGCGTAGTCGAAGTGGCGAAGGAACATGGTTTTGAGGCGCTGCTCACCCGCGCCGATCATCCGAACGGTACGGACCGGCTTGCCGAAGTTGCAACGCATTTCGGCTGGAGCGACGACACCATCGTGGTCAATGTGCAGGGCGACGAGCCCTTGATCGACCCGGCGCTCGTGCGCAACGTGGCGGCGCATCTGGCGGCGCATCCGTCGTGCGCGATCGCGACCGCGGCGCATCCCGTTCATGATCCGGCCGATGTCTTCAATCCGAACGTGGTGAAAGTCGTGCTGGATTCGAAGAGCGTCGCGCTGTATTTTTCGCGCGCGCCCATTCCCTGGTCGCGTGACGCGTGGCAGAAGGACTGGCCGAATGTCGCCGCGCTCGGTGCGCGTCCGTCCGTTCCCGCCAACGTGTTGCGCCATATCGGCCTGTATGCGTATCGCGCGAAGTTCCTGCGGGTTTATCCCACCCTGTCCGTGGCGCCTATCGAAGAAGCCGAGGCGCTCGAGCAACTGCGCGCGCTCTGGCACGGCGAGCGCATCGCAGTGCTGACGACGAACGACGCGCCGCCGCCGGGTGTCGATACCCCCAATGATCTGGCCCGCGTCCGCGCGCTGTTTAGCGCGTCGGCGTAACGCGACATTCCCCTTCCGATCAACTCGCGTTAACCCCCGCTGCGCGCCACTTACCGGGCTTTCCGGCCTCGGATTCGAGCCGCCGTCGTTACGATGCGTGGCATAATCGGCCGGTAGCGCGAGCCTTCCGGTCAGCGCCAACGCTCCTGAGCGCCCGTGTCCGACTGGTGCCGCGCCGTCTCTCGAATTCGGCTCGTCGCACCTCGTTTGCGGCTTCAACCGAGCGATGTGCCACAGCGACCGGATGCCAGATAAGCCTCGCAGCGCAGCGGTTTCTATTCGATTCGGAGATATCACCATGCGTTTGATCCTGTTGGGCGCCCCCGGCGCCGGCAAGGGCACCCAGGCCACCTTCATCAAGGAAAAGTTCGGCATTCCGCAGATCTCGACGGGCGACATGCTGCGCGCCGCCGTGAAAGCGGGTTCGCCGCTCGGCGTGGAAGCCAAGCGCTTCATGGACGCAGGCGAACTCGTGCCGGACACGCTCATCATCAACCTCGTGAAAGAACGCCTGCAGGAACCGGACTGCGCGAACGGTTATCTCTTCGACGGTTTCCCGCGCACGCTTCCCCAAGCCGACGCCATGAAGCAAGCCGGCGTTGCTATCGACTATGTGCTTGAGATCGACGTGCCGTTCGAGGACATCATTGTGCGCATGAGCGGGCGTCGCGTGCATGCGGCGTCGGGACGGACCTATCACATCAAGTTCAATCCGCCAAAGCAGGAAGGCAAGGACGATGTCACAGGTGAGCCACTGATCCAGCGCGACGACGACAAGGAAGAGACCGTGAAGAAGCGGCTCGACGTGTACGTCGCGCAGACCAAGCCGTTGATCGAGTACTACAACACGTGGGCCCAACATGGCGACAACAATGGCCTGAAGGCGCCGGAGTATCGGCGGATCTCGGGTCTTGGCGCCGTCGATGAAATCCGCACGCGCGTGTTCGATGCATTGACCTGACTCGTCACTGGGCGCTCATATCCGGGCGCTCGGGGCATGCCTTCTGAAACCCGCTCGCGCTCCATCGGCCGAGCGGGTTTTTCGTTCTGAGCGATCCTTGGGACGAAAACACGGAAACGATTACGTACAACCATCATCAAGGAGCACACAGCATGGACATCCAGGACAACGTTTTTCTCGTCACCGGCGGCGCATCGGGTCTCGGCGCGGCGACAGCACAGCTTATCCGCGACCACGGCGGCAAGGTGGTGCTCGCCGACATGAACGAAGCCGGCGGCGAAAAGCTGGCGAAGGAACTCGGCGGTGTGTTCGTGAAATGCGACGTGAGCCGCGAGGAAGACGGCCAACGCGCCGTGGAAGCCGCGACGCAACTCGGCAGCTTGCGCGGACTGGTCAACTGCGCGGGAATCGCGCCGGCCGCGAAGACGGTGGGCAAGGATGGCCCGCATGCACTCGATCTGTTCGCCAAGACTATCGGCGTGAACCTGATCGGCACGTTCAACATGATCCGGCTGGCGGCGGCGGCCATGTCGAAGAACGAACCGAATGCAGCGGGCGAACGGGGCGTGATCGTGAGCACGGCATCGGTGGCGGCTTACGATGGTCAGATCGGCCAGGCGGCTTACGCGGCATCAAAAGGCGGCGTGGTAGGCATGACGCTGCCGATCGCGCGCGATTTATCGCGCAACGGCATTCGCGTGATGACAATTGCACCGGGCATCTTCGAAACGCCGATGCTTCTCGGCATGCCGCAGGAAGTGCAGGACGCGCTCGGCGCGATGGTGCCGTTCCCCTCGCGTCTCGGCAAACCTAACGAGTACGCCATGCTGGTCAAGCAGATCTTCGACAATCCCATGCTCAACGGCGAAGTCATTCGCCTGGACGGCGCGATCCGGATGCAGCCGAAGTAAGTTTGCGGCTCGGCGGTGTTGGCTCGACGGGCTGGGTCGTATTCTCGGTTTCTATCGAACCCGAAAATTCATCGCTAGCTTCGTTCACACCCCGAGAGGCGAATCACGTTATCGGCCGGACTGGTAGCGGCTAGCGCCATGGGCTTATGCGCCAAGAAAAACGGCGGCCATCGAAATGATGTGCCGCCGTTTTTTGATGGACTTTAGAACGGTGGAAACAACTTACTCGCCGTTGTGCTGCATGCGCTGACGCAGCTCATGCAACTCCGTCTCCACGACGGTCGCGTCTTCGGCGTCGGGCCGATCGTCAAGGTACCGGCGCAGGTCTTCAATTGCCGGGCGCAAGTAGTCCAGGCGCGCGTAAGCGAAGCCTCGATCGCGCACTTCTTCAATACTTCCCGGCATCAGGATCACCAACCGTTGCTGCACGGCGAGCAGCCGTTGCCAGCGCTCGGTCTGCAGATAAATGCTCTTCAGGTTACGCAGCATTCGTCCGATGATTTCGCGACGAGTTGCCGGTTGCAACAAGACCCGCAGCGCGCTACCAATGGACTCTCCCACCCGCTGCACATACGGCTCGAGCATCTCGACCATTGCCGATTCGGACAGTGAATGGCCGGTGGTCGGATCGAGCATCACGTCGCCGTCAGGCGTGGTCACGCGCAGCAGGAAGTGCGCCGGAAACGACACGCCACGCACCGGGATACCGAGCTGCTCGCTCATCTCCAGATACACGACGGCCAGCGAAATCGGAATTCCGCGGCGCCGCTTCAGCACCATGTTCAGGTGACTGTTATCGGGATCGTAGTAATCGTTGAGATTGCTGGTGAAACCCAGCTCGCGGAAGAAGAAACGATTCAGCACGCCGACTTTTTGCTTGATGTCGGCCTCATCGGGCATACGACGGCGCACGCGCAAAACCAGCTCGTCGATCTCAGCCAGTACGCCCTGCAAATCGAGATCCGGATACGCGTCCTGAGCGAGCGACAACGCCGCCTCGGTGAGCGGCAGACTCTCGTCCTCCGCCACTAGCGAGGTGAAATAGTCGAGGATGCGCGTCGTCGTCATTGAAGCGTCCGCCTTCTGAAATACGCGTATTTAAAGCCCATCGCGGAGAGCATACCGAAATATAGCGCACCGAATACAACCAGGCTTGCACCGAGAAGCATGATTCGCTCCAGAGGCGCGGCGCGCATGCCGATCCAGTCGAAATTGCCGGCCACCCAATGCATCACGCCGGCGAGCACAAGGCACGCGCCGACAAGTTGCACGAAGAAGCGCGTCCATCCCGGCGAGGGTTGATAAATCCCGCGCTTCCTTAAGCCGATAAACAACAACGTTGCGTTCACGCATGCGCCCAGGCCGATCGACAGCGTCAATCCGGCGTGCGCGAAGATTGGCACGAAGATCAGGTTGCTAAGCTGAATGGCGATCAACACGATGATGCCGATGATCACCGGCGTCTTGATGTCCTGCTTCGCGTAAAAACCGGGCGTGAGGATCTTGATCAGGATCAGCCCGACCAATCCGACGCCATACGCTGACAACGCCCGGCCGACCATCACGACGGAATGCGCATCGAATTTACCGTAGTGGAACAGCGTGGCCGTCAGGGGTTCAGCGAAGAAAAACAGCGCGCATCCGCTTGGCGCCGCCATCAGGAACGTGATCCGCAGCCCCCAGTCGAGGAGCGCCGAATATTCGACCGGATCGGCGTCCACGTGCGCCTTCGAGAGACTTGGCAACAGGATGGTGCCCAGCGCCGCGCCGAGCAGCGCGGTCGGAAACTCCATCAGGCGATCGGAATAATTGATCCACGACACAGCGCCCGGACCCAGCCGCGACGCAATGTTCGTATTGATGATCAGGCTCAGTTGGGCGACCGACACGCCGAACGTCATGGGAACCATTTTGATCAGCACGCGCTTGACGCCCGGATGCCGCAACGCCCGGAAAAAATTCAGCCCGATGCGCGGGATCATGTCGATCTTCTTGAGGCCGGGCAACTGCACGAGAAACTGCAGCACGCCGCCCACAATCACCGCATAGGCAAGCGCATAAACAGGCACTTTCAGATGTGGCGCAAGAAAGATGGCGGCCGCGATGAACGACACGTTGAGCAGCACGGGCGCGAATGCCGGCAGGGAGAACTGCCGGTAGGTGTTGAGTACCCCGGACGCCAGCGAAGTCAGCGAGATGAAGATGATGTACGGGAACATGATCTGGGTCATGGTCACCGCGAGGCCGAACGCGCGGCCGTCGTGCTCAAGCCCCGACGCCACGGCGAACACGACCCAGGATGCGCCCGCTACGCCCGCGAGCGATACGACTGCCAGCGCCCAGGCGAGCACCGTCGACATGGCGTCGACGAGGGCCTTGGTGGCGTCGTGACCTTCTGTATTCTTGAACTCGGCAAGGATAGGCACGAATGCCTGCGAGAATGCTCCTTCAGCGGACAAGCGCCGCAACAGGTTGGGTATGCGGAAGGCGACGTAGAACGCGTCGGTGAATTGACTGGCGCCGAAGGCTCGCGCGATCAGCGTTTCGCGGACCAGGCCGGTCACGCGGGAAAGCAGCGTGAAGCCGCTGACCGTCAGTAGGGCTCGGAATAGATTCATGGGGCGTTGATTATACGGGCCGCATTATGAATACGACGCGTCGCAACATTTGCTGAATCGTTAGAATTTGCAACTTTGGTCGCTAGGTCGCCTACGAGCAGCTCGGATGCAGCTTGCTTACTGCTTGCGTACTGCTTGCGTGCTGCTCGCTGCTGTTATGCTGCGTCCGGGTTCGCCGGGTAGACGCCCTGCGACACCGGCCAAAAACCAGCCGCGCTTGCCAGTCCCATGATTTCGTTGCTATAATCGCCGGTTTCGAAGCTCCTGAATCCGCTTTCGGCACTTCTATGCAAGTTGTAAATTGCCTAAGAGTTGCCTAAGAGCATGGCGGCTTCGCGTCTTCTTTCGACGTTTTTTGCGCTTTCGGGCAATCGATCCCGAGGGTTTGATCATAAACAGCGCATCGGATTGACCTCGTTTTATCTTGTGTGGAGTCGGGCCAGCATTGAGTTGGATCCGCTCCAGAAGCAAAACGGGAAGCGCTGAAACACATAGCTGGAACAGGATAAGGAACCGTCATGGCAAATACAGCACAAGCCCGCAAGCGCGCCCGTCAAGGCGCCAAGGCAAACTCGCACAACTCGGCGCTGCGCTCGAAATTCCGCACCGCCATCAAGGCAGTTCGCAAGGCGATCGACGCCGGCGACCAAGCCAAGGCTGCAGAAATCTACAAGACGTCGGTCAAGACCATCGACATCATTGCGGACAAGCGCATCGTTCACAAGAACAAGGCTGCTCGCCATAAGAGCCGTCTGTCGGCTGCTATCAAGGGCCTGCAAGCAACTGCTGCTGCTTAAGTCTGGTAGTCGCCCATTGCGTGCCTTTGGTTTGACGGGCGCGTGACAGGCTGCTGCTTCGGTTTTGCTCCGATTTGTCCTGACGCTTAAAACAGCAAACGGCAACAAGAGGCAGCAATAAAAAAACCCGCTATGGCGGGTTTTTTGTCGTGTGCATCGAAAGGAGGCCTTCTCAGAGGCCCTTCCCGCTCAGTTAGCCGCTCGTTGAGCCGTGTTGCTGCGTGGCATGATGCGGCGGCAATTCGCACGCCTCCGTCACAAGAAGATCATTGTCTTTAGCGAAGTTCATCACGAAATCGAAAGCCATAGGCTCAATGTCACGCAAGCGGGAATCGAGAATCACCGTCTTCACGTTACCGAGCAAGGTCGGGCGCACATAAACGGAATACTGCAACCGGGCATTGGGCCCGCGCTTGCCCGGGCCGAACCCCGACATCACGCCGCAAAGCCGTTCCGACCAGTCGCTCGGCCGAAAAGTCTTGCCGTTCGACGTAACGCCCTGGATGAAGTATTCGGTTGGAATTGTTTCGGCCATGTAGGAATACCTGTTTGACAACCGGCGGAGAACGCCGGCGAACGCGCATGCATGGTTGGCAAGGTGAACCGGAAAGTCATCGGCTGCAACCTCCGGCGCTGAACTCCGCCTCGTTCGGCAGCGTCGCGGCCGGGAAGACCCAGCCTCTTTCTTCGACCTGCAGCCACCCGCTCATCGACCGCGTCGACCTGATTCCGACGTCGCCGAACTGCCTTGAGCGCGCAATCAACTCATCATGATGACGCCGGTCACGGCTGCCCGCCAGACGGACTGCTCGGGTAGATGGGCAGGTGTCAGCGAGACGAACTCGCTTGAGCGCGAACTGCTCTGGCTCCCGCGCGCTGCAACGTTAAAAGCAACGATGAATCTGCGTGTTTAGTCCGCGGGTTGACTCTGCGGGTTGACTCTATTTAAGCCCGCGAATGGATCTGCTTCGTAAGCATTCGAAAGGTGCCAAGACTGCGCGAGAAACCTGCCGGATTATACAGCAGAGGCCCTTTTTCCGCACTGCACACAAAGCCTCTAAACCGTGCCAGACGGTGTATGGCGGCGCACATCGGCTATTTGGCGACCTCGTCAAACGCAAGAAATTCCTTTATGCTGAAATTCGATACCACCACGACGGCGGCGCCGTCCGGCACATTTGCCGGCTGAAGCCGCCGTACGCATTTTTCATGACCGAAAAAAAAATTCGCCACTACCTGCAGTTCAAGGATTTCTCTCTCGACGACTATGACTACGTGCTCGAACGCGCGCGTATTCTCAAGCGCAAGTTCAAGAGCTACGAGACCTACCATCCTCTGCACGACCGCACGCTGGCGATGATCTTCGAGAAGAATTCAACGCGTACTAGGCTCTCGTTCGAAGCGGGTATCTTCCAGCTTGGCGGCCACGCCGTGTTCCTCAGCACACGCGACACGCAACTCGGCCGCGGCGAACCTATCGAGGACGCGGCGCAAGTGGTGTCGCGCATGGTCGACATCATCATGATCCGCACGTTTGGCCAGCACATCATCCAGCGCTTCGCCGAAAATTCGCGCGTGCCGGTGATCAACGGTTTGACGAACGAATATCACCCGTGCCAGGTTCTTGCCGACGTCTTTACCTACTATGAATTGCGCGGCCCCATCGCGGGGAAAACCGTGGCCTGGGTCGGTGACGCGAACAACATGCTGTACACGTGGATCGAAGCCGCGCAGATTCTCGGGTTCAAGTTGCGCCTGTCCACGCCGCCCGGTTACGCGCTCGACCATTCGTTGGTATCGGCCGATAGCGCGCCGTTCTACGAAGAATTCGCCGATCCGAACGACGCCTGCGCCGGCGCAGACCTTGTCACCACCGACGTCTGGACCAGCATGGGCTTCGAAGCCGAGAACGAAGTGCGCAAGAAGGCCTTCGCCGACTGGTGCGTCGACTCGGACATGATGGCGCGCGCTCATCCGGACGCCCTCTTCATGCACTGCCTGCCCGCACACCGCGGCGAGGAAGTGAGCGCCGAGGTGATCGACGGCCCACAGAGCGTAGTGTGGGACGAAGCTGAGAACCGGCTGCACGTCCAGAAGGCGCTGATGGAATATCTGCTGCTCGGCAAACTCAATCACTGAGCGGCTTTGAATAAGCGGCTTGATCGAGCCGATTGCAACGTTTAGCTAACCGTGCGGCGTTTCCATCGAAACGCCGTGTCGCCCCGAAAATGCGGAACGCCCGCCATTTGATGTCAAAATAGTGGTTTTCCGCGCGCTGAAAGCCCGGCGCACACCGTTTTCCAGCCATACGAGTTCACCATGAGCGATATCAAAAAAGTCGTGCTCGCCTACTCAGGCGGCCTCGATACCTCCGTCATCCTGAAGTGGTTGCAAGACAACTACGACGCCGAAGTCGTGACGTTCACCGCTGACATCGGTCAGGGCGAAGAACTCGAACCGGCGCGCAAGAAAGCGCTGCAGCTCGGCATCAAGCAGGACAACATCTTCATTGAAGATCTGCGTGAGGAGTTTGTCCGCGACTTCGTGTTCCCCATGTTCCGCGCCAATACCGTTTATGAAGGCGAATACTTGCTGGGCACGTCGATCGCGCGTCCGCTGATCGCGAAACGGCAGATTGAGATCGCCCGCGCGGTGGGTGCGCAATCCGTGTCGCACGGTGCGACCGGCAAGGGCAACGACCAGGTGCGTTTCGAGTTGGGTTATTACTCGCTCGAGCCGGGTATCAAGGTGATCGCGCCGTGGCGTGAATGGGATTTACTGTCGCGTGAAAAGCTGCTGGCTTACGCGGAAAAGGCGGGCATTCCGATCGAAATGAAGCACAAGCAAGGCGGCGCGCCCTACTCCATGGACGCGAACCTGCTGCATATCTCGTTCGAAGGCCGTCACCTGGAAGATCCGAAGGCTGAAGCCGAAGCCGATATGTGGCGCTGGACGGTCGCGCCCGAAGACGCGCCGGACCAGCCGGAATATCTGGATATCGAATACGAGAAGGGTGATCCGGTTGCGCTGAACGGCAAGCGCTTGTCGCCGGCGGAAATGCTGACGGAATTGAATGCGATCGGCGGCAAGCATGGCGTTGGCCGGCTGGATCTGGTCGAGAACCGCTATGTCGGCATGAAGTCACGGGGTTGTTACGAAACGCCGGGCGGCACGATCATGCTCAAGGCGCATCGCGGGATTGAGTCGATCACGCTGGATCGCGAAGTCGCGCATCTGAAGGACGACCTGATGCCGCGTTACGCCGCGCTGATTTACAACGGCTACTGGTGGAGCCCGGAGCGGCGCGCGCTGCAAGTGCTTATCGACCATACGCAGGACAAGGTCAACGGCTGGACGCGCGTGAAGCTGTACAAGGGCAGCGTGACGGTGGTTGCACGCGATTCGAAGGAAACGCTGTTCGACAAGAACATTGCTACGTTCGATGACGACGGCGGCGCGTACGATCAGGCCGATGCTGGCGGGTTCATCAAGCTGAACGCGTTGCGGATGCGGATTGCGGAAAATGCACGCCGCAAGCGCGGCGGCTGAGTTAGTCCGACTTTGTTGATGTTGAAATGAAAAACCCGCTTCGGCGGGTTTTTTGTTGAAGGGCGCGATGTCTTGCGGCGCCTGCCTGGGGGTGACTTATGTACGTCAGTTTGCTGCCGTCGCCTACGTCCGCCAGTTGCGGCGACGTTCGGCGAATACAACAGCGCTTTTCTTTCGCAGCAGTTTTAAATCAAAGACACACCGGCTCCGCTTCAAGCTCGACCGCGAAACGCGCGTGTACGTCGCGTTTAATGGCGGCGGCGAGTTCCAGGATTTGTGCGCCCGACGCGCCACCGCGGTTCACCAGAACCAGCGCCTGCCGGTCGTGCACAGCGGCCGCACCGATCGCCCGGCCTTTCCAGCCGCATTGATCGATCAGCCATCCTGCGGCCAGTTTGAACTGACCATCGTGCTGCTTGTAAGACACCAGCTCCGGCTCGAGCGCCTTCAACGCGTCAAAGGCCGCGGCACTCACAACCGGATTCTTGAAGAAGCTTCCCGCGTTTCCAAGCACCCGCCAGTCTGGCAACTTTGCCTGCCGGACCGCGACCACCGCATCGAAGATAGCCTGGGGATTGTTCGCGCCCCTCGTCTCGAGCACGCGCGCGATATCCGCGTAGTCCGCGCGTGGCGTCCACGCTTTCGGCAGACGAAAGGTCACCGATACGATCACAAAACGCCCACGCCCTTCCTGCTTGAAAAAACTGTCGCGGTACCCGAACGCGCATGCATCGCGATCAAATTCACGCGTTTCTCCCGTCGATAATTCGATCGCGCGTAAACGGTCGAAGCGCTCGCCCATTTCCAGCCCATAGGCGCCTATGTTCTGGATTGGCGCCGCGCCCACCGTGCCGGGAATCAACGCGAGATTTTCGAGCCCGGGCAAACCCTGCGACAACGTCCACGCGACGAACTCGTGCCAGTTCTCACCCGCGCCGGCTTCTACAAAAACGGCTTCGCAATCTTCGTTGATCACGCGGCGGCCGCGCAATTCAATGAGCAACGCGACACCGTCGAAATTGCGCGTCAGCACAACATTGCTGCCGCCGCCGAGCACCAGTTGCGGCAGGCCGTTTATACGGGCGTCGCGAGCAAGCGCCGGGATCTGCGCTTCTTCCGTCAGCCGAACGGCGTGCTTGGCGCGGACGTCGAAACCGAACGTGTTATGCGCGAGCAGCGGGTAATCGGAGAGAAATTGGGACTCGGACATTGAGGAAGCGCTGGGTCAGGATCTGGGGCGGCCTTGGGTAAACCGGGACGGCATCGGTAGAATGACGTTGGTCCGTGATTATAGCGAGTGCGTGCGAGCCTTACGTCACGCCTCGCCTCAACGAAGGGGAATGCAGATGCCATCGTTTGACGTCGTCAGCGAAGCAAACATGATCGAGGTGAAAAACGCCATCGAACAATCGAACAAGGAAATTGCCACGCGCTTCGACTTCAAGGGTTCGGACGCGCGCGTCGAGCAAAAGGATCGTGAACTGACGCTTTTTGCCGACGACGATTTCAAGCTCGGCCAGGTCAAGGACGTGGTGTTGTCGAAACTCGCAAAACGCAATGTGGACGTGCGCTTTCTCGATTACGGCAAGATCGAAAAAATTGGCGGCGACAAGCTGAAGCAGGTCGTCGAGATCAAGAAGGGTGTCACCGGTGATCTGGCAAAGAAGATCGTCAAGATGATCAAGGACAGCAAGATCAAGGTCCAGGCAAGCATTCAGGGCGACTCGGTGCGCATCAACGGCACAAAGCGTGATGACCTGCAGAGCGCAATTGCGTTGCTGAAGAAGGACGTGACGGACACGCCGCTGGATTTTAATAATTTCCGCGATTGAGCGTGACCGGATTGCGTTAACCGGTTTGCATTGATTCAGGCATCGCAATGAGTGAGAAAGCCGCCTTCAGGGCGGCTTTCTCACTTCGACGGCGCGCTTTTGCGGCTGTTTATTTAGCCGCTTCCACCGCCGGCTTCTTCTCTCCGATCCGGCTTTCCTTCCCATCAAGCAGTTTCTTGATATTCCCGCGATGCCGCCAGATCAGCAGCGCGCTCATTGCGGCAACGGCCAGCGATATGCGGCTCGGGCCGAAGAGGAATACGTCGAAGAACGGCGCGAATACCGCCGACACCAACGCCGCCAGCGACGAATACCGGAAGAAGAACGCGATGATCACCCACGTCAGCAAGGTGGCCAGCCCCAACACCGGGTTGATGGCGAGCAGCACGCCTGCCGCGGTCGCAACGCCTTTGCCGCCTTGAAACTTGAAGAATATCGGGAACAAATGCCCGAGAAACACGGCGATGGCGGCCAGCGCGATAGCCGTGGAATCCAGCCCGAACCGGGTGCCGAAATGCACGACGACCCACACGGGTAGCCAGCCTTTGAACGCATCGCCGAGCAGCGTCAGGATGGCTGCCAGCTTGTTGCCCGTGCGCAGCACGTTCGTCGCACCCGGGTTGCCGGAACCGTACGAACGCGGGTCGGCAAGACCCATGGCCGAGCTGACCACCACTGCAAACGAGATCGAGCCGATCAGGTAAGCAACCACAGCAACAATCACATTGTTCATTGATTTCTTCTTATCTTCGGGGACGTCAAGCGTGAATGAGACATGAGCAGGACTTCAGGACGCGCATTTTAATCGACGCTCGCGCAACTCACTGGCGTGGCCTTCAGCAGGTCGGTCAGAACCGGCGGCGCAATGCTCACCAGATATCCGCGCCGTCCGCCGTTCAGATAGATTGTGTCCAGGTCCAGGATGGTCGATTCCACGTACACCGGCATCGCCTTCTTCGTGCCAAACGGCGACGTCCCGCCAATCAAGAACCCTGAATGACGGTTGGCCACTTCCGGCTTGCACGGCTCGACGCGCTTCGCGCCAATCTGCCGGGCCAGATTCTTCGTCGAGACGGTTTTGTCGCCGTGCATGAGCACGATCAGCGGCTTCGCGTATTCATCCTCCATCACGAGCGTCTTGACCACGCGATGTTCATCTACACCCAGCTGGCGCGCCGATTCTTCCGTGCCACCATGCTCGACATACTCATAAGGATGTTCGCCGAAAGCGACCTTGTGCCGACGCAAAAACTGCGTCGCCGGGGTCTCGGAAATGTGTTTTACCTTGGACATGACGGCATTGTAGCGGCGCGAAAGCACGGCCACCATCGACCGAATGGCCAATTGTGCAAGCTGATTTACTGTGGCACGATCGTTCGCAAATGCTTATTCAGTGTTCTACGATCGAGCAACCATCTTGCATTGGATCAGAGGAGATTCAACGTGATTCGCGATTCAGAAACCCAGACGTTGCTTGAAGACGCCATTCGCCGATTTGTACGCGAAACCCTCGTGCCGCGTGAAGCGGAAGTCGATGAAACCGACCAGATTCCCGCCGATGTGCTCGCCGCCATGCGCGAGATCGGCCTGTTCGGGCTGACCATTCCGGAGGCTTACGGCGGACTCGGCCTGACGATGGAAGAGGAAGTGCGCGTGGCGTTCGAACTCGGCCAGACATCGCCGGCGTTCAGGTCCGTGATCGGCACGAACAACGGCATCGGGTCGATTGGCATTCTGCTGGACGGCAGCGAGGAACAGAAGCAGCACTATCTGCCGAAGCTCGCCGCGGGCGATCTGATCGGCTCGTTCTGCCTGACCGAGCCGGACGCGGGCTCGGACGCAGCATCGCTGAAAACCAAAGCGCGCAAGGACGGCGACCACTACGTGCTGAACGGCACGAAGCGCTTCATCACGAACGCGCCGGAAGCCGGCATCTTCACCGTAATGGCGCGCACGAGCGACGCCAAAGGCGCAAGCGGCATTTCCGCGTTCATTGTGGAGCGTGAATCGCCCGGGCTATCGCTCGGCAAACCCGACAGGAAAATGGGCCAGCGCGGCGCGCATACCTGCGACGTGATCTTCGAGAACTGCCGCATTCCGGCCGCGCAATTGATCGGCGGCGTGGAGGGCGTCGGATTCAAGACCGCCATGAAAGTGCTCGATAAAGGGCGTTTACACATTGCAGCCATCGCTATTGGCGCTGCTAAACGGATGCTGCGCGACGCCCTCGCCTACGCCATGGAACGCAAGCAGTTCGGCCAGCCGATCGTCGAATTCCAGCTCGTGCAAGCCATGCTGGCCGACAGCAAGACCGAGATCTATGCGGCCGAATGCATGGTGCTCGACGCCGCGCGCCGCCGCGACGAGGGCCGCGACGTGTCCATAGAAGCGTCGTGCGCCAAATATTTCGCCACCGAGATGTGCGGCCGCGTGGCCGATCGCGCGGTGCAGGTGCACGGTGGCGCGGGGTATATCTCGGAGTACGGCATCGAACGTTTTTATCGCGATGTGCGGCTCTTCAGGCTTTACGAAGGCACATCGCAGATTCAACAAGTGATCATCGCGCGCGGACTGATGCGCGGCACGGAGATTTGAAATGGACATGGATGTCACCGCCCTGCTCGCCGCATTGCCCACGCGTATTTCCGATATTCCCGCGCGCCTCGCCGCCCGCGATCCGCAGCACATTGTCTTGATCGAGGACGAGCGGCGGCTGAATGCGGCGGAACTCGTGCGAGCCATTGACGACACCGCCCGCCAGCTAGCGCAAGCCGGTGTGCAAGGCGGCGATCGCGTGATGATCGTGAGTGAGAATTGCGTGGCGCAGGTGGTGCTGATGTTCGCCGTCGCGAAGCTCGACGCGTGGTGTTTGCTGACGAACGCCCGGCTTTCGGCAAGCGAAGTCGACGCGATCCGCGCGCACGCAAAACCGCGAGTGGTGGCGTTCACCGTCGATGCATCGAAGGATGCCGCGAGTCATGCGGACCGGTTGCACGCTTCAGTAGTGACAGCGGCAACGAACATAGGCGCGTCGCGTTTTATTGTCGATGAAACCGTGTCGCCGGAGCCCGTCGAAACCGATCCCGCCCGTCAATGTGCCGCACTGATCTACACCACGGGCACGACCGGCGCGCCCAAGGGCGTGATGCTGTCGCATCGCAACGTGTTGTTTATCGCGGCCATGTCCAGCACATTGCGGCGTGTGACGCCCGAAGACGTGGTGTACGCCGTGCTGCCCATTACGCACATCTACGGACTGGCGTCGGTCTGTCTCGGCAGCCTGTACGCGGGGGCAACGCTCCGGCTCGCGCCGCGCTTCGCCCCGGATGCCGTGCGGCGAGCGTTGGCGGAAGAGAACGTCTCGATCTTCCAGGGCGTACCGGCCATGCACGCAAAGCTCGTCGAACAGGTGCAGACAAGCGGTACGCCGTGGCGTGCACCCGCGCTGCGTTTCGCATATTCCGGCGGGTCTCCGCTCGATGCCGCGTTGAAGGCACGCGTCGAAGGCTTGTACAAGGTGCCGCTGCACAATGGCTATGGCATGACGGAAAGCAGTCCGACCATATCGCAGACCATGCTCGACGCGCCACGCGATGACTGCTCGGCAGGCGATCCCATACCCGGTATCGAGCTGCGATTCGTCGCGCTGGATGGCGTGGATGTGGCACCGGGCGAAGTCGGTGAACTATGGGTGCGCGGCCCGAACGTGATGCTCGGGTATTACCGCAATGAAGCGCAGACGCGGGCGACAGTCACGAAAGATGGCTGGCTCCGAACCGGCGATCTTGGGCGACAGGCGCCGGATGGCGCGTTGTATATCGTCGGGCGCAGCAAGGAACTGATCATCCGTTCGGGCTTCAACGTGTACCCGGCTGAAGTCGAGAACGTGCTGAACTCCCATCCCGATGTGCTGCAATCTGCGGTGATCGGGAGGCCGGTCGAGGGCAACGAGGAGGTGATCGCGTTCGTCGAATTGCTGCCCGCGGTGCATGCGCTGCCCGACGATATCGTCCAGTGGTGTGCTGAGCGTCTCGCGCCTTACAAGCGCCCCGCCGAGATCCGCGTGCTGGCGGCACTGCCGGCGGCATCGACAGGAAAGGTGTTGAAACACAAGCTTCGGGACGAACTTTAAGCTCGCATCTGCTTTAGGCTCAAACCTTTCAGCCGCGCGGATGGTGATCGTGATGCAGCGTCTTCAGCCGCTCCCGCGCGACGTGGGTGTAGATCTGCGTCGTGGAAATGTCAGTATGGCCGAGCAGCATTTGCACCACGCGTAAATCGGCCCCGTGATTCAGCAAGTGCGTGGCGAACGCATGCCGCAAGGTGTGCGGTGAGAGCGGCGCGCGCACGTCGGCGGTGAGCGCGTGGCGCTTGATGATGTTCCAGAACTGCTGGCGCGTCATGCCTTCGCCGCGCGTGGTGACGAACAGGGCATCGGCGGCGCGAGCGCCGAGCAACACCGGCCGCGATTCGCGCAAATAGCGCTCGATCCAGTCGTGCGCGACCGCCCCGAACGGGATAAGGCGCTCCTTCGACCCCTTGCCCATCACGCGCACCACGCCTTCGTTCAAGCCCACCTCCACGGTCTTCAACGTGACGAGTTCGGTCACGCGCAGGCCGCTTGCGTACATCAGCTCAAGCATGGTCCGGTCGCGTAGCCCAAGCGCGGTTTCCACATCGGGCGCGTTCAGCAAGGCCTCGACCTGGGCTTCGTTCAAGGTCTTGGGAAAGCGCGGTGCCTGTTTGGCCGAACGCAGCTTAAGCGTGGGATCGGCGGGCGCGCGATGCTCTCGCAATGCCCACGCGTAGTAGCGGCGAAAAACCGATAACCGGCGGTTGGCGGACGTTGCCTTGTCCGCGCGACGGGCGGCGAGATAGCCGTTCATGTCGGCTTCGGTGGCGGTATCCACAGTGCCGCCCCGTGTCTTCGATAACCACTCGGAGAACAAGCGCAAATCGCGCCGGTACGCCTCAAGCGAGTTCTTGGCGAGACCATGTTCGAGCCAGAGCGCGTCGCAAAAAAGATCGATCGATGCGCTGCTCGACACGAGTTCCGGCGCGCGTTCTGCCTCGGTCACTTCCATTGATATTTCCTGTAATCGTGCGGTCATGCTTCCTGGCGCAGCGCCCATTCGACGTGCTCACGGACCAGCTCTGAATCATCCGTGGAGCGGGCATTCAGTGCGTTTCGTATTGCCGAGCGCTCATCGGCGCCCAAAACAGGCGAGCGCAACGCATTGCCCATCGCCACCGCGATATTACGCAGCCATTGCTCGTGTCCAATGCGGCGAATCGCGCTGCCCTGCATGCGTTCATCGAAATCATGGGCGCTCCAGCCGAACAGCATTACGAGCGACGCGCGATCGAGCCCATGGCGCACATCGAAATCCGCGACCGGCGCGGCCTGCGCGAACTTGTTCCACGGACATACCAGTTGGCAATCGTCGCAACCATAAACCCGGTTGCCGATCAGCGGCCGCATGTCTTCGGGAATGCTACCCTTCAACTCGATGGTCAGATACGAAATGCAACGGCGGGCATCCACGCGATACGGCGCGACGATCGCCCCGGTCGGGCAAACATCGATGCAGCGCTTACAGCTTCCGCAATGCGAACCGTCGTGTTCGGGCGCGTGATCGGGATGGGTCAAAGCGTCGGGTGGCAGCGGAATATCCACCAAAATCTCGCCGATAAAAAACAGCGAACCGGCATCGCTTTGTAGCAACAACGTGTGTTTTCCGCGCCAACCGTTGCCCGCTTTTTGCGCGAGCTCAACCTCGAGAACGGGTGCGGAATCGGTAAATACGCGATACCCGTACGCGCCAATCTCGGCCTCTATGCGATCGGCCAACTGCTGCAAGCGGCTGCGCATGACCTTGTGATAATCGCGGCCTCGAGCGTAGACCGACACGACCGCCGCCGCAGGATTGTCTATTCGAGCCCATTCGGCCGTGCGCCAGTCGATTGCCTGACCGTCGGCTGTCGTGGCACTTTCGCGCGCCTTGCCGTCGAGCGTCGATGCCGGCAAGTAGGCCATTCGAACTGTAATAACACGTCGCGTGCCGGCCACAAGCTCGGCTGGCCTTGCGCGTTTCATCCCATGTTTGGCCATATAATCCATCTCGCCGTGATAGCCTGCTTCAAGCCATGAGGCCAGGCCTTCTTCGGCTTCCGTCAAGTCGGCGTCGCTGACGCCGACTGCAGCGAACCCCAGCTCGCGCCCCCACGCCTTGATGCGTAGCGCGAGTTCAGCCAGCGCGGCTTCGTCGTCAAAGCTGAAGTGGCGCGTGTCCGCGACGGCGTCGTCTGACGCGCTCTCGCGTTCCACAGGGTGTTCCGGCAAACGGTTCATCACGACATTTTACGAGAATGCCCGACATCCTCACTCGATCGTTTGCAAACCTTCCCGCCGCGCTCCTCGAACGCCGCTTCGACCTGCCTGACGAAGACGCGACGCTCGCCTTCGGTGGCCGCTTCGCGCAGGCGATCCTGCAGACGCGCGGACTGAGCGATTCAGACATTTCGAACGCACAAAACGAACGTTTTCCGGGTTTGCAGGTCCAGTTGATCGGCGACTTGGGCGCGGGCAAGACAACGCTGGTGCGCGCGACGCTGCGCGCACTCGGTCACGCGGGCCGCGTGCGCAGTCCTACTTACACGCTCGTCGAACCCTACTCGCTTGCTACGGAAACGGGTCCGCTCGAGCTCTATCACTTCGATCTTTATCGCTTTGCCGATCCAGCCGAATGGGCCGACGCCGGCTTTCGCGAATACTTCGACGCAGGCGCGATCTGCCTGGTCGAATGGCCGCAACGTGCTGGCGGACTGCTAGGTGTGCCGGATCTCGAATTCACGCTGGAACAGGAAGGCGAAGGCCGCGTGCTGATAGCGCGTGCGTTTAGCGAAACAGGAAAGTCATGTCTCGAAAGCTGTTGATCAAGCCGTTTCATTCGATCGAATCGACCGCCACGGCCTCGCACAACTGGCGGCGGCGCCAGGTGCTGCGCGCGGGTGCCTCGACTATCGCGCTAGCGCTGCTCGGGCCGAAACTCGCGTACGCCAGCTCGGTGCTCGGCGTGCGCGTGTGGCCTGCCCGCGATTACACACGGGTCACGATCGAGTCCGATCAGCCGCTGCAAAACACCCAGCAACTGCTGCAGGGTCCGGACCGGCTCGTGGTCGACCTGAATGGGCTCGACCTCGATCAGGAACTGAAGGATCTCGTCTCGAAGATCACGCCGAACGATCCGCAGATCCAGTCGGTGCGCATCGGTCAATATCAGCCGCACGTGGTGCGCATGGTGTTCGACCTGAAGGGGTCCGTGAAGCCGCAAGTGTTCACGCTGACGCCGATTGGCAGCTACAAGTATCGGCTGGTCTTCGATTTGTATCCGGCCGTTGCTCCCGACCCGCTGATGGACTTGCTCGCTCAGTCCGAGCACAAGCAACAAACCTTCGATCAGACCAACCCGAATCCGGCCCCGCCGCCTGCCACGCTAAGCGGCCCCGCCACGCCGCCGAAAACGAACGTGCCGGACAACACGGACGAGTTTTTCCAGAAGTACGCACAGACCGATCTGCCGCGCGCGCCGTCATCGCCCGCGCCCGTGCCGCCCATTGCTGCGATTCCGAAGCCCCGTCCCACAGTCAAGCCGGCGCCACCTACGGCATTGGCGAACCAGGACGACTCGTCCGACAGCAGCACCAGCGACGACTACGGCTTTTCCAATCCAAAGAGCAACAAGTCCGGGACAACGCGCCTGCTTACCGTCGCGATCGACCCGGGCCACGGCGGCGAAGATCCGGGTGCGATCGGCAGCGGCGGAACGTACGAGAAGCACATTGCCCTCGATGTCGCGAAGAAGCTGCGCGCCAAGATCGACGCGCAGCCGAACATGCGCGCGATGATGACGCGCGACGCCGACTTCTTCGTGCCGCTCAACGTGCGTGTGCAAAAGGCGCGTCGCGTGGGCGCGGACCTGTTCGTTTCCATTCACGCCGATGCATTCACCACGCCCTCGGCGCGTGGCTCGTCGGTGTTTGCGCTCTCGGATCACGGTGCTTCGAGTGCGGCCGCGCGCTGGATGGCGAACAAGGAAAACTCGTCGGACTCCATTGGCGGCATCAATGTGACGACCCAGGACGCAAGCGTCAACCGGGCGTTGTTCGACATGTCCACCACCGCGCAGATTCGCGACTCCATGCGCTATGGCAATTTCGTGTTGAACGAGATTGGCGATATCAACAAGCTGCATAAGGGCTCGGTGGAACAAGCCGGTTTTGCGGTGTTGAAAGCACCGGATATTCCGTCGATCCTGGTGGAAACCGCGTTTATCAGTAACCCCGAAGAGGAGGCGCGCCTGAACGACGACGCTTATCGCGACAAGATGGCTAACGCGATCATGAAGGGCATCAAGCGGTATTTTGCGGCTAACCCGCCGCTCGCAAAGAGCCGGATGACGTAAGGGGCCAGGTTCGCTCGCGCTGGGCTGCGGGGCCCGTTTCTGCCACCGCTAGCGAACCGTTCCGACCTTCCTTCGACCTTGATTCGTACCGTTCCCTACCGCGCCGCCGATAAAAACCGCTGCCTTAACCATCCGCCGAACACATTCACCACGAGTCCGGCCATCACCAGCACCGCCCCCAGGAATTGCATCGGGCTCAGTCCTTCATCAAGCAGCAATGCCGCTGAAGCCAGCCCGACAATGGGCACGAGCAACGAAAACGGCGCAACCTGGCTCGCCGGATAACGCGCCAGCAGCTTTCCCCACAACGTATAACCAAGCATCGTCGCGATAAACGCGAGATAAACGATCGCCAGGATCGACGTGAGCGAGATGCCGGACAAGCTTTCCGAAATGCGCGCTGGCCCCTCCACCATCAGCGAAAGCGCAAGGAACGGCAGCGGCGGTATCAGGCTTCCCCACACCACGAGCGACAACAGGTCCACCTTGCCCATGCGCTTCGTGATGACATTGCCCATGCCCCACATGGACGCCGCCGCAAGCGTGAGCAGGAAACCCGCAACGGTCATGGCATGGCCAGCCTGTACGCCGATCACAGCGAGCCCGCACGCCGCGATCAGCAAGCCCGCGACGTTCGGCCCGCGAAAGCCTTCACCAAGAATCATGGCCGCGAAGATCAGCGTAAAAAACGCCTGCGCCTGCAACACCAGCGACGCAAGGCCGGCAGGCATGCCAACAGACATTGCGTAGAAAAGCAGCACGAATTGCCCGAACGAGATGGTCGCGCCGTAAGCGAACAGCCACCGAAACGGAATAGCCGGGCGCTTGACGAAGAACACCGCCGGAAAAGCGACCAACGTGAAACGCAACGCGCCAAGCAGCATGGGCGGCACACCGTGCAGACCCACCTTGATCACGACGAAGTTCACGCCCCAGGCGAGAATGACAATCAGCGCGGACAACAAATCCTTTGGCGACATCGCCGTCTCCATGAGTTTTATTCGAAGCTGCTTTCAGGACAGACCGGAGCCCGGAAGGCCTGAATTCAGATCGAACACAATTCGACACTGTAGCGGACGATTTTGCAAATGCGTTGTACAGACTCACGCCATAGCCCATTCGGACAAGACGATCCCGCGTCACATCCCAAAGAAAAAGCGCTTGCGCCGGTTCGGGCGCAAGCGCTTGGGTTTAAAACGTCACTTCGTTAGACGCCCTCGGCGCCCCAACCTACTTGCTTTGACCATTCTCCGTCGCGGCACTGGCGCCCGTCTCTACGGCTGGCGTCTTGCTAGGGTCGGCCGATTGGCCGGTCGATGACTGCTTGTTCATGTGCTTGCGCGCCTTGTGATGCTTTTTCATCGGCGCGGATGCACCGTCGGACATGTCGGCGCTTTGCATCGGTGCTGCGGTGGGCATGGACGCCGCGCCCGACGAATTGCCATTCGACGTTTGGGCATAGGCTCCGGTAGTGGCAAAAAATCCGGCGGCAAGGGCGATCAAAAGTGTGTTCCTGGTCATTGTGAAACTCCTGTCTAGGTTAGGCGGAAAGGGTCCATCGCAAGGGTCTATCAACACGGTCCATCGAAAATTGCACGGTTCGCCGGTTCACGCGGTCGCCAAACTTGGTGAGCGGCCCGTGATTCGGTTTGAACGATCGGCCGAACGACATACCACTCGGATTCCGCTTGCGTGCTTCCACACGACGCCCAGTAGAATTGCAGTTCCGAGCACGCAATCCGGACGCCCTTATGTCTTCCACAATCCAAGCGTTTCTCAAGCCGCATCAGCACGACGTCGGTGGCCTCATGGTGCGTCGGGTGCTGCCTGCACTGGCTGCCCGCACCATCGGACCGTTCATTTTCTTCGACCATATCGGCCCTGCAACGCTCGTGCCTGGAGTCGGGCTGGACGTGCGGCCCCATCCGCACATCGGCCTCGCGACTGTCACGTACCTCTTCGAGGGAGCGATCATGCATCGCGACAGCGTCGGCTCAGTCCAGAAGATTTCGCCCGGCGACGTGAACTGGATGACGGCCGGCGGCGGCATCGTGCATTCGGAACGCACGCCGGACGAGGAGCGCGCCGCCGGTCAGGACATGCACGGCATCCAGACGTGGGTCGCGCTGCCCGTGGCACAAGAGGATTGCACGCCGTCGTTCGAGCATCATCCGGCCGCAACACTGCCTCAAGTCGAGCGCAATGGAGTGAAGTTGCGGGTGATTGCCGGCAGCGCTTTCGGGGAAACGGCGCCGACCACCACGTTCTCGCCCACCCTGTATGTCGCGGCACAATTTTCGGTGAACAGCGCCGTGACGCTCGATACGGAACATGAGGAACGCGGGGTCTATCTGCTGGAAGGCGATCTCTTTATTGATGGCGACGCGCTGCCCGCCGGCCAGATGGCTGTGCTCAAGCCCGGAATTTCCGCCGATCTACGCAGTACGGGCGGCGCAATCGCAATGCTGCTCGGCGGCGCACCGCTGGATGGGCCGCGCTTCATCGAGTGGAATTTCGTCTCGAGTTCGAGGGAAAAAATCGAGGCGGCGAAACTCGCGTGGAGCGAACAGCGGATGGGGCAGGTCCCCGGTGAAACCGAGTTTATCCCGTTGCCGCCGCCACGCCGCCAAGCCAATCCGCCGGATGCCTGAGGTCGTAGCCTGAGGTCGAGACCTGAAGTAGGAGTCCGCAGCGCAATCAGGCATGCACCCAGTTGAACTCGGGCGGCTTGCCCCAAGATACTTGTTCATCGTTTACGCGTTTCTGGAGGAACACCATGGATACAACACTCGCCACGTTCGAACAGGACGTAATCGCCGCGTCCACGCTTGCACCGGTGCTCGTCGATTTCTGGGCGCCGTGGTGCGGTCCATGCAAAACGCTCGGCCCGATGCTCGAGCGGCTGGAGGCGGAAGGCGCGGGCAAGTGGAAGCTGGTGAAGGTGAATGTCGATGAAAATCCGGAGCTGGCGCAGCACTTTCAGGTACGCAGCATTCCGCACGTGGTCGCATTTGCGGACGGGGGAGCCGTCGACCAGTTCATCGGCGTGCTGCCGGAAGGCCAGTTGCGCGAATTCATCGACAAACTGGTTCCGGACGGCGCTGAAGCCGAGCGACGTGCCGCGCATGCGGCTTACGAGGCCGGCGACACTGACCTGGCCATTGACCATATCAGGGCGACGCTGGCACTTGATCCCGGTTATGACGACGCGCGGCTGGACCTGATCCAGTGGCTCCTCGCCGCCGGCCGCACTGACGAAGCACGTGATGAAGAAAAGTTGCTGTCGCCGAAAACCACGCAAGGGATCGATGCCCGCTACAACGCGCTAAAGACCGAACTGGACGCCGCCGACGCCGCAGAAAGCCTTCCACCCGCCGACGCCCTGATCAACGCCGTGAACGCCAATCCGGACGATCTGGAAGCCCGTTTCGCGTTGGCCAACCGGCTGATTGCCGGCCGCGACTACAACGGTGCGCTGGAGCATTTGTTCGCGATCGTGACGCGCGACCGCAAGTTCATGGACGACGTGGGCCGCAAAACCATGCTGTCGGTGTTCGGCTTGGCCGCGCATCAGCCGGAAGTGGTTTCGCAATGGCGCCGCAAATTAAGCGCGGCAATTAACTGACGCATTCAACGCCCGGAGTCAAAATCTTTCAAATAGTTTAAATTAATATTTCCGAGAAAGGCATTTTGAAAAATGGCCGCTTGAAAGCGGCCATTTGCTTGATTTACCCGATGTTCAAGCGCGTTTGGCGATTTCCCGTAAGACATAGGCAGCAGCGGCGAATCCAAAACTAGCTGTCACGCAGACACTCGATCCAAACCCCGCGCAATTCAGTCCAACGGGTCCCGCTGCAGCAGGCGCCATTTCCTCTGATTCGTCTACCTCGCTGGCTTCGCGAGCGGGGGTTTCGGGATAGATCAACGGCTCGTCGGAATAGACCGCGCTCACCTTGAACTTCGCTTTTGGTCCGCGTGGAAAGCCGTGCAATTTACGCAGTTGCCCACGCACTTTCGAGAGCAGTGGGTCCTGGATCGTGAGCGCCAGATCGTCAATACGAATCCGCGTCGGATCGAGCTGCCCACCCGCTCCGCCGACAGTGATCAATGGCTGTCCATGCTCAACGCACCACGCAATTAGCGCCGTTTTCGTACGCACACTGTCAATTGCATCGATCACGAAATCGAAGCCGCCGCCGAGCACCGAATCGAAGTTGGCCGGCTCGATAAAATCTTCGACCTGCTCCACGCGGCAAGCCGGATCGATCAGGCGAATGCGCTCGGCCATCGCGCTGACCTTGGCCTTGCCGTAGTTGCCGTCCAGCGCGTGCACCTGGCGGTTCGTATTGCTTTCAGCCACGTTATCGAGATCGATCAGCGTCAGACGCCCGATCGCATTGCGCGCCAGCGCTTCGACCGTCCACGAGCCCACGCCGCCAATCCCGATCACCGCCACATGCGCGCGTTCGAACGCCGCGAGTCCAGCCGGACCATACAAGCGCGCCACGCCGCCAAAGCGTCGGGCGCGGTCAGCGACTTCAAACTCCGGCGTGGCGGAGGTAAGATTTAAAGCGTCGGCGGAGGCAGGAAAAGCGGTCATGGTGAAGTAGGCGGCAGGTAGGCAGAACAAGCAAAAACAAGGCAAGAAGGCCTCAAGACAGCAGCGAGCGGCACCGGTCCGCACTGACGCGCTATCACAACGATAGAACCAGAGATCAGCAGGAATTCGCTGAATTGCGTATTCTGCCTTATCGAAGATTGGACGGAAAAAATCACCGGCCAGTGTTTGAAAGCAAAATGAAAATAATTGCTGAATTGAGTCAAATTTTGTCGCTCGGGATCCGTGATCTAAATCATTGAAGATCAAAGGGACATCAGCGGCAAAGCGCAGAATTTGATGACCTTGGCTATACTAATGCGATTGAAGCGTTTGCATAAAAAATGACGACCCTCGCTGATCTTCGTAAGAATTATTCCGTCGGATCGCTGGAAACATCCGACGTGGATCCCAACCCGATTCGACAATTCGAAACGTGGTTTGCGCAGGCGCTCGACGCACAATTACCTGAACCCAATACCATGACGCTCGCGACCGTCGACGAACATGGACGCCCTTCAGCACGCATAGTGCTGATCAAGGGCGTAGACGATCGGGGTTTCGTGTTCTTCACGAATTACCTCAGCCGCAAGGGTCATGAACTCGCGAGCAACCCCGCCGCGAGCCTGCTGTTTTACTGGATCGAACTCGAACGCCAGGTGCGTATCGAGGGCTCCGTCGTCAAGACAAGTCCGGAAGAAAGCGATGCGTATTTCGCATCGCGCCCGCTTGGATCGCGAATAGGCGCGTGGGCGTCGGAGCAGAGTGAAGTGATCGAAAGCCGCGCGGTGCTTGAAGCCCGCGAGCGTGAATTGATTGCGAAATACGGTGACAACCCGCCGCGTCCGCCACATTGGGGCGGCTACCGGCTCGTTCCCGACACCATCGAATTCTGGCAGGGCCGTCCGTCACGGTTGCATGACCGTGTCGTCTATAAACGTGCTGCACACACGCTTGGGGCGTACGGCCAGCAATGGCAAATCGTCCGCTTATCGCCTTAGCCTTAGCAAGACTTCGACCTTCGCCGGGTTCCTCGTGGACCCGCAATGACTGGACCCGCGTTAAATCGCGTCTCGTTGCGGCGTGTCCAGGCGGCGGAGGATTAGTGACAAAGGGCAAGCAACGAAGGCATCGCGAACACAGAGCAAACGTGCAGTAAAGCGACCCGGTTTAGCTTCATTTTCATCTGAACGCGGAGAACGAGCATGTTTTGGGAGAAAAAGCTGACGCAGTGGGTGCAGGACATTCGGGATCGGGCGAACCTGCCCGCCCGGCTGGTTCTGTGGGATGGACAGCAACATGACTTCGGAAGTTTCGCGGCACCACAGGTCACGCTGCATGTGAAGAGCGCGACCGCCCTGCCCTATTTGCTCGAGCCGAGTCTCGACAACCTCGGCGAAGCCTATGTGAAGGGCAAGATCGACATCGAAGGCAAGCTGTCGGACATCATCAATATTGGCTACGGGCTGGCCAAGAACACCGTCACCAGCGCGAGCAAGCTGGCGCGCGTGCGACGTTACTTCAATCATACGAAGGCGTCGGACAAGAAAGCCATTCAGTACCACTACGATGTATCGAACGAGTTCTATGAGCTGTGGCTCGACAAGAACATGGTCTATTCGTGTGCGTATTTCGAGAACGGCGATGAAGACCTCGCCACCGCGCAGATCAAGAAGATCGACCACATTCTCACGAAGATACAGTTGCAGCCGGGCCAGCGTCTGCTCGACATCGGCTGCGGTTGGGGTGCGCTCGTCTTGCGTGCCGCGCAGAAATTCGGGGCGAAATGCGTGGGCGTCACGCTCTCGCAGAACCAGTTCGATCTTGCCACGAAACGCGTGAGAGACGCCGGACTCGAAGACCAGATCGAAATCCGGCTTCAGGATTATCGCGACATACAAGGCCAGTTCGACCGAATCACGAGCGTGGGCATGTTCGAGCACGTCGGCCGCAAGAACCTGCCTGGTTACTTCACCAAGGTGCGCGAACTGCTGGTCGACGACGGCATTGCCATGAACCACGGCATTACGTCGACCGACTTCAATAGCGGCGAGACGGCGCTTGGCGGCGGCGAGTTCATCGACCGGTATGTGTTCCCGGACGGCGAGCTGCCGCACATCGGGCTTGCGCTCGAAGCGCTGCAGGAAGGCGGCCTGGAGGCCGTCGACGTGGAAAGCCTGCGCCGTCATTACGCGCGCACGCTCGACATCTGGGCAGAAAATTTCGAGGCGAAGGCGGATCAGGCGAAGGCGCTTGTCGACGATGAAAAATTCCGCATCTGGCGCGTGTATCTTGCGGGTTGTGCGTACGCGTTCGAAAACGACGACGTGTCGATTTACCAGATTGTGTGCCGCAAGGCCGGGCGCAGCGCGAAAACGCTGCCGTGGTCGCGCCGCTATATTTACGAAAAACCGCTCTGAGTTCAACGCCTGATTCCGCCGCTTCTCATGAACCCGCATCCGGTGATAAACCGGATGCGGGCGTGGAGGCGCACGCGAAATCCACGCTACAAGTCGATCTGTTCGGCGCGATGGAAGAGCCGGAAGCGGGGAATCGCAAACCGACTCCCACGACCCCGTCTCACACAAAAACAAAATCACGCGGCGGCGTCTTGCCAGCCCTCGCCGCGCCCGACCATCACGCGTTAGCTCTTCGCCTTCCCGACACCGTTCATCTCGGCACCTCGACGTGGTCATTTCCTGGCTGGCGTGACATCGTCTATGGCGACGAATACTCGTCGGCAAAGCTTTCCCGCGATGGCCTCAACGCGCTCGGCGCGCATCCGTTGCTGCGGTGTGTATCGATAGACCGTTCGTTCTACGGGCCGTTATCGGTGGCTGACTATGCGCGCTACGCGAACCAGGTGCCGGCTCATTTCCGCTTCATCGTGAAAGCGCCGGCTTCCGTCACCGACGCCACCGTCCGCGGCGACAAAGGCGCACCCGCCGGCGATAACCCCGCCTTCCTGAACGCGCGCATCGCAATCGATGAATTCGTGCAACCGTGCATCGCCGGTTTGGGTGAAAAAGCCGGCGCGTTCGTGTTCCAGATTCCGCCGTTGCCGGACGCGCTGGTCGTCGATCCAACGGCGTTCCTCGAGCGCCTCTCCGCGTTCCTCAATGCGCTGCCGCCACTGCCTGGCGAAAGTTGCTACGCGGTGGAATTGCGCGACGCGATCATGCTGACGCCGCGTTTCATCCGCGTGCTGCGTGACGCGAAGGTGCGGTATTGCGTCGGCATTCATGCACGCATGCCCGATCCCCGGCGCCAGGCGAAGGCGCTCGCGCTGTTGGACGAAGGTGGACTCGGGCCGCTGATCGTGCGCTGGAGTCTGCACGGCGGCTTCAAATACGAGCAGGCGAAAGCGAAGTACGAGCCGTTCGATAAACTCGTCGATGAAGACCCGGACACGCACGAAGCACTTGCCGAGCTCGCGCTGCGCTATGCGCTTGCAGGGCAGCCGGTGGTGATCGCGGTGAACAACAAGGCAGAGGGCTCGGCGCCGCTGACCTGTTTCAAGATCGCGCGGAACATAGCGGCCGGATTGGCGGAATAAGCCACCGGAATAAAAACGGGCATCGATTTCGCGAAGCCCGTCTTGATCTACCGCCATTCAAACAGCGTTCACCGTTTCAGCCGGTGCGCGAACTTCTGCCTGAACTTCGCCACCTTCGGCGCGACCACGAACGCGCAGTACCCCTGATTCGGATGCTGCTCGAAGTAGTTTTGGTGGTAGTCCTCGGCCGGAAAATAATTACCATTCAGCGGCGTGACTTCGGTGACTATTTTGCCGTCGAAGATCCGTTCTTTCTGCAATTCATCGATCACTTCCAGCGCGATCTTCCGCTGTTCGTCCGAGTGCGTGAAGATCGACGACCGATACTGCGTGCCAACATCATTGCCTTGCCGGTTGAGTTGCGTCGGGTCGTGGGTCGCAAAGAAAATCTCCAGCACGTTCCGATACCCAATCGCCGCCGGATCGAATTCCACCTTGATGACTTCGGCATGTCCGGTCGTGCCGTCGCAGACCTGCTCGTACGTCGGGTCCTTTACCTGGCCGCCGGCATAACCCGATTCCACCGACAGCACGCCTTCAACGCCTAAAAAAACCGCTTCGGTACACCAAAAGCACCCACCGCCAATGGTGGCGGTTTCGCGCTTTGACTGCTCGTCATGTTGCGTCATGCTGGCTCCTGGTTCGTGTTCCGCGAGGGCTATCAAATGCGCGCGGAAGCCTGTGAATCAACCCTCCCAGCTTACTGGTTTTCGGGTGCCCGCGTTGCCTGTACGGCCTTTAGCACAGTGGCGAACGGGCCGATTCCGATAGAATCGTAACAATCGCCAATCCTCCGATGACTTCGAAAACTTCATCCGGCTTCTTGTTTAACTAAGTTTTGCCGCCTGGATTTCGCCGATACCGTCGAACCTGAACCCATCCCGATGAAACGCGCTAATCCACCGAATTTCGACGCCACCGCTTTCCGCGACGCCCTCAGCCAGTTTGCCACCGGCGTCACCGTCATCACCACGCGCACCGAGTCCGGCCAGTTGATCGGCATTACCGCCAGTTCGTTCAACTCTGTTTCACTCGATCCGCCGCTCGTGTTGTGGAGCCTCGCGACCAAATCCGCATCCATGCCGGTATTCCAGGCCAATAGTCACTACGTGGTGAACGTGCTCGCAGCAACGCAAGTCGATCTTTGCAAACGCTTTGCGACGGTCAAGGGTGACCGTTTTGCCGGTGTGTCGCACGCGGCGGGAGACACGGGCATGCCGGTGCTCGACGGTGCGCTCGCATGGTTCGAATGCCACAATCGCAGCCGGTATCAAGAAGGCGATCACGTGATCTTCGTGGGTCAGGTGGAACGATGCGGCGTGCATGAGAATGCAGCGGAGATTGCCCCGCTGGTGTTTCAGGCGGGGCAGTTTCATACACTTGGATCACTGTGAACGGACTTGGTCCAGCGTGTCCCGAGCTTCGGTTAAGACACGCTGCCAGTTCTGTCGATCAAGGCAACCGGCACGCCCGCTTCGTCCTTCATGGTCTGAAGCACGATGTTCGAACGGATATCGATCACACCCGGTGCCTTGTATAGCTTGCTCAGGATAAAGTCCGAGTAGTGCTTGAGATTGTGCGCGAGCACGCGCAGCACGTAATGGGTGTCGCCCGTCACAACAAACGCGCCCACCACTTCTGGCCATTCCCGCACGGCGGCCGCGAATTTCTCGTGCCAGTTTTCCTGGTCGTTACGCATGGAAACATGCACGAACGCTTCCAGCTCCACGCCTAGCCGTTCCCGGTCCAGACACGCGCGATAGCTCGCTATTACCCCTTCTTCCTCGAGCAGCCGCATGCGGCGCAGACACGCTGACGGCGAAAGCGAAATCCGCTCAGCCAGATCAAGGTTGCTGATGCGACCATCTTCTTGCAGCACCGACAAAATACGGCAATCCGTTGCGTCCAGCGAGAACCCGGTCATTTTTTAGTCTCCCTGCGGCTGTTTCATCGAATTATGTTCTAAGAGCCATGTTTTTGGGATGTTATTTCTAAATCAGGTTTTAACCGTTTTCGACCCGATTTAACTACAGAGCAGCCTTATTCGGGCTCGATCAGCGCTCCTTCACGCCAGTCGTGCGGCCAGCGTCCGTAGCTTGGGCGCAACAATATTGCGGAAATACGCTTCGTCCATCGACGATGCCGGGCCGCTGCTGCTCAGCACCAGCCATCGCCCGTTGCGGATATCGCGTAAAGGCGCGGCGATCGCGTTCACGTCGGCGTGCCAGTCGCGAAACGAATAACAACAGCCATCGCGGGCGTAATCGTCGATCGCCTCTTTGGCCGCCTTCACCAGCCGCGCGCCGTCTTCGCCGTTTTTCACTGCGGCCGCTCCGAGTTCTTCCAGCAAGGCAGCCCGCTGATCCGGTTCCTGCACCGCCAGATACGCGCGTCCCATTGAGCTGGTCAGCATCGACAGGCGCGAACCCGGCGCAAGACCCAGCGTCAGCGCCGTCTCACTGCGGATGGTTTCCAGATAGATCATGTCGAGTCCGTCGCGGCACCCCAATGACACCGCAGCACCAATTTCCCGCGCCAGAACCCGCATGTGCGGGCGCGCGAGTTCGAGCGCATCGGCGCCTGCCAGCAACGCGAATCCCAACGACAACACGCCCGTGTCGAGCGCGTATTTACCGGCTGGTTCGTCAAACCGAAGATAGCCGAGCGTGGTCAGCGTGTACGCGAGACGGTTGACGGTGGCTTTGGGCAAGCCGGTTCTATCGACGAAATCACGATTGCCCAGCAAGGTCTCGCCTGGACGAAACGCGCGCAGCATCTCCAGGCCACGGGCGAGCGCTACGACAAACTTGCGTTCATCGATCCCGTCTGAAGATTCGGAAGAACCGGACGGCTTCGACGACTCGGAATTCCTGATGGAAGTTATTGGCATCGGATGCTAGACTCAGTTCTGATTTGCAAAACATTGTTCCGCATAGCGGAACCTGAGTCAAGTCCGAAAATCAGGAATAGAGGAAACAGGAGAAACAACATGGCCGATGACGCCCGTTTTAGCTGGGAAGATCCGTTGCTGCTCGACCAGCAACTCAACGATGAAGAACGCATGATCCGTGACGCCGCGCACGCTTACGCGCAGGACAAACTGCAGCCGCGTGTGCTTGACGCGTTCCGCAACGAACACACGGACGTGGCGATCTTCCGTGAGATGGGCGAACTCGGCCTGCTCGGCCCGACCATTCCGGAACAGTACGGCGGTCCCGGTCTCAACTACGTCAGCTATGGCCTGATCGCTCGCGAAGTTGAACGCGTGGATTCAGGCTACCGGTCGATGATGTCGGTGCAATCGTCGCTCGTCATGGTGCCGATCAACGCATTCGGCACCGAAGCGCAGAAGCAAAAGTATCTGCCGAAGCTGGCGACCGGCGAATGGATCGGCTGTTTCGGGCTCACCGAGCCCAATGCCGGCTCCGATCCCGCCAGCATGACGACACGCGCCAAAAAGGTGGCCGGCGGTTTTTCGATTTCCGGCCAGAAAATGTGGATCTCGAATTCGCCTATCGCCGATGTGTTCGTCGTCTGGGCGAAGCTGGAAGAAGATGGCCGCGATCTGATTCGCGGTTTCATCCTGGAGAAAGGCTGGAAGGGCTTAAGCGCTCCGGCTATTCACGGCAAGGTTGGCTTGCGGGCATCGATTACCGGCGAGATCGTGATGGACGAAGTCTTCGTGCCGGAAGAAAACCTGATGCCGAACGTGAGCGGGCTCAAGGGTCCCTTCACCTGCCTGAATTCCGCGCGCTACGGGATCGCCTGGGGTGCGCTCGGCGCGGCCGAAGCCTGCTGGCACATGGCACGGCAATACACGCTGGATCGCAAGCAGTTCGGCCGTCCGCTTGCCGCCAACCAGTTGATTCAAAAGAAACTCGCCGACATGCAGACGGAAATCACCCTCGGGCTGCAAGGCGTCCTGCGCCTGGGCCGCATGAAGGACGAAGGCACGGCGGCCGTCGAAATCACGTCAATCATGAAACGCAATTCGTGCGGGAAGGCGCTGGATATCGCGCGACTGGCCCGTGACATGCTCGGTGGCAACGGCATTTCAGACGAATTTGGCGTGGCGCGCCATTTGGTGAACCTGGAAGTGGTGAACACGTACGAAGGCACGCACGACATCCACGCGCTGATCCTCGGACGCGCTCAAACGGGTATTCAGGCGTTTTTCTGAGTTAAATTCTCGTCGGGTTGCTAGAAAGCAAAAAGCCAACGTGTTTCATGCGTTGGCTTTTTGCATTTTTACTTGCGGATGGTTCCGGCCAGCGCTTACTTGTCCGGCTGCGGCGTGAAGCGCAGATACGGGCGCACAGCCTTATAGCCCTTCGGGAATTTGCGCTTGATTTCCTCCGCGTCCTGCAGCGACGGAACGATGATCACATCGTCGCCCTGCTTCCAGTTACCCGGCGTTGCGACCGAATGGCTGTCGGTCAGTTGCAGGGAATCGATTACCCGCAGGACTTCATCGAAGTTTCGACCCGTGCTCGCCGGATACGTGATGGTCAGCCGAACCTTCTTCTGCGGATCGATGACAAAAAGCGAGCGGACCGTCAACGTGGCATTCGCGTTTGGATGAATCATGTCGTATAGCTCGGATACCTTCCGGTCGCCGTCGGCCAGGATCGGAAAACCGACATTCGCGGCCTGCGTTTCGTTGATGTCCTTGATCCACTCCTTGTGCGACTCCACGTTATCGACCGACAACGCAATTGCCTTCACATTGCGCTTCTCAAACTCGCTCGCCAGCTTCGCGGTCAGACCGAGTTCCGTCGTGCAGACCGGCGTGAAATCTGCCGGATGTGAAAACAGCACGCCCCAGCTGTCGCCTAGCCATTCGTGAAACTTGATACGGCCAACGCTGGAATCCTGTTCGAAATCGGGTGCAGTGTCGCCTAGACGCAAGCTCATGATGTGTCTCTCCTCGAAGTGATGCACCGCGTTATTCGTCACACAGTGCGGGTCTGGTATAGGTTGGTTGAAGATGTCTGGGCCTTGTCCGGGTTTCGGTCGGGCTTCGGTCCAACTTCGGTCTGATTTAGTTCGGCTCGGCCAGACCGCTCAAGGTCGTCCCGTCGCGTCCGGCCCGGCAAAAATTAAAGCATAACGGACCAGACCTGCACAACGAACGAACATTCCTTCACATCGTCATGCATTTTTGTAATTTTTCGGCCGTGCCCGGAAATTTTCGCGAGCTGAAACGTCGTCCGTTCGACGCACCATCGCGCATCCGTGCATTTACCGGCCAACCCCTACGCGCTGGCGCGCTACCCTTTTGACGGTCCACGCGCAGGGCCTTATGACAGCAGGAACAAAAACTGCACGCTTTGATCTTGGGGCCGGATGGACGCCAATTAGCGGCGGCTTCTTTGGTACGATTGGCGTAGCCTCACCCGTGTGGAGCCATCAATGTCAGAAATCAATAAGGAGCGATTCATGTCGGATATCAAAACCGTTCTCGCAGACGCCGAAGACCTGTTGAAACAGGCCGCAAGCGCCACAGGCGAGCGTGCATCCGAGTTGCGCGAGACCGCTCTGACCCGCTTGAAACAAGCGAAAGAGAAGGCTGCCGACGCACAAGTCGTGGTGATCGAAAAGGGCAAGAAAGCCGCTCGCGCAACCGACGACTTCGTTCACGAACGCCCGTGGGCATCAATCGGGATTGCTGCAGGTTTAGGTGTCGTCGTTGGTTTGTTGATCAATCGTCGCTAATCCTCACCAATCTCGGCGGCCGGGTTAGTCCTTAGTCATGCTGCGGTTTGCTGTGTAATTTGCTATGCATGCAGAGCTAACCTGACCGATGAAACGGTGACCGCCTGGGACCGCCGGAGTTTTCCTCGCCGGCGTCCAGATCAATAGACCTGCCGGGGCGGCTACGCGACCCGGCCGGAAATTTTCGCGCCAAAAATACCGCGCTCCTCGCGCTCAAGCCATGACGACAGAAAGGCAATCTCAGCACGATACGCAAGGGCCGTTGCGCCGCATTGTCGGTTCCGTGTTCGCCATTTTCGAAACGCGCCTGGAGCTGATCGGCATCGAGTTCGCTGAGGAAAAGGAGCGGCTGATCGGCGTGCTCTTCCTCGGTCTTGCCGCCATGATGCTCGCCATGATGGCGCTCATTACCCTCACGGTGCTGGTCGCGATCGCGTTCTGGGATACGTACAGGTGGCAATCGCTCGCGGCGATCACGGTTGCGTACGCGCTGTTCGCGGTGCTGTGCGCGGTTCGCGCGCGCGCCGGATTGATCCATTCCCCTAACGTATTCGACAGCACAATCGCCGAGTTCAAGAAGGACCGCGACACGTTCAACTGATGCGCGCCAAGGGCTCACCTCATGGCGACGCCCGGGCAGTACGACAAAACAGTATTCATCGACGACTTTCCAAGAGCCCGCCACGCCATGAGTCATTACGACGACACCTTCAAAGCTCAGAAGCGAGCGACCGCGCACAAGCTGAGCACGCCCCACATGCGCGCGTTGCGCAAGGAACTGCTGATCGCGCGGGCGGACGTCGAGCGCATGGAACTGGCACAGGCCAGCGCCGATCTGCGTTACAAGGTCTCGCATTTCAGCGTCCTTGGTTTGCTGATGCCGGGGCGCCGCAAGCGCGGCCGTGCATCGGGTGGCAGCGGGTTCATGAGCCGGCTTGGCGGACTGAGCGGCCTGTTCGGTGGCGGCGGCGGCCTGGGGTTGTTGCTCAAGCAATATCCCATTGTGAGTTCTCTCGCCTCGTTGGTGCTCACCAAACCCGTGCGCTCCCGCCTGATAGCGAGCGCGAAACCGATACTCAAGTGGGGCGGTCTGGGCCTGGTCGGCTGGGAGGCATATCGCGTGTGGAAACAGATCAAATCGAGTCCGGACGAATCGCTGTCCCCCGACGCTGCCATCGATCCGGACGCCTGACGCGCCAGGCCCGGGCATCCGGACCCGTACCGTGCGTGGGTTTCATTCGCTCTTCGCTCATTTGCCGCTCCAGCACGCCGCCACTTTGGGCGGCGTGAGTTTTTCCAGCGATCGATTTGACCTGACACCCGTCGCGTCCAGCGAATAGATTCCGCACGCGTCGTTGACATCGATGGGCTGCGCTTCAATCGAATACCCACCGTTCTGCTCCGACTCGCCGAGCATACGCAACACGTAAACCGCCGTGCCCAACGCGGGAGCTTGATCGAAGCCAAGGGGGAGCTTGGCAGCGGCGTCATTGCTCGAAACCGTTCGCGCGCTCTCCACGTATTGAGCGGCGCGATAAAGCGCAGTCACCGCATCCAGCCGATGCCCTCTTGCCACCTGTTCCCGATAAACCGGCATGGCGAATGTCGCGATGATCGCCGCCACGCCGACCGTGATCATCAGTTCGAGCAGCGTGAAGCCCTTGTGTACCGTAGTCATGGCGAACCCTGTTGAAACGGCTTTGCGACAACGCGTCGCCAGTGCCGCACGACGCCGTTTTCACCCATTTCAATCTCCTGCTGTAACCACGATTCGTTGTCCGCCATCCGGCCGAAACCGCGGGCGGTGATCAAAAAAGCGCCGGCTTGATCGTTAGCCCGCACCGGCCAGACTTCGATCAGGCATTGGGGCGGCCGTATTGCGTATGGCCACGATGCAAACGGCGTCACAGCACTCGCCGACGCACCTTCGAACGAAGCCTTCAGCCGCCATTTATTCGGCTCCGCGGCGAGCGGACCGTTGAGGCTCTTCAGCTCCGGTAGAGAGTCAAGCGCGATGCGGGCGCAGCGGATCAACGCGCTGTCGGCGCTGTGAAACGCCTGCACGCGCTCACCTAGATTGGTTGTTGTTCGCGCGCTGACGAGCGCCGCCTCAAGCCATGCGGCGGCGGTGACCAGCAGCATCGACGACATCAGGAGAACGATCGGCAACGCAATGCCGCGTGAGCGTCTACGTGAGTGGGTACGTTTTTTCACGACGATTCCGCCCTCGATGAGTTCGGTACGTTCGCTACATTGCGCAGTGCGATGCGGCGCCGGAAAACTTGCCGGATGCGACCGTCCGCGGACACGACCGACGCGCCGTCGCAATCGGCATAACGCGGGCGAGCCGTCGCGCTCGGACTGTCTCCTCGCACGAGCACACACACGTCCACGGCGACGACCAGCGGCCAGCGGTCCTGCGAGATCGCCGCGGCGTCAACAGAGAACGATGCATCTTTCAGCCAATAGCCGAACTTGATTCGTTCAATCCCCTCGACCAGCGGCTGCCCGGTACCGGGCTTGCCGCTTCCTTCGCAATACAGCTCGGGCTCGACCGTGGACGAACTCGCCTTCGCGTAATAGCGGTTGACGATCCACTCACCCGCCGATATTTGCCCAAGACAGTCTGTCGGCGAACCAGACGACGACGGCCACGTCGAGACGGTATCGGCGGCATAGCGGACAACGATGCCATCTGAACGGCTGGCGAGTGTCTCGCACACAGGCGCGGCGTCGCTACCAGTCGGGCGGCCTGGCGAGCATCCGAACAGCGGCGGGATCTTATCCGCCTGGCCGGCGCCAGCCGGGACGAAACCCGCCATCTGCACTTGCTGGCCAATCAGGTCGAGCGCGGTGCTTGCTGCGTCGCGCAGACGCGTTGTTTCCGTTGCATGGTCGTAGGCCAACCGCTGCCCGCGATATAGCGAAATGGTCGCGAGAACGATCAGCAAGCCGAGCGCCACCGAGATTGATAGCTCGAGCAGCGTATGGCCAGACTGCGGGTGTCTGGAAGCGCTCATCGCGCGAACGCCACGGTCACGCACGCGAGATTTGCGCCCACGCCCGGCTCCGCGCACGCCGCTTGGCCGTCGCTCAACGCCTGTGCTCGCCATTTCACGACTGCGATGCGCAAGCCATCTCCACGGTCCAGCACGTCGACGTCGCCATCGGGCAACAGCGCCGCAGCTCGCGTGCGCCATTGCGTCACGAGCGGATCACGATCGGCGTCGTGACGTATTCCCTCTGCCACGGAATCCGCAATCGATGTGGCCAGTTCGCGCGCCATCAGCGAACGTTCGTTGCGAGCCAGCCACAATTGCGAGCCGATAATCCCGAGCGCCGTAATAGCCGTCAGCGACATCGCGATCAGGACTTCGATCAGTGAATCCCCCCGCCCACCCCTGCGCAATGAACGTGTCATGCCGCCGCTCCGCACGCGCCTTGCGTCAAACGGGGCCGGCCGCCGGCCGCGAGGCGGATGCAGCGGCGCCCGCGCGCTGCAAGCGACGCCAACGCGTTGTCGCGCGCACTGAAGTCGAAGCTGCGAAAGCCACCGATCACCTGGCCCGAGGGCGGTGTAAACGACAACTCACTCCCCGTACCGCCGATAGCAATTCCGCTCGCTGCTGGCTGCATTCTCAACAGCACGCGCACACCGCCTCGATCGGCGAATAGCGCCCATCCGCACGACCAGTCCGTCAAGCCGCCGTCGCAGGCCTTGCTGGCCGCGAGACAGGCGTGCGCGGCGTCGATCCGGCACAAGGTCACGCGTGCGCCGCGCCGGATTGCTTCCGAGCGCGCCAGCGTGAGGGTGGACATCATTGTGCGCGCCCGTGCATCGATCTGGTCGCGCTTGTGCCAGACGACAAGGGACGGCGTAGCGAACGTGGCAACGACAGCGATCACTGCCAGCACGACCGCGAACTCGACTAGCGTGAAGCCTGACAAATATCTTGAATTCATCTGCATCCCTTATCGATTGAACTGGGCCAACGCTCAATCTAAAGAGAATTTTCGATGTCCGCCATTAGCCGATCGGTCGAGTATCGGACGTGCGAAAGCCCCGACATACTATCGAAACGATCACCGGGTTCAAGCGAGAAAGGACAGAGAAATGCAGAAACGCTCAGCGTTTGCGGGGACTGGATTTGCGCGGCGCGGCGCGGCGGAATTCCTCCAGCACGTCTTCAAATTCGGACACGTCTTCAAAGCGTTTGTAGACCGAAGCAAAGCGTACGTAGGCAATGGTGTCCAACTGGCGCAGCTCGTTCATCACGAGTTCGCCCAAGCGGTCGCTGCGAACTTCGCGTTCGCCGCTGCCAAGCAACTGGTATTCGATCCGCGCAACAGCGGCATCAATGGCGTCTGCCGCAACCGGACGCTTGCGCAGCGCCAGTTGCATGCTTGCCACAATCTTCGCGCGATCGAACTCGGTGCGGCTGCCATCCTTCTTTACTACCGACGGCAACGCGAGTTCCACGCGCTCATAGGTGGTGAAACGCTTGTCGCAGGCGGGGCAACGCCGCCGCCGGCGAATGGCCGCCCCATCTTCCGACACGCGCGAATCCGCCACTTGCGTGTCCTCATGCCGGCAAAAGGGGCAGCGCATGGCTTAGCCGTAGACCGGGAATTGCTTGGTCAACACGGCGACCTTCGCGCGTACGCGCTCAAGGTTGGCTTCGTCTTCCGGCGCATCCAGCACGTCGGCAATCAGGTTACCCACTTGCTCGGCCTCAGCCACGCCGAAACCGCGCGTGGTCATGGCCGGCGAGCCGAGACGCACGCCGCTGGTGACGAATGGCTTTTCCGGATCATTCGGAATGGCGTTCTTGTTCACCGTGATATGAGCCTTGCCGAGCGCCGCTTCCGCTGCCTTGCCAGTAATGTGCTTCGCGCGCAGATCGACCAGCATCACGTGGCTTTCGGTGCGGCCCGAAACAATCCGCAGCCCGCGCTTCACCAGCGTTTCGGCCAGTACTCGCGCGTTGTCCGCGACCTGTTGCTGATAAGCCTTGAATTCCGGCGACAACGCTTCCTTGAACGCAACAGCCTTACCGGCAATCACGTGCATCAGCGGACCACCTTGAATGCCCGGGAAAATGGCCGAGTTGATTTGCTTCTCGAACTCGGCTTTCATCAGGATCACGCCGCCGCGCGGGCCGCGCAGGCTCTTGTGGGTCGTGGTCGTGACGAAGTCCGCGAACGGCACCGGATTCGGATAAACACCGGCGGCGATCAGGCCGGCGTAATGCGCCATGTCGACCATGAAATATGCGCCAACGCTCTTGGCGATCTTCGACAAACGTTCGAAATCGATCTTCAGTGCGAACGCCGACGCGCCCGCCACGATCAGCTTCGGCTTGTGCGCTTTAGCAAGCTCTTCGGTCTTGTCGTAGTCAATGTCTTCGGCTTCGTTCAAGCCGTAGCTGACCACGTTGAACCACTTGCCGGACATGTTCACCGGCGAGCCGTGCGTAAGGTGACCGCCTTCGGCCAGGCTCATGCCCATGATGGTGTCGCCAGGCTTGAGCATGGCGAAGAACACACCCTGGTTCGCTTGCGAGCCGGAATTCGGCTGCACGTTGGCGGCCTCAGCGCCAAACAGTTGTTTCACGCGGTCAATTGCCAGTTGCTCGACAATATCGACGTACTCGCAGCCGCCGTAATAGCGCTTGCCCGGGTAGCCTTCCGCGTATTTATTCGTAAGTTGCGAGCCTTGAGCGGCCATGACGGCCGGGCTCGTGTAGTTTTCCGACGCGATCAGTTCGATGTGATCTTCCTGCCGGCGGTTTTCCTGCTCGATCGCCGCAAACAATTCCGGATCGACTTGGGCGATAGTACTTTGGGCTTTATCAAACATACGTTTTCCGTTGAATGGATGCCAGTTGACCGGATCGCGCGTGCGCATATGCACTGCGCTCGCCAAGAGCGCGAAGCACGATGGGTCCCAAGCGAGGCGGAAGAGAGAAGCTCCGTTTACGCGAGACGGACAGCCACCGGCAACGCAACGAGCGCGTGCGGATCTCAGCTGCCCAGGCGAACGGCAAAACGACACCCTGCGCTTCCCGGTGGGTTAATCCACCTTGGATCCGAAGATCCTTGTCGCCAGTTACGCAGGGCTGGAGCGCCCTAGTTTAATGGGCCGCCTGAGAATAGGCAACTGCCGGAAAACGCGTTAAACAGGCGCTTCCAAGGCCATAAAGTACCGTCAGCCGCCACGTGCAAGCATCGTCCGGGGGATAAAATTGCCGACCGGGAGCGGAATTTGCGCTCGTTAGCGGCTTGTTTGATCGGATTGAATTACTCACTGACATAAAAACTGACAACTTGCCGCGTCGCAGCAATGGAAGTACGCTGTCCGGCTTTGCCGCAAGTGCTTGGGTGCCGCCGCGCGAAACCCCTTTCCGTACCCTGACAAGCAACATTACAACCGGAATCCGCACATGATCGTATTTGTCACTGGCGCGTCCGCCGGCTTCGGCGCAGCCATTGCCCGCACGTTTGTAAAAGGCGGCCATCGCGTGATTGCAACCGCGCGCCGCAAAGACCGCCTGCTGGCGCTGTCGCAAGAACTCGGCGACGCCCTGCTTCCCGTTGAACTCGACGTTCGCGACGAATCGGCGATCAAATCAGCTCTCGCGGCGCTCCCGGACGCATTTTCGCAGATCGACGTACTCGTCAACAACGCCGGCCTGGCGCTCGGACTGGAACCGGCGCAGCGCGCGAGCCTCGACGACTGGAACAACATGATCGATACCAACTGCAAGGGGCTCGTCACGGTCACGCACGCGTTGTTGCCTGGCATGGTCGAACGCAATCGCGGGCACGTATTCAATCTGGGTTCGGTCGCAGCCACGTATCCCTACGCGGGCGGCAACGTTTATGGCGCGACCAAGGCGTTCGTACGCCAGTTCAGCCTGAACCTGCGCGCGGATCTGATCGGCACGGCGTTGCGCGTAACCGACATAGAACCGGGCCTGTGCGGTGGTACTGAATTCTCGAACGTTCGCTTCAAAGGTGACGACTCGAAGGCCTCGAATGTCTATAAGGACATGCAGCCGCTGACTCCCGAGGACATTGCCGACTCTATCTACTGGATCGCCACGCGCCCGGCGCACGTGAATATCAACACTATCGAGTTGATGCCGGTCGCGCAGTCGTTCGCCCCGTTGACCGTTTACCGCGGCTGATCCAGGCCAGTGATTACTCCAGGCGCCCAGCCGATAGTTGCCGGAAAGCAGCGGCCGGCAGCACGATTCGACGGACGTTTTGCGGCTTCCGGTAAAATGCGCAGATGAACATGTCCACCAGCGAGCCTCGGCAGGCGAATGGCCTCTTGACCTTCGATTGGCCGCTCCGGGTCTATTACGAAGACACTGACGCCGGCGGTATCGTCTTCTACGCGAACTACCTGAAGTTTTTCGAACGGGCGCGCACTGAATGGTTGCGCGCGTGTGGCATCGACCAGCGTGCGCTGGCCGAGTCGGACGGCGTATTGTTCGTGGTCAAGCGCACGGCGCTGGAATACTCGGCGCCCGCGCGCCTCGACGACCTCATTCATGTAGTGAGCCGGATCGAGCGTATTGGCCGGGCATCGGTGGATTTCCATCAGGAAGCGTGGCGGGACGGCACCTTGCTGGCTTCCGGCGACATCAAGGTGGCGTCAGTCAGCCTCGGCGCCATCCGGCCAGTGGGGATTCCCGCATCGGTGCTTAATGGATTACGTCGCGGACCGCAAAAATCTGTGTCAAGTAACGCGTCAACCGTGGCGATGTCAGCACCGTTTAAATCATCTTGTTCAGAAAAACCCATGTAGACAAAGACCTTTTGACTCCATCCAGACCTGAACTGAAATGAATCGAGCCTGCGTGCCATCAGGCATGCAGCAGAAGTACCGAGCATGTGCTGGCAGGACCGTTCTACGCTTTCAGTCGTTTGTCGAAAGCCTGACAATTCCCGGCGAGTGCACCTCGGACGCCCCTTTGGGACGTAACAGCGGACTTTTATGAACACTACACAAGACCTGTCGATCGTTTCTCTCGTTATCCATGCAAGCCTGCTGGCGCAGGCCGTCATGGCGCTGCTGCTGATACTGTCGTTGTTGTCGTGGACTTACATCATTCGCAAGTGGTTTGCCATTCGGCGCGCACGAAATCAGACCGAGCGCTTCGAACGCGATTTCTGGTCGGGCGGCGACCTGCAGGCGCTTTATCAAAGTGCTGCCAACAACCGCCACACCATTGGTGCACTGGAGCGGATCTTCGAATCGGGCATGCGTGAGTTCCTCAAGGGCAAAGAGCGCCGCATGAGCGATCCGGCTGCCATTCTCGACGGCTCCCGCCGCGCGATGCGTGCAGCGTTCCAGCGTGAAATGGACGTGCTCGAAGTGAACCTCGCGTTTCTCGCGTCGGTGGGTTCGGTCAGTCCGTATATTGGTTTGTTCGGCACGGTCTGGGGGATCATGAATTCGTTCCGCGGGCTCGCTAACGTACAGCAGGCAACGCTTGCGAACGTGGCGCCGGGCATTGCCGAGGCGCTTGTGGCTACGGCAATCGGCCTGTTCGCCGCGATTCCGGCGGTGGTGGCGTACAACCGCTACGCACACGATATTGACCGCCTGGCCATCCGCTTCGAGACGTTTATTGAAGAGTTCTCGAACATCTTGCAGCGTCAGGCTCACTAAGGAGTTCAGAATGGCCGGAGGTCCAATGCGTTCCAGCATGCGCGGCAGTTCACGGCGCGCCATGTCCGACATCAACGTCGTGCCGTACATTGACGTAATGCTCGTGCTCCTTGTCATTTTCATGGTGACCGCCCCGCTCGTCTCGCCTTCCATCGTTAACCTGCCGACTGTCGGCAACGCAGCGCCGCAGGAGCAAACGCCCCCGGTCGTGGTCAATATCAATGCCAACGGCAGCATGAACGTGCGCTACAAGGACGACGGCGGTGCGGCACAGCAGCAGAACATGACGGAGGCCGATCTCAAGACGTTCGTGCTGAATCGGCAGGAGTTGCATCCCGACCAGCCCGTGGTAATCGCCGCCGACAAGACCGTGAAATATGAAGTCGTCATGAACGTGATGTCCGATATGAAAGCGCGAGGCGTCAAACGGGTTGGATTGTTAGTCAAATCGCAATGATGAATCGGCAGCCCAGTGGGCACCCTGGCGCGCGGACCAGCGCGCGCCCCGTCCGTCCGCCGCGTGAACGCGGGACATGGAAGGCGTTCGCGCTCGCCGCGCTGATGCATGTGCTGCTCGGCATCCTGCTGTATCACGGCGTCAACTGGCAAAACAACACCCCGGCGGGTTCCGAGGCCGAACTGTGGACCGAGATCCCGGATCTGTCGGCGCCTACCCCCCGCCCTGTTCCGCCGCCCGCCCCGCCGATCAAGGTGCAGCCCGCGCCGCCGCCGGCCAAGGATGAGGAAGCTGACATCGCATTGCAGGAAAAGAAGCGTAAACAGCAGGAAGCGGTGGCGCGTGCCGCGCAACTCGCTGAACAGCAGCGCGCACAGCAGTTGGCCGACCAGGAAGCCGAGGCCAAGCGTCAGCAGCAGCTCGCGGCGCAGCAAGCCGCGCAACAAGCTGCTTTAGCGGCGCAAAAAGCGGCTCAGGACAAGCAGAAACAGGCCGATAAGCAAAAGCAGCTTGCTCAGCAAAAGCTCGACCAGCAGAAGACGCAACAGGCTAAAGAGAAGGAAGCTGACGCAGCGAAAGCCGCGGAACAGCAGAAGGAAGCCGAAACGAAGGCACAAGAACAGGCAGAGGCCAAGGCCAAGGCGCAAGCGGATGCCAAGGCGAAAGCCAAGGCCCAGGCCGACGCTCAGGCGAAGGCCAAGCTTGACAAGGAACGTAGCGCCCGGCTCGCGGCCTTGCAGGGTCAGGCGGGTGGCGGCACGAGCGAGAGCGGCGAAGGACTGGCCAAGAGCGGCACAGGTCGTGGCGCGGGTGGAACAGCCACATCGGCGGGATATTCTGAGAAGGTGCAGCGCCGCGTGCGCCCGAACATTGTGTGGGCGGGGGAAACGGCGGGACTTGAAACCGTGGTCTCGGTACGTGTTTCGCCCGCGACCGGCACGCTGTTGTCGGCCTCAATCCAGCGCTCGAGCGGTAATGAGCAGTGGGACCAGGCCGCACTACGGGCAGTTCAGCGCTCGGATCCGATGCCTCTGGACACCAACGGCCAGGCGCCCGGCACGTTTTTGATCACATTGCGTCCGGCGGGTGGTTGAACGGACATGGTAAAACGACAGTGCACAATGAGCCCCGATGGGAACGAATTGTGCATTCGGCGGTCTGTTCTGCTGCCGCCGGTAGTTTAAAAATCGCATTTTCTGGAACCAGATACATGAGTTTGATGACGAAGCTTGGCCTGAAAACGCTTGTTGCATCCTGCCTGATTGCCGCGGGTACCGCCGCACACGCGCAGTTGAATGTGCTCGTGACGGGCGTGGGTTCTACCCAATTTCCTATTGCCACCGCCACGTTTGCCAACGAAGCGACTTCGCCTCAGCAGATCAGCGCGATCGTTCGTCAGGATCTGGCGCGCAGCGGCAAGTTCACGAATATCGATGCGGGCGCTACGCCTGTGTCGGAAACGGATTCCGTCGACCTCGGCAGCTGGAAGGCAAAGGGAGCAGACGCGTTCGTGTCGGGCAGCGTGAATCGCCTGCCGAACGGTCAGTACGAAGTGCGCTTCCGCCTGTACGACACGGTTAAGCAGCAAAGCCTGGGCGGCCTGTCCCTCGTCAGCCCGGAAAGCGGTCTGCGGATGAGCGCGCACAAGATTGCGGACTACATCTACGCAAAGTTACTGGGCGATCGCGGTGTTTTCGCGACGCGCCTCTCGTACGTGATCAAGACCGGCGGCCGTTACCAGTTGCAGATTTCGGACTCCGATGGCCAGGATGCGCGCATTGCGCTGTCCAGCCCCGAGCCGATCATCTCGCCGGCGTGGTCGCCTGACGGCACCAAGGTCGCGTACGTCTCATTCGAAAAGAAAAAACCCATTGTTTATATCCACGACCTGCCGACAGGCAAGCGTGTGATCGTATCGAATCAGAAGGGCAATAACAGTGCACCGGCGTGGTCGCCGGATGGCCGCAAGCTTGCGGTCGCCCTGTCGACTACCGGCAACACGCAGATTTTCCAGGTGAACGCGGACGGTAGCGGTTTGCGTCGCCTGACACAGGGCAGCTCGATTGACACCGAGCCGGCTTACTCTCCCGATGGCAACACGATTTATTTCACGAGCGACCGCGGCGGCCAGCCTCAGATCTACAAGATGTCGGCGAATGGCGAAAGCGCCGGCCAGGCACAGCGCGTCACATTTACGGGCAATTACAATACAAGCCCGCGAGTGAGCCCGGACGGCAAGCAGATTGCGTACATTTCGCGTGTTGGCGGCGGCTTCAAGCTGTATTTGCTGGACCTCGCGTCCGGCACGGCGACTGGCCTGACTGACACCACGCATGACGAATCGCCTAGTTTTGCGGCGAATGGTCAGTACATCCTCTACGCCACCCAGGTGAACGGGCGTGGCGTGTTGGCGGCTGTGTCGACCGATGGTCGTACGCGGCAAGTCTTGTCGCTTCAGGGGGGCAGCGTACGCGAGCCGTCCTGGGGCCCGTTCATGCAATAAACCTCACGCAATAACTCAAGCAGCAACACACAAGGAGAGTAACCATGATGTCTAAAATTCGTATCGGCTTTGCAGTGGCGATGGTCGGTGCATTGGCCGCATGTCATTCAGGCGTGAAGCTGGATGAAGGTGCAAACAAAGGCGCGATCGGCACGCAACCCGACGCGAACGCAGTTCAACAGGTCAATGTCGACCCGCTGAACGACCCGAACAGCCCGCTGGCGAAGCGCAGCATTTACTTCGACTTCGACAGCTACGCTGTTCGTGACGACTATCAGCCGCTGCTGCAACAACACGCACAGTACCTGAAGAGCCATCCGGACCGTCACGTCCTGATCCAGGGCAACACCGACGAACGCGGCACGAGCGAGTACAACCTGGCACTGGGCCAGAAGCGTGCTGAAGCTGTGCGTCGCGCGATGTCGCTGCTGGGTGTGGCCGACACGCAAATGGAAGCCGTGAGTCTGGGCAAGGAAAAGCCGCAGGCAACCGGGCATGATGAAGCGTCGTGGGCGCAGAATCGTCGCGCCGATCTCGTTTATCAACAGTAATGTAACCAGTCACGGGTGAGTCGCCGTATGTTGTATCGCTTCCCCTCGCTGCGCTCGGTCGCAGTTGCTTGTTTGTTAGGTTCGGCCGTGGTCGGCGGGTCTGCGCACGCGGCGTTGTTTGACGACAATGAAGCGCGTAAAGCCGTGCTCGATTTGCGCACGAAAACGGATAGCCTGGCTAGCCAGTTGTCCGCCGCTCAGCGCACGATCCTCGATCAATCGAATCGTCTCGACCAGTTGAATCAGCAGGTCGCTACGCTTCGAGGCCAGAATGAGGACTTGGCCAACCAATTGACGACGTTGCAAAAGCAGCAAAAGGACTACTACACCGACCTTGATGGCCGGCTGAAAAAGTTCGAACCGCAGCAGCAGACGGTGGATGGCGTGCAAGGCACGGTGCAGCCCGGCGAGACTGAATCGTTCAACGCGGCATCTACACAGTTCCGTAACGGCGACTTCAAGAATGCTGCTGCGTCGTTCAAGACGTTTGTTGCCAAGTATCCGGACAGTCCGTACCAGCCCACCGCGCAATATTGGCTGGGCAATGCGCTGTATGCTTTGCGCGATTACAAGGGTTCAACAGCAACCTGGCAAAATCTGGTGAAGAATTACCCGACGCATCCGCGAGCGCCCGATGCGCTGCTCGCAATCGCGAACAACCAGATCGAGCAAGGTCAGAAAGCCGCTGCGAAAAAGACGCTGGATCAGGTTATCTCGCAGTATGGTGGAACAGAAGCCGCGCAGTCGGCTGAAAGCAAGATGTCGCAGGTGAAGTAAGCGAAGCTGGTCTTTGCGCCTCTCGTTGAAAAGGCCCGTAGCGTAGTTGCTGCGGGCTTTTTCTTATGCGTTTTCTCCGTTGCGCCCGGGTTCCACCCCAGTTCCACTATACGGAGCATTTTTACGCTCCGTTGACAACTTGTGGTCCGTGTGACTATAATTTCGGCTCTTTGGGTCGTTAGCTCAGCTGGTAGAGCAGCGGACTTTTAATCCGTTGGTCACAGGTTCGAATCCCGTACGGCCTACCAAAGACATGAAGGGCTCAGCGCAAGCTGAGCCCTTTTCTCGTTTGGGAAGCCAAACGAATTTGCACTGCCACCCAATCCCGCAGCGCCCTCACCCCGCCCTGCAAGCTGCAGGCAAATCCACATAGTCACCGGCTTTCACGCCATCGCCGCAACGCGGACACGCGGGGTCTCGCAACAGCCGCAAGCGATTAAACCGCATTCCCAGCGCGTCGAACTGCAGCAAGGTACCGGACAGCGACTCACCAATACCCAGGATCAGCTTGATCGCCTCAGTCGCCTGCAACAACCCGATCACTCCCGGCAGCACGCCGAGCACACCCGCTTCGGCGCAGTTAGGCGCAAATTCAGGCGGCGGTGGTTCCGGAAACAGGCATCGATAACAACTGCCACCCTCTTGCGTCGGCCAGAACACGCTGACCTGACCGTCAAAACCTTGCACTGCGCCGTAGACCATCGGCAGGCCCAACCGCACGCACGCATCGTTGACCAGATAGCGTGTGGAAAAATTGTCGGAACCGTCGATCACGACATCGTGGCCGCTCAGCAAGCGCTCGACATTACCCGCCAGCAGCCGCGTGCGATGCGGTTCGACGACCACATGTGGATTGAGCGCCGCCAAGGTCCTGCAACCGGATTCGACCTTGGGCGTGCCAATATCGGCATCACGGTGCAGCACTTGGCGCTGCAGATTACTGCGATCGACGAGATCATCTGTGGCGCGACAATCTGGATGAGAGACGCGCGACAATCAAGTTGAGAATGTCGCGGCAGAAATGATGATGCCGATGTTGATTGACGCTGGCAAGCGTTTATTGATTGACGTGCGGCGTTGATTGACGCGGGCGAGTGGGTGTCGCGCGACAATCAAGCTGAAGCGATCAGTCGATGAGGATTGCTGTGTAATGGTGACGCCGCAGGTATTCTGGCGGCACGACAATCAGATGAGAATGTGGTGGCGTGGAAGGTGAATCCGGGGTTGATTGACGTCGGCTAGCTTTGCCTGCGAGCCGCGCGTCAATCAGGATGAGAACAGCGGGTCATTCGGTGAGGTCGATGCCGTGCTGATCCTCCTGTGTCAGTGGCACGCCAACGTTCTTTGGTGTCGCTCGACTGGCCGGGCGTCCCGGTCCCTGCTGCTTGCGCTGCAGGGCAGTACGGCGACGGTAGCTTTCGACGTTCAGCTCAAAGATGGTCGAGTGATGGACCAGCCGGTCGACGGCGGCCACCGTCATGGCCCGGTCGGGGAAAACCTTGTCCCATTCGCCAAACGGCTGGTTGGCCGTTATGCAAAGGGAACGGCGCTCGTACCTGGCGCTGATGAGCTCGAACAGCACTGACGTCTCTGCCTGATCCTTGCTGACATATGCGAAATCGTCCAGGATGACCAGGTCGAAGCGATCCAGCCGGTTGATGGCGGACTCCAGCGCGAGCTCGCGGCGCGCGACCTGCAACCGTTGCACGAGGTCGGTAGTGCGAGCGAAGAGGACCTTCCAGCCCTTCTCCAGCAGGCTCAGTCCGATGGCCGACGACAAGTGCGATTTGCCCCCTCCGCTAGGCCCCAGAAGAATCAGGTTGGTGCCGTTACGCAACCAGCCGTCGCCCGCGCAAAGCGCCGAGACGTGCGCGCGCGACACCATTGGCACCGCGTCGAAATCGAAGTTCTCCAATGTCTTGCCCGGCAGGAGCTTGGCGTCCCTGAGGTGACGTTCGACTCGGCGTCGATCGCGCTCGGCGATCTCGTGTTCGGCCAGCGCCATCAGCAGGCGCGCTGCCGGCCAGCCTTCCGTGTCGGAGCGCTCGGCAAAGCTGGACCAGATCTGCTTGATGGCGGGCAGCCGCAAATCGTTGAGCAGCAGCGACAAGCGGGTGGCGTCGATGTCGAGATTCATGCCGTCACCTCCGTTGCCATGTCAAGCAGGGCTTCGTAGTCGCTCAGCGCGGCGAGCTGGATGTTCACCTCTGGCATGCTGCTCGTCGGCTTCGCTTCGAAGCGCGAACACAGTGCGTCGAGATCGGGTAACCGTCCATCGTCTAGGCACTGTTGCAGCGCCTTGGCCAGTTGGGCTTCGCAGTTGTGCTCGTGGGCCAGGCTGAGCAGTTCTACCATGGTCCTGCATGCCTGACGCTCCGGGAGCTGCTCGAGCAGGCGATCGAAGCTCAGGCGATACGCCTCGCGCGGAAAGATCTGATCGCGGTAGACCAGGTTGAGCAGTGCCATGGGCTTGCGGCGCAGCGCGTGGATGACGTGCCGGTAGTTGATGACGTGGCCGTGCTTGCCCTTGGGACCCGCACGCCCGCGCTGCAGTGTCATCAGGGCCGTACTGCCCAGAAACAGCTCCAGCCGGTCGTCGTACAGGCGCACGCGCAGGTGATGGCCGATCAGTCGGGACGGGACGGTATAGAACACCTTGCGCAGGACGAAGCCGCAGGTGGTCGTGACGTACACGCGCGTTTCCTCGTAGTCACACGTACGCTGGGCCGGAAGCGGCTGAAGCAGTGCCCGCTCGAGCTCAATGCGTTTGCCATTACGCGCGTTGATTCGACCGACGATCTCGTCGATGAAGCGGCGATAGGAACCGAGATCGTCGAAGTCGTGACTGCCGCGTAGAAGCAACGCATCACGCACTGCGCTCTTGAGGTGGCCATGAGGGCTCTCGATGGAGCCGTTCTCGTGGGCAACGCCACGGTTGTTGCGTGTGGGCTGCATGCCGTAGTGGGCGCACAGCGCATCGTAGCGCGTGGTCAGATCCTTGCGCGCGTCGGCATCGAGATTGCGGAACGCCGCCGACAGGCTGTCGCTGCGGTGCTCGCGCGGCGCGCCCCCGAGTGCCCAGATGGCGTTCTGCAGCCCTTCGGCCAGCGCGACATAGCTCTCGCCGCCGAGAATGACGTGAGCGTGCTCAAAGCCCGAGCAGGCCAGCCGGAAGTGATAGAGGCGGTGGTCAAGCGCGACACCGGCCACGGTGACGCCCAAGCTGTCCATCTCGGTGAAGTCGGACAACCCGAGACGACCGGGTTCGTGTACCTGACGGAACATAACGTCATGCTCCTCGCCATGCAGTGCGCGCCAGTCGCGAATACGGCGCTCCAGTGTGCGGCGCACGTTGCCCGGAAGGTCGGGATGGCGCCGAAGCATCTCGTCCAGTACGGCTATCGGCCGGATGCCGGGAGCGCACTGGAGCAGCGGCACGATCTCTGTGTCAAAGATTGCCGCCAGGGGATCGGGACGGCGACGCGCACGTGGTGCCTTCTTCTGCGATGGCAGTCGCCGGTCCTGATCGATGCGATAACCCGTGGCGGCGCTGAACCCGGCGCGCGCAGCCGCTTGAGCTGGTCCTTCCTTGAGTCTGTACTTCATGTAGAGCCTCATCTGATGGTCGTTGATGTGTCGGCCGGGCAACTCAGCCTCCCTTCGCTACATGGAAGAGCTGTTCATACCCGATTTACCGCGACCACCGACAAGGCACCCCGGCAGCGGGGCGGACTCCTCGGCGCGGCGTTGCGGCAGCGGTTCCGGGCTACGCCCTCCACCGCTGCCGCAACGCCAGTACTCTCATCCTGATTGACGCACGGCTCTCATCTTGTTTGACGCGCGGCAATCATCATCGATCAGGGTGATATGGCCGATCCCAGCCGCGGCTAGGTACAGCGCCGCCGGTGAACCCAACCCGCCCGCGCCGATCAGCGCCACCCGCGCGGCAGCCAACTTGCGCTGCCCCTCCAGCCCCACTTCGGAGAGCCGCAGATGGCGCGAATATCGTTCGAGAAAATCGGCATCGGCGGTGGGCTCGGTCATTGGCAAGCCGGCCGCTTTCCAGCGCGGAGTGCCGCCCGCAACCGAGAAGAGGCGTGTGTATCGCCGCGATTTAAGCAGTCGCGCACACTGCATCGAACGTCCGCCCACCGCGCAAATCAGCACGATCTCCGCCGTCAGGTCCGGCAACCAGGCACCTGGATCCGCTTCCAGGCGCGACTTGCTGACCCCCATCGCACCCTCGGCCATGCCGGCCGCGCGCTCTCCATCTTCACGTACGTCCACCAGCAATGCGCCCGATTGCAGGCGCTCATAGGCCTGCTCCGGGGATATTTCGACAATCGCCTGGTTCATGATCGTGCTCCTTATGAGCGAATCGGCCTCAGCCCACAGTGACGAGTCGGGTGAACTCCCGCAAGAGGTCGTAGCCGTCCCAGACCGTGGAAAATTCGAGCGCACGCCCCATAGGCACAATGCGATCGATGCCTCGCCCGCCGAGTTGCCGGGCGAACGACATCATCTCGTCGGCCGTGAACCCGAAATACGTCAACGTCTGATCCTGGCGTCGCAACAGGGGCAAAAGCTCGTCGAGCGAGTCCAGCCGCAGATGAGGAAACGTACCGGTTCCGAGCCAGCGACGCGGTAGCCGAACCGGCGTCGCGAGCTGCACCAGAGCGATCTCGTTGCCGATAAAGCGCACATCATCGGCTATCCCTTCCGCAGCCAGACCGTAGGTCGCAACATGCTTCTGGATCGCCATCGCTGCGTCCGCGCGCGGTCCCCGGACCTCGACCGTTTGGGTCAGCAACGCCGCGAACGCGACTTGCGCGTCCGCCACATCCTCAGCCGTCCCAATCCAGAAAATCGTTCCAGGCGACGCGCACGCAGCTTGACCGAATAGGTAGGCATCCGAATGAAAAGCGTCGACCGCCCGCTTGCGCTCAGGTTTGTCGGCCGAGAGAAAGGCCTTAGCGCAGATCGCAGCGAAAGAAGACCGGTTGGGAAAGGTGACATCCCGCGCCGATGGCCGCAGTGGTGAGCGACGAATATCGTCGATGGCTCGATCGCCGCCCCACAACACACGCAAGTCGCAAACGGCTGACAATTCGGATGTTGCTGCCTCGTCACGATGGTCGTAGCTCACGATCCGCTGCGTCCGCGCGATCACGGCATCTGCCGTCTCCAGGCTCTCGGCCAACACGGTGAGCACGGCCTCGGTGGCCTCTCCGCCACGATCCGATACCCGCACCACGTTGCAGTTTCCGGCCAGCGCGGACAATGCCCAGGAGTAGACGAACACCGTATCGGCGTTGCCCGGAGCGATGTGAAAAACGAGTCCCTGCGGAAAACGCAGCGTGCGATCGCCGGTATTGAGCCGAGCCAGTTCCGAAGCCAGATGGCCGCGACGAAGGTACACACCGAGTGGCCCCAATTCCGGATGGCGTCGGGCAAGCGCTGGCGCACGCAGGCGCTGGCCTACGTCATCGAGGAAATCGAGCATGCGTGCATCGCCGACTTGCAAGGCCGGGCCGGACATCGGCTCATGCATCGACTCAAGCAACGCCGATGCCTCAAGCAAAGGACCGAGAGGAAACAGCGGCCGGATCATGTCGGCGCCTTCTCTTCAATAGCAGCACGAATCAGCGACCGGTAATCAATCTTGCCGTTACGCAGCAGCGGCAATTTTTCAATGGCGCGTGCTAGAACGCCATGCCGGTTCACGCCCAATCGTTCGGCGACGCTCCGCGAGATACGTTCCAACCGCGCCGGCTCGGCTTCGCCTTCGCACCACAACACGATCGCTTCGTCGTTGCGCGAGATGGCGACCGCCGCACCTTCGGCCCCCGCTTCCGCAGCCAGTCGTTCGACGGCATCAAGATTGATACGTTGTCCGAACAGCTTGGCAATCCGCTTGAGACGGCCTTCGAGATAGAGATAACCCTCCTCGTCGAAGCGGCCAATGTCGCCTGTATGCAGCACGCCGCCATGATCGTCGCCGCGGGCGAGGTCGGCTGCGATATCGGCGTAACCCATCATGACGCTCGGACCGCGGAAGATGACTTCGCCAGGGACGTCGGGTTGCAACGTCTCCTCCCCGGACTCAACACGAATGGACAACCCACCACCTGGCACGGCCAAGCCGACCGAAGCGCATTTCTCGGCAATCCGGTGCGCCGGCACCACCGCCATCCGGGCCGTAGCTTCGGTTTGCCCATACGTGAGGTAAAAGCGGCCTCCTGCGCGACCAATGTCATCAGCTAGCTGGGCGATCAGCTCAGGCCGCATACGGCTGCCGGATTGAGTCATTGTACGCAGGCTGGCATGCGCCGATGGCGTCCATCGCAAGCGCGCGAGCAGTTCGTACGTATGCGACACCGCAGCGAAGGAGGTCACGCCATAGGTATCGACACACGCCCAGAACTCCGAGCCGATCACCGGATGCGCATTCACCACAACGGTCGCGCCAGCCATCAGGTGGCTGTTCAGCACCGACAAGCCGTAGCCCAGATAAAACGGCAAGCTGGTCGGCGCGATTTCAGCATCGGTGATTTCAAGCGCACGCACGATCGCAGCGGCGTTGGCGAGCACGCCCTCGCGCGAAAGGCGCACCATGCGCGCCGCGCCGGTCGAGCCGGAGGTGGTCAGCAGCAACGCCAGATCGGGATGGACGAGAGCCGCGTCCGTCTGCCTGATCCAGCCGTGATCGACTCGCCGATACCCCGCAGGCGCAGGCGCTTCGATCCCAGGCTGCCACAGACCCGCCGGATCGAATCGCGCGATCAGTTCCATCAGCGTGTTCGACTCGATTCCCGGATCAAGCAGCGCAAGCGCCCGGCCCTGGCGAAACGCGGCGAGATATCGACACACGGTATCGACGGTCCATGGCGCGCTCAGCAGGAGCAACCCGGCCGGCATCGCGTGCAATTCGCTTTCCATCGCGCAGACCCGTGCTGCAAGCTCACTACCCCTCAAGCTCAGACCACGAGCCGCATCGATCAGGCAAGCATTGGCGCCAAATGTGTTCATAAGGTCAGGCCTCCGTCGACACCCAGCACTTGTCCGGTGATAAAGGACGCTTCGTCGCTGAGGAGGAAGCGGATTGTCGTTGCCACTTCAGTCGCTGCGCCAAGCCTGCGCAACGCGGTCTGAGCGCGACGTGCGGCGATGACATCGGTGGGGAGATTCGCCAGCAGATCGGTATCGATCAAACCCGGCGCCACCGCGTTCACCCGAATGCCCAGCGGCCCCAGTTCCTTCGCCGCCGAGCGCGCCAGTGCCGCGATGCCGGCCTTGGTCGCCGCGTAGACCGCCTGGCCCGGCGCGCCACGCTCGCCGGCTATGGACGCAAGCAAGACAATGGCGCCGCGACGCCGCCGCATCATCACCTTCGCCGTGACCTGCAGCACTTCGATAGCACCCAGCAGATTGACGTCGAGCAGATGACGCGCGAGCGGCTCTGTAGTCATCCCGAGCGGCGTGCTCTGCATCACACCTCCGCTGAGCACCAGCGCGTCGATAGCGCCATGCTCGGCAGCAATCGACTTGATGGTCGCGCCAATGGACGCGTAGTCGCTCAGATCAAGCGCCCGGCCAGTCGCGCTAACGCCGTATTCGGCGGCCAGCTGCTGTGCCTCGCGTTCGGCTTTCGCTTGATCCGTGCCAGTCAATATCACGGTCGCTCCTGCTGCGGCCAGCAATCGCGCACTCGCCTGTCCGATGCCGCGCGTGCCGCCGATCACCACGGCAATACGATTGCTGAAACTATCTGCCGTATTCATCGATACCCCCCGAAGCGCGCAATGTCAGACGCCTACCGTGTGAAAACCGCCATCGGCGTGCACAATTTCGCCGGTGGTGACAGGAAACCAGTCCGACAGCAAAGCCACGCACGTGCGTGCGACACCGTTGGCGTCGGCGTGATTCCAGCCGAGCGGCGCGCGGGTTTTCCAAGTTTCGGCGATATCGCCGAAACTCGGCTCGCCGTGAGAGGCGGCGGTACGCAAGGGGCCGGCAGCGACCAGATTGACGCGTATCCCGCGCGGGCCCAGATCGCGCGCAAGGTAACGCGCGCTCGACTCCAGCGCGGCTTTGGCCACGCCCATCCAGTCGTAGCCGGGCCATGTCACCGAGGCATCGAAATCCAGGCCCACAATCGAGCTGCCTGCGTCCATCAACGGCAGCACGGCGACGGCGAGCGCCTGCAGGGAATAGGTCGATACCTGCAAGGTCGTCGATACATCGGCCCACGGCGTAGCCAGGAAATCCCCGCCGATAGCCCCACGCGGCGCAAATGCGATCGAGTGCAATACACCGTCCAGCCGCGGCAAGTGAGCCCGCACGCGCTCGGCAAGCGTTGCAAGTTGCTCACTTTGGGTGACATCGAGTTCGATAACCGGCGGCGGTTTCGGCAATCGCCTCGCGGCGTCCTCGACCATATGCAGCCGGCCGTAGCCGGTAAGCACAATGTCCGCGCCCTGCTCCTGCGCCAGCTTTGCAACCGCGAATGCGATCGACGCATGGTTGATCACGCCGGTGATAAGCAGACGGCGGCCTTCGAGCAAGCCGTTCATGGCCGTGCTCCGTAGGCGCTTTCGGGCAACGTGTCCGCGCATCCCCGAGGTTCGGCGCGTGCGAGCCGGCCGAGCACGGAGAAGCGTTTCCCCGGCCATTCGCCGTCGTCGATGCCATGCACTACCCCCCTGTCCTCGGTCAGCAACACGTGGCCCGGATGCGCGCGCGGCACGGCGCTCAACACTTCGATAACGCCTTCCGTGCCCACAGGAGCTTCCTCCCAGGTCTGCGGATCGCGAATGATGACATCGGCGAAATCGGGGCAATACAGACCATCGCCGGATGCGGATTCGATATGAATCGTGCCGCCCTGCTCGACCATCCCGTAGAAGTTGTGGCATCGGCGAAGGCCAGTCGCCGCGAGAAAAGCAGCGCGAAATTCCTGCGGCGATACGGCTTGATCGGCGAGTTTTTTCCACCCGCCCGTGTGCAGCAGGATGGCGTGGGCCAAGTCGAATCCGCGCGATCGCGCGAATGCGTGGAACCGTGTCCAGACCAGGGACGTGAAGCCGAAGATCAGGAACGTCGCGTGAGCGTGGCGTTGCAGGAAATTCGCGACGGCGGTGGCATCGATACCTTGCTCATCATCCAGCGCGAAGACGTGGTCGCGACCGACATTCATCACGCCCAGTACGGTGGCACCACGGATCGAGGAGCGTTCCCCACGTACCGCCGACGGCGAATCGATAATGGGCAACGGCAGACGTCGCGAGCCCGTCACCGTTGCCAGCGTCGCGGTGAGCAGATGACGCTGGCGTTCGGCAGCGTCCCGGTCCAGCGCAATCCGGCTGACGTTCGTGCTCGTCGTACCGGACGACGTCAGCACGGCGACCTGTTCGCGGCCGGTGCTGATCAGCGAGTGCTCTTTGAACAGACGCACCGGCAGCCACGGGAGTTCGTGAGTTTGCGCATAGCGGCGACCTGGCGCATGACCAATTGCATCGAGCACACGGGCGTATGCGGGACAAGCGCGCCGATGATGCTCGATCAGCTCGACCATCTGCGGTAGCAGCGCGGTCTCCCGCTCGCTCTGGCTTATCCGTGAACCGGTCATGACGATTGCCGGCTCACTCTCGCACCCCAAGCTCACGGAGCAACTGCGAAGCGCCGTTGAAGGTGTCCATCTTCAACGCCCGCTCGGTGTCGATCTCAACCTTGAATTCATCTTCAATAGATGAGATCAGCAACACCGCGCCGAGCGAATCCCAGCCCGGCGTCTCCTGATAACGCAGCGCCGAATCAGGCAGCGTCTTGTCTAGTTCCAGCACCGTATTGAATACCGACCGTAGTCTGGTGTCGAGGGACATTGCACGTTCTCCTTTCGTTGGCCGTCGCTGCGGCAGACTGCTCAACCGCCGGAGATGGCGGTCATGATCTCGACCAGATCGCCCGATGCAAGCGTCCGGGTCAGATCGCTGCGAACCACTTCACTGTTGATCGCCAGACGCATGGTGCGCTTCAGCGTCATGTCATCATTCATCAGTAATCCTTTCAATTCTGGAAATTCGGTAAATAGGGCTCGCAGCGCCGCGTCAAGCGTGTTTTGTTCGTAAACAATCTGACGCCGATAGCCCACGTACCTGAGCAAAGACCCGGAGAACAGGAACGTCATGGCCACCCCCTTTTTAGCTTGAATGTCACGCCGACAGGAACACCTCGACCGCGTCGCCGGCATCAACCCCGGATGCAGTAAGCAACCGATGGACGAAATGAATGTGGGCGCCCACGCGATAAGCCGTGGCCAGGATCTCGCCTCGGTCGAAGAGCATGAAGGGCCTTCGCAAACCGATGCTCAGGCGCTCTATACGCTGGGCCAGACCCGCGAGCAGTTCCGGATGTTCATCCACGAGCAGGAGCACCATGGCCTCGCGACTATCGCCGATGAAATCGCACACGTGCTCGGAATACCATTGGTCGGCTACTTCGCAGGCATGGCGATGAACCACGAATTCGTGCCGGTGTTCAGCAATGGCCTGGGCGTTGGCCGGCACTCGCGCGGCGCCGCGATTAAGCAGCACGGGCCGCTCGTCGATATCGTCGGGATGGTCGAGCAACAACTTCGCCAAATGGTCGGGCACGCGTCCCGGCGCTGCTGCGAGTGTTTGTGTCGATTCAATTCGGACGCACACCTCTTGCAACCCTATGCGAACGACCGGATCACCCTGTTCATTCGCAAGCAGCACCTCGACGTCCTGCAGGCTGTGGAATCGTTTCGGGTTCCAGGTCCTGACCCGCGTAGTCACGCTGAGCGATTCGCAATCGAAGAATGTCGATGGCTGCAGATACTCAATCTCGAGCCCGATGGGAACGAATCCGGTGGCATGGTCGCGGATCAGCACCGCATGCGAGACGGCATGCTCGATCAGCCACGCCGACCAACCCATGAAGCCGAAGGAAAACGCAACGCGCGGCTTGAGTTGCAAATGCGTGAACATGCCGCTGCTGCATGTAAGCGCCAAGGTGCTTTCCCGCGCTGATGCTGATGCTGATGCCGCGCGCCATCCATGCCCGGCCGCGTCCGTGCCACGCTCGGATGACCGGTTCAATCGGGCGTACCCGGGCAGCGTCATGAACTCGGGGAAGTCCTCTTTCATGGCGACTTCCTCGAACAAAGCCCTGGCCTGTTCAATATCCTCCTCGGCGAGCGATTCGGTCGATTCGATGCGATACCGATCGATCTCCTCGGTGACCATTGCACGAACCAGTTCTCTCGTCACCTGACGCCCATCACGCAGACGCGTGCCATGGCGCAGCCATTGCCAAACCTGCGACCGCGCGATCTCAACGGTCGCGGCACCTTCCATGAGACCGAATAGCCTGACCGATCCATGACCACGCAACCACGCCTCCAGATATCGGATCGATACCGCGATGTTGGATCGCAAACCGTGCTCGGTGACCGAACCATCAAGGCGATCGGCCGCCATCAAATCCGCGGCCGTTGTCTCCACCTTGCCGAGCGAGCGGTCGATTTGATACGGCCGCCCGGACAGGACGCGCTCGAATGCGGCGTGACAGACCGGAACCAGGTCCGGGTGAACTACCCAGGTGCCGTCGAAGCCCTCAACCGCCTCGCGCTCCTTATCGCGGCGCACGACCTCCACCGCGCGGCGTTGCGCCTCTGGATCGTGTCGATCCGGAATCTGCGTGGCGACACCGCCCAGGGCATGCGTGCCGCGTCGATGACACGTGCGAACCAGAAGCTCGGAATACGCGCGCATGAACGGCAGTCCCATCGTCAATTCCGCCCGGTCGGGCAAGACAAAATCCGGTCTATTTCTAAATTCCTTCGCAATACTGAACAGATAATCCCAGCGTCCGGCAGTGAGCCCCGCAGCGTGAGGGCCAAGAGCATGCAGGATCTCGTCCATTTCGTACGCAGCGCCAATGTGCTCGATCAGCACGGTAGCGCGGATGCTGCCACGGGGAATGCCGATCCAGTCCTGCGCAAATTCGAATACATCGTTCCACAGCTTCGCTTCAAGGTGGTTCTCAAGCTTCGGCAAGTAGAAATAAGGCCCGCTGCCGCGCTCCAGTTGTCTGCGCGCGCAATGAAAGAAGTACAGGCCGAAATCAACCAGACTAGCTGATGCGGATTGTCCATCGACCACCACATGCTGCTCGGGCAAATGCCAGCCCCGCGGCCTGACGACGATCGCCGTCGTGCCGCCTTCGAGCCTGTAGTGCTTGCCCCGAGGATCAAGATAGGCAATATCGCCCATGACCGCTTCTTTCAGGTTTCGCTGACTCGCCATGGCGTTGTGCCAGGTGGGCGACATCGCATCTTCCAGGTCGGCCACCCATACTTGGGCATGAGCATTGAGCGCATTGATGACAATCTTCCGGTTCTCCGCCGGACCGGCGATCTCCACGCGCCTGTCGATCAGATCTTTAGGGGGTGCAGGAACACGCCAATTTTGATCATTGCGGATGCCGGCTGTGCTCGACAGGAATTCAAAGTTACCGCCCTCCAGGCGATGGCCCGAACACTCTTTGCGGTAATGGAGAATGTGCTGGCGCGGCTGCGCAAATTCGCGATCCAGCACTGCGATAAATTCCGTGGCTTCAACGGACCACACATCCGGGAATAGCTCCGCCACATAGCTTTCGATGCAGCAGGTCGCGCGAGTTGTCTTGGCCAACCTGAACTCCACAGGGTATTTGTGTGTTGCCGCGGGTTAGTCGAGCGCTCGGCGGTTGGCACTAAATATCGACGCTATAGCGGAATTCTTCAAGCTCGAAAAGGAAACGTCACGTTGCCAATTTCCGCACAATGCGCGGGCTTCGGATTTCACGCATCCTGATGGGCTTAGCTCATTTGCCCGATGCAACGGCCCAATAAAAAGCAGGTTGCATGTCGTGAGACAAGCAACCTGTTTCCGTATGTGGCACTGAACCGGCTACGCATGCGTTCCAATAATGCACAGCCCCGCTGTCACGCTAAGCGCGCACAAGTGGCTCGACTCGTTCGACCGACTCTGCGTCCCTCAACATCTGGTGTGTCAGCATGACGTGCTGCCGGGCGAAGCCGCGCGTGGTCAGATCCTTCGATACCAACTCCTGCTGCGCTCGACGAATTCGCTTCGTCGTGCCTTCGGGGTCAGCGCCTAATGCGGCAACTGTCTCGCGCAGGCTTTGTGCATCATGGACGGGTACGTATGAGACGGCGTCATCGGAGAAATAGTCGGACAGACCGCCTATGCCCGTTGCCACCGCCGCCTTGCCGGCCATCACCGCTTCGAGCAACACCGTAATGCCCGACGCATGGTGGTTGGGATGAAGCGGAACGACGATGACATCGGCCCAATCGTAGAGTGCACGTTGCTCCGCTAACCCCGACACCGGCGCGACCACAATGTTATCCGCCCGATCGGGACGCGTGACTTTGCGCTGCGTCGCCAGCCGTGCGCTAAAGCGCTTATCGTTTTCAAATGCAGCCATGAAGGTCTGCCAATCGCGATCACGATCGTTACCAATGGCAGCCACGCGCAACGGTTCGTGAGGGCGCCAATCAGATACCGGCTGCAAAGGGAAATCGTCGGTGCTGATGCCGTAGAGCACCACCGTTGCTTCGCGGTTCCAGAATTTTTTCACTAGCGCGGCGTTGTCGTGAGTGTGCGTCGTCAGCAGGTTTGCGCGACTAAGCAGCCTCTTGAAGATGACGCGTTTGAATACGCTAAGCGATTCCCAGATGTCGAGCAGCCACACACTTTGCGCAAGCAAAAGTGGTTTATTCGGACCACGCTTGAGCATCAGCAACAACGCAGCCGATAGATACTCGCGCTCCGTATGCGTCCAGATCACATCCGCTTCAAGCAGCGCAGCGCGGTTGCGAAACGTATGGATAAGATCGCAGCCAAGAAGCGCTTTCAAGCCGCGTCGAATAGTGCGGAGAACGCGTCCTTCAGGGTGATCTTGCGAATACGAAAGCGACATTGAATCCGACTCGGCGTAGTGATAACCATACAGGCATCCAACGTTCTCGTCCTTGCGGTACCGGCTTGGATCAACGCCATAGTAAAGATGAACATGCACGCTGGTCGGCATGCTCTTCACGGCCTCTTTCACCGGGATTGGTGAGTCCATACTTCCCTCGATAGCGGCGCCTGCGCGAGCGCTTTATATGCTGAAGAAAGCATCGTACAGGTGTCGGACGACGCGTGAACGCCGCGACTCAGGACATTCACGCTGAACGAGAGGTAGCTAACATAACGGTCTTTATCGCACCGGTACCGTGTGTTCGGCAGCGCGCACAATGGAGGCTGGAACTCTGGTATGTCTGGCGTTTTTATCGAACGCATGGCGCGGAAAACTCTCACGCAACGGCGTAGGATCCGGTCTGATACGATTTCTACAGAATGCAGCCGGCTTTCCCCCTGGCGCAAGGAGATTGCTTTGCGGTTCAATTCGGCTATTGACCCGGACACGCTCCGGGCTTACGAGGAAACGCATTATCGCGTCCTGGGCGATGCCCCTGCAACGCTGCGCATAGGTCACGCCAATTCCGGTCTCGTCAAACTTCATCGGGCCTTTGGCGTCGACTGCAGTGCGTTTCTCACTGCAGCGAATCCGTTTAGCACATTGATCAATGCAACGGCCAACGCGATCCGGCAAGCCTCGCTTGCAGAGCAACTTGACCGCATGGGCCTGCGCCGCATCGAAGGGATGGGAGAACATCCGGTGGGGACATGGCCGGGTGAGCCGAGCTTCCTGGTTCTTGGAATGACACTTAGTGATGCAAAACAACTGGGTGCGCAACACGGGCAAAATGCGATCGTATGGTGCGGGCCAGACACCGTGCCTCAACTGATCCTGCTACGATAATTCGTGCAAGCGGCTAACGCTAATCGCTTAAGCCCGTGCAATCACGAAAGGACGACCGGTGACTCAAACTAACCATGAACGAGTCGTCCGTGCAGCCATCAAGAACCCGCATAGATGTTGCAGAAGCTGTAGGGCCCGACACAGGCTGCATGAGTCGGGCTGCCAACATTCACAAAGCGCGACGCGCTGGCGCTCGAACCGGCTGTCACGCCGCCATAGGCCGATGTGCCCTGCTTGGCTTGTGCGACCTGGTTTGTATAGATGCGAGCCACATCGGGATACGACGCGTTACTGACGAGTTGTGAACCATCTTGCTGCGCTTCAACGAGTTGTTGGCGGACTTCGGCGCGGGTCAGGCCTTGAGCCTGGGCAAATGCGCTTGACGATGCGAGAACAGCAGCGGACATGACGAACAGGGCAATCTTTTTCATTTTCGACTCCAGAGTGTTTAACGGGTTGGTACTAGGGCGAACCCATTTTTTTCCCGTCTATTCCGGATAAGTCGAAAATAATTTGCGAGTGGGTCTAGTCGAGGCTTCGTCGACTTACACTCATTAAGCGTCAGACCACCGATCAGCGGCAATCGGGTGCAATCGCTTCTTCCGTGCGATACGGTGTCGCGACGTCGTACACGCCTCTACGCATGCACTCCCCACACCAGCGCCGCGTGGCAACGTCCGCTTGCGCGTCCCATATATGCCCGAACGCGCATTCCCATCGCAACGGCGTGGTGGCATCGATGTAACTCGCCGATAACAACCGCCCGCCCCGTTCCACAGCGAGGGCCTTCAGCCGCTCGGTGTGCTGCTCGCGGCGTTGCGTTGCACAGTTCATGCAGCGCACGTTCTGCGCGGCGCTCAAGCCGTCGTCCCATGCGTGCCCGCGTCCGCATTGCCAGCCCGCGTCGGCCGTTTCAAGCGCTTCGAACGCCAACGCCCGGTCCGCGCGATGACGCGCCGCCAGCGCCATGAGCGCCTCGTGCTCAAGCACGTGTTTTGATTTTTGACGATTCATTAATATGGGTGCCCGTATTGAAACGCCCCGCCGCGCAACTCAGTGCTTGCCGCCGCCTAATGCTTCAGATCGCGACGTGGTCGTTACCATGCCATCGGGGCCGAAATGCGCGTTGAACATGGCGTCGCGCGTCACGCCGCCCTCCTCCCAATGCCAGCTCCACACGCGCTCTTTCTTCAGCGGATATTCGGCGATGGTCGTCGGCTTGCCCAGCAATCGCCGCACTTCGTCCTGCGTCATGCCCGGCCGTACCTTGGCTATGTTCTCCGCAGTCAGCACTTGCGTGACGGAGACGAACTTGCCGTTTGCATCGATATCGACGAAATAAGTATTCGTGCCCGCCGGTCCGCGCGGATATTCGAGGCGCTTCGAGCCGTCGGTGTAGGTGCGTACCGTTTCCGGTTCGCCCATCTGGTCGCGAATCTGCGCCTCGGTCGTCACGCCCGGCGTCAGGTCTTTTAGCAGCAAAGTGTCGGGTTTGACGGCGTTGAAAAACGCTTTGAGCTTGTTCATGGCATCCGCGTTTTGCTGGTCGTTGCAGCCGGCAAGCAGCACAGCAGACACGCACGTGGCAGCGAGCAGAAGTCTTTTCATATCAGCCAGGCTCCTGTCTCATGCGCGCTGTGCACCGTGTTCATCATCCGGCCTTCTTCAGTGACGGCACCGGATCCACTGCTTGCCCCGACTTGCGCAACTCGAAGTGAAGCAACGGCTTGTTGCTCGGCCCAGTCCCCATTTCCGCGATAGTCGCGCCCTGGCGGACCGTATCGCCTTCCTTCACCAGCAGCTTGCTGTTGTGCGCGTACGCGGTCAGGAAGTCGTTGCTGTGCTTGACGATGATCATCTGGCCGTAAGCGCGCAAACCGCTGCCAGCGTAGACGACCCTGCCCGCCGCCGCGGCTTTCACCGGTTCGCCGAGCTTGCCGCCAATATCAATGCCCTTGCTGCCACCTTCGCCGAACTTCGTGATCACGTCGCCTTGTGCCGGCCACGTGAGCCACGCGCCCTTCGCACTGATCTGAGGCGTGCTGGTATCAGGCGCTGCGCTGTTATTGCTCGCCGTTGCTGCCGGTGCGCCAATGATCGGCGGACCGGCCTTCGATCCCGCCGCCGACGAAGCCTGTTTGCTCCAGTCGTCGCCGTTGGCGGCCGTGCCGGTGCTGCCTGGCGGCGCCACGCGCAACAACTGGTCGATGTTGACCTGTTTGCTGTCGGGCAGGTTGTTCCACTTGATGAGATCGGACGGGCGCTGCTTTTGCGCGCGGGCGATGCCATAGAGCGTATCGCCCGGCTTCACGCGATAAAACCCCGGCCCGGCATTCGCCTGCACCGGCGCGCTGGCGGCCGGCCCGGCGACGGGCCCAGTGCCCGGCGGCGTAGTGGGAATGGTCGCTGGCGGGCTGGTGCCGCCCGTCGACTGGTCGACGATAGGCGCAGGCGTCAACGCCGTCGAGCAACCGGCGATAGAGACAGCCACACCGATAGAAACGAGCGCGCCGAGCACTCCCCCGCGGCCGTTGACGGCCCATCCTGTATTACCTGAACGCGATACCGCCATGCTTGCCGTTTTCCCTGACTTCCTGTTATCGATATTTCCGGGCTGCGCGCAAGCGCTCAGAACCGCATGCCGGCGCCACATCCGCCGAAAGCACCGCCGTTCGTTGCACTGCCGCCGCAACCAAAAATCCCGCAGCCGGCAAGCAGCGCCGTTACACCCAGCACCGCCACCGCCAGCCTGAGACGACGCCAGTTACACGCCGCTCCCGCTTCACTTCTTGTTCGTTCCAACATCAGCTATAAGACCTCGCCAACCTTCGCCAGCATAAAACATTTAACGTTTGTTCACGAAACGCCGGAATCGTTCATCTCGATATTCGAAACACCGAGCCGACAATTCGGCATTCTAACCTTTTACGTTTTGGCGGCGAAGACGCCAGCGGGCCCAGCACCGTGCCCGTGATAGCCGCGCTTTCAAAGTGCCGGCCCGGCGACTTCGAAAGCGCTTTCGGCTCAATCAACCTGACTCAATCAATCTGGCTCAATTGCTCGCTTTACGCCGCATGACTTTCCACAATGCGCCCAGCGCGATCGGCACGATTGCCGCGCACACGCCGACCAGCGCGATCACGTTCAGATACTGGCGAATAAACGGGATATTGCCGAAAAAATAGCCGAGCAGCACAAGCAGCAATACCCAGATCAATGCGCCGAGTATGTTGAACAATTGAAAACGCGAGGCTTTCATCGCCGATGCGCCTGCCACAAAGGGCGCGAACGTCCGCACGATCGGCACGAAGCGCGCGAGCACGATGGTTTTGCCGCCGTGCCGTTCGTAGAAACCTTGCGTCTTGCGGAGCGCTTCGCGATCGAGGAAACGTTCGAGCACGGGAATGTGGGTATCGAATACCTTGGGGCCGATCGCGCGGCCAATCCAGTAATTCACCGTGTTCCCGAGGATGGCCGCGATCAGCAGCAGGACAATCAGCGCACCAAGATCCATCGATCCGCTCGCGGCGAACGCGCCACCAATGAACAGCAGCGAGTCGCCCGGCAGGAACGGAAACACCACGAGCCCCGTTTCACAGAAAACGATCAGGAACAGCACCGCGTACACCCAGCCGCCGTAATGCTGGATGAAAAAACCGAGCGATTTGTCGATGTGGAGAATAAGACTCAGGAATGACAGCAGCGTATCCAAAAGGGGGCCTCGATCAGGACGGAATTAGCGGAAAATCAGGAACAGCAGCGTGCATGCACGGGCATATCGTTGCAAAAACGTTGCGATAAAAACAGTCGCGCCATGATACCGAACTCGACGCCGGAAAATTCGCGAAGCGCAGGTTCATTGCCGGGTTTTAGTGCTAATTGGCCCGTTTGCGCCGCTCCAGAACGCGCTCCGGAACGCGTAGAACAGCAGGCCGTTCGGTAACTGGCAAACGCGTAGTGGGAGACCGAACGGCGGTGAAATCGTTCACGGGCGCGAAGCTTTATAATTTCGGCATGCCCGATCTCATCGATTCATCCGACACCGTTTCCAACTCCTCCGCCCCCGCCGGGCGCTTGCCGCGCGCCATTCAGCAGTTGCCCGACCAGCTGATCAGCCAGATCGCGGCGGGCGAGGTGGTCGAAAGGCCGGCGTCGGTGGTGAAGGAACTGCTCGAAAATGCGGTGGACGCCGGCGCGTCGAGCTTGCGGATCACGCTCGACGAAGGCGGCGTGAAGCGGATCATGATCGTCGACGATGGCTGCGGCATCCCTCCGGCCGAGCTTCCGTTGGCGTTGTTGCGCCACGCCACCAGCAAGATCCGCTCGCTTGCCGAGCTGGAAGCTGTGGCGTCGCTGGGGTTTCGCGGTGAAGCGCTGGCATCGATTGCATCGGTGGCAGAGCTTTTTATCACCAGCCGCACGGCGGCGTGCGCGCATGCAACCCGGATCGACGCCCAGACCGGAGCGATCTCGCCAGCGGCCGGGACTATCGGCACGACCATGGAAGTGCGCGAGCTGTATTTCAACACGCCCGCGCGCCGTAAATTCCTGAAAAGCGAGCAGACCGAACTCGGGCATTGCCTGGAAGTGATCCGGCGCATGGCGCTGGCACGGCCGGACATTGCTATATCGGTGATTCATAACGGTAAAGCGGTCGAGCACTGGAACGCGTCGGACCCGTCCACTCGCGTGGCGAAAATTCTCGGCGATGTATTCGCCACCGCGCATCTGCCGCTCGACGAACGCGCCGGGCCGCTGGCCGTGTACGGCTGCGCCGGTCTGCCGACGGCGAGCCGCGGCCGCGCCGACCAGCAGTACTTCTTCGTCAACGGCCGGTTCGTGCGCGACAAGCTGCTGACGCACGCCGTGCGCGCCGCGTACGAGGACGTGTTGCACGGCAACCGCTATCCGGCGTATGTGCTGTTCCTCGATCTGCCGCCTGAATCCGTCGATGTGAACGTGCACCCGTCGAAGATCGAAGTGCGTTTCCGCGATTCGCGCTCGATTCATCAGTACGTGTTCCATGCCGTGCAGCGTGCGCTGGCGCGTAACGCGGGGGCTTCGCCGGAAACGACGGCCGGTGGGCACGCGGCGCAGCTCCAGCCAACGGGAGTCGCTTCGTTCAGCGCGCGGCCTTACGCGGGTGCGGGCTTCGGCGCGCAGGGCAGCGATTCCATGCCCGGGCCGGGACAGAAGACCGACAACAGCACGAACTGGCTGCGGCAATCGCGGATGACTCAGGGCAATCTGCCGGTCGCGCAGCCACTCGCGCTGTACGACGCGTTATTCGGCCGCCGCGACGTGAACGCCGGCATGCCGGAGGGCACGACGCTTGCCGCTGGCGTCGGCACGACAGACGCCTATTCGCCAAATCAGGCCAGTACACCGCTCTATGCCTCGATGCCCGGTGCGCCGGATATCGTTGCCGACGAGCAGCCGCTTGGCTTCGCGCTGGGCCAGATTCATGGCATCTACGTGCTGGCGCAGAACGCGCAAGGCTTGATCATCGTCGACATGCATGCGGCCCACGAGCGGATCCTTTACGAGCAGTTCAAGAACTCGCTGGCTGACCGGGCGATCGCGGTGCAGCCGCTGCTGATTCCTGTGACGATGACCGTCGATGCCGTGGAAATGGGCGTGGTCGAGGAAGAACGCGAAGTGCTGGACGCGTTGGGATTCGACCTGGCGATTCTGTCGCCGGGCTCGATTGCGATCCGTGCGGTCCCTGCCCTGCTGAAAGACGCCGATTTGCAGTCGCTCGCGCGCGCGGTGATTTCGGATTTACAGGCTTACGGCGGCTCGCGGGTATTGACCGAGCGTCAGCATGAATTGCTCGGCACGCTGGCGTGCCATCACGCGGTACGGGCAAACCGGCGGCTGACGCTGGACGAGATGAACGGCCTGTTGCGCCAGATGGAAGCCACCGAGCGCGGCGACCAGTGCAACCACGGTCGCCCGACGTGGTTCCAGTTGACGCTCGGCGATCTCGATCGACTTTTCATGCGCGGCCAATGAGCACGCGGCGGATTGCTTGTTTGCTAGGGCCAACGGCATCGGGAAAGACCGCAGCGGCGCTCGCGTTTGCGCAGCGCCAGCCGGTGGAAATCATCAGCGTGGATTCGGCGCTGGTTTATCGCGGCATGGATATAGGCACGGCTAAGCCGACGCAGGAAGAACTGGCACTGGCACCGCATCATCTGATCGATATCATCGATCCGACCGAGTCGTATTCGGCGGCGCAATTCCGGACGGATGCTTTGAAGCTGGTGGCGGAAATTGAATCACGCGGCCGAATCCCGTTGTTGGTCGGCGGGACGATGTTGTATTACATGGCCCTGACGCGCGGATTAAACGATTTGCCGGAGGCGAATCCGGAAATGCGCGCCGAACTCGACGCACAAGCCGCACGAGACGGCTGGCCGGCTTTACATGCGCGATTGGCTCTGATTGATTCAGAAACGGCAGCGCGACTTGCCCCGAACGATTCGCAGCGAATCCAGCGCGCGCTGGAAGTGTTCATGCTGACCGGCAGACCTCTATCCGCGATATTAAAAGACCCGAAAAAGAGCCAGGAAAGCGAACCTGAATTCGTTCCTATTGCGTTAGAGCCATCGGATAGAAGCGTATTGCATGGCCGGATAGAAAAACGCTTTGACCAGATGCTGAAGGCGGGTCTGATAGAAGAAGTCGAAAGCCTGCGCGCGCGGGGTGACTTAACGCCGAGCATGCCATCGATGCGCTGTGTGGGATACCGGCAAGTCTGGGAATATCTGGACCGAACAATCGACTACGCGACCATGCGCGATAAGGGCGTGTTCGCGACGCGCCAGTTGTGCAAACGTCAGCTGACGTGGCTGAGAAGCATCGAGGATCGGCGGATTGTGGATTGCACGGGAGAAAATGCGACGGAAGCCGCCCTCGTTGAAATCAAACGCGCAGTTCAAATGTAGCGCATTAGGCGCATACAAAGTCGCGCGCTGATGGCCCACGATTATTCGTGCGACGCCTGTCGGCTACAAACAACCGAACGACCGAATGACCACTATCCCGCGGGCTTGTGAAGAACATATCGACTTCATTCATTTCGGACTGCAAAACAATTTCGCAACTGATGCAGCAGCCCGGTTCTATCAGCCATCTCGAAAAAATCAGGCAGCCGGACAGTCGTTTTCAAATCGTCAATATCAGCCAATGGCAGTCGTATCACGCTACTTTAATGGACAGCACGATCCGGCCTGCTCCAACAGGTCGACTGCCGACCTGAATCAGACAGCAAGCATCAAAATGACGCACGGACTCTTCCGCCCGGTGGCTTACCATGCACATGTTCACGATTGTTTTTCACTAAGAACTGTCTCATGAAAGGGAGAACTCTCCTTGGCCCATCTCGCACGCAGATGAACCAACATCATCTGCGTCCACTCACACATCGTCGTCGAATTCGGTACTGGCCCTGACATCGGTACAGGTATGCCATTAAGCATAACGCCACCGTGTCAACGCAATGATCATCGGCGAAAACGTCAAACTGAATCTGGGCGCCATCAGTCACAACCGCTTCTACAACATGGTCGAAAAACGCTCCGGCGAATGGAAACAGCTGCACCGCTAGAACGTGCATGACCTTGCCAGCTTCACCTTCCCGCTGGGACTGGTCGATATTGACTAGAGCACCGTGGCGAGATACTCGCGAGATACGCCGCGCTGGCCTACATGATCGAAAAAAGCGGCTTTCCGGTCAAACGCGTGTTTGCCACGCGCGGGTGTGAACTGGAACCAAAAGATGAAGGCGGACGGGCTGCACTGGCTTGCTGCTTGAGCCATTTTTTGAATTATTTTGAGGGAATCGGTCATGAAAACATCCGCCACTGTACATACCGAAGGCGCTGACATTGCTTATGACGTTGAAGGCCAAGGGCCGTTATTGCTGCTGGTGGTTGGCGGCAATGGCGACAGCCGCCGCTTCACTCGGCTTTCTGCCCAGCTGGCTGACCGTTACACCGTGATCCGTTACGACCGCCGTGCCAACTTTCGCAGCACCGGCGACACACAAATTGAGATGGACATGGCGCAACAGGGGCGCGACGCCGCAGCCATCATTCGCGCACGGGGGACAGAACCGGCTTATGTATTTGGCAACAGCGCCGGGGCCAACATTGCGTTGAAGTTGACGCAGGATCACCCGCAATTGGTGCGTGGCCTGGTCGATCATGAGCCGCCAATCACTGACTTCTTGCCAGAGACCGAGGCCACACCGTGGCGGAAATTTTTCACCCGCGTGTACGACACTTACAAAACAAAGGGTGGAGCCGAGGCGATGAAACTGTTCAACACCTCGTTCGTCGGGCTGGATCTGAATGCCTCTGTGCCGGGGGATCAGGGTAGCGAGTTTGAACGCTTTCTAGCGCACGAATTCAACATAATCAACAGCTTCGTCCCCGACCTCGACGCCCTGCGCCGCGGCGGCGTGCCAATGGTCACCGCCAGAGGCCAGGCCAGCAGTAATGCATTTTATGCACAGACGGCGCGCGAACTGGCACGACAACTACCTTGCCCATGCATTGAGATGAGTGGCCATCATCTGAGCTACGCTACTGACCCGGTCGTGTTCGCCAATGAGTTGAACCAGATTCTGAACTCCCTGCCTGCGCGCCACGCATCACTTTCTTAGGATATCTAAGATGAAGATCATAAGTATTGAAGAACACGTCTCCGACACTGCCCTCGCCCAAGCCTGTCAGAAAGCTCAATCGGCCGAGGCTCCTTACTTTGCCGACTGGGTACGCCAGTCGAAGGATGACCCGGCATCGCGTATGGCTAGCGCCGCGACAGCCGTGACGCTGGCCACGGAGTTTGGGGAGCAACGGCTGGCGGACATGGACGCCAACGGTATCGACATGCAGATATTGTCGTACAGCAATTCTCCACAACTCCTGGCCCCGGCCGAAGCAGTACCGCTGACGCGCAATGCCAATGACAAACTGGCTGCGGCGGTCAAAGCCCATCCCAGCCGTTTCGGCGCGTTCGCCGCTCTGCCCTGGTCAGACCCACAGGCTGCGGCGGCCGAACTGGAACGCTGCATCAACACGCTCGGCTTTCAGGGCGCGATGATCACCGGGCGGCCCGGCGACACTTTTCTCGACGACCCGCGTTATGCGCCGGTGCTTGCTACCGCTGCAAAGCTGAATGTGCCGCTCTACACTCACCCCGGCGTGCCGATGCCCGTCGTGCAGCAAGCGTACTATGCAGGGCTCGATCCCGCTGTCAGTGCCCGTTTTTCGATGTTCGGGTGGGGTTGGCATGTTGAGCCCGGCGTGCAACTGGTGCGCATGATACTGGCCGGGGTGTTTGACAGACACCCGACGCTGCAAATCATTGCCGGACACTGGGGTGAGATGGTGCCGTTCTTTCTGGCACGGCTGGATGAAACGATGCCACCGAATATCACTGGCCTGTCGCGGACCATCACCGAGACATTTATCCAGCATATACACGTCACGCCCAGCGGCATGTTTAACCTGCCGCACTTACAGTTCACGCTGCAGGTGATGGGGGCCGATCGCATCATCTACGCCGTGGATTATCCCTACCTGACCAACCGGGGGGCGCGGTCGTTTCTGGAAAATGCGCCGATCTGTCAGGCTGACAAAGAAAAGATCGCACATGGCAACGCAGAAAAACTGTTCAAACTGTAAATGGCGATCCATGAAAATTTCACCCAATACCCTCCTCGTCACCAAAAACTCCGGTAACGCGGCTACAGATTCTGGAAGAAGCCACCGGCGCCGGTCCACGCCGCACTAAACCAAGCCCGCAGGAACTCAAGGACGGACTCGCCTCTTTCTATTACGACCTGACCGCGAGCACCTCCGCGGCGCAACTCTACGCGCTCCAGCAACGGGTGCCGGCCTCACCGCTGCTGATCGGCTTCGATAACCCATTTATGCCTGCATCCACTTTCGGCTCCCCCATTGCGGATGGAGAAAGCTGGGAGGGATTCAGCAATGAAGATTTGTCGCTGCTGGCCTATGGAAATGCCATACGACTCTTCCCCGATATTTTCGAACGCATGCAAAAAACCGCTGCAATTAAGTAAGGAATCGCAATGATAATCAAACGTCTTGGCAAGAACGGGCCGCCGGTTTCCGCGCTGGGCTTGGGCTGCATGACGCCGAAAAAATCCGGCAGCGACGAGGAAAGCATCGCCACCCTCCAGGCAGCGCTGGATGCGGGCCTCAATTTTCTGGACACCGCCGACTTCTACGGCATGGGTTATAGCGAATCCCTGATCGGCCGTGCGCTCAAGGGACGGAGGGATCAGGCCTTTCTCAGCGTCAAATGCGGTGCCATGTTCTCACCGTCGGGCGCTTTTCTCGGCCTTGACGGGCGGCCAGCTTCAGTCAAAAATTTCGCGGCCTACTCGCTGCAACGCTTGGACGTGGAGGTGATAGATCTCTACCAGCCGTGTCGGCTCGATCCGTCGGTACCCTATGAAGAAACCATCGGTGCCGTCGCCGACCTGATCAAAGAAGGCAAAGTCCGCTATCTGGGCGTGTCCGAAGTGGGCGCGGACAATCTGCGCCGAGCGCACAGTGTCCATCCCGTCAGTGCACTGGAAATCGAATATTCACTGGCGTGCCGCTTTATCGAGGCGGAAATCCTGCCCACCGCACGCGAGTTAGGCATCGCCGTTGTCCCTTACCGCGTCCTGGCCGACGGCCTGCTGAGCGGGGCAGCGGCGGGTACGTTCACCAAGAGCGACGCCTACCTGCAGCCGCCACGCCTGCAGGGAGACAACCTCCAACATAACCTCGCCAAGGTCGCGTTCCTGCAAAAGATGGCCGCTGACAAGGGCTATACGGCGGCACAACTGGCCGTGGCGTGGCTGCTTTCCCGCGGCGACGACATCATCCCGATAGTCGGCATGAGCCGGCGTTCGCGTCTGACGGAAAATTTGCAGACGCTCTCCATCCGCTTCAGTGCGGATGAACTGGCGGAGCTTGATCAAGCCTTCGCGCCCGGAGCGATCCTTGGTGATCGTTATCCAGCCTTTGTGCAGAAGTTTGCGGCGCAATGAACTGCAAGCGTGGGTAGGAAACCGGCACGGTTAAGCGTTCGGCAACATCAACCTACTGCATTAATAGCATCTCTCGTAAGCTTCGCAACTTCGGCGGCGGCATCGGCGAAATCATCGCCCTTGCCGGCATAAATAATCGCGCGCGAAGAATTAATCAGCATTCCACCTTTACCCGAAGAATCGCGCCCGGCACGGACGGTCGCTTCAACATCGCCGCCTTGAGCGCCAATGCCTGGAATCAAAAG